>CAWFSD010000010.1:0-75736 GCA_963818245.1 uncultured Planctomycetota bacterium
CGGCTACGGCGGCATCGTCAGCGTGCACGCGGCCAGCGCCCACGTCTACCTGCGCGACAAACCGGATCCCGGCCGGGACGGCGCGGCGCGCGACCTGGAGGGCGTGAAGCTGGTGTCGGCCACCACCAAGGTGGTGGGCGTGCCGGTGCTGTGGGTGCCGTGGGCCTACCGCGACTTCACCAACGTCTACCCGTGGACGCGCTTCGAGGGCGGCAGCATGCACCGCCTCGGCGACTACGGGCGCTTCTGGATCGGCAGCGACCTTCCCGACCTGTTCGGGTGGCGGCCGCGCTTCGAGGTGCGCGGCGACGCGTACAGCCGCACCGGCGAGGCCTATGGGGCGACCGCCTCGTGGCGCAGCCCGGAGTGGGGCGCCGGCCAGGTCGAGTGGTTCAACGCCCCGCACGACATCGTCATGAGCCCGACGGACGACCGGGAGAACCTCGAGACGCGCTCCGCGCACGTCCTCGACGCCGAGCAGCGCCTGCACGCGTCGGGTGGCGACACCAGCGCCGCGCTGTCCGCGCGCTACGTGACCCTGCCCGACGCCGATGCGCCCGGCCCGGGCCTGAGCGGCGCCGGGCTGCCGCCGGACGAGCGCTTCCGCACCGACTACCTGCGCCGCGACCTCGAGACCAGGCCGCTCGCGCGCCAGGGCGCCGCGGCGACCGTGGGCGACGCGCTCGGCGCCTTCACCGTCGACACCGAGCACCGCGCCAACCCCTTCCTGCGCACCGCGGACCGCCTGTGGGGTGTGGAGGGCGTGGTGCCCGAGCTGCACCTGCTCGGGCCGCTGCACGTCGGCGGGCAGTTCTGGACCGAGGACCTGCGCCGCGAGTTCGACGACAGCGCCACGGTGCGCACCCGCTACGACACCGCCGCGTCGTTCATGCAGTGGGCGGGCGGGCTGGGCGTCGACGGCGCCATCGGGGTGCGCGGCCTGGACTACCAGGACATCCGCCTCGCCGGGGTCGCGCAGGAGGACCCCGCCGGCCGCCACGTCTACTACCAGACCGCGGGGCTGCGCGTGCGCATGATCGGCGACCTGGGCGACGGCCTGACCCACACGTTCACACCGCGCATCGGCGTCGCCGTCACCAGCCGCGGCTACGGCCAGGACCTGCCGCTCTTCAACTTCGGCGACTCGCGCGAGCTGCTCGACGAGGACCAGCGCTACCTGACCCTCGGTTTCGACACCGCCCTGACGCGCGGCCGGGGCCTGTTCCGCGCCAGCGTGGTGACCTTCTGGGGCCTGCGCCAGCGCGACCTGCTCCACACGGCCGACGACGGCACCCTGCAGACCGGCCAGCGCCTGGTCGACGTGCAGGCCTCCGTCCAGGGCACCCCCACCCCCACCCTGACGATGACCGGCGACGCCGACTACGACAATTTGAACCAGCGCTTCAAGGCCATGGACGTCACCGTCAGCTGGATCCCATCCGCGCACGCGATGCTGCGCTACACCGGCACCCTGCAGCACGATCCGACGGCGGCCGGCGCGCCCGTCACGGTCACCGCAGACCAGGCCTGGCAGCACCGCCCCGGCGTGACCATCGTCGGCAACCGCTACCGCCTCGACGCCGACGTCATGCTGCAGCCGGGCGGCCCCTTCCTGGACGCGTGGAGCCTGCAATTGACGCGGCACATGGTGGATGGTGAATTGACCCTGTTCTATGACGTCGTGCACAACACCACCGGGGAGCTCTACGACCGCCGCATCGGCCTCGGCTTCAGCCTGTCGCTCGGCGGCGGTCCCGACAACGAGCCGCAGCGCACCTCGCGCGTCGGCAGCTTCCCGATCTACTGAGCGGGAGCGGCGCGCATGACCCTGGGTGCCCTGATCCGCCTGGCGGTGGTGTGCGGCTGGCTGGCGCTGTTCACCAGCCACGTCCTGCGCCACGCCCTGCCGGGCCTGGGGCTGCGCGAACGGCGCGACCTGGGAGCCATCCTCGGGGCGAACGGCAACCTGGAGTTCTCCTACCGCGTGCGCAGCGGCGGCCGCCAGGGCGGCCCCGGCGTCCCCATCGGCACCTGCCGACTGGCGCTCGGCGCCGAGGCCGAGGCCTTCGTGCTGTCGAGCCGCCTCGCCATCGAGGACCTGACCCTGCTCCCCGGTCTGGCGGGGCTGGCCGGGCAGCTGCCGCCCCACGGCCGGCGCAACGCCCTGCTCGAGGCCCGCGAGCACTTCGACCAGCGCCTGCGCCTGCAGTCCGTCGACGTCGACGCCGCCTTCGGCGACCTGGTCTTCACCGCCTCCGGCGTCATCGATGAACGGGGCCTGGCGGGCACCTGGAGCTTCGCGCACGGCCAGCCGACCCCCTTCGACTTCCCCAGCGTGCGCGGCGACGAGAACCAGGGGCTGGGAGTGGTGATCGCGCTGCCGCCCGACCTGCAGCCCGGCGAGCGCTTCACCACGCGCGTGCTCGCCGCGGACCTGGCCCGGATGGCGCCGGCGGTGCAGAGCGCGGTCTTCACCGTGCACCCCGCCGAGCAGGTCACGACGGCTGCAGGCGCCCTGGCGCTGCTGCGCGTGGAGATGGAGCAGGACGCCCGCGCCACCGCCACCCTGTGGTGCGACCGCCGCGGCTGGATCTACCGCGTGCGCCAGGCCGGGGACGCGGTGGCGCTGGACCTGGTCGCGGTGCGCGCGCTGACCAGCCAGCAGGTGATCTGGCCGCCGGATGGCGGCCTGCCGTCCCCGCCCGGGGCCGGTGCCGAGCACGCCGGCGCACCGCGCGGCCAGGACATCGAGCCGGGCGCGCCATGACCGCGACGCCCCGCACGCGCACGCGCGCGGCCCCGCCGCCGCTGCCGCCGCCTGAGCCGGGCGGGGAGCGGCGCTTCTGCCGCGAGATGCTGCCGCGCGTCTCGCGCACCTTCGCCGCCTGCATCCGGCTGCTGCCGCCCCGGGTCGCGCACGCGGTGCTGCTCGCCTACCTGCTGTGCCGCATCGCGGACACCATCGAGGACACCGCCGACCTGCCCGTGGCCGACAAGGAGCGCCTGCTGGCGCTGTTCCGCGCCGCGCTCGACGACCCGCGCGCCGACCTGGCGCCGCTGCGCGCCGCGTTCGCCAACCCGCGCATCGACGACGAGCTGCTGGCGCGCGAGAGCGCCGCCGTGCTGATCGAGTTCCGCCGCCTGGGCGCCGACCAGCAGCAGGCGATCCGCCCGTGGGTCCAGGAGATGTGCACCGGCATGGCCGAGTTCGCGGTGCTGCACAGCCGCGCCCGCCCGGACCGCCTCGAGGCCCTGGCCAGCCTCGCCGACCTCGACCGCTACTGCTACTTCGTCGCCGGCACCGTCGGCCACCTGCTCACCGAGCTGTTCCGCCTGCACCACCCGCGCCTGACGCGCCGCCACTACGCCCGCCTCAAGGAGCTGTCGACCAGCTTCGGACTGGGCCTGCAGCTCACCAACATCATCAAGGACGTCGCCGACGACCGCCGCCGCGGCTGGAGCTTCGTGCCGCGCCAGCTCTGCCAGCTCGCCGGCATCGCCCCCGAGGAACTGCTCGCTCCGCACTGCCAGCGCCAGTCGCGCCTGGTCATGGAACTGCTCATCGCCAAGGCCAAGGGCCACCTCGACGACGCCCTGGCCTACTGCACGCGCCTGCCGCGCAGCGCCTACCGCATCCGCCTGTTCTGCCTGACCCCGCTGTTCTTCGCCGTGCGCACCCTGCGCCTCGCCGAGCACGACCCGCGCCTGCTCGACGCCGAGCACAAGGTCAAGATCACCCGCGGCGAGGTCTACCGCACCATCTCGATGACCTACCTGATCGCGCCGAACAACCACCTGGTGCGCGCGTACTACCGCAGGTTGGCCGGCCGCTCGGGCATCGCCCGCCGCCCACCGCTGGCGCTCGCGCCGGCAGGGGCCGCGCCGCCCACCGCGCAGCCGTCCGGAGCCGTAGCGGCGCAGGGCGCTTCCGCAGAATGGGTGATCGGCAGCGATGGACGCGGGCGGTGGTAGGGTCCAGCCCCTCCCTCCCTTGCCAGCCGTGCACAGGCGCCACAGTCCAGCCCGGAAACCACGACCATGCCCGCCGCCCCCATCCCCGTCGCCGTGCTCGGCGCCACCGGCTACGCCGGTGAGGTCGCCCTGCGCATCCTGCTCGGCCATCCCGGCTTCCGCGTGGTGCACGCGGGCTCCGACCGGCTCGGCGGGCAGCGCCTCGCCGACGCGGTGCCGGCGTTCGCGGGCGAGACCGACCTGGTGCTGGCGGCCGACACGCCGGCGGAGCTGATCGCCAGCGGCGCCAAGGCGGTGATCCTCGCCAAGAAGAGCCCCGACGTGACCAAGGTGGTGCCGGAGCTGCTCGCCCAGGGCCTGCGCCTGGTCGACATCGGCGCCGAGTTCCGACTGCGCGAGCACGCCGCCTACCGCACCTGGCACGGCGACCACCACGCCTGCCCCGGACTGCTCGGCGAGGCGGTCTACGGCCTCACCGAGCTGAACACCGCGGCGGTGGCCGCGGCGCGCGTGGTCGGCAACCCCGGCTGCTACGCGACCAGCGTGCTGCTGCCGCTGGTGCCGCTGCTGCGCGCCGGGCTGCTCGACGCCGCGGCGCCGCTCGCCTCGATCAGCTACAGCGGCGTCTCGGGGGCGGGCAAGCGCTTCCTCGAGTCGAACAACAACCTGTTCTACGCGCTCAACGAGAACCTGCACAGCTACAAGGCGGTCGGCCACCAGCACACCGGCGAGATCGACCAGGAGCTGTCGCTGGCCGCCGGCCGCCCGCTGCACTGCACCTTCGTACCGCACCTCGCGCCGCTCACGCGCGGCATCCACTCCACGCTCACCGCCACCGTGCAGCCCGGCGTCACCGCCGACGCGGTGCTCGCGGCGTGGACCGCGGCCTACGCCGGGCGGCCCTTCGTGCGCGTCCGCAAGACCCCGCAGGCGGTCGAGGTGGCCAACGTCGCCGGCACCAACTTCGCCGACCTCGGCGCGGTCTGCGACGGCCGCACCCTGATCATCACCAGCGTGCTGGACAACCTGGTCAAGGGCGCCAGCGGCCAGGCCATCCAGAACCTGAACGTGATGTTCGGCCTGCCCGAGACCACCGGGCTGCTCGCCCGCGGCTTGTAGGTCACCGCGGCCCCACAGCCGGAACGAGACCGACGGGCGTTGCCGCAGAGGCGCGGAGTCCCGGAGCGGGCCGCAGAGAAGAGTGAGGCATGCGGTAGGAGCTGGTGCGGCCAGGAAGTCGGCAGGGCTTCCTGCAGCCAGAGCCAGCGCGCGCACGCTGCCTGCTTTTCGGGTCGTCCTCTGCGGCCCGCTCCGGAACTCTGCGTCTCTGCGGCGTCGACCGCTCTGTAACGGCAGCAACCCGTGGCCGGTACACCAGGCTCGGCGGCTCAGGCGGTTCCGGCCATCGGCCAGCGCTTGAGCCGCCATGCCGTACCGCCATGCTCGGGCGCCTGCATCGCGCTTCCGCCACCAGGCGAAAGGAAACCATGTCCCGTCCAGCCCTGCTGCTGCCATCCCTGCTCTGCGCGCTTTCCGCCCTCGCCTGCCAGGGACAGGCCGCGACCGCCCCGACTCTGCCGTTCGAGGTGGTGGTCAGCGACGGCCAGCGCCTGGTCGACCACTGGAAGGCCAGCATCTACTACAAGCTGTGGTCCGACCCGGCGAGCGCGAACGGGCGCGCCGAGTTCAGCAAGGGCCTGGATGAAGCCACCGCCAAGCTCGGCTTCGACCCCTTCGCCGCGCTCGCCGCCCTGCGCGGGGGCGTGCTGCGCGTGCTGCGCGTCGACGCCACCGGCGCCGTGCCCCAGGCCGCGGTCTTCGCCGAGGCCGACTTCGGCGCGCTGGCCCCCCAGGTCGCCGCCGCGCTCATCGCCGCCGACAAGGACCAGGGCGGCACGCCCATCACCATCCCCGGCGCCGCCGAGGCCATCCAGGACTCCGGCGAAAGCGAGGTCCTCGCGCGCATCGGCCAGGTCCTGGTCTTCGGCAGGCACCTGACCCCGGCCGAACTGGCGCCGGTCAAGCCGCCGACCAGCGAGGCCGACATCGAGGCGACCATCTCGGGCGCGCGCTACCTCGAGATCATGAAGCAGATCGCCGCCAAGGCGCCGGGCTTCGACGCTAAGTCGTTCGACACGCTGACCAACCTCGTCGGCGACATGGACTACCAGATGCGCATCGTGCCCGAGGGCGTGCTCGAGCGCTTCACCTCGACCACCGTCGGTCCCGGCTCCAAGCCGGTCGACCGCGCGCTGCTCGCGCGCCTGCCGGCCAACGCCCTGCTCGTGCTCGGCTTCGGCGTCGACGGCAAGACCTACTGGAAGCAGTTCCACGCGCCGCTGCTGGGCGCCATCGCCAAGCGGGCGGGCTCGACCCCCGATGAGGTCGAGGCCCTGGTCGACCAGAAGTTCGCGGGCGTCGGGCTGAGCTGCACCCTCGCCCAGCTGGTGGAGGGCTTCACCGGCACGCTGCTGCTCGCGGTGACGCCGAGCGCGCCCTTCCCGGCGGTGACGGTGGCGTTGCCGCGCTCGCCGGCGATCGACCAGCTCGTCGGGCTCGCGCTCACGCAGCTGCAGACCGCCGTGCCCGCCGAAGGCACCGCGACGCTGCTGCCCATCCCCAACGTCCCGGTACCGGTGCAGATCGGCCTGGACAAGACCAGCTGGATCATCACCAGCGACCCGCAGCTCGCTGCGGGCTTCACCACCGGCAAGCCCGGCGGCTGGGCCGAAAGCCCCACCGGCAGCCTCGCCCTGGGCAAGGCCACCGCCGACGCCGTCCTGATCGGCGGCAGCGACACCGGCAACGTGCTGCGCATGCTCACCCAGTTCGCCGGCATCGGCCTGGCGAGCCGCCAGGACCTCAGCCCGCAGCAGCGCCAGGCGATCCTGCAGGGGCTGGCCAAGGCCGCGAGCCTGGCCGCACCCGGTTACCTGGTCGCCGGCACCAAGGACGGGCACACCGTGGTCGAGGACCGCGGGCTGTTCGGCATCGGCTCCTTCGCCGCGCTCGGCGTGATCGGCGCCCTGGCGCAGAACCAGGGCGGCGGCGACAAGGGCGCCATGGCCACCCTCAAGGGCATCGTGCCCGCCGAGCTGTCGTTCCAGGCCGGCGCCTACGTCGACCAGGACGGAAACGGCAGCGGCGAATTCGGCCTGCTCAGCGAATTGGGCGGTGCCCGCGCCACCGCCAACGCGCCGCAAGGCACGCTGTCCCTGGTCAACGAGACGCTCGCCGCCGGCGAGACCGGCGGCTACCGCTTCACCGTGTTCCTGCCCGACGGCGCGGGCGCCGCGCTCGGCGAGCCGGATGGCGATGCGCCGCGCCCGGCCGCCAAGGCCGCCGCCAGGGAGCAGGAGCAGCACTTCATCGCCTACGCCTGGCCGGAGAGCGGCAAGGGCCAGATGTTCGCCGTGACCGAGGCCGGCACGGTGTACGCCGCGCCGGCGGCGGGCGAGGCGCCGAAGTGGAATGCCCTTTTCGGTGGCCAAGGCTGGGGCGCCGCGCCAACCTGGAAGCCGACCGGCAAGGGCAACCGCCCGGCCCCGGGCGCGGGCAGGCCCGCCCATCCCGCGCCGGCTCCCGCCCCCGGGGGCAAGCCGGACTTCTGAGCCAGGAGCCGTCATGCACAGCACCGTCCGCCTCCGTTTCCACCACCTGCCCCTGGCGCTCCTCGCGGGCTTCGCCCTGCTCGCCCTGGATGGTTGCGGCGAAGCGCGCCGCTATGGCGACGAGGGCGGGGTGCCGGTCACCTTCCAGGTGCACCTCGACCGCGCCTTCGTCAACGGCATGCGCAACCGCCAGGGCGCGGTCGGCGTGGGCGTCGGCGCCGGCTTCTCGAGCGGTGGCGGCAGCGCCTTCGGCACCGGAGTCGGGCTGAGCTTCTCCAGCACCACGGTCTTCCTCCTCGGCGGCGACGGGGTCGGCGAGGCCGGGGTGTTCCGCCAGGAGCTGAAGTGGGGCGACAACACCTTCAGCGTGCCGCTGAAGCCGGGTCACACCGTGCAGTTCGCCATCCAGGCGCAGGGCGGACGCGAGGGCTGGGAAGGCGTCGGCAGCGCCGTCATCCCCGATGGCCCCAACCCCGGCGTGACCATCGTCGCGGGCGATGCGGGCGGCAAGACCACGGTCGCCACCGGAGTTGCGCCGCCGCCGCTCAAGTAGAGCCTGCGGCCATGGTCACCACCGGCATGAAGCGCTACCGCGTGCGCAACGCGGCCCAGGCCACCCTGGTCGGCAGCAAGGGGGACGCGCCGGTCGATGCGGACGCGCTCTTCGGCTGCACCGGACCGACACGCCTGGAGATCGGCTTCGGCCACGGCGAGTTCATCAGCGCGATGGCGGCGGCGCATCCCGGCGAGCGCTTCATCGGCGTCGAGCACGACGACCTGCGCGTGACCAAGACCGCGCACAAGTGCCTGAAGCTGGGTGCGACGAACGTGCGCCTGTTCGGCGCCGAGGCGCACCGCTTCGTGCGCCTGCGCCTGGCCCCGGCCAGCCTGCAGCGCGCCTACATCCTGTTCCCCGATCCGTGGCCGAAGCCGGGCCACCGCCGCCGCCGCCTGATGACGCGTTCGTTCCTGCTCGACCTCAGCCACGCGGTGGCCCCTGGCGGACGCCTGGTGTTCGCCAGCGACACCCACAACTACGCGCTGCAGGTGCTCTCCAACCTCACCACCCTGCCCGGTCTGTGGACCAACCTCCACCCGCCCGCCGGCTACCGCATCGACATCCCGACGCGCTTCCCCACGGTCTTCGAGCGGTACAAGAAGGAGGAGGGCTGCACGATCATGTACCTGCTCCTCGAACGCACCGCCGCCGCGGCGCCCCCGCGCTGCGCGTGGCCGGATCCGGCGGCCAACCTGTCTCCGCACGGAGACGAAGACGCCTAGACGCTGACCACTGCCTGCACCTTGCGTCCGGCTTGCTACACGCGGAGCGACTGCGTGATGCACGCTCTTGCGATGAGCAGCACTTCCGTACTGTAGCGGATCATGCACCACTCGTCAGCACGCGCCGTCATTTCCAGCGTGCTCAGCGGTGGCGGATTCGGCGAGCGGGCGCTGGCGCTGTGCAGCGCCGCCTCCCTCGGCGATGCGGATCCCAACGCCGTGCGCCTGCGCCAGGCGGCCCTGGCGCGCGCCGGCGAACTGCCCGCGGACCCGCCCGGCGCCTACACCGGCGTGATCCTGGCCGCGCCCATTCCGAGCGACGAGAAGGGGCTGTGCGCCCAGCTCGCCCCCCTGGTGATCGAACACCCCGAAGACACCGGCATGCAGCTCGCCTGCCTGTCCGGACTGTGCGAGTTGTGGCCGCACGTCACCAGCGAAGAGCGTCCGCTGCTGCGCGCCCGCTTCCTGGCCGGCCTCGCCACCCGGCGCATGCCGCCGGGCAGCCAGCTGACCAGCCGCCAGCTGATCGCCTGGCAGCGCGACCTCCCCACCGCCTACAGCAACGCCAGCGCCAGCGTCTCGAGCCTGCGCGGCATGCTGGTGGCCCCGTCCGCGCGCGATGCGCACGTGGTGATGGCCGAACACCTCGGCATCAGCGCCGACCTGCCCACCCTGGCCTGGGTGCTGGGCGCCCTGACCGTGCAGATGCGCATCCAGCTGCACGACCGCAACCGCCACCTGCTGCACATCCTGATGGGCAGCATGGCCTGCGAGCAGCTCGCGGCGTGGACCCCGCCGGAACTGCTCGCCACCCTGCTCGCGCAGCTCGCCCACCAGCTCTGGTGGTGCCGCAACCAGGCGGGCATGGCGCCGGTGCGCACCTGCCTGGACTCGGCCACCCGGCCGCTGGCCGAGGCCGTGCAGAGCGGCGACCTCACCGTCGCCCAGCGCTCCGCGCGCGCCGCCTGCAAGCAGCCGGCCGAGTTCTGGCAGACCGCCTGGAACCTGCTCGACACCCGCCTCGCCGCCAACGACCCGAGCTGGTGCGAGGCGCTGGAGCTGGTCCTGGCGATCGCCGCGCGCACCGGCACCGACGCGGTCTCGCCCGACGACGCCGCCGCGCTGGGCACGCTGTTCGCCGACCTCGCGTACCGCGAGCACGCCACGGCGCCGGCGCTGGCCACGCCGCACTGAGCATTGCATCGCTCCATCGTGATGTGACGATGGAGAGATGCCGCTCAGCGACCACCTGCGCATCCTCGCCGATGAGACGCGCCTGCGCGTCCTGCACCTGCTCGAGGCCGAGCCGCTGACCGTGGCCGAGCTGCAGGAGGTGCTGGACCTCGGCCAGAGCTCGATCAGCGGCCACCTCGCCAAGCTCAAGGCCGCGGGACTGATCCACGACCTCGCCGAGGGCAGCGCGCGCCGCTACCGCCTGCGCGAGGACCTCGAAGCAGACACTGCGCGCGACCTGGACCACGGTGCGCGACCTGTCGCGGCAGGAGAGCCGCTTCGCCGGCGACCGCGAGCGGCTCGAGGCAGCTGCGCGCCCAGCGCGGGCGCAGCTGGGTCGAGCGCGTCGCCGGCAGCCTGCACCGCGAGTACGCGCCCGGGCGCTCGTGGGACAGCCTGTGCCACGGCCTGCTGCACTTCGCGCGCTTCGGGCGCTGCGTCGACGTCGGTGCGGGCGATGGCGCGATGGTCGAACTGCTCGCGCCGCGCGCGACCACCCTGACCTGCGTCGACCCGGCGCCGACGATGGTCGCCGCCGGGCGCGCGCGCGTCGCCGCGCTCGGCCTCGCGGACGTCGCCTTCGTCGCCGCCCCGGGCGAGGCCCTGCCGCTGGCCGACGGCAGCGCCGACAGCGTGCTGTTCCTGCAGAGCCTGCAGTACGTCGTCGACCCGGCGCGCGCCCTGGCCGAGGCCGCGCGCGTGCTCGCCCCGGGCGGCCGGCTGCTGGTGCTGACACTGGCCAGCCACGCCTTCGCCGAGGCCGAGGCCTTCGGCCACCGCCACCGCGGCTTCGCGCCGGCCGACCTGCGCCGCTGGACGCGCGGCCTCGGCGGCCACCAGCTCTACACCCTCCCGGCGGAGACCCGCCTGCCGCGCTTCCAGACCCTCATCCTGTGCGCGGAACGCGCGGCGGATGGCGGCGACCGCAGCGGCGGCGACGCGCCGCGCCAGCCCGCTCCCACCGCTCCCACCGCCCCGACCGCCGCGAAGAAGCCCCGCCCATGACCGCCCCGACCACCGCGCACGGCTCCGCCGGCCACGCCTGCGACACCGCCTGCCCGCACCACCGCCACGTCCCGCAGGGCTCGGGCTGGGGCGAGGAGCCCACCGACCACCTCGGCTACCGCCGCGACGCGCGCGCGGCGAGGTTCCCCTACCTCAAGGCCCTGCGCGAGCGCGTGCTGATCTTCGACGGCGGCTTCGGCACCGAGCTGTTCAAGTTCGACCTCGCCCCCAGCGACCTCGGCACCGGCAAGCAGGACGGCTGCGTCGAGCTCATCCACCTCACCCGCCCCGAGATCGCCGGCAGCATCCACCGCAAGTACTTCGCGGCCGGCGCCGACGTGGTCGAGACCCACTCGTTCAACGCCTTCCCGCACGCGCTCATCGAGTTCGACCTCGCCGACCGCTCGGAAGAGCTCGCCGAACTGGCCGCGCGCGCGGCGCGCCAGGCGGCGGACGACTTCTCCACCCCTGCGCGGCCGCGCTTCGTCGCCGGCGCGCTCGGCTCGGGCACCAAGATGATCAGCCTGGGCGCGATCGGCTGGGACGAGATGTTCGCGTCCTACCGCACCGGCGTGCGCGGCCTGCTGCGCGGCGGCGCCGACCTCATCCTGTTCGAGACCGCCCAGGACATCCTGCAGATCAAGTGCGCGGTGCTGGCCGCGCGCGCGGCGATGCGCGACCTCGGCCGCGAGGTGCCGGTGCAGGCGCAGGTGACCATCGAGGCCACCGGCACCATGCTCACCGGCACCGACATCGCCGGCGCGCTGACCGCGCTCGAGTCGCTGCCCATCGACGTCATCGGCATGAACTGCGCCACCGGGCCCGACCTGATGGACTCGCACGTCCGCCACCTGGGCGAGCACGCCACGCGCTTCGTGTCGTGCCTGCCCAACGCCGGCCTGCCGCGCAACGTCGGCGGCAAGGCCGCCTACGACCTGACCCCGGACGAGCTCGCGCGGTGGCACGTGAAGTTCATCAAGGAGTACGGCCTGAACGCGGTCGGCGGCTGCTGCGGCACCACGCCCGACCACATCCGCGCGGTGGCCGCGGCCATCCACGGCCTGGCTCCGGGCCGCGCGCGCCGCGACGTCTACGCGCCGCCCTCGCTGTCCTCGCTCTACACCAGCACGCCGCTGCGGCAGGACGCGGGCATCCTGATCGTCGGCGAGCGCACCAACGCGACCGGCTCGAAGGCCTTCCGCGAGCTGCTCTTCAAGGACGACTGGGACGGCATGGTCCACCTCGCCCAGGAGCAGGTCGCCGAGGGCGCGCACGTGCTCGACGTCTCGGTGGCCTGGACCGGCCGCGACGAGAAGCGCGACATGGACGAGACGCTCAGGCGCTTCGCCACCGCCGTGACCATCCCGATCATGGTCGACACCACCCAGCTCGACGTGCTCGAGGTCGCGCTCCAGCACCTCGGCGGCCGGGCGATCATCAACTCCGTCAACCTCGAGGACGGCGAGGAGAAGTTCGACAAGGTCTGCGGACTGGCCAAGCGCTACGGCGCGGCGCTGGTCGCCCTGACCATCGACGAGGACAAGGAGGCCGGCATGGCGAAGTCGGTGGAGCGCAAGCTGGCCATCGCGACGCGCATGTACGAGCGCATCACCAGGCACCACGGCCTGCCCGGCTCGGGCATCCTCTTCGACCTGCTGACCTTCCCCATCACCCAGGGCGACGAGGACACGCGCAAGCTCGGGGTGTGGACGCTCGACGGCATCGAGCAGGTGCGCGCGCGCTTCCCCGACGTCGGCTTCGTGCTCGGCCTGTCCAACGTCTCGTTCGGCGTCAAGCCGAACGCGCGCCAGGTGCTGAACTCGGTCTACCTCGACGAGGCGGTCAAGCGCGGCCTGACCAGCGCCATCCTCAACGCGGCGAAGATCAAGCCGGTCAACCAGATCCCGGCCGACGAGCTGAAGATGTCGCTCGACCTGATCTACGACCGGCGCGAGTTCGCCGCCGACGGCGAGTGCACCTACGACCCGCTGTTCCGCTTCGTCGACCACTTCACCAAGACCGTCGGCGCGGTCGCCCAGTCGGCCGACGCCGAGCTCGCCCTGCCGATCGAGGAGCGCCTCAAGCGGCGCATCATCGACGGCAAGAAGATCGGCGTCGAGAAGCACCTCGACGAGGCGCGCGGGAAGTACACCCCCATCCAGATCATCAACGAGCTCCTGCTCGACGGCATGAAGACCGTCGGCGAGCTGTTCGGCTCGGGCAAGATGCAGCTGCCGTTCGTGCTGCAGTCGGCGGCGTGCATGAAGGCCTGCGTGCAAGCCACCTCGAGCAGTTCATGGAGAAGGTCGAGGGCCAGCAGAAGGGCACCATGGTGCTGGCCACGGTCAAGGGCGACGTCCACGACATCGGCAAGAACCTGGTCGACATCATCCTCTCCAACAACGGCTACAAGGTCGTCAACCTCGGCATCAAGCAGCCGATCGAGGACATCCTCAAGGCCGCGGACGAGCACCACCCCGACGCCATCGGCATGTCCGGCCTGCTGGTGAAGTCGACGGTGGTGATGAAGGAGAACCTCGAGTACCTGGCGGCGCGCAAGCTGCCCTACCAGGTGGTGCTCGGCGGCGCGGCGCTCAACCGCGCCTACGTCGAGAACGACCTGCGCGCGATCTACAGCGCGGACACCGTCGGCGCCGACGCCAAGGGCCACGCGCACCGCGTGTGGTACGCGGCCGACGCCTTCGACGGCCTGCAGCTGATGGACGAGCTGTGCGCGCAGATCCCCAAGGAGCGCTACAAGCTCACCACGCGCACCGCGCGCGCCGCGACGGTGCGCACCGCCAACGAGATCCTCGAGGAGAAGCTGGCGGCCGGGAAGGCCTACGTGCCGTCCGACGTGCCGGCGGCGCCGCGCATCCCGCAGCCGCCGTTCTGGGGCCGGCGCATCGTCGAGAGCAGCGAACTCGACATCCCGACCATCACCCGCTACATCAACAAGAACGCGCTGTTCCGCGGCCAGTGGGGCTTCCGGCAGGGCCAGGAGCTGAGCCAGGCGCAGTGGCAGGAGCTGGTCGACCGCGAGGCCGAGCCGGTGTTCAAGCGCTGGGTCGAGCTGGCGACGCGCGAGCAGATGCTCGCGCCGCGCGTGGTCTACGGCTTCTGGCCGTGCGCCGCGCACGAGAACGACCTGATCGTCTTCGACCCCGAGAGCGGCGCCGAGCGCTGCCGCTTCAACCTGCCGCGCCAGATGCAGGAGAAGTCGCGTCACCTGTGCATCAGCGACTTCTTCCGCGCGCGCGGCGCGCCGGCGCTCGCCGGCGAGCAGGCGTTCTTCCCGCCCGCCGCCTGGGCGGCGGGCGCGCGCGACGTGCTGCCGCTGCACGTGGTGACCATGGGCGCCATCGCGTCGGAGCACTGCCAGCGCCTGTTCAAGGCCGATGACTACCAGGAGTACCTGTACTTCTACGGGCTCTCGGTCGAGACCGCGGAGGCGCTCGCCGAGTACTGGCACAAGCGCATCCGCCAGCAGCTCGGCATCGCGGGCGCGGACGCCCTCGAACTCAAGGACCTGTTCACCCAGGGCTACCAGGGCAGCCGCTTCTCGTTCGGCTACCCCGCCTGCCCGCGCCTGGAGGACCAGCGGCACCTGCAGGAGCTGCTGCGCTGGCAGGACATCGGCATCGAGCTCTCCGAGGAGTTCCAACTCCACCCGGAGCAGTCGACCTCGGCGATCATCGTGCACCACCCGGGGGCGAAGTACTTCAACCTGTGAGCCTTATCCGCGTGATGCCCTGGGTTCCGATGAGATCGGGAGACAGCAGGATAGAACCGCAGAGGGCGCAGAGATGGACGGCTCAGGGCCGCAGAGGACGGCCGGCCCTTCCCTGAGCAGTGAAAAAGAGGTCGGAAGTCGGTAGAGTGGGGTGGATCTCCCGACTCCTCCACTCTGCGGCCTCGCGCCGTCCCCCTCTGCGCCCCCTGCGGTTCTATCCGTCTCCAGGTTCCGCGATGCGCGTTGGTCGCTCAGATCGCGGAGATCGCCATCAGGTGGTTCAACCGCAGCTGCGTCAGCTGCGTGAGCGCCTGGCGGCTGACGCGCACCAGGCTGACCGGGACCGGGGCGCAGGCCTGGTTGAGGTGCAGGAGCCAGGCGACGGTCAGGGAGTTGATGTGCTCGTGCTCGCGCAGGTCGACCTCGACCGCGCTGGCTTCGAGGCCGCGCAGCCACTCGTGGGCGTCGGGGTCGCTCAGGAAGGGGTGCTGGGCGAGCCCTTTGCTCGGGCGCACTTGGACGCGGCCACGGTCGTCGAGGGTGATGAGCAGGGGCGACTCGCCGATCACCGTCGGCGGCGGGCCCGCCAGGCTGCCGGTGCGGTCGCAGAGCTGGACGGCGATGCGCGCCGCCGGCGCCAGGCCGGTCAGCCGCACGAAGCCCCAGCGCGCGCCGTCGACCACCGCGGCCAGGAAGGCCACCGGCAGGCGCGGGCGCGCTGCGCAGTCGATGGTCAGCACGGTGCCCCCGGCGGTGGCCTCGGCCAGGCGGTCGCGCACGGTGCCCGGCGGCAGGTCGGCGATGGTGCAGCTGGCGGCCTGGCTCATGGGTCCCCGGAAGGGTGGTGCCCCGCAGGGGCGACGGCAGCGGAAGTTCCGTCCGCACGGCGGTCCGAGCGGCCCAGCCTTGTTATCCCCACCCATCCCGCCGACAAGACGTTTTCAGCCCGCTTCCCCGTCAGTGGCGGTCGCTAAGCCAACCCGGGTCCCCTCGTCCCGGGATTCGTGCCGAGCCCCACGGTCGTCGCCGCAGAGACACAGAGGGGAAGGAGAGAGGGCCGCAGAGGACTGAGCCGGGATTGGGCGCGATTCAACCATGGTGGCCATCCTCTGCGGCCCTCTCCGGAACTCTGCGTCTCTGCGGCGATGACCGTGGTCCAGGCTCAACCGACCGCGTGGAAGGGAGGTTTTGAGCCCGGCTCCACATCCCCGCCGGCGCGGTCCTGCTTCAGCCCGGCGCCGGCGGCGGGACCGCCGCCGGGGCGGCCATGGCCTTGTGCTGCAGCAGGTGGAAGTAGCGGCGGCAGAAGCGGTGCGCCTCGTCGCGCACGTACATCAGCAGCTTGAGCCCGGCGTCGCGGCGGCCGAGCACCACCTCGCTGCCGTCCAGGCGCACGATGGTCTCGGCGCGCTTGGCCAGGCCGACCATGCAGGGCAGCGCGACGCCGAGCTCCGCCAGCACCGCGCGCGCCATCTCCAGCTGGCCGTGGCCGCCGTCGATCAGCACCAGGTCGGGCAGCGGCTGGGCCTCGTCGCGCAGGCGCGCGTAGCGCCGGCCGACGACCTCGCGCATGGCCGCGAAGTCGTCGTTGCCGGGGTCGCCGTCGCCGGCCTCGCCGCGGATCTTGAAGCGCCGGTAGGCGTCCTTGTTCGGCACCCCCGAGACGAACTGCACCAGGCTCGCGACCACGTGCGTGCCCTGCAGGTGGGCGATGTCGAAGCCCTCGATGACGCGCGGCGGCGCGGCCAGGCCGAGGTGGGCGCGCAGGCGCTCCATGCCGGCGTGGATGTCGATGGTCGGCGCGGCCGGCTCGTCGTAGTCCTTCAGGCGGCCGCGCTCCTTGAGCCGGTCGATGGCGGTGATCTGGTCGCGGCAGCGCGCCGCGTCCTCGAAGCGCAGCTCGCCCGCCGCGCGCTTCATGCGCTCGCGCAGCGAGCCCACCACGGCGCCCTTGTTCCGCCCGCCGATGAACGCGCGCAGCGCGCGGATGTCCTCGCCGTAGTCGGCCTGCGAGACGCGCGTGGTGCACGGCGCCGAGCAGCGCTTGATGTGGTAGTTCAGGCACGGCTTGAACGAGCGCCGCGCCGGGTCGTCCTCGCGCAGGTCGAGGTCGCAGACGCGGAAGCGGAACACGCGCATCAGGAAGTGGTAGGCGCGGTAGAGTTCCTTGGCCGAACCGAACGGCCCGAAGAAGTCGATCTCGGGCAGGTCGCGGTCGCGCGTGCAGAACACCCGCGGGAAGGCCTCGCGGGTGATGGCCAGCAGCGGGTAGGTCTTGTCGTCCTTGAGCTTGATGTTGAAGCGCGGCTGCAGCTCCTTGATCAGCACGTTCTCGAGCAGCAGCGCCTCGACCTCGCTGTCGGTGGCGATGACCTGCAGGTCGGCGGTCTCCTGCACCAGGCGCAGGGTCTTGGCCGGGTGCCCATCGCGCGCCTGGAAGTAGCTGGCCACGCGCCGGCGCAGGTTCTTGGCCTTGCCGACGTAGATCTCGAGCCCCGCCGCGTCCTTGTAGATGTAGCACCCCGGCCCGTCGCCGAGCGCGGCGATCTTCTCGGCGAGGGTGGTCGGCAGGTCCATCGCGCTGGAGGGATCCGCCGCCGCGGGCGGCTTGGGCATGGCGCGATCGTGCCGCCGCCGCCACGGCCCGCCAGCGCCGCGGGGTCGAAGCTGCACCACCCCGCGCGGTCGGAGCACCAGCCCCGGTCGAGCGGCTGCGCCACCGACCTGGGCCTGGATCCGCCCCGCTTCAGAAATCCGCCGCCCCGACCGCCACCTTCGCCGCCGGTTCGATCTTCCACACCAGCTCCGAGACCACCCCGCCGTTCTGCATGGTGATCGCGACGCCGAGCTGGCGCTGGGCCGGGTCCATCCCGACGGGGGCGATCAGGACGTCGATCCCGTCGACCTGGACCTGCAGGCGCTGACCGACCACACCCAGGCGGAAGGCGTGCGTCGCGGTGCCCGGAGGGACGCCGAGGGGAACGGGAAAGGAGGCCACGCGGTCCGGAACCGCGTAGACGCAGCCGTTCGCCGCCAGGTCCACGGTCGCGATCGCCCGCCCCTGACCGGCCTGGGCGTCCCACAGGGCGATCCAGCACTGGTGGCTCACCGACTGGTCGACGGGATCCTGCGCGGGGAACGAGACCGCGCCGCTCAGGACGCCGTTGCGGCAGGCCGGACCGAGGACCATCTGCGTGCGCCCGCCGTGGAGCAGTCCGGCCGGGAGCGATCCGGAACCCGCGTTCAGCGCCGCTGCGAACGGCGCGCTCACCGCGTCCAGGGCGGTGAAACCGCCCACCGGTTCGCGCAGCGCGGCGAGGGTCGGTGACGCCAGCGGCAGCCCACCCGCACCCGGGAAGGCCTTGGCGCTGGCGAGCAGGCCATCGAGGACCTCGCGCTGGGCCCCGGCCTCGCCGATGCCGTTGACGGCGACCGCGTACGGTTGGGCGTCGAGCAGGTCCCGCGCCTCCTGCAGGTGGCCGCCGCGCGTGGCCACGATGTAGAGCAGCCAGGCGCAGTGCGCGCGCACCGCCTCGTCGGAGCCGGCTGCCAGCGCCAGCCGCCCCCAGCGCAGCGCGTCGTCGAAACGGCCCTGGGCGAGTTCGAGCTGGCAGGCCACGCGCAGCCACGGCCACGTGGCCCCCGAGGCCTTGGCGCTCCGGGCCAGGGCGGTCTCGCACAGCCGCACGTCGCACGGCTGGCACTCGATGGCGTCATAGGCCAGCAACAGGTCCAGGTCCGCGGCCGGATCGCGACCCGGCGAGCGGAGGTAGGCCAGCCGCTCGTCCCACGTGTCGCCGCTGTTGATGCCGATCCTGCCGGGGGCGAGGGCCACGTCCCGCTCACCGCTGCCCTCCGACCACACGGTCACGGTCTGCGGCCCGGCTTTGCGGCGATCCATGAAAGCCTGGTCGCAGGGCACGATCCGGCCATCGAGCCTGGTGATGATGTCGCCGGGACGGAGTCCGAGCCGGCTCCCCTGCTGCCCCGGTGCGACCGCGACGATGAGCGCGCCCTGGTGGGGACGCGTGGACGCGAACAGCATGGGCACGTGCATGGCTTCGAGCCGCGGCGCCGCCAGCCGCGCATAGGCCTGGGCGTCCAGGACCTCCGCGAACGGCGGCGCCGTGCCCGCACCGGGGTGATCCGCGGCGCTCTCGGCGGTCGACCCGGACGGCGGCAGGAGGATCAGCAGGGCCAGGAGCGGCAGGAGGTGGCGGATCATCGGCGCTGCCCCCGGAGTGACCGCCGAGCGTAGGCCGCCAGCGCCCCCTGCCAAGGCGCAGCCGGTTTCAGTCGATCTTCGTCCGGTCGCGGTTCATCGACCACCAATCGGCCCACGCCTTGTGCAGCGCCGCGTGGTGCTCGCCGTACCACGCCACCCAGATCTTCTCGTCGGCGTCCAGCGCCAGGGCCTTGGGATCGCGCAGCGGCACGGGCGGCAGGCCGTTCGCGCCGGTCGGCTTGCCGTGCTCGGGGATCTCGCGGTGGTGGCACATCACGCGCAGGATGCTGTCGGCGTTGTAGGCGATCAGCGGCTGGGGGTCCTCGAGCGCGCCGATCAGCGCTTCGACGCAGCGCTTGGTGCCGGTGGCGGACAGCACCTCGACCACGCCGAGGCGCACGCCCCAGTCGGTGCTGGAGCCGAGGGTCTCGATCAGGCGCGTCTCGATGGTCGCGCCGCGGCTGATCAGGCTGCGCTTGGCCTCGTCGTAGACGACGGAGTTGGCCGGATCGTCCAGGTCCTTGCCCTTGGCGAGCTTGGCGAGGTCGTCGCGCAGGGCCTTCTCCTTCTCGTCGACCACCGGCGTGGGATTGGTCGAGTAGATCTCCTTGCGCTCGTCGCCGCAGCCGCCGAGCAGCAGCAGCGCGACCAGGCCGGGCAGCAGCGCGCAGGCGCCGAGCCGGAGGGAGACGCGGTGGGGAGCAGGCATGGAGCACCTCATGGGTAGTTGACGTACGCGGGCGCCCGGCGCTGTCGAGGGCGGCGGGGCGTCGGATCGACGGACTGCACCATGCGCTGCCCGCTCAAACGCCCTCGTCGCCGACCAGCACCGCGATCCGTCCCCCCGAACGCACCCGGTAGTGCCCCGCTGGCGCCCAGCCCGGCTCGCCATCGAGCTGCATGGCCATGCCGGCGACCAGATCCAGGTCGACGCCGCTGGCGCTGGCCACCCGGTACGGCCGGCGCAGGCCGCTCGCCACCAGCCCCAGGGGCAGGCCGGCGGCGAGCGCGAACAGTTCGAGCCGCCCATCATCCGCACGCATGTCCGCGGCCAGCCGCGCGCCGCCGGCGTAGCTGGGGATGCTCGCCACCACCAGCGCCGCGGCCCAGCCGGGCAACGGCGGCCCGGCGCGCATCCGGCAGGCGAGCGGACGGTGCGGCTCGCGCAGCCCGAGCGCGGTGTAGAGCAGGCGGTTGGCCAGCGGCGAGGGGAACCACGCGCCGTGCCGGTGGCGGATCTGGTGGAAGCGCGTGGCGATGCGCGCATCCAGGCCCAGGCTCCAGTAGTTGAACCAGCCGCGCGCGCCGCCCGGACCGTGCAGCTCCCAGCGGTCGAGCGGACGCACCGGCGCCGCCGCCAGGCGCGCGAGCGCAGCGGCGAGCCCGGCATCGTCGGCGACCGCGGCCCGCCAGCCGCACGCGCGCGCGAGATCGTTGCCGGTCCCGAGCGGGATGATGCCCAGGGCCGTGCCAGCGGTTCCCGCAGCGGCATGAAGGGCGTGCCCGACGGCTGCAGCGGTGCCGTCGCCGCCGCAGGCGACGAGCGCGGCAGGCGCCTCCGGGCCATTGCCCGCCAGGCCCCGCGCGAGGGCGGCCAGATCGCAGCGGCCCAGCAGGTGCACGGCCTCAGCCCCGACCTGGGCGGCGAGCCGCTCTGCCAGCCACGCCCCGCGCCGGCCGCCGCTGCCGGGATTGACCACGAACACCAGCCTGCGCATGCCCGCCCGCTCTCCAGCGGGCGCAGCCTGGACCCCGGCCCGCCGGGGTCAAACGCTCGCGTGACCGGCACCCTTGCCGGCACGCCGGCTCAGCTGCGGTTTACAGACGCCTCTCCGCGGTGTAAGGTCAGGACATGGAATCCCGCGCCCACACACCGCTTCCGTCGCCCCGCGCGGGCCGCCAGACCTGTCCGCAGGCAGACACGGGGCCTTGGCCCGCCTTGACTGCGGAGATCCCTACGACTATGAGACTCCGCAGATAAGCCCCTATCCCGACCGGACCTATCCCGAAGCGCCCATCGTCGATGAGCGTACTGGACAGATCAGCCGACCCAGCCACGAGAGGACGTCCCGGGTGGAATCCGAACTCGAACGCCTGCGCAAGAAGGTGGAGAACTTCCCGTCCGCGTCGGCCTACAACCGGCTCGCGGAGCTGGTCCGTTCCGGCGGCGACGACGTCGGCGCCGAGCAGGCGTGCCGGCGTTGCATCAAGGAGTTCCCGCGCAACGGCCAGGCCTACGTGATCCTGGCCGAGATCGAACTGGCCGCCGGGCGCAAGGCGGAGGCGGTCAAGCACCTGCTCAGCGCGACCGAGCGCGACAGCCGCAGCTACACCGCGCACAACCTGCTCGCCGAGCATTACATCGGCGAGCGCCAGATCGAACAGGCGCTCAGCCACCTGCGCCACATCCTCACCTTCAAGCCCAACGACCCGGCCATCCTGCAGCGCATCGAGCAGCTGCGCCCCGCGGGCGCCGAGAGCGCCACGGCGCGCCCGGCGGCGCCGCCGCGGCCGCCGACCGCGGTGCCCGGCAGCGCCGCGCCGGCGCGCGCGGCCCAGCCCGCCACCGCCAGCCCCTCCGCGGCCCGCCCGACCGGACTGGCCGCGCTGTGCGCCGAGAGCGGCGTGCGCGGCGCGCTGGTCGCCGACGCGCGCGGCCGGGTGGTGACCAGCGTCGGCCTGGCGGCGGACATCGAGGACCTGCTCGCCGGGCTCGCCGCCGAGATCACCGCGGCCGCGGTGCGCGCGCTCGACGCCGCCGGCACGCCGCGCCTGGCGGTGTGGTCGATGACCGCCGCGCAAGGCCAGATCTTCGCCTTCCGCCGCGAGGGCGACTACACCGTGGTCGCGCTCACCGAGTCGGGCGTGCGCCCGGCGATGCTCGAACTGCGCGCCCGCCAGGCGCTCCACGACCTGGGAGCGGCCTGACCATGCAGGAGATCCTCGTCCAGCTCAACCGCGTGCGCGGCGTCGGCGGCTCGCTGCTGGTCAGCGGCGACGGCCTGACCGTGGCCTCGGCCCTGCGCGAGGGCCTGGACGAGGCCCAGCTCGCCGCCACCGTGGGCGAAGTCATCGACCACGGCCAGCGCCTGTGCCAGCACCTCGCGCTCGGCGCGCCGCGCCAGCTCCAGGCCGGCAGCGAGCAGGGCAGCCTGCTGCTCGCCGCCGCCGGCAACGGCTGGCTGGTGGTGGTGGTCGACCCCGCCGCCAACCTCGCCCTGCTCCAGCTCGAGACCAAGCCCTTCATCGAACGCCTCGCCCAACGCCTCTCACTCTGACGACAGAACGCCGGCCGCCCAGCGGCCCATGGGAACAGACATGGTCCAGATCAATTTCGGCCAACGCGAAGTCAGCTGCAAGGTGGTGTTCTACGGCCCCGGCATGTCGGGCAAGACCACCAACCTGGAGATCATCCACAAGAAGGCCCCGAAGGAGGCGGTCGGCGAGATGGTGTCGATCGCGACCGAGACCGACCGCACGCTGTACTTCGACTTCCTGCCGCTGGACCTCGGCCAGGTCGCCGGCATGCGCACCAAGTTCCAGCTCTACACCGTGCCCGGCCAGATCTACTACAACGCCACGCGCAAGCTGGTGCTGCAGGGCGTCGACGGGGTGATCTTCGTCGCCGACTCGTCGCCCGACAAGATGCCCGAGAACCTCGAGTCGCTGCAGAACCTGCGCGACAACCTCGCCGAGATGAACCTCACCCTCGACGACGTGCCGCTGGTGCTGCAGTACAACAAGCGCGACCTGCCGGGGGCGATGACCATCGCCGACCTGAACGCGCAGATGAACCCGATGAACGCCCCGGTGTTCGAGGGCGTGGCGCGTGAAGGAAAGGGCGTGTTCGCCACCTTGAAGGAGATCTCGCGCCTGGTCATCGAGAAGCTCAACAAGGACCACGCGCCCGCCGCCAACCGCCGCCGCACCAACTCCGCGCTGCCCGGCGGCACCACCTCCACGCAGGTGCGGCCCAGCGCCCCGACGCCGGCCCCGGCCCCGGTCCAGCAGCCGGTCACCTCGGCCACCCCGCAGGGCTCTCGCGTGCCGCCGCGCCCCGCGCCCGCGGCGCCGGTGCTGCCGCCCACCCCGCGCAGCCCCTTCCCGGTCCCCGCCGCCCAGCCGACGCCGGCGCACGGCACCCTCGCCCAGACCCCCGCGCCCGCGCCCAGCGACAACCCGCGCGACAAGCACCTGGCCAAGGCCAAGCCGCCGGCGCTCGACAACCTGCGCCAGCCTCCGCCGCGCATGGACCTCGGCACCACCGATCCCAACCTCAAGCGCTACCAGCAGGCCCAGCAGCCCGGCGGCGGCGGCGCCCTGCGCACCATGGTCACCGTCCTGGTCGGGCTGATCATCCTGATCATCGTGCTCGCCATCCTGGTGGTCTTCGTGCCCGCGGTGCGCGCGCAGATGCCGCAGGGCCTGCAGCGCCTGTTCCTGCCGCTGCAGAACGAAGGCGGCCCCGCCCCGGCGCCGGTCGCGCCGACGGTGCCCGCGGCGCCCAAGCCCGCGCCGGTCGCCCCTACCGCGGTCGCTCCGGCGGTTCCGGCCGCGCCGGTGACCCCGGCACCGACCGCGACCGCGCCGGGGCCGGCCACCGCGGCAGCCCCCACGCGCGCCCGTCGAGACGCCGGCCGCCGCACCGGCGCCGGCCGCCCAGCCCGCGACCCCCCCGCCGAGGGCGCCAATGGTAAGTGAGAACGACGCCCTCCGCCTGCGCCGCCTGGTCTTCTACGCCCAGGACATCGACCGCATCAACGCCGCCCTGCTGACCTTCATCAAGAAGGCCAACGCGCAGTGCGCGCTGGTCATCGACAAGGAGGGCCACATGGTCTCGCGCCAAGGCTACTTCAAGCAGGATTCGTCCGCGCTGGCGGCGCTGGTCTCGGGCAGCTTCGCCAGCACGCGCGAGGTCGCGCGCCTGCTCGGCGAGCCCGAGTTCCGCACCATGTTCCACCAGGGACCGGGGCAGAGCATCCACATCACCCTGATCGGCGAGCGCACCCTGCAGGTCGCGGTGTTCCCCGCCGCGGTCAAGGCCGGCATGGCCCAGGTGCTGTGCAAGGAACTGGCGGTCCAGCTCGACGCGGTGATGGCCGACGCCGGCCGCCGCAAGCCGGAGGACGCCAAGCAGGAGACGCTCGGCAAGAACTTCTCCGACGAGATGAAGAACCAGCTCGATTCCCTGTTCGGCAACCTCTAGGCCCCCCGCGCCATGGGTTTCCAAGGACAGCTCAGCTCGGTCAACCTGGCCGACATCTTCCAGACCCTGCACATGAACCGCCAGACCGGCACGCTCATCGTGACCGGTCCGGGGCAGAGCGTCGTGCACATCTACTTCGACAACGGCCAGGTCGCGATGTGCGCGGCCGCGGCGGTCGAGGGCTACGCCTTCCTGATCCACTCGCTGCTGCGCAAGGGCATGCTCCAGGCCGACCAGGCCAAGGACCTGCAGCACCGCGTGCAGGCCACCGGGCAGGGCGTGCGCGAGCTGCTGCTCGCCAGCGGCGCGGTCGGCGAGGCCGAGGTCGACGAGATCGCGGCGTGGTGCATCGAAGAGGTGGTGTGCCCGATCTTCGAGTGGAGCGAGGGCGACTTCACCTTCGCCGACGGCGCGCCGACGTCGGCGCTGCAGTCGGTCGACGTGGTGTCGATGGGCCGCGGCGGCCTGCAGACCACCCAGCTGCTGCTGGAGGCGACGCGGCGCAAGGACGAGTGGAAGCGCATCCGCGAGGTCATCACCGACGCCAACACGCTGTACGTGGTCGACAACGAGGGCCGCGCCAACCTGCGCAACATCCAGACCGACGCCGAGATCCTCAAGGTCCTGCGCTACCTCGACGGCCGCCACCGCCTGGACGACGTCGCCTCCGCGGTCGGGGTGACGCGCTTCGACACCTTCGCCATCGCCGCGCAGCTGGTGCTGGCCGGGGTGGCGCGGCCGCGCACGCCGCAGGAGCTGGTCGCCGACGCCGAGGCGCTGCGCCGCACCGGCGAGCTCGACACCGCGCGAGGGCTGCTCGAGAGCGTGCTGTCCGCGGCCAACGTCCCCGAGGTCATCCGCCCGCTCGCCGAGATCAACGCCGAGCTCAAGAACGCGCCGCGCGCGGTCGAGCTCTACCTCGAGCTCATCCAGCTCGCCCAGGACCAGGGCGACCTCGAGCAGGCGCGCGCCGACCTCGACACCGTGCTGACGCTGTCGCCCGACGACCCCGACCTGCAGTTCGACCGCGCCAAGGTGCTCAGCGAGCTCGGCCACATGGAGGACGCCGCCGCGGCCTACGTCGCCGCCGCCCAGGCCTTCCTCGCCACGCGCGACACCGAGCGCGCCATCGACGCCTGCCACCGCGCCAAGAACCTGGTGCCGAAGAACCCCGACCCGCACCGCTACCTGGCCAAGGCCTACCTGATGACCGGGCAGACCGAGAACGCGCTGGTCGAGTACCGCGCGCTGTGGCACGCGCTGCTGACCGGCGCGCGCCCCCGCCGCGCCATCGAGGTGCTGCGCGAGACCCTCGAGACCGACTGCCGCTTCGCCAACATCAAGGAGCAGGTCCTCAACCAGGCGCTGAACTCCGAGGCGGTCAAGACCAGCAAGGCCACACGCGTGCTGGTCTACGTGGTGATGGGCCTGGCCCTGGCCGGGGCCGCGGTGCTCGGCGTCGAGTACTGGACGCAGACCCTGCGCGTGCGCGGCGCCGACGAGGCGGTCGCCACCTTCGAGGCCGGCAAGGGCGAGCGCCAGCGCGCCGGCCAGCACCTCGACCTGCAGCGCGACATCGACGCGCTGCGCAAGCAGTACGGCGACATCCCGCGGATCGCCGCGCACCTCAGCGAGATCTCGGCGGAGATCGCCAAGGACTTCGAGAACCTCGCCCAGCGCCAGCTCGAGACGGCCGCGACCCTGGCCGACGGCGGCCAGTTCGACAAGGCCATCGCCACCGTCGGCGAGCTCAAGCAGCGCTTCCCGGGCACGCCCGCGGCGGCCGGGGCCGACGCGCGGATCGAGGCGCTGCGCCAGCAGCAGATCGGCACCCAGGTGGTGGCGGTCGCCGACGAGGCGCGCCGGCGCTGGGACGCCGACGACTGGGACGGCGCCACCGCCCAGCTCGCCAAGGTGCTGAGCGCCAACGAGCTGCCCACCGACATCCGCAGCAGGCTGACCGCCACCGCCGCCGACTGGAACGCCGCGCTGCGCAGCGCGCAGCGCCTCAGCGAGCGCGCCGCGCGCCTCGAGCAGGGCGGCCACCTGCGCGAGGCCATCGCCGGCTACCGCCGCGCCGGCGCCGCCGAGGGCGAGCCGTTCGCCGCCCAGGCGCGCGAGAAGCAGGGCGCGCTCGAGCTGCGCCTGGCGCACGACCTCGACCAGGCCGCGCAGCAGGCGTTCGCGCGCGGCGACGACAAGACCGCGTTCAGCCAGCTCGACGAGCTCGCCGCCCTGGCGAAGAGCGCCGGCGGCAAGGTCGGCGAGTTCGCCGCCGCGCTGAAGATCCCCTACACCGTCACCGTCGACAGCCCGCTGACCCGGCTGGTGGTCAAGCGCCCCGGCGCCGCCGACCAGGTGATCCGCGCGCCGGCCGGCAGCACCAGCGGGTGGAAGCAGCGCATCGACTACCTGCCGTCGGAGAGCCTGACCGTCGAGGCGCGCCGCGCCGGCTTCAGCCCGGTGACCCTGGCGATCGCCGCGACCGGGCGCAAGGCGCAGGCGACGGTGACGCTCAGCCGCGGCAGCCTGTGGCAGAGCGAGCTCGGCGCGGTCGCCACCACCACCCCGGTGGCGGTCGGCAAGTACGTCCTGCTCGCCACCGACAAGGCCACCATCGAGGTCGTCGACACCGGCCTGGGCGCCAGCAAGCCGGTGCTCTTCCCGCAGACCGTCGACGAGTTCAAGAGCGCGCCGCTGATCTTCCAGAACCTCGCCTACACCGTGCTCGACAACCGCCTGTCCTGCGTCGACGTGGCGACGCGCACCATCGTCTGGAGCTGGCCCCCGCAGTCCCAGCCCAGCGCGCTGCACCTGACCGGCGGGCTGTGGGTGCAGGAGCACGAGCTCATCCCCGGCGTGGTGCTGGCCTTCACCGGCGGCGCCGGCGGCGAGCTGCTGACCTGGGCGTACGCGAACGGCAAGTTCACCGCCTACCCGAAGATCGCCCTGGGCGGCGACCTCACCGGCGCGCTGTTCGGCGACCAGTTCGAGCCGAACCACACCATCCTCTACGCGCCCTCCGGCACGCAGATCGCCGCCTACGACACCACGGCCGCCACCGAGCACACCGCCGCCACCCTGCTGTCGACCTTCCACACCCGCGGCGAGGTGGTCGGGCGCATGGCGCGCGCGACCGTCGCCGGCCGCGCGGCGCTGCTGGCGATCGACGCCTCCGGACTGCTGGTCGCCATCGACGACAACCCCGCTGCGCCGGAAGGCAAGCGCGCGCTCGGCTCGTGGGCCATCGAGGGCAGCGGCACCGGCGCGCCGGTGGTCGCCAACGACACCGCCTACGTCGCGGTCACCGAGGGCAAGCTGACCGCGGTCGACCTCGCCCGGCCCGGCCAGCTGCGCTGGCGCTTCCCGGCGACCGGCGCGATCGGCGCCCTGAGCGGCGCCCCGGCGCTCGGCCTGCGCGGCCTCTACCTCGCCGACGCCAACGGCACCCTGCACTGCATCGATGGGCAGAGCGGCGCCGAGCGCTGGCACGCGGACCTGGGCGCCCCGGCCACCGCCGGCATCGTGGCCGCCGAGGGCAAGGTCTACGTCCCCCTGCGCAACGGCACGCTGATCTGCTTCGAGGAGGGCGAGTAGGCGCCGGGGGAACGGGGCGGCGGCTTCTTGTGGCCATCCGGGCCGCCGCACCCGCATGCCGGTGGAAAGGGCCCGCCCCCGGAGGCGTCCGCATCACGGCGATCATCGGCGGGCGACCGTTGTCCGGTTCCGGCCCGCAGTGGCGTCACGCGCCGAAACCAGCAAGCTTAGCCTCCCCGACGCGGACGGTCCATGTCGGAAAATCCGCCTTCCCGCCTGCAACACACTCCTGAAGCTAGGGTACCCTCTCCATGGAACCAACCTCGGGACCAGCCATGCGCCGTGGTTTCACGCTCATCGAACTGCTGGTGGTCATCACCGTCATCGCGATCCTCGCGGGACTGCTCATCCCGCTGATCTCGATCGCCCTGCAGAAGGCGCACGAGGCCAAGACCCAGGCGAAGATCGCCAACATCAGCGCGGCGATCACCAAGTACCGCGACGCGAACGGTGGCGTTCCCGACCGCATCAACGTCGCCGCCTTCACCGGCAGCACCAGCATCGCGGCGGCTGACATGCCCACCGACGACTACTCGATCACGTTCGGCACCACCGCCGCCCCCAAGAAGCTGTCCGACCTGGCCACCGCCGGCGAGGCCCCCTGGGAGGACGTCGCGCGCAACGTCGTCGCGCAGCTCGGCACGGTCGACCGCGACAACTTCCGCACCATCGATGACTTCCGCGACTCCTTCGGGGCCGGGATCAAGTCCAAGGTCTTCCGCTACCGTCCGGCGCGCTACTACCCGCTGGTCGCGAGCGGCAACGGCGGGGCCGCCAGCGTCGCGCCGGCCGACTACCCCGATTGCGACGACCCGCCCAACCCCGACACGTTCCAGCTGTGGTCGGCGGGCCCGAACGGCAAGGACGAGAACGGCACCGGCGACGACCTGCCCAACTGGAAGAAGAAGAAGTAGCATGCCTGCGGCCCGGCGCAGCGCAGCGGGCGATGGCGTTGGCCGGGGCGGCGCGCGCCTCGTGCGCTCCATCGCCGCTCCGTCCGCGCTTCCCGCCTACCGCCGCTCCCCGCTCGCCGCCCGCGATGCGCTCCTCGCTCCTCGCAACTCACCGCCCATCCTCGCGCCTCTCGCCTCGCGCCTCGCGCCTGCCGCGCCCCGCGCGGCCTTCACCCTCATCGAGATGCTGGTGGTGATCTGCATCATCGCGCATCATCGCCTCGATCACCCTCGGCTCGATCTTCGGGACGCGCACCACCAACCGCCTGCTCGCCACCGAGCAGCTGATCGGTGACCTGGTGCGCCAGGCGCGCCACACCGCGCGCTCGACCGGGGCGCCGGTGGTGTTGCGCATCACCCGCGACGCGCCCGACGCGGCCGGCAACATCGGCGGCGCGACCATCGCGGGCGTCAGCCGCATCCCGCTGTGGACCGAGCCGTTCGAGGGGCCGACGATCGGCAGTCCCAACGCCATCCCCCTGCCTCCGGCGCCGCACCTCGGCGTCACCGGGTACGGCTGGTGGACCGGCAGCCCACCGGCGACCACGGGTGCGCCCGCGGGATCCAGCGGCGCCGCCGGGCCGCCGCCCTTCGCCACGCTCGAGCGCGCCCAGCAGATCGCGCGCGGTGCCGGCGCGCGCAACCGCCTCAGCGACGGCTTCTACCTGGCGTGCACCGTCAACCCCAAGCTGGCGGGCCCCACGGCCAAGGCCGCGCCGCTGCTGCTGGTCGGCGACTCGGGCGACATCGCAACCTCGCTGTGCGGGCTGATCCTGATGCCGGACACGCGCGCCATCCAGAAGGTCAGCGGCGCGACCGCGAACCTCGCCTGTTACGAGATCGTCGGCTGGGTGCGCCCCGACGGCGCGCCCGCGCCCATCGAGGTCTCGTCGCTGGACATCGCCGACGTCCCCACCGGCGTGCTGCGTGATGAACCGCTGCTGCACCCGTCGGTGTCCGGCGAGACCCACCCCAACGACGTCGCCGGGCCGCTCGCCGGCGGGCGTTGGGAGGAGCTCGGCCTGCTCTACGACGGTGAGCGCCTGGTGCTCTACCGCAACGGCCGGCGCGTCGGCGAGAAGCTGCTGCCCAGCGGCAGCGCCAGCCACCTGCCCACCGGCGGCGCGCAGGTCCACATCGGCGAGGCCGGCGCGCAGAGCGCCGAGGACGCCTGCTTCGACGACTGCCGCCTGTACCGCCTCGCCACCGACCAGCTCGGCCGGCTGCCGGGGCAGGTGGTGCCGAACGACGACTACCAGATCGTCGCGCACCCCGATGGCCGCGTCGAGGTCAACGTCGCCGAGACCGCGGCCAAGCTGGCGGGCGCGGGTGGCGCCGGCGGTCTGACGCTGCCCAACGCGGTCGCCACCGCCAACGCCAGCGCCACCATCACCGTCACCATCGCCATGACCAACCGCGTGCAGCACGCCGACATCACCATCACCGTCGATGGCCGGGTGAGCAGCGCGCTGCAGCTGGACAGCAAGGGCGCGGCGGCGGCGCCGGCCGTGGCCGCCGCCGGCGCGCCGTGAGGCCGCGAGCGAACGAGGTCGATCCCATGCCTGACCGCGCCCGACGCCCATCCCGCCGCACCGCACCGCGCCGGCGCGCGCAGCCGGCGCGCGCCGGCATCGCCCTGATCATGGCCCTGGTGATCCTGGTCGCGCTGATCATCCTCGGCCTGCCCTTCCTGTTCTCGCAGTCGTCCAGCCTGACCGGCACGCGCAGCTTCGCGCACAGCCAGCAGGCCCAGGTCGGGCGCACCGCGGCCGAGAACCTCGGCATCGCCTCCGCCACCGCCGCGATCGCGCGCCACTTCCAGCTCACCGGCACCGCCGCGGGGCCCGGCCCCGCGGCGGACCCGCTCGAGGCCTGGACCAGCCTGAGCGACAACCTCGACCCGCTGGTGCACGCCAACGTCCCGCCCGGCTTCGCCACGCTGCTGCTCGACAACCGCGTCGGCCTCGATCCCAAGCAGCTCAACCTGACGCCGGCCGCGCAGCGCCGCTACAACGCCGTCACGGAGAACGCCGCACTGCTCGGCGTGACCCTCGAGGACGAGTCCGGCAAGCTCGATCCCAATTACATGTCGGTGGCGGCGTGGGACGCGCTGCTGAGGAAGGTCGGGATCAGCGACTGGGACGACAACACCGCGACCAACAGCAAATACTACATCGACAACATGGGCATGTACCAGCAGGGCCAGGACGCCGACAATTACGGCGAGCTGGCGCTCGCGCTCAGCCGGGTGCGCCTAGTGCCGGCGCTGAAGCACCGCCCGATCGAGCGCCTCGAGCAGCTGCTGCTGGCCGACACCTACAACTGGAAGGACCAGGGCGGCAGCTTCAGCTACCCGAGCAGCACGCCGCCGAGCACCCAGTTCGGCCTGCGCCGCGGGCTGACGCGCGCCGAGCTCGAGCTGCTGCGCCCGTACCTCTCGCTCTCGAACCTGGGCCAGGGCCGTTCGGGGCTGATCGACCTGGGCTCGGTGGTCAAGCTCGACGACAACGCGGGCGTCGACCACGCGCTGTTCATCGACGGCGGCGTCGAGAACCTGCTCGGCTTCGGCACCTGGATCACCGCCGACCAGCTCGACCCGAGCTCCGGGCTGGACCGCGAGGGCCTGGCGGAGTGGTACGGCGGCGGACTGACCATCCGCACCAACGCGCCGAACCAGGTCAACGCCCCGCTCGCGCAGCAGGGCGTCGGCCTCGCCATCCAGGCGCCGCCGATGGTCAACATCCACGCCGCCAGCGAGGCGGTGCGGGACGCGCTCGGCTTCGTCGCCAAGCCCGCCATGCGGCCGCTGCGCACCGTGTCGGAGCTCGTCAACCTCGGCCTGATGCCGTTCGGCAACACCCCGATGAACGTGCAGTTGCAAAAGTCCTTCGACCTGCAGAACCCGCTCGCCCTGCGCTTCGAGGGCAACCAGCAGGAGCAGCTGCGCGCCGGTCGAGCACCCGCCCTGGCGATCGCCTCGTCGGGCGTGGTGACCATCGAGTCCGCGGCCACCATCACCGACGCGCAGGGCCGCCAGGACGCCCAGGCCAAGCGCCGCATCGTCGTCCAGGCGGTGCCGCAGGAGACCGCGCTCGAGCAGCGCTGGCTGACCCAGGGCATGTTCTCCACGCTGCTCGCGCAGCGCTCCGGCAGCAACCTGGAAACGCTGGCCGAACCCCTTCCGCCGGCTGGTGCGCACGTCCCCGCAGACGCCGACGATGCCGGACGATCCCGACCTCGGCGCCGGTGGGAGCGCCGCGGTGGGCACCGGGATCAAGCCGATCACCGGGCCGAGCTACGCGACCGGCTACAACAACCGCCGCAACCTCGACCCGGCCAAGCGCGTTCCCAGCCACGTCACCATCGACTGGCGCGCGCCGTTCGGCGCGGACCTGCCCATCGACACCGCCACCACCGGCGTCGCCAACGAGGTGCTGCAGGGCCTGGTGCCCGTCTCTCCGGCTACCGCCTACGCCGCGCAGGACATGCGCCCCGACGGCCTGCACCTGACCACCGGCTCGCCGCTGGCCTACGGCCTGGCCGCCGACGCCAACCAGGGCGCGGCGCACGGGCTGTTCCGGCGCTCGCACCTGCGCCTGGGCACGCAGGTGTGGGAGCTCGGCAACCGCCAGCTCAGCTTCTGGATCAAGCCGGAGAGCGATTGGACCGGGATCGTGCCGCTGCTCGAGATGCGCATGCCGCAGGGCAACGCCTTCGGCGAGATCACCCCCGGCGGCGCGCCGGGCACCGGCAGCAACGACCTGCAGAACTACTTCGGGCTGTTCTACGACCGCACCCAGCAGCTGCTCGCCCTGGTCATCGCCCCGCCGACGATCGAGCACACCGGCGACTACGGCCCGCTCGTGCCCAAGGACGACACCGACACCACCTTCGACTTCGACGAGCGCTCGCTGGGCAGCGACGCGCCGGGCGCGACCTTCCCACTCGCGGCGCGCCAGGTGCCCGACAGCGATCCGATGGCCAAGACCTCGGCCAAGCTGGGGAGCATCACCACCCTGTTCCGGCCGAATCGCGTGATCCACATCTACCGCGTGCGCGACGCCACCGCCGGCACGCCGTTCTTCCGCAAGAACCAGTGGTACAACATCCAGCTCGCGCTGGCCAACGACCGCCCGGGCGGCGCGGCGATCATCGTCGACGGCCTGGTCGGGCGCGACGCGGCCAAGGGCGTGGCCGCGACCTGCGTGCTCGACAAGACCGGCGACCACCTGACCCTGCCGGGCCTGCCGATCACGGCGGAGATCGCGAAGGTCGATGCGACCACCGCGTTCGGCCCAGGCCTCAAGGTCGCGGCGGTGACGGTCAAGGCGGTGACGCTGAAGACGTCCGGCGCCGACGTGGTGCTGCACGCCGCCGACCTCTTCCCGGTGCACGGGCAGGTCAAGATCGACGACGAGTACTTCACCTACGACAAGGTCACCGGCGACACCTTCTCGACCCTGGTGCGCGCGCAGCGCCAGAACACCAACACCACCGCGGGGAGCCTGCAGGGCCGCTGGCCGGTCACGCAGCACCACGCCGTCGGCACCCTGGTCACCCCTTCCGGCTACCGCCTGCGCCTACCCGGCGGCAGCTTCTTCCTGGGCGGCTGCGCGCTCGCCGACCCGCTCGGGCTCGGCGACATGGCCGACCCCAACTGGGCGATCTGGGCGCAGGCCGATCCCACCAAGGCGCCGATCGTCCCCGACCCGGCGGACACCACCGGCAACAAGTACCTGGTGTTCCAGGGCAACGTGGCCCACGACATCCCGATCAAGGGCGGCATCGGCGTGATCGCGCAGTTCCCGCAGAGCGGCATCGTGCGCCTGAACGGCCACATCTTCTCGTACACCTCGCACAGCGCGACCGCGCTGCAGGGCGTCGCCGACCTCGCCGGCTTCAACTTCGTCGGCCCCGGCGCCCCGCCGACCGGCAACACCAACCAGTTCACCATCGACAAGACCCAGCTGAACCAGCTGCGCATCGTGCTGCTGACCTGCTCGCTGACCGGGGACCCCACCGCGGCGAACGCCTACAGCCAGCAGGGCGGCGGCGCGCAGCTGGTGCAGGTCGTCGACGCGGCGACCGGGCGCGTGGAGTGGGTGCGCTACGACCTGCTGGCGAGCAAGGGCGGCGCCGGCCACCTCTACGTCAACGACGGCTGGAACTACCCGTCCAACCGCGGCCAGCAGCGCACCTACCACCCGGGGCGGCTGTCGCCGGGGTACAGCGGCACCACCGCCTTCGCCGCGGGCAGCCAGGTGATCGCCGTGCAGAGCAACATGCCGAACTCCGGCCACTGCGTCGCCACCGGGGACGTGGTGACGCTGATCACCAAGGACACGCTCGGCGCGGTCGCGCCGCTGCAAATGGTGGTGCGCTACGCCGCGATGGACGGGTACGACAAGACCGATTCGCACAACGGCGCCAACGACACCAAGAACGAGTACTTCGCCTTCCTCGACCACCTGCCGATGGGCTTCCCCACCGACGCCAGCCGCTTCGAGCTGATCAGCTGGCCGTGCTGGAGCAGCATCGACCTGACCGGGCCGGGCAACGCGCAGATGAGCACCGGCGACATGCCGCGGCACTACCTGCCGCGCCTCGACGCCCTGGCCCAGGGCTACGCGCCCGGCGGCCCCGCCTCGCCCACCGCGCGCGTCTTCGTCGCGGCCGCGGACAGCGAGCGCGGCGGCCTGGCCACCATGGCCGACGCCACCATCGACGCGCTGGTCGCGGGCCCCCTGCCCGCCAACCCCACCGCGGCGCAGACCAGCGCGCTGCTCGACAACAACCAGGGGTGGACCGACCAGGGCGGCGGCGCGCTGATGACCGCGGACGGCAACGGCATCGGCGCCACCGTCGGCGACCTGGGCGCGTACGTCCACTCCAGCGACCTGGTGTTCGCGACGCCCACCGGCCTGGCGCTGATCGGCGGCGAGGTCTTCGCGTGGGAGCGCAGCCACCTGCCCAACCCGGACGCGCGCAGCGCCAAGCTCATCGGCCGCGGCCTGCTCGGTTCGGAGAAGGTCACCCACGCCGGACCGGAGCCGCTGCTGATCCTGCCGATCGGCCCGGTGGCGCAGATCGAGGGCACCCTGCCCGAGCAGGACTTCTTCCAGCTCAGCACCCAGTACGGCAACAGCAGCGGCTCATCGCCGGTGCTCGACGCGCCGGTGGCCATGATCTGCGATCCGGGCGGCGACCCCACGAAGGTCGAGATGGTGCAGTTCGTCGGCCCGCGCCAGCGCGGCAACATCAACTCGTACGTCACCGCGCCGTGGCTGCGCGGCCTGTACAACACCGTCAAGCAGAGCTGGGGCCCGAGCGGCGGCCAGAAGCCGATCGTCATCGGCTGGTGGCCGCGCTACGCCAGCGCCCTGCCGGGGTCGGGCGCGACGGCGGAGCAGTTCCGCTCGCGCACCTACGCCTGGGCGGGCTTCCCATTCCGCCTCCACGATGCACGCTTCGACCGCGCCCTGCTCGCCGCCAAGAGCGCGGAAGTCGCCACCGTCAAGCTCCTCGACCCGGAGATCGGCGACGCCTTCCGCATCGAGGCGCGCGCGCTCGCCCGGGGCTTCGATTGGACGACCTCCACCGTGATGACGCTCAACACCGCCTCGACCAGCGACCAGGACGTCAGCAACGCCTTCGGTCCGGCCTTCGCCAACAACCAGGCGGTGGACGGCGCCGAGCTGCGCCTGACCTGGCACTACCTCAATAACCCGTCGGGCCTGCTGCCCGACATCGCCGCCGCCGGCAACCGCGCGCCCTCGATCGGCCCGGTGCGGCTGCGCTGCCTGGCGCCCACCGAGGTGCTGGCGGTGGAGGGCCAGCAATGATCCTCCTCACGATGCGAAATCCCGCGCGCGCGGGCCTGACGCTGATCGAGATCCTGGTCTCGATCCTGATCCTGTCGGTGGTCTCGATCGCCATGATCGGCATCCTGATGGTCAGTTCGGAGCTGTTCCGCCGCGGCGAGTTCAGCCGCTCGTCCAACGACGAGGCGATCGCGGTGATGGGCGCGCTGGACGATGACGTGAAGCGCATCATCCCGGTGGTGGATGGGGGGTGGCTGTACGCGGCGCTGTCGAGGACCCCTCATGACGGCAACTGCATCCTGGGCATGGCCATTCCCAATCCCGATCCGTCGGGCATCACCAGCACCGGCGACCAACGGGCGGCTGGTGGTCGTGTGGTTCGTGGATGCCAGGGAACCTGGTGCGCGTGCAGCGCGAGCTGACGACGGCTGGCACCCCGCCGGGCTCACCGCCGGAAGCCCAGCTGATGAACCGCGTTGCTCGCGGAAGTCGGGAGCCATCGGCAAGCGGCACTACGTCAGCCGGTGACACCGACGACAGCCGATCATCACCGTCACGACCGGCTGCCTGCATTTCAGCGCGTGGCTCAGCCTCGACGATCCGCAGCAACCGCAGTACCGCCATCTCAACGCGCCACGCCACGGCCACTGGGGGCATCGACTGGGAGGATCGCGGTCTGCGATTCCTGCTCGACAACGGCAATCCCGATGGAGTTCGAAACTTCGCCGGGAATCCTGATCACTGGCGGTGCCGCGGCGGCGGCGACACGACCTTGACTGGTGCGATGCCGATGCCGGCCGCGATGCGCATCTCCGTCGTGTTGACCGGCGGTGGGCGCTTCGCGCCCAAGGGCATCCTGACCAAGAACGATCATCGACGAGCGACACCGAGATCCCCATTTCGGGAGTCGCGGTCGCTGCCGACGACCCCTGGCTCCATGCTGCGCATCGACCACGATCCCACATCGCCGGGGGCCAGCACGACCGAATGGATCGGATACACCAATTACAGTGGAGGCAAGGTGACCACCACCACGCAGCTGCGCGGTGCCCGGCGCACCGCCAAGTCGACGCACGAGAAGGGCGACGTGGTGCGCATCGGCGTGACCTACAGCCTGGTGCGCAGCCTGCCGCGCTGAGGTCCGCGCTGTGAGCAGCCCGCCGCACCGGCCGGCGGGTTGCGCTTGTCGCTGACCCGGCCTGCGGCGAGGCTGCCCCGCGCATGGGTGCGCTCCTCGACTTCCTGCAACTGCGCGATTCGCCCCCAGCGACCTGCTGGTGGTGCTGTCGCTGGTGGTGCTGGAGGCGCTGCTGTCCTGCGACAACGCGGTGGCGCTGGCGGTGGTGGTGCGGCGGCTGCCGCGGGAGCAGCAGGGGCGCGCGCTGCGCTACGGCATCCTCGGCGCCTACACCTTCATGTTCCTGGCCCTGGTCTTCGCGACCTGGATCGTCAAGCAGTGGTACCTGAAGTTCCTCGGCGGCGCCTACCTGGTGTGGATGGCCGCCCACCACTTCCGCCAGGCCGGCCACCACGCGGAGACGGCCGCGTCCGTCCCGGCGGCGGGCAGGCGCATCTTCGGCCTGAGCGCCTTCTGGAGCACGGTGCTGGTGGTGGAGCTGACCGACGTCGCCTTCTCGGTCGACTCCATCGCCTCCGCGGTGGCGCTGTCCGACAAGTTCTGGGTGCTGATGCTCGGCGGCATGCTGTGCATCATCGCCATGCGCTTCGCCGCGCAGGCCTTCATCGCCCTGCTGCGGCGCTTCCCGGGGCTGGAGACCGCGGCCTTCCTGGCCGTGGCCCTGATCGGCGTGAAGCTGCTGATCGAGTTCCCGCTCGACGTGGTCGGCCGGCAGGCAGCGTTCCCACCGGCGTGGCCTACAGCCGATGCCGCCGGCTACATCGCCGCCGCCGACGCTGCACCACCCGCCGGCCGCTGGCCGTGCCGCACGTGGTGACGGTCAACCTGCAGTCCGACCCCCTGCCCGAGCCAGGCGCATTTCGCCGACCCAGGGAGTACCAGCTCGCCCTCACCCACTGGATCCAGCACGGCCGCGGCTTCATCGACCTCGATGAGTGGGGCTCGGCGGCGATCATTCCGCTGATCTTCCTCGGCGGGTTCTTCCGACGGCAGGCCGAACGCGGCTGACGGCAGACGGCTGACCGGATGAAACAGAGAACCCCCGGCTTGCGGCCGGGATCTGTGTTCGAGAGCGGGCTGTCCGACGTCCGGACTTACTTCGCCTTGGCGAGGTTCGCCGCCGCGAAGTCCCAGTTCGCCAGGCTGGCGAGGAAGGTCTCGATGTACTTCGGGCGCAGGTTCTTGAACGATCGGGTAGTAGGCGTGCTCCCAGACGTCGATGGTCAGCAGCGCGGTCTGCTTGTACTTCATCGGCAGGTCGGCATTGCCGGTCTTGGTGACCTTGAGCTTGCCGCCCTCGGCTACCAGCCAGGCCCAGCCGGAACCGAACTGGGTGGTGGCGGCGGCGGTGAAGTCCTCCTTGAACTTGGCGAAGGAGCCGAAGTCGCGGGTGATCGCCGCGGCGAGCTCGCCGGTCGGCTCGCCGCCGCCCTTGGGCTTCATGCTGTTCCAGTAGAAGGTGTGGTTCCAGATCTGCGCGGCGTTGTTGAAGACGCCGCCGTCGCTGGACATGATGATCTCTTCGAGCGGCTTGTTGGCCTCGGGCTTGCCCTCGAGCAGCTTGTTGAGGTTGACCACGTAGGCGTTGTGGTGCTTGCCGTGGTGGAGCTCGAGGTTCTCCTTGGTCAGGTGCGGCTCGAGGGCGGCGACGTCGTAGGGCAGGGGCGGGAGGGTGAAGGGCATGGGGGGCTCCGCAGCGTGGCGGGCGCGGGTTGGACCGCGTCGCCGGGGTTGATGGGAAACAGGATGGGTAAGAGCGGGTCGCTCCGCGACGCGTGGCGGGATCGGTAGACCAGGCTGGGGCGGCCGGTCCGCCCGGTGGGCGCTGACCGGTCGCCGGCGACGGGGGTGATATTCGGCATCGGCGCCGGACCCTTCAAGACCGGGATCCTGGAATCCAGGCTCCCCTTGCTGGCATTCTGGAATTATTCCCGCAGTCTGGCCGCCATGGACGCCCTCGCCCCCAACCTGCGCCGCCTGCGCAAGCAGGCCAAGCTCACCCAGGCCCAGCTCGCCGACCAGGCCGGGCTGCCGCGCGCGACGCTCGCGACCATGGAGCAGGAAGGCGCGAATCCCGGCGTCCACTCCGTCCTGGCGGTGGCCAAGGCGCTCGAGCGTCAGCCTGGACGAGCTGCTGGTGCTGCCGCCCGAGCACCGCCACTACCACGTCGCGCCCGCCGAGATGCAGGAATACCGCGCCGAAGCCGGACGCTACGTCGCGCGCCTGGTCTCGCCGATCACCTCCAAGGGCGTGCAGATCCACCACGTCACCATGCAGCCCGGCTGCACCAGCGTCGGGCGGCCGCACCCCATCGGCGCGCAGGAGTTCTACTACTGCCTGACCGGCACCTCGGTACTGATCATCGAGGACGAGAGCGTCGAGGTGCGCGCCGGCCACCTCGTGCAGTTCCCCGGGCACCGCCGCCACGTCTACCGCAATCCGGACCAGCGCACGGTGGCGACGGCGATCTCGACGGTGGTGTTCCGGATGGGCTGATGGCTGACGGCGCACGGCAGACAGCCGGATCGAACAGGAGGCGCGAAGTCGCGGAGGAAGAGGAGGGGAATGGACGGCTCTATCCGGCCGAGGTGGACGGCATGTGGCGGAGTCGGTGCCTAAGGTGAGCGAGCGGTGTCATGCAGCCGTGCGCGCGCGAACGCATCCTGCGGTCCTCCCCATCTCCGGCTGTCTCGGCTGTTCTGCTGTACCTGGTTTCGGGGCGTCCGCGGCGATTGGCATCCACCCATTCCATGGGCTACACTGACGGGTCGCATCCATCTGCCGCCAACGGAGAGCCTCATGCCCAAGAAGATCCTGGTCGTCGACGACTCCGCGATGATGCGCAAGATCATCATCAAGAACATGCGCGATTGCGGGTTCTCCATCGATCCGCAAGAGGCGGGCGACGGCGTCGAGGCGGTCAAGATCTTCACCGCCGGGGGCATCGAGGCGGTGTTCACCGACTGGAATATGCCCAACATGGACGGGCTCACCCTGGTGAAGGAGATCCGCAAACTCGATCCGCAGAAGAAGATCCCGATCGTGATGATCACCACTGAGGTGACGCCGGACAAGGTCAAGGAAGCGGTCCTGGCCGGGGCGACCAACTACATCGGCAAGCCGTTCACGCCCGAGCAGCTCAAAGTGAAGTTCGAGAAATACCTGGCGTAGCCGGTCCGGCGGCGGCGCGCGGCCAGAGGCTTGGCGCCATCAGCGCGCCCTGTCCGCGAGACCGGTGCAGCGGTTTCCCGGAGCGCTGATCGCGGCATCCGCCAGGTCGCGCCGGGTGCGAGGAAGGAGGCGACCCGCGCCGCCAGCGCCGGGGGCGCTGGCCGGCCTCGACGCTGGCCTCCGCCCGCGGAGGCACCAGCATGCCGCCCATGCCCATCGACCCCCTCCTGCTCGTCCCCGGCACCCTCGAGGCGCACGGCCTGCGCCGCCTGGTCGCGGGCGGGATGGTCGCCGCCGAGGGCGGCATCCGCCCCGAGCAGGTCCAGCCCGCCAGCCTCGACCTGACGCTCAGCGCCGAGGCCTACCGCATGCCGGGCTCGATCCTGCCGCTGGCCGGACGCGGCGGCGCGGCCGGGGAACGGGTGCGCGACCTGGTCGCCGGCCTGGCGCTGGAGCGCGTCGACCTCGCCCGGCCCACCTGCCTGGGGCGCGACCAGGTCTACTTCGTGCGCCTCAACGAGCGCCTCGACCTGCCGGCCGGGCTCGAGGCCTACGCCAACGGCAAGAGCAGCACCGGCCGCGTCGACCTCGCGACGCGCGTGCTCGCCGACGGCAGCCCGCGCTACGACCGCGTGCCCGCCGGCTACCGCGGCGACCTGTGGCTGGAACTCATCCCGCGCAGCTTCAACATCGTCGCGCAGGCCGGGGTGAGCCTGAACCAGGCGATCTTCTTCGCCGAGCGCCTGGTCCTGGCCCAGGCCGACCTCGCTGCGCACCACGCGCGCGCGCCGCTGCTGTTCGAGCCGGACGGCGCCCCGAGCGCCCCCAACAGCCTCTTCGACGGGCGCCTGGTGATGACCGCCGACCTCGACCGCGACGTCGTCGGCTGGGTGGCGAAGCGCACCCACCACCCCCTGGTGCTGGCCAAGCTCGGCGCGCACCGCCCGGAGCACTTCTTCGCCCCCCTGGCGCGCCCCGATTCGGGCTTCCTGTGCCTGGAGCAGGATCACTTCTACATCCTCGCCACGCGCGAGCGCGTCGCGGTGCCGGCCGAGCTGGCCTGCGAGATGGTGCCGTTCGACCCCACCGCCGGCGAGTTCCGCGCGCACTACGCCGGCTTCTTCGACCCCGGCTGGGGCGTCTTCGCCGGCCAGGCGCGCGGCGCGCCCGCGGTGCTCGAGGTGCGACCGCACCAGGACGACATCATCCTGCGCCACGGCCAGCCGATCTGCGCCATGGCCTACGAGATCCTGCAGCGGCCCTGCACCCAGCTCTACGGCGCCTGCGGCAACAACTACGCTTCCCAGGAAGGCCCGCGGCTCTCGAAGCACTTCGTCCCTGGCTGAGCCCGGATGTTCGTCTTGACCGCCTGATCGGAACCGCCAAGGCGCCAAGACGCCAAGGGCTGGTCTCACACCGTCAGGTCGCATCGTGGCCGCGATGCGGGCGACCCCGGAACATGCAGGGATCCTTGGCGCCTTGGCGCCTTGGCGGTTCTATCCTCTCCGAGAAGCTTTGAGGACCAGGCCGCCCCCGTTGCGCCGAACTCACCGCGCCCCCAGCGCCCGCTTGAACACCCGCGTCTGCGTGTGCACCGGCAGGTAGATCAGCACGGTGGTGCCCTTGCCCTGGTCGCTGGTCAGGTGCAGGGCGCCCTCGTGCTCGCGCACGATGCGCTGCACCAGGCTCAGGCCCAGGCCGGTGCCCTGGCTCTTGGTGCTGAAGAAGGGCGTGAAGATGCGCGTCTGGATGTCCTTGGGGATGCCGCAGCCGTTGTCGGTGACGGCGATCTCGATGGCGGGCACGCGCAGCGGGCAGTCCGCGCCGACGCTGCGCGCCACGCACGCCAGGCACGGCACCGGCGCCTGGCGCAGCGCGTCGAGGGCGTTGTTGAGCAGGTTGCCGAGCACCTGGCGGATCTGCCCGGGGTCGGCGAGCAGCGCCGTGCAGTCGCTCGCTGACGCTGAACAGCAGCTTGAGGCCGTCCGGCAGGTCGCCGCGGCCGCGGCACAGGGTCTCGAGCTCGGCGAACAGCGGGGCGAGCTCGACGCTCTCGCGCAGCGGCGTGCGCAGCCGCGACAGCGCCAGGAAGTCCTCGACGATGCGCGCCAGGCGGTCGGCCTCGCTGACCAGGATGCGCGCCAGGGACTCGGCGTCGCGCTGGCCGCCCTCGGCCGAGATCTCGGCGAGCTCCTGCGCGCAGCCGCGCAGGCTGGTGAGCGGGTTGCGCACCTCGTGGGCGATGCCCGCGGCCATCTCGCCGAGCGCGAGCAGGTGCTCGGCGCGGTGCGCGCTGTCCTCGAGGATCTTCAGGCGCGTCTCGTCGGCGATCAGCAGGGTGCGGCCGATGGGCACGCCGCGGCGGTCGAGCAGCTGGGTGACGCGCAGCACCAGCTGGCGGCCCTGCGGGCCGGGGGCGCGATCCAGGGCCGGGCACTCGCCCTGCTCGAGCAGGGCGAGGATCGGGCGCAGGGTCTCGTCGCCGAGCAGCGCCGAGACCTGCAGGCCCTGCACCGGTCCACCCAGGCGCAGCAGGCGCACCGCTTCGGCGTTGGCGTAGGCGATCACGCCCTGGTGGTCGATCGCCAGCACGCCCTCGCCGAGCTGGTCGAGCAGCTCGCCGGTGAAGATGCGCTGCTCGTGCAGGCGGCGGCCGAGCAGCTGGCCGAGCAGGTCGACCAGGAAGAGGGCGGCGATCTGGGTGATCAGCGAACCGATCACGCGCTGCGCGTCGACCAGCGCGGGGTTGAGCGCGAGGAAGGCCTCCCCGAACGGGGCGTGGCCGGTGAGGTAGAGCGCTGCGCTGCCGGTCAGCAGCGCGCTGCCCACCGCCGGCAGCGCGAACGGCGCCGAGCGCGGCAGGGCCAGGGTGCCGACCAGCACGATGATGGGCGGCAGCAGCACGCCGGGCGAGCCGACGCCGCCGCTGAAGTGGATGATGAGCGCGCTCCACGCCAGATCGAAGCCGAGCAGCGCGGCGAGCTGCCAGCGGTGGCGCACCAGCCAGCCGGCGCCGAGCAGGGGGAAGGCGACGATGGTGACCGCGACCAGGACCCGCTGCAGCCAGGTCGCCGCCGGCTCGACCAGCTCGCGCCGCCCGCTGCCGACCAGGATGACCAGCACGCCGAGCGCGAGCGAGAGCAGCAGGATGCGCACCAGGCCGACCTGGCGGGCCTGGGTGCGGAAGGCGGGGCTGCGCGGCGCGCGGTCGGGCACGGGCGGAAGGACTCCTCGGCGGGGCGCTCGGGCCGCTCAGCCGCCGCCGCGCACCGCGCTCTGCAGCTGGAGGATCGGGTAGAAGATCGCGAGCACGATCAGGCCGACCACCGCGCCCATGACCATCAGCATGATCGGCTCGATCAGGCTGGTCAGGGCCTTCACCGTGGCGTGCACCTGCTCGTCGTAGAAGTCCGCGATCTTGCCGAGGAGCTGCTCGAGCGCGCCCGACTTCTCGCCGATGCCGATCATCTTCACCACCATCGGCGGGAACACCCACGAGGTGGTCAGGTGCGAGGTCAGGCTCTCGCCCTTGCGCACGGTCTCGCGCGTCTCCAGCAGGGTCTCCTCGATGACCACGTTGCCGGCGGTGGTGGCGACGATCTCGAGCGCGCCGAGCAGCGGCACGCCCGAGCTGAGCAGGGTGCCGAAGGTGCGCGCGAAGCGGCTGATCGCGACCTTCTGGAAGAGCGGCCCGAACACCGGCAGCTTGAGCCACAGGGTGTCGCGGATGCGCTGCGCGGCGCGGGTGCGCAGCGCCAGCTTGAGGCCGATGAAGACCGCGATGATGATGCCGAACAGCGTCGGGACGTTGTCGGTCAGCCAATTCGAGACCGCGAGCACGCCCCGGGTGATCGCCGGCAGCTCGCCGTGCAGGGCGTCGAACATGGTCTTGAACTTCGGCACCACGCCGATCAGCAGGTAGCCGGTGATGCCGAGGATCAGCACCAGCGAGATCACCGGGTAGGTCATCGCCGACTTGATCTCGCGCTTCAGCGACTCGCTGGCCTCGAGGAACTCGGCGAGGCGGTTGAGGATGACGTCGAGCTGGCCCGAGGCCTCGCCCGCCTTGACCATGTTCACGTAGATCTCGGGGAACATGCCGCGGAAGCGCCCCATGGCCTCGGACATCTCGGTGCCGCCGCGCACCAGGTCGGCGCACTCCTGCAGGCCCTCGCCGAAGCCCTTGTTGGAGTCGCGGGTCTGCTCGGCGAGGATCTCGAACGACTCGAGCAGGGGGATGCCGGCGCCGATCATGGTCGCGAGCTGGCGGGTGAACAGGCACAGCTCCCCGGTGTTGCACTTGCGCGGGGCCTTGGTCGTGAAGAACGAGTTGCCCGAGCCGCCGGCCGGGACGGTCTTGTTGAGCTTGACCACCGAGAGCTGCTGCTGGCGGAGGCGACCGGTGGCTTCCGCCTCGGTCTCCGCCTCCATGGTGCCCTTGTGCTCGCGCCCGCTGGGGTCGCGGGCCACGTATGCGAATTTGAGTTTGGTCGCCACGATATGCTCCTCGCTCGATGGGGAGTGTACCATGGAATCGGCGTCTGCGGCCTGGCGGGCTCTCGCCCCTTGAGACCTGAGACCCTAGACCCTAGACCCTAGACCCTAGACCCCTTACCCGAGCCCTACCGGTCGCCCACGGTTTGACCCGTCCAGATGGTCAGCATGACGAAATCGGGAACATCAAACGCGGAACGGGGGTGCGACGCTCCCCATGAGCGTCGCCCGCACAACACGGCGACCTGCCTCTCCTAGGGTCTAGGGTCTAGGGTCTAGGGTCTAGGGTCTAGGGTCTAGGGTCTTCCACCCCCCCTACTTCTTGTCCTCGTCCTTGATCGCCGCCTCCCGCGCGCGGCCGTCCACGATCGAGGTGATGCGCACGCCGAAGTTCTCGTCGACCACGACCACCTCGCCCTTCGCGAGGAGCTTGCCGTTGACCACGATGTCGAGGGGCTCGCCGGCCAGGCGGTCGAGCTCGATGACCTTGCCCGGGGTCAGCTCGAGGATGTCCTGGATGACCATGTCGGTGCGCCCCAGCTCCACGGTCAGGGACACGTGGATGTCCCGGACCAGCTCGAGGTTGCCCTGCGCGGGCGCGACCTTGCCGGCTCCGGCGAGGTCGGGGAACTCGGCCTTCCTGACCTCGCTCTCGGCGCTGGTGGGGGCGGTGCTCTCAGCCATGGTCGGATCCTCTCGTGCCGGCTCGTCTGCGGTTGGGCGCGCTCATTCGCGGTCCTTGAGGGTCTTGCCCGGCGGCAGGACGCGCTCGACCAGGAAGCCGGCCTTCTTGCCGATGCGCCCGGGGCGGCCGAGCAGGCGCTCCTGCCCGGCGATCTGCCCGGTGAGCTGGGCCTCGGTGCGGGTGTCGAGCACCAGCACGTCGCCGACCTGGAGCCCCATGACCTCGCCGACGCTGAGCGTGGTGCCGCCGAGCGAGGCGCGCACCTCGAGCGTCGAGTGCTTGACCACGCGGTCGAGGTGGCGGCGCTGGGCGGGCGTCTGGTCGCGCTTCATCGCCGCGAAGCTGAACTGGCTGCCGAGCTGCCCGACCACCCCCTCGAGGCTGATGAAGGGGATGCAGAAGCACATCTCGCCCGGTTCGAGCTCGCCCGGCGCGGTCAGGCTGAAGGTCGCGACCAGCACCATCTCGCTGCTCGGGATGACCTGCACGAACTGCGGGTCCATCTCCGTCGATTCGACCACCGGGGTGAAGGTGACGAGGTCCTTCCAGCCGGCCTGGACCTGCTCCAGGAAGCGGCGGATGACGTTCTCGATGAGGCTGGACTCGATGGTGGTGAGCGGGCGCACGCGCTCGAGCGACTTGCCGGGGCCGCCGAGCATGCGGTCGATCAGGCTGAAGGCGAGCTTCATGTCCATGGTCGCGATCGCGTGCTCGTGGAACGGCGCCATGGACAGCACGTCGATCACCGTCGGGCTGGGCAGGCTGTTGCGGAAGACCTCGAAGGTCAGCTCGCCGAGGCTGATGATGTTGGCCTCGAGGTTGACGCGCAGGTACGTCGACAGCGCCATGGTGACGTTCTGCGCGATGCCCTCGTGCATGCGCTGCAGGGCGCGCAGCTGCTCGCCCGAGAGCTTGTTCGGGCGCACGAAGTCGTACTGCGCGATGTGCTTCTCGCGCTTGCCCTTGCCCGCGCCGGAGTCGTCGACGTTGGTGATCAGCGACTCGAGCTCGTCGGCGGAGAGGATCTCATTGCCCATGGCGCGCGCTCACTGCAGCAGGAGGTTGGTGAGCACGACGCGCTGGACGACGTGCTTGTCGGGGGCGAGGTCGGGGTGGACCTCGTGCAGCGACTTCTCGATCTGGTCCTGGAAGCCCTTGCGCAGCAGCAGGTAGATGTTCGGGCCGGTGAGCTCGTCCAGGTCGTAGCTCTTGAGGTGCTCCTCCAGGCCCATCTGCAGGATGCGCTTCGGGTCCGGCCCGCCGCCGCCGTGCTCGCCGCCGGCGCCGGCGAGGCCGAGCTTCGCCTCGTCCTCGTGCGAGACCCAGAAGGAGCACGACACCTTGACGTAGCGGCGGCCCTGCTGGTTGCGCACGTTGCTCATGATGTCGGGCATCACCACCTCGGCCGAGTGCTCGAGGCCCTCGCCCTTCTTGTCCTCCTTGGCCTTCTCGCCCTCCTTGTCGCCACCCTCGGCGAGCGCCTTGCCGTCGGTCGCGCCGGCCTTCTTCACCGTGGTGACCAGGCCGCTGAGGTAGAAGCCGAGCCCGCCGCCCAGGGCGAGCAGCAGCACCGCGGCGGCGAGCGGCCCCATCATGCCGCCCCCCTTCTTGGCCGGCTTGGCGACGGCCGCGGCGGCCGCCTTGGAGCCGCCCTCCTTGGCCGGGCCCTTGTCCTTCACCGCTGCATCGCTCATGGCCGGGTCCTCCGCTGCATGGCGTCACCGCCCCCCAGGGGCCGGTCGACGGCGGGGCCGACCAGGGACCCTGCCCGGGATGATACCACCGGCGCGCCGCCGCCGCCGGTGCAAAGCGGTCGCGGCGCGCAGGGCGCCTGCGCGCGCGCATCATCTGCAACGGATCCACGCTCCCTGGTCACGTGCCCCCCTCCTGGCCGGTGACCATGCCGCGCCACCACGCGCGCGTGCGCGCCATGACCTCCTCCGGGCGTTCGCGCACGTAGACCATGCGGCCGCTGGCGAGGGTGATGCGGGTCTCGGGGATGGCGTCGAGGGCCTCGATCTGGAAGACGTTGAGGTGCAGGACCTCGCCGCTCAGGCGGGTGAGGGCGATCATTGCGCGGCCTTGCCGTCCGCCGGCGCGTCCTGCTCGAGCAGGTGGCGGATCTGCAGCTCGCGCTTGCTGTCGGCCGCGCGCAGGCCCTCGAGGATCTCGGCGCGCTTCTTCACCTGGCCGCCCACGGCCATCGCCTTGAGGGTGTCGGCGACCTCCTGGTCGGGCGCCTCCTTGAGGAAGGGCAGGATCTGCTCGGTGGGCATGAAGGCGTAGAGCTGGGCGAGGCGGGCGAGCTGGTCGCCGGTGCTGCGCTCGAGGTCCTGGTGGAGCATCTCCTTGTGGATGGCCGGCGCGATCCCGGGCAGGTCGGGGTCCTGCTGGGCGAGGACCAGGATGCGCGCCGCCTTCTTGTCGTCCATGAACGCCAGGTAGCGCGCGATCTCGCGCGGGTCGAAGCGGCGCAGGCTCTGCCAGGCGGCGTCCTTCATCGCCTCGAACAGGCGGGCCTGGTCCTTGTAGCGCGCCTTCTCGACCGCGCCGAGCACGTCGAGGCGGGTCTTCTCGGCGACCTGCACCGCGGCCCAGCGCGCGTGCTCCTCCTGCTCCTGCCGGAGGCGCTCGCGCAGCTGCTGGTCCTGGGCCTGGAGCTGGCGCTGCAGGCGCTCGCCGCCGCTCTTCGCGAGCTGCAGGTCGGCGTACTGCTGGTCGATCCAGGCCTGGCGCTCATCGAGCGCCTCCTGCTGGCGCTTGAGCTTGGCGATGAGCTGGTTGGCGTAGGCGGCGTTGGCCATCTCGCTGATGTGGCCGAGCATCTCCTGCTCGTTCGCCGGCGGCTGGTGCTGCACCGCCGGCGGTTCGGGGGCGCGCTCGCGCATCTTCGCCAGCCACCCCTTCTCCTCGTCGCTGAGCACCAGGTCGCGCAGCGCCTTGGGGTCGAACGCCCCGCCGCTCTTCATGCGCACGACCACGGTGACGCCGGCGGCGACCAGGATCAGGCACAGCGCCGCCAGCCCGGCGACCAGGGTCCTGAGGAATCCGTTCATGATTGGGCCTCCAGCCAGCGGCGGGCGGCGAACTCGTCGCCCTGCCTGGCTTCATGTCGTGCGCGGACCTGCTGCGCCGCGGCGCGGTCGCGCTCCTGCAGCTTGCCGAAAGTGGTGATCTGGCGGTGGACCTCGACCAGCTCGCCGCGCACCTTGGCGAGCGCCTGGTCGACGCGCGCGCTGGCGGCGGCGAGGGCCGCGAGGTCGGCGCTGACCTTCATCCAGTAGCGCGCGAGCTGCTCGCGGCCCTGCCAGCCGACCTGCGCGGTGCCCGCCAGGCGCGACGCGGCCAGGGCCGCGGCGCGCCCCTGCAGCTCGGCGCGCTCGTGCTCGAGCGCGGCGACGCGGCGGCGCAGGCCGTCCTCCTGCTGGCGGTGGAACACGATCAGCGTCTGGAAGCGCTCACCCACGCGCCACCTCGTCCGGCCTGGGCTCGCCGACGGCCTTCAGCAGCGCCTTGAGGCTGTCGCCGCGCGCGTGCACCTGGCCCATCTCCTGGCGCAGGAAGTCGACCAGGCGCGGGTTGGCGGCGATCGCCTGGTCGACCTTGGGGTCGGCGCCCTTGCGGTAGGCGCCGATCTCGACCAAGTCGCGCACGCGCTCGTACTCGCCCCACAGCTCGCGCGCCTTCAGGGCCAGGCGGTAGGCGTCCTTGTCGGCGAGGTCGATGAGCAGGCGGCTGACCGACAGCGTCGGGTCGATGGCCGGGTAGATCGCGCGCCCGGCCAGGCGCCGGCTGAGGAAGAGGTGGCCGTCGAGGATGGCGCGCACCGCGTCGCCGACCGGGTCGTTCTCGTCGTCGCCGTCGATGAGCACGGTGTACAGCCCGGTGATCGAGCCGGTCATGCCGGTGCCGGCGCGCTCGAGCAGGCGCGGCAGCACCGCGAAGGCGCTGGGCGGGAAGCCGCGCGTCACCGGCGGCTCGCCGGCGGCCAGGCCGATCTCGCGCTGCGCCTGGCAGAAGCGCGTCACCGAGTCCATCATCAGCAGCACGTCGAGCCCGGCGTCGCGGAAGTGCTCGGCGATGCTGTGCGCGGCGTAGGCCGCGGACAGGCGCTCGACCGCGGGGCGGTCGCTGGTGGCGACGATCACCACGCTGCGCGCGAGGCCCTCCGGACCGAGCGCCTTGTCGATGAACTCGCCGACCTCGCGGCCGCGCTCGCCGACCAGCGCGATGACGTTGACGTCGGCCTTGGCGTGGCGCGCCATCTCGCCGAGCAGCGTCGACTTGCCCACGCCCGAGCCCGAGAAGATCCCCAGGCGCTGGCCCTTGCCGATGGTGAACATGGTGTCGACCGAGCGGATGCCGGTCTCGAGGATGCGCGTGATCGGCTGGCGGCCGAGCGCCGGCGGGGGTTCCGCGCTGATCGGCCGGCGCCCCTGGCCGACCAGCGGCCCGCGCCCGTCGATGGGGTTGCCGACCCCGTCGATGACGCGCGAGATCAGCGCCGGGCCGACCGGGATGTCGAGCGGCGCACGGCGTGCCACCACCTGGTCGCCGGGGCGGATGCCGTCGAGGTGGCCGAGCGGCTGCAGGATGACCTCGCCCTCGCGGAAGCCGACCACCACCGCGGTGCGCTCGCGACCGTCCGCCGCGACCACCGTGCAGGTCTCTCCGACCGGCACCGCCGGTCCGCTCGCGACCACCGCCAGGCCGACCACGCGCAGCACCACGCCCGAGGCGCGCACCGGCTCGGCCGCCGCGGCGGACGCGACGTAGCGGTCGAGGCGGATCACGGCTTGGCCCCGGGCAGGGGCGGTGTCGGCGCCGCCGGCGCGGCCGCTGCGGGCGCATCGCCCGGCTGCACCACCTCCGCGCAGTCGGCGGCCGGGGCGAGCGCGAGCAGTTCGCCCGCGAGGCGCTCCCAGCAGCCGGCCAGGCTGGCGTCGATGCGCGTGCCCTGGCTCTGCAGGACGCAGGCGCCGCGCGACAGCACCGCGTCGCCGACGATCTCGAAGTGCTCCAGGCCGACGACCTCGGCGGTCAGGCCCCGCAGGCGCTCCTGGGCGTGGCCCGCGTCCTCGGGGTGCATGCGCAGCAGCACCCGCCGGCGGTCCGGCACCTGCTGCAGGGCGTGGCGCACCACCGCCTCCAGCCAGCCCGGGTCGACCGCGACCGTGCGCCGCAGCACCGCCGCGGCGACCGCCAGGGCGAGGCGCACGAGCTCGGCCTCGGACTCGCCGATGAGCTGGCGCTCGAGCCCGGCGAGCCGCCCGGCCGCGCCGGCGATGGCCTTGAGCGGCGCATCGTAGCGCCCCAGGAAGGCGGCCTGGCGCTGCTCCTGGCCGCGCACCGCCGCGGCCTCGGCGGCGCTGGCGCGCTGCTCGGCCGCGGCGACGCGCGCCTGGGCCTCGGCGAGCCCGGCCGCGCGCCCCTCCTCGCGCGCCACGGCGACGCGCCGCTCCCACTCGCCGAGCGCCTGCGCGACGTTCGGGTTGGGCACCAGCGAGGTCAGGGCCTCGGTCGCGCGCGAGCGGATGATCGCCATGTCAGACCATCACCTCGCCGCCACCGCGGTTGATGGTGACGTCGCCGCGCTCCTCCATGGCGCGCACCTGCTGGAGGATGCGCTTCTGCGCCTCCTCGACCTCGCTGAGCGGCTTGGGGCCGAGCATGTCGATCTCGTCCTTGATGTTGTCGCGCGCGCGCGCCGAGAGGTTCTTGAGCAGCTTCTCGGCGAGCTCGGGCGCGGCGGCCTTCAGCGCCAGCGCCAGGTCGGCCTTGTCGACCTCGGCGAGGACCTTCTGCATGTCCTTGTCGCTGATCTTGGCGAGGTCGTCGAAGACGAACATCAGCGCCTGGATCTCGTTGGCGATCGCCGGGCTCTCGCGGTTGAGGCGGTCGATGATCGCCTTGGTCACGCCCGGCTCGCTGATGTTGAGCATCTGCGCCACGGTCTTGAAGCGCGCCTGGCCGGCGGACTCGGTCTGCTGGTCGCCGAGCGCGTAGGCGCGCACCTCGAGCATCTCGTCGACCTGGCTGACCAGCTCGGCGGGCATCTCCTCGGTGGCGGCGACGCGCTTGACCACGTCGAAGCGGACCTCGTCGCTGAGGCCCTTGAGCAGCTCGGAGGCGATCGCCGGCTGCAGGTAGCTGATGACGATGGCCAGCACCTGCGGGTGCTCGCCGCGCAGCAGCGATGAGATCTGGCGCGCGTCCAGGCTCTGCAGCGAGCGGAAGGGCTCGGCGTCGCGGGTCTGCTTGCGGATCTTCTCGAGCATCTCCTTGGCGCGCTCGCGGCCGAGCGCGCGCTCGAGGATGGCCTGCACCATCGGCGCGACCGCGATGCGGTCGCCGCCGACGGCGACGCTGTACTCGGTGAGGGTGTCCTCGACCTCCTTGCCGGTGATGTCGGTGATGCGCGTCATCTCGTCCGAGATCAGCGCGACGTCGCGCTCGGACATGCGCTGCATGACCTTGCTGGCGAGCTCGCTGTCGATCGACAGCAGGAAGGCCGCGGCCTTACGCCGGCCGCCGATCGGCCTGGCCTCTCCCTTGTCCTTGTCCTTGTCCTTGGCCACGTGCTGGTCCTTCGCGCTGGTTCTGTGGGCTGCCCGGACGTCCGCCTACTCGTACAGCCACTTGCGCATGATCTGCGCGGCGGAGGTCGGGTCCTCGCTGACCATCTTCTTGATCTGGTCGCGCAGCAGGCCGCGGCGCTGGCGCTCGAGGTCGCCGGCGGTGTCGGGCGCCTCCTTCTTGAGCTCGGCCTGGCGGCGCTTCTCGGCCTCCTCGGCCTCGCGGCGCCCGCGCTCCTCGGCCGCGACCCAGGCGGCGTGGCTGCGCTTGAGCTGGCCGCGCGCGATGAACATCATGCCCAGGGCGACCACCGCGACCAGGCCGTAGCCGACGTAGTCGAGGACGTTGCCGCCGAGGCCGAGCGGCGCGGCGCTGGCCGCGACCACCTCGACCGGCTCGTGCCACATCGCCATGCTCTGCACCGCGACGCTGAAGCGGCCCTCGATCGCCGCCGGCGCCTCGCCCGCGCCCTGGCTGCCCTTGGCGGCGTTGAAGCCGATCGCGCCCAGAACCAGCTCCTGGAAGCGCTTCTTCTCCACCTCGCTGTAGTCCTCGCGCTTCTCGACCAGCTCCTTGGTCGGCTGGCCCTTGTCGTCCAGCTTGGGCGCCTTGGTGACCTTCTGGTCGAGCAGGATGCTGACGGTCATGCCGCGCACCTTGCCGACCTCGTCCTCCTGGACGGTGTGGCTGCTGCCGACGGTGTACTCGTTGCGCGTCTCCTCCGAGGTCTTGGAGGCGAGCTGGGAGGCGCCGCCCGCGGGGCGCGACTCGCCCTCGACGTTGGGCGCGGTGCCGGCCACGCCGCCGTTCGCCGCCGGTGGGGGTCTTCTCGTCGCTGGTGCGGGTGTTCTCGCGCGTCAGCACCTTGGTGGTCGGGTCGGTGGTGGTGCTGCTGCGCTTGGTGAAGTCGAGCTTGACGCTGACCTTGACCGAGCTGCGGCCCGGCCCGAGGGTCGCGTCGAGCAGGTCCTGCGCCTTGCGCGTCAGGTAGGTCTCGCGCGCCGCCTCGGCCTCGAGGGTGGTCTGCGCGAGCTGCGCGCTGCTGTTCGCCGCCGCCGGGCGTGAGCAGGCCGCCGTTGTCCATGATCTCGACGCGCTCGGGGCCGAGCCCGGCGACCGCGCCGGCGGTCAGGTGCAGGATGCCGGCGACCTGGCGGTCGGAGAGCCGCGTGCCGGGCTTCATGTCGAGCTTGATCGAGGCCTTGGGCTTGCCCTCGTCGGCGTCGATGAACGGGCTGGGCTGGGGGCGGTCGATGAGCACCCGCGCCGAGCGCACGCCCGGCAGCTCGCGGAAGCCGCGCTCGAGCTCGCCGGCGACCGCGCGGTCGTAGTTCTTGTGCTCGGTGAAGGTGGTGTCCCACATGTTGCTCTTGGCGAGCAGCTCGAAGCCCTTGGAGCCGTCGCCGAGCATGTCGCGCTCGGACAGCTCGTTGCGCAGGCGGTAGAGCTCCTTGCTCGGCACCAGGATGGTGCTCTCGCGGTCGGCCACCTGGTAGGCGATGTGGGTGGAATCGAGGTAGGCGGCGATCTCGGCGATGCGCGCCTTGTCCAGGCCCTGCGCGAGCATGCGGTAGTCGGGGCGCGTGGCGCCGAACCACAAGGCCACCACCGCGCCCAGGAAGGCGAGGCCGACCAGGACGATGGTGGCGCGTTGCGGGATCTCGAGCCGACCCCAGATCACCGCCAGCTGTTGCCAGATTTTGGACATGGATGCCTCGCTCGGGACTGCAAAGCGCAAGGTGTACCATATGGGGGCTGAAGGGTTGGCGGCCTGCAGCCAGCCCCTGATCCGCCATGGAGCGCATGATCGACAGCTGGTGCACCGGAAACCGCTCCGTCAGCCGCCAGCGGTCAGCCGCCAGCCTTCCCGGCACCACGCCCCAGCACTCCCGTGTACCAGCTCAGAACTGGGTGCGCATCACTTCTTTGTACGCGTCGACCAGCTTGTTGCGCACTTCGACGGCCAGCTTCAGGGACAACTGGGCCTGGCCCTGCGCGAGCATGACGCGGTGCAGGTTGTCGACCTCGCCGCGCTCGACGGCGCCGATGGCGTCGTCGTACTTCTGCTGCGTCTGGTCGACCTGGTCGACGAAGTCCTTGAGCACGTCGTTGAAGGTCTTGCCGTCCTCGGTGCGCGGCGCCGCTTCGCCCGGCTGGTTCACCGTCGCCGGGGACACCGGCGGGGTGATCGCCTGGCCGTAGAGCCCGCGCATGGGATCGAGGGGGGTGCTCATGGCTGGTCAGAAAGGGAGGAGTGATCGGACCGCACGCTCACGAACCATCGCCCAAGCGTAGCGCGGCCTCGTGCATGTGGAACAGGCCTTTGGCCGCGTTGGCGTTGGCCTCGTAGGCCTTGCTCGCGACCAGCAGGTCGGTGAGTTCGAGGATCGGGTTGATGTCCGGCTCGGTGACGATCCCCGTCTGCGGATCGGCATCGGGGTGGCCCGGTTCGTGGCGCTGGGTGTATTGCGGCATGGCCACGATCTTCGCGTCGACCTGGCCGTTGACCCTGCCCTGGTGGTCGAGCAGGGCGCTGAAGCTGACTCGCTGGCGCGCATAGGGCAGCCCGTTGGCGAGGTGGCGGGTGTCGCCCGCGTGGGCGAGGTTCTCGGAAGCCACGTTCATGCGCAGCGCCTCCGCACCCAGCGCCGAGGCGCTGGCGTCGACACCGCCGAAGAGTCCGTTCACCGGCATGATCAGCCTCCAGGCGCTTGGCCGGCCGCGATGCCGAGCAGGCGCAACTTGCCCTTCGCCATCGCGATATAGGCATCATACATGGTGGAATTCTTGGCCGCACCCATGATCTCGTCGGCCAGGGCGACATCGTTGCCGTCGACCTGGACCGGGGTGGCGTGGGGCTCGTAGACGCTGGGCTGGACCGCCTCGGGGTCCTCGCCGCTGTCGCCGGCCAGGGCCGCCTGGAAGGCCTGGTCGAAGGCCACCGCGCGGGTCTTGTAGCCCGGAGTGTTCTGGTTGGCGATGTTGCCGGCGTGCACCTGGGCGCGCATGGTCGACACGTCCATCAGCTTCGACAGGATGCTCATCTGCTCGTCCAACGGCATAGGCGCCTCCCAACCTCTTGCTGACGGAACGCACGAGGTGTTCCAATCGCAAACCGGCGGTTTCCGCCCATTCCACCTATTCGATCGGGGAAGCCGGCGTGGCGAAAGTGGACACTCTGTGTTGGAGACCCTAGACCCTAGACCCTAGGCTTGCTGAAATGGTGGGGACCGGCGCTCGATGAGCCTGGACTGACGAGGTCCGTCATCTCGCAGGTGCAGGCTCACCCGGACGACGACCTAGGGTCAAGGGTCTAGGGTCTAGGGTCTAGGGTCCAGGGTCCAGGGTCCAGGGTCTAGGGCCTCGAGCGCAGCGAGCTCCCCCGCCTTGCTTCCCCCCCCTGCCCTGCACACTTCCCGCCCATGTCCTTCGCCTCCCTCCTCCTGCGCACGCTGGCCCTGGCCGCCCTGGTCCTGCTCGCCGCACCGGCGCACGCCCTGGATGGTCCCAAGTCCAATCCGGCACTGGACGAGGACGACGCGGACATCGAGAGCAAGTACCTCGACAAGATCCAGCTCGACGCGGCGACCTACATCATCGGCCGCACCCACTTCACCAGCGATCCGGACTATGAGCGGCGCGGCGCCGAGTACCTGGCCGAGGCCAAGGAGATCCTCGCCACCGGCCGCAGCCAGCCGGACGAGTCCGGGTACGCCTTCCTCTTCGGCCGCACCAAGCGCGCCCGCCGGCTGGCCGACGCGGGCTTCGAGCACTACCCGTACAGCGCCGTGAGCGGCGACCTGCTCGCCTTCGTCAATTCCTGCTACGCCAAGACCGGCGACATCACCGGCGTGCACGGCACCCTCTTCAAGCTGTGGTTCTACCAGCCCGACTACCCGCGCATGACCGCCGTCATGGAGGAGGCGCTGGCCGCGGCGGAGCGCGAGCAGGACTTCAGCGCCCTGGTCGACCTCGAGGCCGAGGACCCCGACGAGGTCATCAGGCTGGGCGGCAACGCCTTCAGCAGCGACATCAACAAGCTCTTCCGCTTCCTGCTCGTCCACGGCGACCGCGAGACCATCGCGCCGCGCGCGCAGGTCGGGCTGGCGCGCGCCCTGCTGCGCACCAAGGACAAGCAGGAGCTCAGCCAGGCGCGCCGCGAGTACGAGAAGTTCCTCGAGACCTATCCCACCCACGACCTGGTCTTCACCGTGCTCTGCGAGCAGGCGCTCAGCTACCTGGTCGCCTACAAGGGCAACCACTACGACGTCGGCGTGCTGTTCAACGCCGCCAACATCATCGACCAGGCCGAGGTCGAGGCCCACGCCGACCCCGAAGCGCATCGCCACCGTCGAGGCCTACCGCAAGCGCATCCGCTCGTGGCACCAGGACCGCGACCTCGAAGTCGCGCGCTGGTACCGCGGCATGGCCGATCCGGCGACCGGCTGGCTGCGCTCGCCCGGCACGGCCGACCCGCCCTGGCACGACGCGGCGCGCTACTACTTCGTGCAGACCATCAAGCGCGACAGCGGCTCGAACCAGGCCCGCCAGGCCCAGGCCGAGGTCGACACCCTGCCCGCGCCCCAGGCCAACCCCCTCGGCACGCCGCTGCCGCTGGCCCCCGCGAAATGACCGCGCCAGGCCCGGCCCGGGCCCGCGGCCCGCGCGCGGCGTGGTGCCGCGCTGGCGCGCTCGGCCTGCTCGCCGCGCTGACCCTCGCCGGCTGCTACCGCGTGGCCCGCCCCGCCGACCTCGAGGAGGAGGTGCGCGTGGTCATCACCAGCAACGACGCGCGCCTGGTGCGCGCCCAGGCCTACCTCCAGCAGGCGGTGGCCGAGGCGCTGGTCGAGAAGCTCGGCTGGCGGGTGAGCCCGACCGGCAGCGCGCGCCTGGCCCTGACCCTGCAGGTGGAACGCATCAGCGCCGTGGGCACCACCCCCGACCGCGACATCCCCAGCCGCTGGAGCATCACCCTGCGCGGCCAGGCGCTGCTCACCGCCCGGCGCGGCAACCTCTACTCGTCCTACACGGGCGCCGGCTACGCCAACGGCCTGACCGGCGTGCCCGGGGTCGCCGGCAAGCCGGGCACCGTCAGCCAGGAATCGTACGACGAAGCCGCCGCCCTGCACGACGCCGCGCAGAACGCCGCCCTGACCATCGCCGCCTGGCTGGAAGGTGCGACCGGGGGGTGGCCAGCGACGCCGCCGCCGGCTGCAGCGCCGGTGCCGGCTCCCGCCCACTGATCCGGGACCGCCTGGCCCCCTGCCGGCCGAACCAGGCCTCGGGCAACCGTGCCAGCGAGCCGCGCGCGGAATCGAGGGACTTTGCCGCAGAGACGCGGAGTTCCGGAGAGGGCCGCAGAGGAGAGCCTTCGCATGTGAGGCCGTCGCAGGAATCGCGGCGGGGCCGCGGCGGAGCTCCCATCCGGGAAAGTCGTCCTCTGCGGCCCTCTCCGGAACTCTGCGCCTCTGCGGCTATAACCCGCCCGCGCAAGGGAACACGCCACAGGCTGGTTGCGGTGCTGCGCCAACCTTGACCTTGCGATGTGTCCGGGGTTCGCAACGTTCGTCGCCATGCGCACCGTCTCCCTCGGCTGGTTGATCCTCCTGCTCGTCCTCGGCGCGGTCGGCTGCCGCTCGCGCAAGGAGGCCCCGCCCGCGCCCGCGCCGGTGGCCAAGCGCACCATGCAGGACTACAACCGGCCGCTCGCGCCGGGCGAGGCCGCGCTGATGCCCGGCGACCTCGGCCAGGTCCCGACCATCACCCTGGCGCAGCGCCCGGCGCTGCTCGCCGCGGTCGCGCGCAGCCTGGCCTGGCTCGGGCGCAAGGAGTCCGAGCAGCAGTACCCGGTGTCCGGCATCAGCCACGAGCAGGTGCTGCGCAGCCTGCAGGCGCTCGCCGAGCTGCTGCGCAGCGGCGTGGACGACGCGGCCTTCGACGCGGCGCTGCGCAGCCGCTTCCAGGTCCAGCAGAGCGTCGGCTTCGACCGCCGGGGCACCGTGCTGTTCACCGGCTATTACACGCCGATCTTCGCCGCCAGCCTGACCCGCACCGCGGAGTTCCAGTACCCCATCTTCCTGCGCCCCGACGACCTCGTGCCGGCCCCGCGCAACTCCCAGGAACCCGCACAGCAGCGCCTGCCCGACGGCACCACGCGGCCCTACCCGACGCGCGCCGAGCTCATCGCCAGCGGCGCGCTGCGCGGTCACGAACTGGTGTGGTTCGCCGACCCCTATGAAGCGTACATCGTCGAGATCCAGGGTTCGGCCAAGCTCCACCTGACCTCGGGCCACCTCCTCGAGGTCGGCAACAGCGGCACCAACAACTACCCGTACCACGCCATCGGCCTCGACCTGGTGAAGGAAGGGAAGATCGCCCGCGAGGACCTCTCGCTCGCCACCATCCGCGCGTACTTCCACGCCCACCCCGCCGAACTGCCGGAGTACCTCGCGCGCAACCCGCGCGTGGCCTTCTGCCGGCAGGTCAGCGGCGGCCCGTTCGGCAAGCTGGGCGTGCCGGTCACCACCGACATCTCGGTGGCCACGGACAAGAGCATCTTCCCACCGGGCGCCGCCTGCATCACGGTGGTGCCCAGCGGAGCGACCATCCGCTGCGACCAGGACTCCGGCGGGGCGATCCGCGCCGCCGGGCGCTGCGACTTCTACATGGGTGAGGGCGACGGCGCCGAAGCGCGCGCCGGGTGCGCAGTTCGCCGAAGGGCAGCTGTACTACCTGCTGCTGAAGTAGCGGTCGCGCGCGGCGACGCTGCCGTGGTCGAGCTGGTGCTCGACCATCCCGGCGACCGCTCGCATCGTCACGCGGCAAATGCATGGATCGACCCGTGGCGCTCGCGGACGCGGGGCCTTTCCGCGAACCCGGTCCTACCGGGAGGGTCGAGCGCCAGCTCGACCATGGTCACCCCGTCCGCATTGCCGTCCTGAGTCAGCCGCTGACCGGAGCCACGGAGGGAAGCGCGGAACGCCGGTTCCCCGCCCCACCTCCAGGCCCTAACGTCGGCGCCATTCCTTGCCGGGAGGTCCCCATGATCCATCGCATCGCCGTCTCTCGCCACCCTCGCCCTGTCCGCCGCGCTCGCCGCCGCGGAGGCCGTGCCGACCAAGCCGGCGCCCCCCGAGGCCAAGCCCGCCGACGTGAAGCCGGCGGAGACCCCCCGGCCGGCCGCCGCCCTCGACCCGACCGCCGCGGTGGTCGCCGAGGGCCGCTACACCTACCGCCAGCGCGACCTCGACGCGCTCATGCAGATCGCCCAGCGCCACGCGCGCGGCAAGCTCGGCAAGGCCGACGAGGAGGTCCTGCGCCAGGCGCTGCTCGCGGGCCTGACCGCGCGCGAACCGCTGCTCGAAGCCATCGCCATGCTGCCGCCCGGCATGACCAGCCACGCGCGCGAGCAGCTCGTGCTCGACCTGCTCGCCTACCAGGCCGAGCCCGCCAAGGTCGCGGCGCCCCCCAGCGAGACCGGCGCCGCCGCGCCGGCGCCCGCGCACGATGCGGCCAAACCCTCAGCGGCGCCCGCCGCCCCGGCCGATGGCCCGGTGCTCATCCGCCTGCCGCCACTGACCCTCAACCGCACGGTCGAGGGCGCCGGCAAGCGCCAGCTGGTGCTCGGCCTGGCGCTGTTCTTCAAGGACCCCGCCCTGGCCAAGAGCCTCGAGGCCAAGGCCCCGCTCATCCAGGACGCGATCATCGGCTACGTGCAGAAACTGCCCAGCGCCCAGTTCGTCGAGCCCGACCAGTCGCTGCTCAAGAGCGGCCTGGCCAGGGCGGTGATCGCCAAGGTGCCCGAATTCCCCGCGGATGGGATCTTGATCCCGCAGCTGGATTCCACGGCGGGCGATGCTGAGGCGCCGAAAGCGCCCTAGTCCGGTTGCGGGACGCGAGACGCGAGGCGCAGGGCTCCCTCGCACCGTGGTCTCGCTGCGCACCGAAGCGAACTTCCCATCCATCATGCGACGGCGCCCAGCCGGCCGCGGTCCCGTGAAGGGGCCCCCTGCTCGCAGGCGAGCACACGGTCATCCGGTCGGACCCCCCCTCCCGGGACCGCAGGGGCCGCGCCGTTGGAGCTCGCGATTCCGGTACCCGGATCTTATGGGTTCCAGACACTGATCCACGCGCTGAAGATGGAAACATCGGGCATACCTTGGACCAATGCCTCAGGTCTCGGGTCTGGGCTTCACGGTCTATGGTCCAGGATCAAGAACTCACCGCAACTTCTGCTGCGCCATCCCCAACCGCTCCACCACCCGCAACGCGCCGATCTGCGCCAGCGTGTCGAACAACGGCGGGCTCTCCTTCTTCCCGGTGCCCGCGACGCGCAGCAGCATGAACAGCGCCTTGGGGTTCCACAGCTTGGCCTGGGCCTGCTGCTCGGGCGTGGCCTCGGGCGCGGTCTGGCTGCGCTCGGTGATCAGATTGCGGATGAACGCCTCCAGGCTGGGCGCGTCCCACACGGCGTTCTCGCCGGCGGCGTAGTTCTTCAGCGCCTGCTGGACCTGCTCGAGCAGCCACTTCGCCTGCGCCTTCTCCAGCCCTTTCGGGACCAGGTCGTCGGCGTGGGGCGAGACGCTGTCGGCGTAGAACGGCTCGGCCTGCCAGACGAAGTCGCCGCCGAAGGCCATGCGCTCCTTGAACAGCGGCAGCAGCGCGTCGAAGCGCGCGTCGACGGCGCGGTGCACCTCGGCCTGCATGCGCTCGGGCGGCAGCTCGCGGAACCACTGGCCCTGCAGGTGGCGCAGCTTGGCGAGGTCGAACACCGGGCCGGCGACGTTGATGCGGTCGAGGTCGAAGAAGCCGATCATCTCCTCCAGGCCGAACTTCTCCTTGCCGTCGGGGTGGCTGTGGCCGAGCAGGGCGAGGAAGTTGAGCAGCGCCTCGGGCAGGTAGCCCTGCGCCTTGTACCACATCAGGTTGGTCGGGTTCTTGCGCTTGGAGATCTTCGACTTGTCGGCGTTGCGCAGCAGCCCGACGTGGACGTACTCGGGCGGGGCGAAGCCGAGCTTCTCGTTCAGCCAGATGTGCTTGGGCAGCGAGTTGAGCCACTCCTCGGCGCGGATCACGTGGGTGATCCCCATCAGGTGGTCGTCGACCACCGCGGCGAGGTGGTAGGTCGGCCAGCCGTCGCTCTTCAGCAGCACCTGGTCGTCGATCTCCTTCCAGCCCTTCACCACCGGCTGCTTGCGCAGGCGGTCGCGGTAGACGAACTCGCCCTCGAGCGGCGCCTTCATGCGCACCACGTAGGCCTCGCCGGCCGCGGCGCGGGCCTTCGCCTCCGCCAGCGGCAGGCCGCGGTGGCGCCGGTCGTACATGATCGGCTCGTTGTTGGCGCGCTGGCGCGCCTTCATCGCGTCCAGTTCGCGCGACGTGCAGAAGCAGTAGTAGGCGTCGCCCTGCTCCAGCAGCTGGTCGGCGTACTTCCGGTAGAGGCCGAGCTTCACCCGCTCGCTCTGGATGTACGGCCCGCGCGCGCCGCCGACGTCGGGGCCTTCGTCGTAGTTCAGCCCCAGCCACTTCATGCTCGCGTAGATCGCCTGCGCCGAGGCCTCGGTGCAGCGCGTCTGGTCGGTGTCCTCGATGCGCAGCACGAACTGCCCGCCGTGGTGCTTGGCGAAGCAGTAGTTGAGCAGCCCGATGTAGGCGGTCCCGACGTGCGGGTCGCCGGTGGGGCTGGGAGCGATGCGGACGCGGACCGTCATGAGGCTTCTCCGGGCCGCGTAGTCTTGGTCGCAGCCCCCGGTTGCAAGCGCAGCCCCGCGAAGTCGACGCTGGCCGAGCGACCCTCCCTGACCGCGGAGACGCGGAGACCATAGAGGGGTGCGGTGATGCGGGGTCGTCGCGTGCACTGTGATTCCGCTCCGCGGCCCTCCGCGGTCTCAGCGTCTGGCGGTGAGACGCTGGCGAGCGTCAGTGACCGTGCTGACCGAGGCGCCGGCAGCAGGGCGCGGGCCAGGCCCTTGGCGAGGCCGCGGTTGGAGGCCTCCTCGAGCTGCTTGAGGAGCAGGCCCTGGAGGTCGCCGATGACCGGCAGCTTGAGCTCGTCCGCCTCGGCCTCCTCGATGGCCACGGTGCAGCCCAGGTGCAGCAGGCCGCCCTCGGGCGTGAAGGTCGCCAGGGCGTGGCCGGCGATGCGCCGCACTTCGATGACGCGGCGCAGGCGGAAGGCGTCGACGACGATGCGCCCGCGCGCGACCACCTTGAAGCGCCGCGTCAGCGACGGTCGGCCCGGCAGGTCATCGTCGTCGATGGTGCCCTCGTCGACCACGTAGGTGACCTGCATGGTCGCCCCCCCGGGCAGCGAGGTCTCACTCGCGTGCTCCATCAGGACCTGGTCGAGGTCCGCCGCGGGCACGCGCAGGCTGAGCTGCGGCGCATCGTCGACGCCCCCCGCCAGCACCTGCCACGACAGCGGTCGCGCGCGCAGCCCCGGCAGCGCGAGCTGCCCATCGACGCACAGCCCCGAGCGCACCAGGCCCCCCGGCAACCAGCGCGCGAGCGCCGCTTCCGCCAGCAGCCGCACCCGCCGCGGGCGTCACCTCCACCTGGCACTCCGGGTGCCCACCGCCCGGCCGCGTCGCGACCGCCGCGACCACCACCCGCCCCTCCGGAAACGCCACCACGTACGGCAGGTGGCCCTGTGCGACGCGCACCGCCACCGACCGGCGCCATCCAGAACGCCACCACCCCCACCACCACGAGGAGGATCAGCAGCGCCACCACCACCCGGACCACGATGCGACCCCAACGTCGCGGCACAGCGGTCTCGGGCATGGCGGCATTCAACGCCCGACCACGAAAGCGCCAGCACGATCACGCCTTCGGCCAGTCGCGAGCTGCGCACTGCGAGCTGTGAGTTGCGAGCCTCTTGGACCCCCTTCCGTCCCAGAACTCCGGATCCAGGGTCCAGGGGGAGCTCTTCTCTGGTTTCTCTGGTCCTCTGTGTCCGATCGGCTGTCGGCTCCACATCCACAGCTCCGACCCACATCGAACGAAGGCAGGACATCCGAATAGGACACAGAGGACCAGAGAGCCCAGAGCAGCGCGAATGACAGCTGCAGCCCGATCCTGGGACGACGTGGGGACCTCAGCTTGATAGCATTGTCCATGGGTCCCCTGCTCACAACTCGCGGCCAGCGACTCCCGACTCCCCGCCCAACATCCCCCACCCCCTAGCCTTGCGCCCACCCCCACCGCTCTATGCTTCGACCCCTCCAACCGCCCTGGGAGCTGGTGGATGTCCGTCTCCGCTCGCCGCAACCTCGCCCGTGCCCAGTGCGTGGCCATCGGCTCGGCCCTGCCCGAGCAGCGCCTCACCAATGCCGACCTGGCCCGGCTGGTCGAGACCAGCGATGAGTGGATCGTCTCGCGCACCGGTATCCGCGAACGGCGCATCTGTACGCCAGGACAGGGTTTGAGTTCACTCGCCCTGCCCGCCGCGAAGCAGTGCCTGGAGCGCGCCGGAGTCGCTGCCAGCGACCTCGACGGGATCATCGTCGCCACCATCTCGGGCGACCAGATCATGCCGACCACGGCCAACCTGCTGCAGCACCAGCTGGGCGCCGGCCGGGCCTTCGCCTACGACATGGCCAATGCCTGCAACGGCTTCGTGGCGGCGCTCTCGACCGCGGCCTGCTTCATCGAGGCCGGGCGCGCCCGGCGCATCCTGGTGGTCGGCGGCGACGTGATGTCGAGCCTGGTCGACTACAGCGACCGCAACACCTGCATCCTGTTCGGCGACGGCTGCGGCGCGCTGCTGCTCGAGGCCGGCCCGGCCGATGGCCCCGGCTTGGTCGGCTTCGCGCTGCGTTCCGACGGCGCGGGCGGCGGCGAGCTGTGCATCCCCAGCTCCGGCTCGGCCCTGCGTCCCGAGCGCGGCGACGCTCGCCGCGGGCATGCAGTACCTCAAGCAGAACGGCCGCCACGGTCTTCACCCAGGCGATCCGGCGCATGGCCGAGGTCTGCACCGAACTGCTCGCCGAGCTCGGCCTGACCACCGCCGACGTCGACCTGCTGGTGCCGCACCAGGCCAACCTGCGCATCATCGAACCCACCGCCCAGCGCCTGGGCCTGCCCATGGAGCGCGTGGTGGTGAACATCGAGCGCGTCGGCAACACCACCGCCGGGACGATCCCGCTCGCGCTCGCCGAGGCCACCGCCGACGGCCGCCTGGTGGACGGGTCGCGCGTGCTGATGGTGGCCTTCGGCGGCGGCCTGACCTGGGGCGCCGCCTACCTGACCTGGGGGCGCGGATGAGCCCGGCCCGCTCCATCGCCGACGCCGTGCGCCTGCTCGCCGGGCGCAGCGAGCCGTCAGCCGCGAGCTGCGCCTCGCGCACCTGCGCTGGGCCCTGCTCGCGCGCATCGTCGACGACCGCCTGCTCACGCTGTACAATTCGGCGCAGGTGCCGGGCAACGTCTTCACCAGCCGCGGGCAGGAGGTGCTCGCGGCCGCCATCGGCGTGCACCTGCGCACGCCGGGCGCCGGGGCGCAGTCGGCGACATCTTCGCGCCGCTGATCCGCGACCAGGCCGCGCGCCTGGCCTTCGGCGAGACCCCGCTCGACATCATCCGCACCCACCTCGGCAAGGTCACCGGGCCGATGCGCGGCCGCGACGGCAACGCCCACCGCGGCGAGCTCGCCAAGGGCATGCTGCCGATGATCAGCCACCTCGGCGCCATGCCCTCGCGCGGTCGCCGGCGTGCTGCTCGCGCGGCGCCTGCGCGGGCAGCTCGCCTACCCCGACAGCTGCATCGGCATCACCTCGATCGGGGACGGCGGCACCGCCACCGGCGCGCTGCACGAGGCGCTCAACGCGGTCTCGATCGAGAAGCTGCCCTTCGTCCTGATCGTCGCCAACAACCAGGTCAGCTACAGCACCTTCAACGACCGCAGCTTCGCCTGCCGCGACCTCGTCGACCGCGCCGATCGGCTACGGGATGCGCGGCTGGTCGCTGCGACGGCACCGACGCGGTCGACTCCCTGGTCGCGGTCGGCGGCGCGATCGCCGCGGCGCGCCGCGGCGAGGGCCCGCAGATGGTGGTGGCCTCGCTGCTGCGCCTCGCCGGCCACGGCTCGCACGACGATGCGCGCTACATGCCGGCCGAGCTCAAGGCCCGCTTCGGCGACGGCGTCGAGCTGGCGCAGGCCGCGGCGCTCGCCGAGGGCGTCATCGACCAGGCCGGGCTGGACGCGCTGCTCGAGGAGCTGCGCGCGCTGGTGCGCAGCGCCGCCGACACCGCGCGCGCCGAGGCCGACCCCGACCCGGAGCGGCGACGACTGGCGCGTCCTCAGCACGCCCGACCTGCTCGCCGCCGCCGATCGCGCGACGCGTGGAGGCCCGGCCGTGACCACGTCGTACGTCGAGGCGATCCGCGCCGCGCTCGGCGACGCCCTGCGCGACGATCCGCGCGTGTTCATCTACGGCCAGGACATCGCCGGCAGCTTCGGCGGCGCGTTCAAGGCCACCAAGGGGCTCGTCCGAGCTGCACCCGGAACGCGTCATCAACGCGCCGATCAGCGAGGACGCCATCGCCGGCATGGCGATCGGCGCCGCCATCGACGGCATGCGCCCGGTGATCGAGTTCCAGTTCGCCGACTTCGCCTCGATCGCCTTCAACCAGCTGGTCAACCACGCCGCGACCACGTTCTGGCGCACCGGCCGGTGCTGCCCGCTGGTCGCGCGCCTGCCGATGGGCGGCACCAAGGGCTCGGGCCCCTTCCACTGCCAGATGCCGGAGGCGTGGCTCAGCCACCACCCCGGCCTGGTGGTGGTCGCGCCCGCCACCGTCGCCGACGCCTACTGGATGCTGCGCGACGCCATCGCCTGCGACGACCCGGTGATCTTCTGCGAGCACAAGTACCTCTACAACCACCTGCGCGAGACCGGCGACCCGCGCCTCGCCGAGCGCCTGCCGCTGGGCGCCGCGGTGGTGCGCCGCGCCGGCAGCGACTGCACGCTGGTCAGCTACAGCGCCATGCTGCACGAGTGCCTGAGCGCGGCCGGCATCCTCGAGCAGGAGCACGGCGTCTCGGTCGAGGTCGTCGACCTGCGCTGCGTGCGCCCGCTCGACACCGCCACCATCCTGGAGTCCGTGGCCAAGACCGGGCGCGTGGTGGTCGCCACCGAGGCCTGGCCCTTCGGCGGCGTCCCCGCCGAAGTGGTCGCGGTGATCGCCACCGAGGCCTTCCACCTGCTGGACGCCCCGCCGCGCCGGGTGTGCGCCGTGGACACCCCCATCCCCGTCCAGCCCGACCTCTACGCGGCCCACCGGCCGCACGCCGCGGACATCGTCGAAGCCGTGCTCGAAACCGTGAGGTTCTGATGCTCCTCAACGTCAAACTCCCGCAATTCGGCGAATCGGCGGCCGAGGCCACGGTGATGGCCTGGCTGGTCGAGCCCGGCAGCGCGGTCGCCGCCGAGCAGGAGCTGGTCGAGGTGCAGACCGAGAAGAGCGTGCTGACCGTGGCCGCGCCGCGCGCCGGCATCCTCGCCGAGCACTGCGCCGAGCCCGGCGCCAAGGTCGCGGTCGGCGAGATCCTGGCGCGCATCGAGATCGAGGGCGAGGCCCCGCCGGAGGACGCCGCCAGCGCTCCCGGCGGCCAGATCGCCGCGCCGCCCGCCGCGCAGCCGCGCAGCGCCGTGCCGCGCCCGGCCACCGCCCGCCACGTGACGCGCGCCACCGGCGCGGCGTTCTACAGCCCGCGCGTGCGCACGCGCCTGGGCGAGAACGGCATGCTGCCCGCCGACCTCGCGGCGATCAGCGGCACCGGCGAGGGCGGCCGCGTCACCGCCGAGGACATCGACCGCTACCTCGCCGAGGGCAGCCCGATGAGCCCGATGCGCCAGGCGGTGGCGTCGAGCATGCTGCGCTCGTGGGAGCGCCCGCTCGCCACCGTCGCGCGCCCGGTGAAGATCGACCCGCTGCTCGCGCACCGCCGCACCATCGACGGCCGGCCGAGCGCGACCATCTACTGCATGCGCGCGCTGGCGCTCGCCCTCAAGGACGACGACCGCATGGTCCACCGCATGGTCGGGCACGCGCATCAACCGCCCGACGTCGATGGACCTGGCGGTGGCGGTCGAGGTCGGCGACGGCGTGCTCACGCCCGTCGTGCGCAAGGTCGACCAGCTCGACCTCGCCGCGCTCACCACCGCGGTCGAGACCGCGGTCGAGAACGCGCGCAAGGGCCGCGCCAGCGACCTCGGCGACGCGGTCTCGACGATCACCAACTACGGCACCTTCGGCCTGACCTGGGCGACCGCCATCCCCGAACCCAGCCAGAGCATGATCCTGGGCATCGGCGCGGTGCAGTACGTGCCCGACTGGAACCCCGCCGAGAAGCGCTGGGACCGCGCGCGCGAGGCGGAGCTGACGCTGACCTTCGACCACCGCATCGCCGACGGCGGGGCGGCGGCGCGGTTGCTGATGCGGGTGGCGGAACTGCTGGAGCACCCGGAGCGGATGTGACGGCTGATGACTGATGGCGGGCGACCGGCAGCGGACGGCGGATCGGACCGGAGGCGCGCAGACGCCAAGATCGGATGAGGACCGCCGGAAGGCGGGAGGGCTGGACAATCCCGGCCACCTCGAGCGCGCATCGGGTCCTGGCCGTGGCGTAACCCCGGCCTTTCTCCTCCTCCGATCTGCGCGTCCCCGCGCCTCCCTGTCTCATCGGCTGTCGGGCGCCTGATGTCGGCCGTCAGTCCTGCCCGGATCAACCTCCCAACCAGCCCTTGCACGCCCCCGCTCCCCGAGGGATCATCGGGAGCGGACACCCTACCATGCCCAGCATCCTCATAGTCGATGACGACCAGCTCGTGCGCCGCTTCCTGCAGGCGCTGCTCGGGGCGGGCCACACCCTCATCGAGGCGGATTCCGGCGCGGCCGCCCTCGCCGCGACCGAGAGGCAGGTCCCCGACTTGATCATCACCGACGTGGTGATGCCCGGCATGGACGGATGGGCGCTGGTGCGCGCGCTGCGCTCGCGACCGGCGACCGCGCTGGTGCCGGTGCTGTTCCTCACCGGGCTCGATTCCGCCGAGCACCGCACCCACGGCTTCCAGCTCGGCGCCGACGACTACGTGGCGAAGAACTGCGACGCCAAGGAGATCCGCCTGCGCGTCCAGCGCATCCTCGACCGCACCCAGGCGTTCAAGCGCCAGACGCGCGACGTCGCCCGGCAGCACCGCTCGGGCATGATGGGCGATTTGGCGGTGATCGGCCCGGCCTCGCTGCTGATGCTCTTCGAGATGGAGCGCAAGACCGGCGAGCTGCACCTCAAGCACGAGGGCCAGGAGGTGCGCCTGCTGCTGCGCGAGGGGCGCATCATCGACGCCGGCGGGCGCGAGCCGAGCGACGCGCCCGAAGAGCACGTCTACGAGGTGCTGGGCTGGGCGAGCGGCGAGTTCTTCCTCGCCTCGACCACGGTCGCCGGCGAGGACCGCATCGGCATCCCCACCTCGCACCTGCTCATGGAAGGCGCGCGACGCCTCGACGAGAACCGCCGCGGCTGAATTCCGGCCGCCAGGCCTGCAGCGCCGGCAGCGCAGCCGCCAGCGCGGCGCGAACCGCCTCCAGGCCGGCCTGCAGGCCGCTTCCACGCCCCGCGCGCGCCGCGTTCTCGAGCTCCTGGCAGGCGGCGCTCGTCGCGGCCAGCCCCAGCACGCGCGTCGCGCCCTTGAGGCGGTGCGCCGCCTGGCCGATCGCGACCGGCTCCTCCGCCTGCACCGCCGCGGCCAGCCCGGCGATGTGCGCGGGCGCGTCGGCGACGAACATCGCGATCATCGCCGGGATGCTCTCGCGGTCATCGCCCAGCTCGCGCTGCAGGGCATCGAGTTCGGCGAGGTCGACGGCGGTGGTGGGTGTCGTCATGGCGTCAGGCACCGGCCCAGGCCTCGACGCGGTCGTCGAGCAGGTGGATGAGCGCCTTGGTGCCGAGCTCCATGAGCAGGAACGGCTTGGCGATGAGGTCGTCGGCGCCCTTGGGGGTCGCGCGGAAGGTCTGGTCGAACTCGGCCGCGCCCGTCACCAGGATCATCGGCGTGCGCGCGTAGCCGTGCAGCGCGCGCAGGCGCGTCACCAGCTGGAAGCCGCTCATCCCCTGCATCATCACGTCGGTGAGCACCAGTGGGAAGCGCTGGCCCGCGGCCGCGGCCAGCGCCGCCTGCGGGTGGTCGACCGCGATGACCGCGACGCCGACCTTGGCCAGGGCCAGGCCCATGGTGGTGCGCGAGATCGCCTCGTCGTCGACCACCAGCGCGGTGCAGCCGGTGAGGTCGGGCGCGGCCGCGGTGGAACCGTTGAGCGCGACCAGGCGTTCGTGCGCCTGCACCAGGGTGCGGCGCGTCGAGGTGCTGAGCTTGCGCGGCGCCTCCAGCAGCTGGTGCGCGAGCGAGCCGGCGGCCTCGGCGAGGCGCGCGATGGCGGTGTGCTCGGCGGCGGCGGCGCGGCTGGCGAGCTGATGGAACTGCCGCGCCAGCTCGACGAGCTGCGTCGAGGTGTGGGCCAGGGTGGTCAGCACGCGCTCGATCTCGGCGAGCGTCGCGGTGCACTGCCGGGTGAAGGTCCCCGAGCTGGCCTGGAAGTGGTAGGTGCGCGTGGTCGTGATCCGGCCGGCCCGGCCGACCAGCGGCGCGACCTGCGGCAGGGCCGCCGGCTCCGGCAGCGCCGGCTGCACCGGCAGGGGCGGTGGCTGGAACGGCGCGGGCGGTGGGGACGGCAGCGCCGCCAGGATCGGCGGCGCGACCTGCGGCGGCCGCGCCGGCGCTGGCGGCGGCGCGGCCGCGGCGCGCTTGGCGATGGTGGCGCGCACCGCGTCGACCACCTGGCGCGGACCGTTGCTGGCCTTGGCCAGCACGCGGTCGGCGCCGGCCTGGCGCGCGGCGGCGATGTCCTCGTCGAGGTAGGCGTTGGAGAACACCACGATCGGCAGGTCGCGGCACTCCGGCCGCGCGCGCACCCGGCCCAGCACCTCGAGGCCGCTGAGGCCGGGCAGCATGAGGTCGAGCACCAGGGCCGCGGGGCGCTCCTGGGCGATGCTCGCCAGGGCGCTCTCGCCGTCGGCGACGCACAGCGCGGCGAAACCCTCGCTGGTGAACTTGCTGCGGTAGATGCGGGTCAGCACCGGGTCATCGTCGACGATCAGCACGCGGGACATGATGGGGTGAGCATACCCCACGCCCGCCGGCCCCCGCCAGCGCCTTGTGACGATCCCGCTACTCGCGGCGCAGCAACGGCTTGAGCCTGAGCTCGATGGCGCCGGCCCCGGCCCGCCAGGACAGCGTGAGCTGTTCCGCGGTGGTCGCGTGCAGGGACTGCCACTCGCTGCCGCGCGCGGCCCTGACCTCGAGGTCGTTGCCGTTGCGGCGCAGCATGAACTGCACCTGGTTGCCGAACGGGCTGGGCGGCTGCAGGACCTGCTCCGCGCCGCTGCTGGTGATGACCAGCCCGCGCAGGCTGGCGGTGAGCGTGCGCCCGGCCCCGAGCGCGATGCCCCAGCTCTCGGCGGCGCCGGCCTTGCCGTCGAAGTGCACGGTCACGATCAGGCCGCGGTGCAGCAGCGGGCGCTCCTCGTGCGCGGCCGCGCGCTGGTGGGCGGTGCCGGTGGCCGAGAAGCGCGCGACCTCGCCGCTGAGCGTGAGCGCGTCCGCGGGCACCGCGTCGAAGCCGCTCCAGAACTCGGTGAGCGCGCGCGCCTGCGCCTCCTGGACCTCGCGCAGGCGCTCGCCGAGCGCCTCGAGCGGCTTGGGCGCGGCCGCGGCGCCGGCGGGCGCAGTGGTTCCGGCCGGGGCCGGCGCGCGCGTGGACTCGTCGCTGCGCGGCGGCGCGCCCTGGCCGGCGGCCTTGCGCAGGCCCAGCTTCACCTTCTCGCGCGCGGCGTCGAGGTCGCGGCGCACCTGCGGGCTCTTCCAGTCGTCCTCGATGTCGGCGAGGATGGCGAAGGCGTCGTTCCAGCGCTCCACCGCGGCCTGCTCGCGGAAGGCGTCGAACACCGGCCTGGCCTCGGCCAGCGCCCACTCGTCCCACTCGCGGTCGACGGCGAGGCGCGCTTCGGCGATCGCGGCGCCGCCCGCGGCGAGCGGGTTCATGCCGGGGTTGAACAGGTCGAGCGCGAGGTGCGCCTGGGCGTAGTGGCGCTGCTCGCAGAGGCGGCGCACCTCCGCGCGCTTGTCGCTCCACTGCCAGCTGCCGGTCAGGGCGGCGAGCCCGAGCAGCAGCAGCAGCAGGGCGGCCAGGCCGCCGGCGATCCAGCCCGCCCTTGCGCAGCACGCGGCGCAGGCGCCGGCCGCGCGCGCGCGCGATGGCGGTGGCGACCTGCTCGGCGCGGTCGCCGCCGCCGCTCTCGGACGTGCGCCGGCGCAGGCGCACCACCGCTGCGATGGCCTCGGCGGCGGTGGCGTAGCGCTCCTCGGGCTTCTTGGCCATCAGCCGCGCGATCAGCACGCGCATGCTCGGCGTCGGACCGGGCTCGGGGAAGGTGAGCGGCTGGGTACCGGCGCGGATCACCACCTCCATCGGCGCGGTGCCGGTGAACGGCGTGGTGCCGCACACCAGGTGGTAGAGCGTGGCGCCGACCGCGTAGAGGTCCGCGCGGTGGTCGACGCTGTGCGCGTCGCGGCGCCTGCTCCGGCGCCATGTAGTGCGGCGTGCCCATGATCGCGCCGGCCTGGGTCTTGAAGAGGTCCTCGCCGGCGACCTCGGCGTCGGCGCTGCGCGACAGGCCGAGGTCGGCGACCTTGACCACCCCGGCGGCGGTGAGCATGAGGTTGTCGGGCTTGATGTCGCGGTGGATCAGGCCGTTGCCGTGCGCGTAGCGCAGCGCCTCGAGGGTCTGGCGGGTCAGCTCCAGCGCGCGCGTCTCCGGCACCGTTCCGCGCTCCGCGAGCAGGTCCTTCAGCGACTGGCCCTCGACCAGCTCCATGCTGAAGAACATCAGGCCGTCGGCCTCGCCGACGTCGTGCACGGCGATCAGGTTGGGGTGGTGCAGGCGCCCGGCGGCGCGCGCCTCGCGCAGGAAGCGCTCGCGGAAGCGCGGGTTGCCGGCCAGCTTGGGCGCGAGCACCTTGAAGGCGACCTGGCGGTTCATGCTGAGCTGGGTGGCGCGGTAGACCTGGCCCATCCCGCCGCTGCCGATCCGCCCTTCGATGCGGTAGCCGGCGATGATCCGGCCGCTGGGCAGGATGACCGCGTTGGCGCCGCTGCTGGCATCGCCCGAGGGCGCGCGCGGCGGCAGGTCGGCGTGCGAGATCAGCGTCGGTGCGCTGGCCGGGTTCGCCGGGGCGAAGCCCACCGTGGCGGTGGATGGGGTGGCGGCCGGCAGGTCGGCGACGGCGGTGATGACCGTCGGCATCTCGGCGTGGAGCCGCGCCGACGCCGACGGCACCGGCGCGAGCGGATCGTTGGCCACCACCAGGGTCATCGGCTGCGGCGTCGGGTCGATGCCGGACTCGAGCGCCACCGACACCGGCGCCAACGGCGCCAGGTCGCCGGGCCAGCCAGCCTGGTGGGGCACCAGCGCCGAGGTGCCGAGCCCGGGCGCCGCGGATGGGAACAGCGGCGCCTCGAGCGGGCCGGTGCGCGGCGCGCAGCGCTGCAACGCGCGCTCGAGCAGGGTCTCGGGCGGCCGCAGCAGGGCGGCGCGTTCGCGCAGCGCGGCCTCGAGCCGGGCCTGGCGTTCCCCGCTGGGCTGGGGACGCGCAGCGGTGTTCATGGGCGGGGGCTCATCGGACTGGGGGAGTGTGGCGCCGGGGAAAAGCACGGGCAAGTGGGGGAATGCGACAGGCGGTGATGGTATACGGCACCGGCACCGGGGTGTCACGAGGGTGCCGGATCATCCGGCCGCTCCACCGCCCTGGCGCATCGCCAGCAGGTAGCACGCCAGCGAGCCGGCGACCGCCGCGTTCAGGCTCTCGACCGGGCCAGGCATCGGCAGGGTCAGGCGCTCGCTGCACGCGGCGAGCCAGTCCGCGCGCAGGCCGTGCGCCTCGCTGCCGACCACCAGCCAGCGCGGACCGGTGGGCAGCGCGGCGGGCGCGACGCCGCCGCTGACCACCAGCGCGCAGCACGGGGCGCCGCCAGCCAGGGGGGCCAGACCGGCTGGTGGCGGCCAATTGATGCACGTGCAGCAGGGCGAGCGCGCCCGCCGAGGCCTGCACGGTCTTGGCGCCCCATGCCTCGGCCCCGGCGAGCAGCACCACCTGGCGGGCGCCGAAGGCCGCCGCGCTGCGCAGCAGCGTGCCGGTGTTGCCCTGGGTCGCCCACCTCGGCGAGCACCAGGCCGCCGGCCTGCGGATCGAGGGCCGGCACGACGGGAATGGGGAACACCGCCAGGTAGCCGGAGGCGGTGCTGGCCTGCGACAGCCGCTCGGCGACGCGCGCACTGACCGGCTGGGCGAGCTCCTCGGGCCAGGTGCCGGGCAGCTCCTCCCCCAGCCGCACCAGGATGGCCTCGGGACGCCAGCCCGCGGCCAGGAAGCCGTCGATCGGGCGCCGGCCCTCGACCAGGAAGGCGCCCGCCTCGCGGCGGCCACGCGCGTCGTGCAGGCTGCGCCAGCGCTTGACCAGGGGGTTGTCGGGGGAGAGCAGCGGCTGATTCATGCGGCTGGAGGGTCGCGACGTGCGCGCGTCGGACCAGGGGGAAAGCCCCTGCGGAGCGGAGGTTTCACTGCATTTTGCAGTGGGCCTGAATAAACCCGCCGGTTGCGTCCACTGCCCGCCCGGCTGGTCCGGACCCTGGCCTGGCGCACGGTTCCGCCAACAAGTCTCTCCCGATCAAAGGATTACAGCGCCGGATGCCACCCTGGTACCCGTTGACGATGACGGGGGCAATTCTACGCTCCACCCCGTTCCGGCCCACCCGGAGCACGGCTGATGGCCGGTGAGGAATTCATGACCCCACTCCGCATGTCGCAGGTGATCGTCCCCAAGGCGTTCACCACGCTGCCCGATGACGCCGACAAGCGCATCGTCATCAGCACGCTGGTGAAGAGCCTGGCCACGGCCCGGAAGATCAGCGCGGAGCACGTCGAGCAGGTCGTCGATGGCGCGATGACGCGCGAGGCGATCGGTTCCACCGGCATCGGCCACGGCATCGCCATCCCGCACTGCCGCACGCCCCTGGTCAAGGACATCGTCTGCGCCTTCGGCCTGAGCGAGGCCGGCATCGACTTCGACAGCCTCGACGGCGAGCCGGTGCACAGCGTCTTCCTGCTGCTGACGCCGCCCGACCAGAAGGAGCAGCACCTGACCCTGATGAAGAGCTTCGCGAGCCAGATCCGCAAGGAGCACTTCTGCGAATTCCTGCAGGAGGTGAAGGGCGCCCAGGCGCTCGTCGAACTGCTCGCGGAATTCGAGGCGCGCTAGGGCCTTGGCCACCGCCTTCCCCTCGCTGGCGCCGTTCCTCAACCCGCAGCGGGTCCTGGTCCTCGCCGGCTCTCCGAACAAGCGCACCGTGCTGCTCGAACTCGGGGATGTGGTCGCCGACGCCCCCGAGGTGGGCAACCGCACCGCCTACCTGAAGGCGCTGTTCGACCGCGAAGACGTCACCAGCACCGGCATCGGCGGCGGCATCGCCGTACCGCACGCCCAGATGGCGAGCATCACCGGCTTCGCCATCGGCATCGGCCTGGTGCCGGAGGGCTGCGATTTCAGCGCCAAGGACGGCAAGCCGGTGCGCGTGGTGGTGATGATCGCCGCCCCCGAGGGCGACCGCCCGACCTACCTCAAGGTGCTTGCCGCCGTCGCCGGCCGCCTCAGCCGCCCCGACGTCATCGCCGCCATGCTCGCGGCGAGCGACCCCAAAGCCGTGATCGCCGCTTTTGCGGGGTGAGTCGAGCTGATACAGAGGATGGAACCGCCCAGGCGCCAAGTCGCCAAGGGCAGCTGCAATGGTCGAGCACGGCCCGATCGCGGTGAAGCGCTCGCAGGGCGGCGGATGGGCCTCCACCACGTTCTGCCGGCCTTCCCCTTGGCGCCTTGGCGTCTTGGCGGTTCTAGCCTTTGGGCCAGAACCCTCACGAGACCCCGGCGGGAAGAACCCTTTGCCCGCGGGCGGGACGGCGCCAAGCTGCCAACCCGAAATTTCACCACCAGGGCGCGCCGACCCCACGGGCGGTCCGCCACCCGGATGCCCCGGATCCGGAAACCCACAGCCGCGAGAAGACCATGCAGGCCACCATCACCGACGCAGGCACCCTGCGCAAGAAGCTCACCGTCACCTACGCCGCCGCCGAGGTCAACGCCCGCCGCGAGCAGGTGCTCAAGAAGTTCGCCGGCCAGGTCAAGCTCGACGGCTTCCGTCCGGGCAAGTCCTCCAAGGCCCTGGTCGAGAAGCGCTTCGGGTCGGCCGCCGAGCAGCAGGCGCGCGAGGAGCTGTCCGATGAGGGCTTCAAGCAGGGCGTCGCCCAGCACCAGCTCAAGCCGATCGGCCCGCTCAAGAACGAGTCCAGCTCGACCGACAACGGCCTGACGTTCAGCGTCAGCTTCGAGGTCAAGCCGACCATCGAGCTGCCCGCCCCGTCCGCGCTGAGCGTGGCCAACACCGAGATCACCGTCGCCGACGCCGACCTCGAGGAGGCGCTGAACGCGCTCTGCAAGCGCGCCGGCACGCTGGGCCCGCTGAACGAAGGCGAGACCGTCCAGGAGGACGACAGCATCACCCTGGTCGGCAGCGTCACCGTCGCCGGCAAGGAAGTGCGCAAGCTGCACGACTTCCACCACCTGGTCGGCGGCTACTCGCTGCTCGGCAAGGCGCCCGCCGAGGTCATCGCCGCCTTCGCCGGCAAGGGCATCGGCGCCGAGGTGCGCTTCAGCACCACCCTGCCGGGCTCGCTTCGCCCCGGTCGAGGCCGCCAACCAGCCCGCCGAGGTCGCGGTGACCGTGCAGAGCGCGCAGCGCCAGCGCCCGGCCACTCCCGATGACGCGCTCGCCAAGCGCCTGGGCGTGGAGAGCATCGACGACCTCAAGGCGCGCCTGCGCGACCAGCTCAAGCAGCAGAAGGAGCTCGAGCAGCACCAGAAGCAGA
>CAWFSD010000011.1:0-54313 GCA_963818245.1 uncultured Planctomycetota bacterium
ATACTAACTATAAGGAGTTGGACATTCGCATATCCCCACCCCGCGGAGGACCTTCCATGCCCTATCCCTCGCTCGCCCGCTCCCTGGCGCTCGTGGCCGCCTTCGCCGGTCTCCACGCCGGCGCTCGCGCCGCTGAAGAGGTGAAGCCGATCGTGGCGCCCTCCGAGCTCGCGCCGGGCCCGTTCAAGCCCACCGACGAATCGCTGCAGCAGTACCGCTACCCGGCCTGGTTCCGCGACGCGCAGTTCGGCATCTGGGCGCACTGGGGTCCGCAGGCGGTGCCGCGCCACGGCGACTGGTACGCGCGCAAGATGTACGAGGAGAAGAACGAGGACTACAAGGACCACCTCGCCAAGTACGGCCCGCCGTCCAAGACCGGGTACAAGGACATCATCCCGCTGTGGAAGGCCGAGAAGTGGGACCCCGCCGCGCTGATGGCGCTCTACAAGAAGGCCGGTGCGAAATATTTCGTGAGCATGGGCAGCCACCACGACAACTTCTTCCTGTGGGCCTCGAAGATCCACCGCTGGAACGCGGCGCAGATGGGTCCGATGAAGGACGTGGTCGGGATCTGGCAGCAGGCCGCGCAGAAGGAGGGCCTGCGCTTCGGCGTCTCCGAGCACCTCGCCGCCAGCTACACCTGGTTCCAGGCCAGCCACGGTGCGGACAGCAGCGGTCCGCTGATGGGCGTGCCCTACGACGGCGCCGACCCGCAGTACGCCGACCTCTACCACACCAAGGCCGCGCCCGGCGACCACGCGTGGCTGACCGTCGACACCGCGTGGCACCGCGAGTGGTTCGACGATGTGAAGGAGCTGATCGACGGCTACCACCCCGACCTGCTCTACTCCGACAGCGCGCTGCCCTTCGGCGACGTCGGGCGCAGCATGCTCGCGCACTACTACAACCAGGACCAGGCGCGGCACGGCGGGAAGGTCGAGGCGGTCTACAACTGCAAGGAGCCGTCCGCCGGCAAGTGGGTGCAGGACCTGGAGCGCGGCATGATGGACAAGATCGAGCCGCTGCCCTGGCAGACGGACACCAGCATCGGCGACTGGTTCTACCGCACCGGGCAGAAGTACAAAAGCGCCGACACCATCATCAAGACCCTGGCCGACATCGTCGCCAAGAACGGCAACCTGCTGATCAACATCGTGCAGACCCCGGAGGGCGACCTCGAACCGGACCTGCTCGCCACCCTCGCCGACATCAGCGCCTGGACCGCGCTCAACGGCGAGGCCATCTATGCGACCCGCCCGTGGACGGTGTTCGGCGAGCGGCCGCCCGGCGCGGTCGAGGTCAAGGGCGGGAAGTTCAACGAGGACAAGATCCAGTACACCGCTCAGGACATCCGCTTCACCGTCAAGGACGGCGTGCTCTACGCCCTGCTGATGGGCTGGCCCGGCGACGGCGGCCAGGTGACCATCGCCTCGCTCGCCACCGGCAAGGGTCCGGCGCAGCTGGGCGAAGTGCGCATGCTCGGCAGCGACGGGGCGCTGACCGCCACGCGCACCGAGGCGGGCCTGGTCGTCACCGTGCCGGCGCAGGCGCCGTGCGCGCACGTGTACGTGCTCAAGATCGCGTGCCCGGGGCTCGTGCGCGGGGAGTGAAGGTGGACTGGAGACTGTGCCACCAGCAGCTCCAGGCCGCTTTTTGTTGCCCTCGCTTGGGGCATAGGCCCGTGGAATGAAGGCAACCGCAGAGGCGCAGAGGCCCGCAGAGGACAGCCTTCCAGCAAGCTGACCTGGATCCCGACATCGTCCCTACCCACTACCCACATTCTGTTGTGCCCCATCTCTCATTCTGCGTAATCTCCCCAAATCTGCGGATTCTTCGAAGACCCGCCGAAGAATCCGCAGATTTGGGGAGATTTGGGGAGATTTCAGCTGAGATCGAGCACATCCACGGTGGGGATGGGGGGACTTGTGGGTAATGGGTGGCATCGTCCACGGGCAAGTCGTCGACGGACGCTTCGCATTCTTCTCTGCGGCCCTCTGCGGCCCTCTGCGTCTCTGCGGTGAATGAGAAGCCCCAGGCAGGGCTGGCCCGTGCGGGTCCTGGTCGATTCCTCAGGCCTGCGCGGCCGCTTCCGGTGCGACCGCAGCGGGTGCCGGAGGCGGCGTGGCCGCGGGCGGCGTCACGGCGGCCGCCAGCGCCTGGCGCTTGAGCAGGCGCAGCTGGTAGTGCAGGCACTCCGCGGACAGCCCGTGCAGCACCAGGCGGAAGCCCGCGCGCAGGGTGGTGAGCGGCACCAGGGGGTGGCCGTTGTTGACCAGCCAGAGCTGGTGCGGGTCGCCGCGGATGGTCGCGACGTAGATGGCGATGGTCTCGTCGAGCTGCAGCGAGTTCGCGGCGCGCCAGAAGTCGTGGTCGGTGAGGAACAGCTGGTAGATGGGGGTGAACAGCTCGATGGCGCTCTCCAGGTCGATGAAGTTGTGCCAGCGCGCCGGCAGCGGCGCGATCGGGAACTCGCCGTCGGTGATGCCGCTGAAGTCGATCACCGCCGCCGGCGCGAGCTCCCGCCCCTGCGCGCGCAGCTCCTGGTTCAGCCCGATGACGAAGTTGAACAGGTTGAGGTCGTGGCGCAGGAACAGGTCGTCCTCGACGTCGGCGATGGTGCGCGGTCGCAGCGGGTCCATGGTCAGCGCCAGGCCCGGCACGTTGGCGCGGATGAAGCCGAGCAGTTCCGAGCCGATGTGGAAGTGGCGCAGGATGAGGTGGTTGGCCTGCGGGTGCACGAACCACTTCAGCCCGCGGTGCAGCAGCTTGTGCAGCAGGTGAGGGGCCGCGCTGCGCGGCACCACCAGCTTGACGAGCTGGATGAGGACCACCAGGCAGCGCGCCAGCGGCCGCAGCACCGGCAGGGCGAACTGCCGGCAGCGCGTCATCATGCCGACCAGCACCGCCGCCTTGGCCTCCTCGTCGAGCGGCACGCTGCGGTCGAGGTAGAGCGCGTAGAAGGGGTGCGGGTCGCGGCGGTCGTGGGGCAGCGCCTCCAGGCGCGCGCGGAAGTCGGTGGTCACGGGTGGCTCCGGTGGCGGCGGACGGCGCGTCCGCGCGGGTGGTTCAGCAGTTGCCCAGCTCTTCGAGCTGCAGGCGGTAGAGGCGGGCGACGATGCGCGCGGTGCGCACGATCTCGTCGACCAGGGCCGGGCTCAGCGGCAGCAGGTCGATGGCGCGCTCCAGCTCGGCGAGGTGGTTGGCGTCGTTGCCGCCGTGGTAGAACAGGAACGACACCTGCTCGCGCTGCAGGCCGAGCTGGGCGCGGATCGCCTCGCCCCAGGGGCTGGCGACGCGCGAGCCCAGGCCCTCGATGATGAACATCGCGCCCGCCAGGGCGAAGGGGTTCTCGCGGACGGCGGCCTGGAACATCCACGCCGAGAACGCCTCGGACCCGACGTTCTTGGGCTGGCTGCGGATGGCCGGCGGGTCGCCGCCGACGGCGGCGTAGTCGCGCTCGATCATCAGGAAGTCGCGGTGCTCCTCGGCGGCGTGGCGGGTGAAGCGCGAGCGCACCTCGAAGTGCTCGGTGGTGAAGTTGGAGGCGGCGCGCGAGATCCAGCGCCCGCCGTCCATGACCTGCTGGCGCAGGTTCAGCAGCAGCAGGCGGTACTCGTCGAGCGTGAAGCGGCCGCTGGTGATGCGCTCGACCACCGGAACGCGGCGCAGCTCGGCCTCGAAGGCGACCCAGGTCATGGTCAGGCGGCGCAGCAGGCTGTGGCGCAGAGCGGTGCGCGCGTCCGTCCCGGGCGCCACCCCGGCGACGGCCGGCGCGGCCGGCGCCGGGGCCGGCGCAGGACCGGCGTCGTCGGGCCCGACCACGGTCAGCAGCAGGTAGCAGGTGATGAAATGCCCGCTCTCCGGCACCATGCACAGGACGCGCTGGCCGGCCGCCAGGCGGCCGGACCCCATCAGCTCCTCGAGCAGGACGAAGAGCGAGGCCGCGCCGACGTTGCCCTTGGTCGCCAGGTTGCTGAACCAGCGCTCCTCGGGGATGGCGGCGCCGGCGCGGGCGAGGTGCCGACGATCTCCTCGTGGAACGCTGCGACGAGTAGTGGCAGACGAACCACGAGAAGTCGGCGGGGATGCGACCCTGCTTGACCAGCGCGAAGTAGTGCGCGATGCCCAGCGGCACGATCGCGGGCAGCAGGGTCAGGTCCTGGCGCAGCACGAACATGCCGGAGGCCGCGCTGCGGTCGTAGCTGGCGGCGTCCGCCCACAGCTCCTCGATGCTGCTGCTGGCGCGCTTGCGCGCCCCGGCGTACATGCAGGTCTCGTGGGTGTCGGCGTGCGAGCGCACGTCGATCCACTCGATGCGCAGCGACAGGCCGCGCGGCGCCGGGCGGTGCTGCACCAGGGCCGCCCCGGCGCCGTCGGAGAGCATCCAGCGCAGGAACTCGACGTCGAAGGGCAGGTTGCCGCGGCGGTCGGTGACGCCCGCGGCGCTCAGCACGCTGGCGCGCAGGTGGCGGCTGGCGAACTCGCTGGCGCAGCCCACCGCGCTGTCGACCAGCCCGGCGCGGACCTGGGCGTAGGCCGACTTCAGCGCCGCCACGCCGCTGGCGCAGACGCCGTGCAGGCTGGCGAGGTCGCAGGGCGGGATGCGCGCCTCGCCCTGCACCAGGCTGGCGAAGCCGGGGACCAGGACGTCGCTGAGCGTGGTCGCGGCGGCGAGGTGCTGGACGGCGGCCGGCGCCACGCCGGCCTGCGCGAGCGCCGCGCCGACCGCGCGCGCCGCCATGGCGAAGTTGGTGTGCGTCCGCCCGCCGGCCGCGTCCAGCGCGTAGTGCCGGGTGCGGATGCCGTTGAGCGCCAGCACCCGCGCGCGGTGGCGCGAGGGCTTGCCGTCGTGGCGGCCGAGGACGTCCTCCAGCGCGTCGTTGCCCACCGGCGCGCCGGGCATGAAGGCGCCCAGCGCGGTGATGTAGGCGGGGCGGCCGGTGGCGGTGGTCATGTCAGGGTCCGGGGTGGGGGCGGGCGAGGCGCAGCGCGCGCAGGTCGGGGCCGCGCAGGCGCGGCAGCAGCGGCGCCAGCAGGAAGGTGCGCAGCAGGTACCAGGGCAGGCTGCGCTCCTCGAGGCGCGGGTCGATGCGCGCGGCGACCAAGCGGTGGGCGCGCGGCCACTCCGACCAGTGCAGGGTGCGGTCGAGGTGGTGGGACGGTGTGGTAGCCGTGGTTGAAGTGCAGCAGGTTGTTGAGCCGCCCGGTGAAGTTGCGCGCGCCGTCCCACGGCGACTCCTCGTCCGCGTGGTGGTGCTGCATGTAGCCGGTCGCGACCATCGCGACGACGCCGAAGGCGTGCGGCGACGACGACCACCCACAGCGCGCGCGGCGCGTCGGCGGCCAGCGCCAGGCCGAGGAACAGCGCGTAGAGCGCCTCCTGGCCGAGCATGAAGGCGCCGCGCGCCGGGCGGCGCCGCGCGCTGCGCAGCAGGTGGCGCAGCGTCGCGTGCACGTACAGCGCCAGCCCGGTCGCGGTGTAGAGCGCCAGGTTGCCGAGGTGGTTGCCCGGCCCGCTGCGCCAGGTCAGGGTGAGGTCGCCGCGGCGGTTGGCGTGGCGGTGGTGGTTGTCGACGTGGGTGGCCAGCCAGCTCGCGACGCCGTCGCCGCGCAGCAGCATGATCCAGCACTCGGTGGCGGCGTTGCACCAGCGGCTGCGCCACATCGGCAGGTGCGCCTGGTCGTGCTGCACGCAGCCCATCCCATAGGCCGCCGCGCAGGCCAGCGCCACCAGCGGCCAGTGGATGCCGGGCAGCTGCCACTGCGTCACGAACAGCAGGGTGGCGAAGAGCATGTACGCCAGGCTCCAGCCGTCGGCGGCGAAGCGCAGCAGGCCGTGCGGTGCGCGCGCGGCGATCAGCGGGGCGAACACGCTCATGTCGCGCCCTCCGGGGCGGACGGCGCCGACGGCGCGGGCGGCAGAGCGGGCAGCGCCGCGCCAGCGTCGACGCCGCGCACGCGGGTGCCCAGCCAGGCGTCGGGCCAGGGCAGGAAGAAGGCGAAGTTGCCGGTCACGCGCCCGTGGTGCAGGGTGTGTCGGCGGCACGCGGCGAGCAGCGCGGTCACCGGCTTGCCGGGGAACACCGCGTAGTTCATGTGCCCGAGGTTGTTGATCGCCAGGCTGAGCACCGGGAAGGCGAGCACCGTCAGCGCGCCGAGCTCGCGCACCAGCAGCAGCAGGATCATCACGCTCGACAGGAAGGCCGCCTCGACCCAGTGGAAGCTGTAGGTGGAGAACGGCGTCGGCACCACCGAGCGGTGGTGGTGGAGGTGCACGTGGCGGTACCACCACGGGCGGTGCAGCAGGCGGTGGCAGAGGTAGAAGTGCACCTCGTTCCACAGCGTCAGCACCACCATGTCGAGGGCGAAGGCGCCCAGGGTGTCCGTCCAGCGCAGGCGCACCCAGCCGTGGCGCTCGGCGACCAGGGTGAGCAGGCCGTAGAGCGCGAAGATGGCGATCGACAGCGCCGAGGCGCCTATCTCAGCGCGGATTTGCCCGCGGCGCAGCGGCCGCGGGTCGATGATCCGCCCGATGCCGAGGGCCGGCAGCACGCGGTGGGTCAGCAGCAGGGTCAGTCCGGCGAGGGAGAAGTAGAGCGCGGCGAAGGCGCCGAAGGCGGCGCCCAGCACCTGCCACCACGCCGCCTGGTGGGCGAGGTCGCGCAGCCAGCCGAGATCGATCACGCCGGCGTTCCCGTGGCGGGCGCGCCGCGGCGCCACCACGCGAAGGCCGCGATCCCCAGCAGTCCGCCCAGGGCGAGGTCGATGGTGCCGTGCTGGCGCACCGCGATGGTGGCGAGCAGGATGGCCAGCGCGCCCGCGGCCGCCAGCCAGCCCAGCCACGGCCGTCCAGCACCCGCGGCGATCCAGGCGGCGGAGTAGGTGGCGTAGGTGCCGTGCAGGGACGGGCAGGCGTTGCGCGGCGTGTCCACCGCCGTGACCAGCGCATAGACGCCGGAGGCCGTGCCCGGTGGGCGCGCGAAGGTGGTCGGCGCCAGCAGGAACACCAGCGCCGCGCACCACGCGCAGCAGGCCGCCCCCAGCACCATCCGCCGCGCCGCCGGCGTGTCGGGCTGCACCACCACCGCCAGCCACATCAGCGGGAACAGCCCGAGGTAGACCAGGCTCGCTTCGGGCAGGAAGGGGATCCAGCCGTCGATGGCCAGACGCGGCACCTCGACGGCGGGCCGCAGCTCGAGGTGATTGGTGATGGCGTAGGGGGGCGTCAGCAGGACCGGCATGGCCAGCAGCCAGCCGAGCCGGCCGTCCCGCCGCGCCAGCCACGGCCGGTGCGGCGCGCTGGCGGTGGTCACGGCCGGTGCGGTTCCCGCTGCTGTTGTCGGCTGGTCATCGGGCATGCGCGCCGCACACCTTCCGCAGCGCCGCTGACCAAGTCCAGCGCAGAATGGGCGCGCGGGCGGGCGGGGCCCGGGCGGTCGGCGTCAGGTGCAGGTGTGCTTGCGGCCGCCGCGCAGCGGCGCGGACCGTCTCCACTACCATCACGCTGAGCATGGATGGGGGGCGCATGACCGGTGCCCGGGTTGTCACGCCCGTTCTCCACAGGTCCCCTCGTCCGCTCCGTAGATGTGGCCGAACTCCGCTGAGATCTCCCAAATCTCCCAAAATCTCCCAAAATCTGCGGATTCTTCTGCGGGTCTTCGAAGAGTCCGCAGATTTGGGGAGATTTCGCAGATGAGAGGTGGGAGTCGACTGGCGGGGGCAAGTGGGTGGGGTGTCCTGGTGGCATCGACCCGCCACGGCCGGGTCCGCAGGTGCTCCACGGCGGCCGGCTGGCCCCCGCGCCTGCGCGGCTCTCGGGCATTTGTGATGCGCGCCGCAGCGGATCCGGCCGGCGACCGGCGGATCCGGCCCTCGGATCATCGCTCAATGGACCTGCGCGGCGCGGATGTGCAACCGGGTATGTGCAGTCGTGACGTATCCATCAGCAATTTTCATGATTTCTCCAGCATTTCTGTACAATTCCGCCAGTGATAAAATGCGCTCGCCACCACCACCAGGGAGCCATCCATGAGCGTCAGCGCCACCCAGATCTACAACCGGTCCGAACTCACCAACGCGGACACCATCCTCAACCAGCACTTCCTCAAGACCCTCGAGGACGAGGCGCGCCGCCACGAGGTCTTCGACCACCCCTTCCTCATCCGCCTGTCGAAGGGCGTGTTCAGCGAGAAGGGCGTGCGCTTCGCCTTCATCCAGTTCTCGAAGCACGTGCGCATCTTCACCTCGTGCCTGTCGCACCTGATCGGCATGGCGCCCGACATCCGCGACCGCGTGGTGCTGTTCGACAACCTCAACGAGGAGCTGGGCCGCGGGCAGCTCTCGCACACCCACTACATGCTCTACCTGAAGATGATGGGCTCGATGGGCATCTCGAACGAGGAGATCGAGCGCACGCCGATGCTGACCTCGATGGAGCTGCTGAACGATGGCCTGCGCCAGGCGGTGCAGCGCTCCTTCACCAGCGGCCTGGCCTGGCTGGGCATCGGCGGCGAGCTGACCATCCCCAACAACTTCCCCTACCTGGCCCAGGGCCTGCGCCGCACCTTCGCCCAGCTCGACATGGGCTTCTTCGAGCACCACGGCGAGGTCGACCAGGGCCACAGCGACGACAGCAACCTGCTGCTGGCGATGCAGATCAAGGAGCACGGCGACCGCACCCTGATCCGCAGCGAGGTGTTGAAGTCGCTGTTCCTGCGCGCCGCGGTGTGGAAGGAGATCGACGAGAACGCCGCGCGCATGTGATGCGCGGCGCGGCATGGCGCCGCCGGTTCCGGGCCCCGGAGGAGGGGGCTGTATCGTCTGGCGGGGTCGGAAGGACCGTGCCAGACGGTGCAGGCGTGCCAGGCGTCCCGGCAACCGGGACTTGGAAACCGCGTGGTCGCTGACGATACTGCGTCCGCGACCACCGGCGCCTGCAACGCCCGGTCGATGGAGTCCAGCCCATGCCCAGCAGCACCCAGACCGGCGCCCCGAGCGGCCCGCGTCGCCACCGCCAAGGCGCCCGCCCAGCCCGGCAGCCAGCGCGTCCTGGTGGTGGCGGGCGAGGCCTCGACCCGCGCCGCCCTGCGCTGGCTGGCCGAGTGCCGGCACCGCGACTCCTACGAGCTCGACGTGCCGCGCGGCGGCGAGGACCTCCAGCTCACCCTGCGCCAGCGCATCAGCGACATCTACCTGCTCGACGAGTGGGCCCTCGAGCCTGGTCGCAGGCCTGCCCCTCGAGCAGCGCCGGCGCATCGAGCGGCGCAGCGTCTGCCTGACCGCGCTCGAGGCGGCCGGGCCGGCGGCGCTGGTATGCAACTCGACGCTGCCGCTGAGCCGGCTCAACGCCTTCGTCCTCGACCACGCGCTGTGGCAGGTGGCGCGGCAGTTCCCGCAGGAGAGCGCGCCGGCGCCGCTGCGCCCGGACTACGACGTCCTGCTCGACCTGGCGCGCACCAAGTTGAGCAGCGGCGCCGACGTCGGCGCCGCGCTGCGCCCGCTCACCGAGGCGGCGGGCCTGGCCCTCGGCGTCGGCCGGGTCAGCGTGTGGGTCATCCGCGAGTCGCCCAAGCGCCTGGTCTGCGTGGACATGTACGACCGGGCCGCCGGCGCCCACCAGTCCGGCGTCGAAGTGCCGGCCGCGCTGGTGCCCGCCTACTGCATGGCCCTGCACCACCACCGCATCCTGCCGATCGAGGACGCGGTGGCCGACGAGCGCTCCAAGGAGCTCGCCGACTTCTACCTGCGCCCGGCCGGCATCGGCGCGCTGCTCGACGCGCCCATCTACCTCGACGGCCAGGTGGTCGGGCTGTTCTGCCACGCCCACCTCGGCGGCACGCGGCGCTGGACGGACGAGGAGCAGCGCCTCGCCGCGTCGTTCGCCGACTACGCGCAGATGGTGCTGATCGCCCAGCAGCGCCACGAGGCCGAGTCCGCGCTGGCCGCGGCCCGCGACGAACTCGCCCAGGCGCACAAGCTGGAGTCGCTGGGCCGCCTGACCGGCGGCATCGCCCACGACTTCAACAACATCCTGACCGTGCTCAGCGGCAACGCCGAGATCCTCTCCGAGCGCATCGGCACCGGCGACCGCCACCTGAACGGCATCCGCGACGCCTGCGCGCGCGCCGAGGCGCTGGTGCACAAGCTGATGTCGTTCACGCGCAAGGCGCCGCGCCAGCCGGCCTGGGTCGAGATCAACGGCCTGATCGACGGCCTGTGCGGCATGCTGGTGCCTACCCTGGGGCAGGCGGTGATGATCCTGCCGCGGCTCGAGCGCGCGCCGCTGGTGGTGTTCGGCGACCGCGACGAGCTGCAGCACGCGCTGATCAACCTGGCGGTCAACGCGCGCGACGCCATGCCGCGCGGCGGCAGCCTGACCTTCGCCACCCGCCGCCTGACCGCGGCCGAGGCGGCGGCCGTGCGGCCGCTGCCGCTCGACGGGGCGCGCACCTGGCTGGAGCTGACCGTCGGCGACACCGGGAGCGGCATGTCGCCCGAGGTGCTGCGCCGGGCGATGGAGCCCTTCTTCACCACCAAGGACCCGGGCAAGGGCACCGGCCTGGGCCTGACGAACGTCTACGCCACCGTGCGCAAGCACCTCGGCCACATCGCCTGCGACAGCGCGCCGGGCGAGGGCACGCGCTTCCGCATCTACCTGCCGCTGGGCGAGGGCGCCGAGACGACCGCCGCCGATCCCGCGGCCACGGCGGCGCCGCGCGGTGCCGGCCGCATCCTGCTGGTGGACGACGATCCCGACGTGCGCGGCACCGTCGGCGAGATGCTCGGCTTCCTGGGCTACACCGTCACCGCCTTCGCCGAGGGCGCCGCCGCCCTCGACCGCCTGCGCGCGCAGCCCGACGCCTTCGACCTCGCGCTGCTCGACATGGTGATGCCCGGGATGTCGGGACCGGCGTGCTTCTCGGCCCTGCGCGTCCTGGCGCCGGGCCTGCCCTGCCTGCTGATGTCCGGCTGCGCCGCCGACACCGCGGTGCGCGCCTGCCTCGACGATGGCGCACTGGCCCTGCTCGACAAGCCCTTCGCGCTGGGCACCTGCGCGCAGGCGGTGGAGAAGGCGCTGGCGAAGCAGCGGGCGACGCTGGTCGGGTGAGGGGAGGCGCGAGGCGCGAGGTACAAGTCAGCGCGTTGAATCCGCGTTCGTGTGCCTCGGCACGCAGCCTCAGGTGAGAGCGGCCCAGTGGGCCGCGGTCCCAGGGGCGCGACGAGTGGGCACGGCTGCGACCGCTGCGCAAGGGGTCACGCCCCCTGGGACCGCGGCCCACTTCGGGCCGCATGCCGTCTCGAGCACACAATCGACCGGGAATGCAATGCATCGCCAAGTCCAGTGAGGCAGTCCTTCTGCCTAGCGCCTAGCGCCAGACGCCCAGCCTCCAGCGCCCTCTGCCATGAGCGCGCGTGTCGCGATCAGCCGAATCCGTGGCGGGATCATGGTGCCGATGCGCCCGGGCCAGGCGGTGCTCTACAACAACAACCTCATCCACCGCGGCTGGCAGCCGCGGTTCACCGTGCCGCGCCGTTCGCTGCACCTCGGCTACCACTGCGCCGCCAAGCCGCCGACCTGGCACTTCTACCTGCTCGACGAGACCCAGTTCACCGCCGACTACCGCGCGCGCATGACGCCGCAGGTGCGCGCGATGATCGACGCCTACTTCGCCTGCCGGAAGGACCACCCGCGCATGGCGGACACCTGGGCCTTCGGTCGCGCCGCGGCGGGCTGAGGGCGGCCCTCTGAGTCGCTGCGGTCGCCTTCGCCTGGTGCAGCATACTGCGCTCGTGCTGGCGGCGGTGCGCGGTTGGCCTGGACCCCGTCCGGGAGGTAGGTTCCCGGCATGGACCCCGCCGCCGCCCTCGCGCGCCTCTACGCTGCGCTCGGGGACGAGCACGGCGAAAGCCTGTTCGAGCACCTCCCCCAGGTCCAATTCTGGATCAAGGACCGCGCCGGCCGCTACCTGCGCGTGAACCGCGCCCTGCTCGCGAACTACGGCTTCGCCGAACCCGCGGCGATGCTCGGGCGCACCGACCACGAACTCTTTCCGCCCCAGCTCGCGGCGCAGTACGTGCGCTCGGACGAGGAGGTGCTCGCCGGTGCGGCCGTCCGCGAGCGCATCGAGCTGGTCGCGCGTCCCGACCACAGCACCGGCTGGCACGCCACCGACAAGATCCCGCTGCGCGCGCGCAGCGGGCGCATCGTCGGCACCGCCGGCATCACCCGCGACCTGGACAGCGCGGCGGTGGCCGCGGCGCCGGCCGGCGCCCTCGGGCCGGTGGTCGACCACATCCGCGCGCACTACGCGCAGGCCCTCGACCGCGACTACCTGGCGCACCTGCTCGGGCTGTCGGTGCGCTCGCTCGAGCGGCGCTTCCACGCCGCGTTCGGCATCTCGCCCCTGCAGTACCAGCGCAAGCTGCGCCTGCACCGCGCCTGCGAGCTGCTGGTCGGCGGTGCGGGCCCCATCACCGCCATCGCCTACGACCTGGGCTACAGCGACCACAGCCACTTCACGCGCGAGTTCCGCCGCGCGCAGGGCATGCCGCCGCTGGCGTACCGCCAGCGCTGGACGGTGCGCGCGGCCCGCTGACGCCATTCCACCGTCGCTGACGTCCCATGCGCTGGCGCCGCCGTGCAAGCCGCCTGCGCGCGGCCGCCAGGCCGGGACGCGCGACGGGCGCATCCGCGCCTTCGCCGCCGCCGACGGCGCGGAGCTGTGGTCGGCGACCCTGCCCTGGATGGGCTGCGCGCCGCCCATCTCCTACGCCATCGCCGGGCGCCAGTTCGTGGCCGTGCCCGCGGCCGGCGGGGGCAAGCTCGGTGGGCCGAGCGGGGACGCGTGGGTGGCGTTCGCGCTGCCGCAGCCGAAGTGACGCGCGCTCCAGGACGCTCGCGACGCGGCCCTGCCTCCCGCGTACCACCTGCCCACCCCCAGGACCTCGCACCATGTGCCGATCCATCGCGCCAGCCGCCGCCCTCGTGCTCGTCCTGCTCGCCGGTGGCCTGGGGGCGGCCGAGCCCTCCGTCGCGGTGCTGCAGCCCTTCATCGACCGCCACGCGGTCGCCGGCGCGGTGTGCGCCGTGGCCGACCGCAACGGCCTGCGCGAAGTCGGCGCGGTCGGCTGGGCCGACATCCAGGCGCACCAGGCGATGACCGACGACGCCATGTTCTGGATCGCGTCGATGTCGAAGCCGATGACCGCGACCGCGTTCATGATGCTGGTCGACGAGGGCAAGGTGCAGCTGGACGACCCGGTCGAGAAGTACCTGCCGGAATTCCACGGGCAGATGGTGCTGACCGAGCGCGATGACGAGCACGTGCTGCTGAAGAAGCCGGCGCACCCGGTGACGGTGCGCAACGTGCTCAGCCACACCTCCGGGCTGCCCTTCGCCACGCGCATCGAGACCGCCCACGGCTTCAAGGTCGATGGCCAGTCGCTGGCCTACGCCATCGCCGGGTACGCGGCCCTGCCGCTCGACCACGAGCCGGACAGCGATTACGCGTACAGCAACGCGGGCATCAACACCGCCGGGCGCATCGTCGAGGTGGTCTCCGGCGAGCGCTACGAGGTGTTCATGGAGGAGCGCCTGCTCAAGCCGCTGGGGATGGTCGACACCACCTTCTGGCCGAGCGCGGCCCAGGTGGCGCGCATCGCGAAGTCCTACCAGGCGAACCAGGCCAAGGACGCGATGAGCGAGATCCCGGTCGACCAGCTCACCTATCCGCTGACCGGCGCGGGCCGCCACCCCTCGCCCTCGGGCGGCTACTTCTCGACCGCGCGCGACATGGCCACCTTCGGCATGCTGATCCTGAACGGCGGCGTCCACCAGGGGCAGCGGCTGGTCTCCGAAGCCAGCGTGCGCGAGCTGACCCGCACCCAGGCCGGCAAGCGCCTGGACGACCCGGAGAAGGACGATGGCTACGGGCTGGGCTTCTCCACCACGGTCAAGTCCAGCGCCACCACCGGCCCCGCGCCCGCCGGCCCCTGCGGTCATGGCGGCGCGTACGCGACCAACCTGTGGATCGACCCCGCGGCGGGGCTGGTCCTGGTCTACATGGTGCAGCACGCGGGCTTCCCCAACGGCGGTGAGCGCGCGCGCGGGGAGTGGGAGAACGAGGCGAGGAAGCGGTACGCTGGGAAGTAGCGGGGCGCGAGGCGCTCACAGCCTCAGGAATATCTGCCGCCGGTACAGGAACCACACGAACACCAGCACCAGCCCGATCTCCCCCAGCATCCCCAGCACCGCCCCCAGTCCCGCGGCGACGTGCACATCCAGCGCGTGGGCGACCGGTCCGCCGATGGCGCGCGCGGCCAGTCCGTGGAAGTCGAGGATGTTGGCCGCCATGTAGGCGGTGATGGCGTTCATGCCGATCCACACGAACGGCGGGATCCACCCGTCCCACCGCTGCACGTCGATCAGCCAGTGGAAGGCGGCGAGCAGCAGCGCGCTGTACCCGCCGGCGACCAGCACGAAGGACGAGCTCCACACCTTCTTGATCACCGGGAACTGCAGGTCCCACGTCCAACCGAGCGCGAGCAGGCCGAGGCCGCCGCCGACCAGCCAGGCGAGGCGCCGACCGTCGCTCAGCCCGGGCCGGCGCAGCACGAGGCCGGCGAACACGCCGAGCAGGCAGGTCGCGATCGCCGGGAGGGTGCTGAGCAGCCCTTCCGGATCGTAGTAGCGGTCCCACTTGCGGCCGGGCAGGTACTGGTAGTCGAGGTGGTCGGCGAGGTTGTAGCCCGGTTCGAAGCGCCCGGTGACCGTGGCGGGGGTGCGCGCGAAGGCTTCGCGCTCGTCGCTGGCGCCGGTCTGCTGGACGAGCGCGGCGAGGGCATCGTGATCGAGGTGCACATCGCGGATCGGCACGAAGGTCATCGCCGCCCAGTAGCCCACCAGGATGAGGACGCAGGCGAACACCAGCCCACGCGTCCTGAGGAAGCAGAACAGCAGCCCCGCGGACAGGTACGCCAGGCCGATGCGCTGCAGCACGCCGAGCAGGCGCACGTGGTCCCAGCCGCCGGCGAGCCCGCCGTAGGAGACGATGCCGAACAGCACCAGCAGCAGCCCGCGGCGGATGATGCGCCGCACCGCCACCGCGCGGCCCTCGCGCGCGATGGTCTTGCCCAGCGAGAACACCAGCGAGATGCCGGCGATGAAGACGAACAGCGGGAAGATCAGGTCCTCGGCGTGGAAGCCCGCCCAGCCGCAGTGGTCGAACTGCGTGGCCAGCGCCCCGGTCACCGGGTCGCCGCACAGGTGGTGGATGGCCTGCACCAGGCCGTCGCCGCCCAGGATCCAGAACATGTCGAAGCCGCGCAGCGCATCGAGCGACAGCAGCCGCCCGCGCTCCGGCGCCGGAGCGGGGAGCGGCGCGGGAGGGTTGGCGGCGTTCTGCATGGTGAGGGATCCCCGCATCGCGCGCATCCTCGAAGTCGTCGCGGAGGGAGAAGCGCTCCGCCGGAACCGGGGGTCGACGTGTACGGCACGCGCCGCCCGGCGGTCGCAGGAGGCGTCCCACGGAGGATTGAACGGATGATCGTCCACGTAGGTATTACGGTATCCCCGCGCGCTCGCGCGGGGGAACAGCCCTTCCGGCACCAGGAGCCCTCCATGTCCCGTCTCCCAGCCGTCGTCCCGCTGCTCTGCGCCTTGGCGCTCATGCCCGCGTGCGGGCAGCGCGATGCGGCGGTCGCACCGGCCGCACCTCCTGCCGGCGTTCCGGTCGCGGCAACGGCCCCAGCGGCTCCCGCGGCGCCTGCCGCCAAGCCGCGTCCCGTGGTCTCGCCCGAGGTCGCCGCCGACCGCCGCGTCACCTTCCGCATCAAGGCGCCCAACGCCAAGGACGCGCAGGTGCGCGGGCAGTGGGCGAAGGACCCGATCGTGCTGGTGCGCGACGACCAGGGGGTGTGGGTCGGGACCAGCCCGGCGCCCATCGACGCCGGCGTGTGGGAGTACAGCATGGTGGTGGACGGCGTCGGCATGATCGACCCCGCAAACAGCCGGATCAAGCCGATGCGCGAGCCGCGCACCAGCATCCTCGACCTGCCGTCGACCCCGGCGCAGCCGTGGGACTTCCAGGACGTGCCGCACGGCACCGTGCACCAGCACGACTACCTGTCCAAGGCCTTCGGCGTGCAGCGCTCGTTGACCGTGTACACCCCTCCGGGCTACGAGACCGCGACCGCGCAGAGCTACCCGCTGCTCGTCCTCCAGCACGGCTCGGGCGACAACCAGGAGACGTGGGTCGCCCACGGCCACGCGCACTGGATCCTCGACAATCTGATCGCCGCCGGCAAGGCGAAGCCGATGGTGGTGGTGATGCTCTTCGGCCACCAGCCGCCGGCGAGCCAGCCCGTGCCCGAATCCGGGAAGTACCGGTCGGGACTGGAGGCCTTCCGGCGCGAACTGCTCGACGACGCCCTGCCGCTGGTCGAGTCGCGCTACCGCCTGAAGAGCGGCCCGGCGGCGCGCGCCATCACCGGGCTCAGCATGGGCGGCGGCCAGTCGCTGGGCGTGGGCCTGGCCGAGCGCGAGCGCTTCGCCTGGGTCGGCGCCTTCAGCGCCGCGCCGCCCGAGCCCGCCATGGTCAAGGCGGCCCTGGACGACGCGGCCGGCACCAACAGCGACCTCAAGCTGCTGTGGATCGCCATCGGCAAGGACGACTTCCTGCGCGCGCGCAACGAGGCCTTCGACGCCGACCTCACCGCGCACGGCATCCACCACGAATTCCAGCTCACCGACGGCGGCCACGCCTGGCCGGTGTGGCGGCGGTACCTGGTGGAGTTCCTGCCGCGGCTGTTCACGGCGGAGTAGGTGAAGCTCGCCTGCGCGCCCTGGCGGGGCGCGTCGACGATCTGCGCGAGCGGACAGCGGTGCGTGCATGGCGCGCTGCCAAGGCGGGCATCCCGCGCGGTTCGCGCTGGCAGGTCACGGTCTCGCGAAATCCATGTGCTGCGCGGACTCGATCGTCGTTTCATCGACGGCCTTCAGCGATGTCCAGTCAAGCGCCACCTGCAGCGGATCGGGGCTCGTGCCGCTCACCGTGAGATCACCGAGCAATTGCCGGTCCGTGCGGTTCCGGACGAAGAGGATGCGGTATCTTCCAGGGAAGGCAGCGAAGACGAGCGACCCCTGGGCGTCCCTGCGCATGATCGCCCCCGAGACTGGACGCCACGTTGCGGCGTCGACCAGCAGGAAGGCCCGGCGCTCGCCCGTCGTCGGCATGTTGGCGACGTTCACGACGATCCGATGTGGCGTCCCAGCGATCTTGAGGCCTCGAAGAACTGCTGGGTGAAGTCTTCGACTTTGAAGACGGTGGTCTTCTTGATCTCTGCGACGGCCACGTGCAGATCGCTGAAGGCGAGCGGTTCGGCGCTGCTCTCGCGCGGGGATTCCATGGGGCCTACCGTGATCCCCTTGTCGGTGTCGGTGAAGGTCCCGACCACCTTGAACCAGCAATCGGTGGTGTCGGGCTTGTCGTTGAAGAGGTGATTCATGACCGCGGTGCTGCTGATCCACGCGGTGTAGGTGTTGTGCAGGCCTTTCTCCTGGCTGCCCCGCCCGTTGTCGTACGCGAAGGGCGGATCAGTCTGAGGGAACGGGCTGAGGACCTGGCCATCGGCGTAGAAGAGGATCTGGTAGCCCGGCTCGACCTTCACGTGGTCGCCGAGGCCGACGATGTGGAAGGTCACCGGCACCCAATAGGTGGCGTTCGCGTACACGTACTGCGGCACCACGGTGACGTGGACTTCGGCGTATGGCGGGTTGTTTCCGGCCGACGCCAGGGAGGGGATAAAAATGATAAAACGTTTTTGTCTGCTATCGGTAAGGAATGGTCGGTTGGCGGGCGGCGGGCTCGGGATTGGTGAAGCGCAAGGAGCCATTGCGCCGCCAAGCGTCCTGTCCCATCGTTCCCCAGTCTGGCGCTACATTCCCTGGAGCACGCATCATGATCGGCCGCCTCGCCCTGCTCCTGCTGCTGTCCCTCTCCGGCGCGTTCCTCAAAGGCGCGGTCGCCGCCGACGGCGCGGACGGCAGGATCCGCGTCCTGATCGTCGGCGGGCAGAACAACCACGACTGGGAGCTGGGGAACGCCTTCCACCTCGCCCTGCTCGCCAGGCAGCCGGGCATCGTGGCCGAGGAGAGCAACACGCCGCCCGCGAAGGCGACCAAGGAGGCGTGGGACGCCTGGAAACCGGAGTTCCACAAGTACGCCGTGGTCCTGCTGAACTACAACGGCGAGATGTGGCCGGACGAGCGCAAGGCGGAGTTCGAGAAGTACCTCGCCGAGGGCGGCTGCGCCATGCCGCTGCACGCGGCCAACAACAGCTTCACCGGGTGGGAGGCGTACGAGCGCGCGGTCGGCCTGCTGTGGCGGCACGCGGAGTACGGCGCCACGGTGTTCTTCGACGCCGACGGCAAGCTGCAGCGCGAGGAGAAGGGCCACGGGCCGTTCTCCAGCCACGGCAAGCTGTACGACTGGAAGATGACGGTGCGCGATACCGCCAGCCCGATCACCGCCGGCATGCCGGTGCACTGGATCCACCGCCTGGACGAGCTCTACCACGGCCAGCGCGGACCGGCGGCGGACCTGCACATCCTGCTGTCGGCGTGGTCGGACAAGGACAAGGGCGGCACCGGGCGCGACGAGCCGATCGTGTGGTGGGTGCCGGTCGGCAAGGGCAAGGTGCTGACCAACCTCATGGGTCACCTGGGCGACACCGCCTGCCTGTCGTGCGTCGGCTACCAGACGGTGCTGCTGCGCTCGATCGAGTGGCTGGCCACCGGTGGCTGCACGACGCCGATCCCGGCCGATTTCCCGGTGGAGAAGACCAGCCAGGACTACCCGGGCGGCGTCGCCAAGGTCCTGCCCGGGCCGAAGAGCGTCGAGGAATCGCAGCAGCGCTTCAAGCTGCCGCCCGGGTACCGCATCGAACTGGTGGCGCACGAGCCGATGATCGTCAACCCGGTGTGCTTCAACTGGGACGCGGATGGCGCGCTGTACGTCTGCGAGATGCGCACCTACATGATGGACGCGGACGCCACCGGGCAGGGCGAACCGAGATCGCGCGTCAGCAAGCTGGTCGACAAGGACGGCGACGGCGTCTACGAGACGGCGACGGTGTTCGCCGACGGTCTGGTGCTGCCGCGCATGGTCCTGCCGCTCGATGACCGCGTGGTCATCGCCGAGACCTACACCGGGAAGTTCGTCAGCTACAAGGACACCGATGGCGACGGCGTTGCCGACCAGAAGGTCGAGGTCTTCGACGGCGGCCCGTCGAAGGGCAACCTCGAGCACCAGGACAGCGCGCTGACCTGGGGCCTCGACAACCGCCTCTACACCGCCCTGGTCGGCAGCCGGCGCTTCCGCATCGGCGCCGACCTGAAGTGGGCGGCCGAGCCGCTCTACGGTCGCGGCTCGCAGTGGGGCCTGGCGCAGGACGACCTGGGCCGCTTCGTGAGTTCGGCCGCCGGCGGCGAGCAGGGCGCGTTCGGGTTCCAGCAGGCGCCGATCTACGGCGCCCTGTCCTTGCCCGGGGAGGCCGACGAGCAGTTCCAGGTCCTCTACCCGCGCCTGCAGACGCTCGACGTGCAGGGCGGCCTCGGCCGCGTGCACCCGATCAAGGGCACCATCAACCACATCACCGCCTGCGCCGGCCAGTCGATCTTCCGCGGCGACCGGCTGCCGGCCGACTTCGAGGGCGACTACATCCTGCCCGAGCCGGTCGGCCGCCTGGTCCGGCGCGCCAAGGTCACCGTCGTCGACGGCAAGCGCGTGCTGGTGAACGCCTACCCCGGGGACGAGTTCATCACCTCCACCGACCCGGCGTTCCGCCCGGTGTGGTCGGCGACCGGGCCCGATGGCTGCCTGTACATCGGCGACATGGGCAACGGCATCATCCAGGAGAGCGCCTGGAACCTGCCCGGGCAGTACCTGCGACAGATGGTCGATCGCGACGGTCACGCGAAGATCACCGGTCAGGGCCGCATCTGGCGCGTGGTGCACGACTCCACCAGGCGCGGCCCGGCGCCGCAGCTCAAGGCGAAGAGGCCCGCCGAACTGGTGGAGTTCCTCGCGCACCCCAACGGCTGGTGGCGCGACACCGCGCAGCAGCTCATCGTCCTGCGCGGCGACCAGGGCGTGGTGCCGGCGCTCAAGGCGCTGGTCGCCAGCCCCGCCGGCGCCCCGCTCGGGCGCGTGCACGCGCTGTGGGCGCTCGATGGCCTGGGTGCGACCGACCGCGCGCTGCTGCTGACCGCGTTCACGGACGCCGATGCGCGCGTGCGCGCGACCGCGGTGCGCATCAGCGAGTCCCTGCTCAAGTCCGGCGACGCCGCCCAGGTGGCGGAGCTGGTGGCGCGTTACGCCACGCTGGCGAAGGACAAGGACGTCGAGGTGGTGGTGCAGGTGCTGAACAGCCTGCGCTACAGCAAGGCCCCGGCGGCGAAGCAGCTGGTCCTCGGCATCGCGGCGCAGCATCCCTACAACGAGGCCATCACCGCCACGGCGCAGCAGAGCGGCCGCTTCGACCCGGACCACCCCTCGGGCTTCAACCCCAGGCTCGACGGGGTGGCGATGGCCCTGGCCAAGCAGGGCCGCGAGCACTTCACCCAGCTGTGCTTCGCCTGCCACGGCGTCGATGGCAAGGGCGTGGTCAGCAGCGACGGCATGCGCATGGGTCCGCCGCTCGCCGGTTCGCCGCGGGTGCTCGGCACCAAGGAGGCGGTGACGCGCATCGTCCTGCACGGCCTGTCGGGCGACCTCGACGGCAAGGCCTACACCGGGTTCATGCTGCCGATGAAGGCCAACGACGACCAGTGGATCGCCGAGGTCCTGACCTACGTCCGGACCGCCTTCGGCAACAGCGCCAGCGCCATCACCGCCGCCGAGGTGGCCGCCATCCGCGCCGATTCCAAGGAGCGGACGGCGCCCTTCACGATCGCCGAGCTGGCCTCGTGGATGCCGCTGCCCAAGGAGGTGATGGCCACCTGGACCATGAGCGCCTCGAAGAACAGCGAGAAGGCGAAGCTGGCCGTCGATGGCGATGCCGCCACGCGCTGGGACACCGGCGGCAAGCAGGAGGCCGGCCAGTGGCTCCAGTTCGACTTCGGCAAGCCCTGCCAGGTCACGCGCGTCATCGCCGACTGCCAAGCCTCGGCCGGCGACTGGCCGCGCGGGTGGGAACTGACGGTCAGCGATGATGGGGCCACGTGGTCGAAGCCCCTGGCCAAGGGGGAGAGCCAGAAGACCGCGGTCACCCTGCTCGACCTCAAGCTGCCGGCGCCGGCCACCGCCCGCTTCCTGCGCCTGACCCAGACCCTGAGTGGCGCGACCGGGAATTTCTGGTCGGTCAACGAGGTGCTGGTGTTCGGGCAGGCGCAGAAGTAGCGGCACCGGTTCCAGGCGCGGACCACGGGCGGAACGCGCCGTCGGCGCGCCCCGCCGGGTTGGCGTGCATGCGATTGCGACGGTGTTCGCGTCCCTGCGTGGAGCACCTCGCACCGTCCGCGGACGCATCCCCTTGGCGGGGCTGCGATCCGTGGAAGACTCGCCGCCGCCGGTCGCCCGGCCTGGAGCCGGAAGCCGCATGCACACCATCATCACCTTCGCCTCGTTCGCCTTCTTCACCGGCCTGGTCGCCCTCGGCACCTGGCTGACGGTGCGGCGCACGGTGGTGGCGACCACCACCAGCCACTTCCTGGCGGGGCGCTCGCTGGGCGCGGTGTTCATCGCGGGCTCGCTGCTGCTCACCAACCTGTCGACGGAGCAGCTGGTCGGGCTCAACGGCGCCGCCTTCAGCGACGGCTTGAGCGTCATGGCCTGGGAGGTGGTCTCGGTGCTGTCGCTGGTGGCGATGGCGCTCTACTTCCTGCCGCGCTTCCTGCGCAGCGGCATCTCGACCGTGCCGCAGTTCCTCGAATTGCGCTTCGACCACGGCACGCAGGTGATCTGCAACCTCATCTTCCTGATCGCCTACACCGCGATCCTGCTGCCGATCGTGCTCTACACCGGGGCCACCGGCCTGAACGAGATCGTCGACGTGCAGGGCCTGCTCCACATCCGGGACGCGGGCTCGGCGCTGTGGCTGACGGTGTGGGTGGTCGGCCTGGTCGGCACCACCTACGCCGTGTTCGGCGGCATGCGCGGCATCGCGGTGGCGGACACCTTCAACGGTGTGCTGCTGCTGTCCGGCGGGCTGATGATCGTCGGGTTCGCGCTGGCGGCGGTCGGCAAGGGGGACGGCATCCTCGCCGGGCTGCACACGGTGACCCACGCCCACCCCGAGAAGTTCAACTCGCTCGGCACGGCCACCCAGTCGGTGCCGTTCCCGACGCTGTTCACCGGCGTGATCCTGCTGACGACGTTCTACTGGTGCACCAACCAGTCGATCATCCAGCGGACGTTTGCCGCGAAGAACCTCGCCGAGGGCCAGAAGGGCGTGCTGCTGACCGGCGCGCTCAAGCTGCTCGGCCCGCTCTACCTGGTGCTGCCCGGCATCATCGCCTTCCACCTCTACGCCGACCGCGGCCTGAAGCCCGACCACGCGTACGGCACGCTGGTGCGCGAGGTGTTGCCGGCGCCGCTCACCGGCTTCTTCCTGGCGGCGATGATGGGCGCGGTGCTCAGTTCGTTCGGCTCGGCGCTCAACAGCACCGCTACGCTGTTCAGCATGGGCATCTACAAGGGCCTGTGGCGCAAGGACGCGCCCGAAGGGCGGGTGGTGATGGCAGGCAAGGTCTTCGCTGTGGTGGTGGCGCTGGTGGCGATGACGGTCGCGCCGATGCTCGCCGGGCAGACCAGCATCTTCGGCTACCTGCAGAAGATGAACGGCATGTACTTCATCCCGATCTTCTCGGTCGTGCTGATGGGCCTGCTGCTGCGCCGCCTGCCGGCGGCCGCGGCCAAGACCGGACTGATCGGCGGATTCCTGGTCATCGCCGTCGGCTACTTCGTGCCGCTGGTGCCGCACGAGGTGGACGGGGTCTCCGCCCTGGTGCCCCTGACCGACGTGGTGAACGGCTTCCACTTCCTGGGAGCGGTGTTCGTGCTGATGTGCGCCGTGATGATCACCATCATGCGGATCGCCCCGCGCCCGGAGCCCTGGGTGCACGTGCACTCCGGCGACGTCGAACTCACGCCGTGGCGCGGCACGAAGGTGGTGGCGGCGCTGCTGGTGCTGGTGGTGCTGTCGATCTACCTGAGCTTCGCCGACCTGCGGGCGGCGAGGGCGCCCACCGCGGCCGCCGCGACTCCGCCCGGGGTGGCGGTGCCGGTCGCGGAACCGGTGGCGCCGGCCTCCCCGCAGGCGCCGCCAGAGGCGCACTGACTCCGCCCGCCCGTGCATCCATGTCGCCAGGAGATCCACGCATGACCAACCTCCGCCACCTCGCGTCCATCCTGGTCCTGGCGGCCCTCGTGGTCCCCGCGCACGCCGCCGAGCCCTCCGCCGCGCTGCCGCGCAGCGCGCCCGAACAGCAGGGCATCGCCTCCTCCGCCATCCTCGGCTTCATCACCGCGGCCGACCAGGACGTCGACGGCATGCACAGCTTCATGCTGGTGCGCCACGGCCACGTGGTCGCGGAGGCGTGGTGGAAGCCGTACGACGCGCAGACCCCGCACGTGCTCTACTCGCTCAGCAAGAGCTTCACCGCGACCGCCGTCGGCCTGGCGATCGCCGAGGGCAAGCTGAGCGTCGACGACGAGGTGCTGAAGGCCTTCCCCGAGGACGCCCCCGCGGAGCCGTCCGCCAACCTCAAGCGCATGCGCGTGCGCGACCTGCTGCGCATGGGCACCGGCCACCAGAACGAGGTGCCGCTGTGGGTCGACCAGCCGGGCGCCGCGCCCGAGACCTGGACGCACCGCTTCATGGCCCAGCCGGTGGCGTTCAAGCCGGGCACGCGCTTCCTCTACGACACGCCCGCCACCTACATGCTCTCGGCCATGGTGCAGAAGGCGACCGGGCAGAGCCTGCTCGAGTACCTCAAGCCGCGCCTCTTCCAGCCGCTCGGCTTCGCGGATCCCACCTGGTTCGCCAGCCCGCAGGGCGTCTCCGCCGGCGGTTTCGGCCTGATGGCGCGCACCGAGGAGATCGCGCGCTTCGGCCAGCTCTACCTGCAGAAGGGGGTGTGGAACGGGAAGCAGCTGGTGCCCGCGGCCTGGGTCGACGAGGCGACCACGCTGCAGATCGCCAACGGCAGCGATCCGCGCAGCGACTGGGACCAGGGCTACTGCTACCAGTTCTGGCGCTGCCGCCACCACGGCTACCGCGGCGACGGGGCCTTCGGCCAGTACTGCGTGGTGCTGCCCGACAGCGACGCGGTGATCGCCATCACCAGCGGCGTCCACGACATGCAGGCGGTGCTGAACCTGGTGTGGGACAAGCTGCTGCCGGTGATGAAGGAGGCGGCGCTGCCGGCGGACGACGCCGGCGGGCGCGCGCTCGCCGCGAAGCTCGCCGGCTTGACCATGCCGGTGCCGGTCGGCAAGGCGACCTCGCCGCTGGCGGCGGGCGTCGCGGGCACGTGGTTCACCTTCCCGGCGAATGATCGCGGCATCACCGCCATGGCGCTCGACACCGCCGCGACCCCGCCGGCCCTGCTGGTGCGCACCGCCGCTGGTGAGCTGCGTACACCGTTCGCGACCGGTGGCTGGGGACCCGCGGCGCCGGGCTTCGCCAACGGCATCGAGAAGTTCCTGAGCATCCCCGAGCACCCGCTGGTGGCCGCGAGCGGGGCGTGGACGGCGGACGACACCTTCACCATCAAGCTGGTGCTCTGCCAGACGCCGTATTATTCGACCCTGACCCTGCGCTTCGTGGGCGACCGCCTGACGGTGGCGGGCAGGCACAACGTCGCGTTCGGGCCGACGCAGCTGGCGGAACTCGTGGGGGAGGCGGCGCACTGAAGCGCTGGCCGGTCGGCGCGCCCGCGCGGCGCTGCCCGGAGCTGGCGCTGGGTGTTGGCGGAGCCCGAAGGTTCTACGCGCGTAGCCATGGTCTGATTGACATGGAGCGGCGGCACGCCTAGAAAAGGCGGGAAACCCGCGGCGCAAAGGAACCCATGTTCAAAACAGCCTTCATCTCCATCGCGATCGCCTCGTTCTTCTCCTTGCTCGGAAAGGAGAGCCGGATCGGTCCGACGACGTGGTGGCTGCTGAGCTTCGGTTTGTTCTGGATCATGGCGTTCCTGGGCAGCGCCATCGGCATCCCCGGGATCGCGGTGGCGATCGGGGCGGAGATCGTGCTCTTCCTCGTCGTCACCGTCATCTGGGTCATCACGCCCAGGAAGTCCTCCGCCGAGATCTTCGCGTCGATCGAGAAGGCCAGGCGCGAGCGCGAGGACGCGCAACTCACGAAGCGGAATTGATGGTGGGCCGGGCGCCCGCCACCGGGCGTGACGCGCTGGCGCGCAGGTGCGGGCCGCCCAGCGTCAGTTCAGGATCGTCCGCACCCCTTCGCTCTGCCGCGCCGCGTCCACCTGCGCGCGCAGCAGGCGCCGCACCGCCTCGGGATCCTTGACCGCGTGCAGCTCGGCGAGCGGCTCGACGGTGTCGGAGCTGGTCACGAGGATGGTGCCGATCCCGCCCAGGCGCTGCCAGAACGACTGGCGCAGCTCGATGTCCTTGATGCGGAACAGGCTGATGTCGTCGATGGCGGTGGACATCAGGCCGCGCCGCAGCGACAGGCGCAGCGCGGTCAGGGTGTAGCGGGTCGCCTTGGTGCGGAAGTGGGCGACCAGCAGCAGCACCAGGCCGATCGGGCTCAGCACCACCGAGACGATGCAGATCCAGGCCCACACCGCGGTGCCGGTGAAGTGGGGGCTGCCTTCCCAGATCACCGCGTTGGCGTCGGCCGCCGGGGCGGCTGTTCCAGCGGTGACGGCCGCCACGGCGGCTGACGGCACCGGCGCGCCGCAGTGCGGGCAGGTGGCGGCCTGGGTGGAGACCTTGCCGGTGCATTCGGGGCAGGTGATGAGGGTCATGGGGGGTCCTGGGGCGAAGCGGATGGTCCCCCGTTCGGGAGCGACGTGGAGGTTACCCGAGCGCGGTGAGGGGGCAATGTGGTGCGATGGTCGAGCTGGCGCTCGACCCTCCGGCGACGGCCGACGGCGACCTCACCCGTTGGCCGCCGCCACCGTCTCGCCCGCCACCCACGTGAACGGCAGCACCTGCGGCTGCTGGGCCGCTCCCGGCGCCGCGAGCAGCGCCAGCAGCATGCGCACCGCCGCCGCGCCCATCTCCGGCTCCGGCACGTGGTACTGCGTCAACTCCTGGCCGAGCGCGTCGTGCCGCCCGTTCTCGAAGGTGGCCAGGGACAGGTCGGCGGGCACGCGCAGCCCCAGGCGCAGGGCGGCGTGCCAGAACGGGCAGGTGCTCCACGCGCTGTTGCCGACCACTGCGGTCGGACGGTCGGCGGCGCGCAGCGCGTCCAGGCAGAAGTCGAGGCGCCCGGCGGGCGCGGGGTGTCCGCGGCGGCCGCCGAGCAGGCGCGGCGCCAGGCGGGCCGCCTTCATGGCCGCGCGGTAGCCGGCGTGGCGGTCGTGGGCCGAGTAGTGCTCGGTGCGGTCGGCCAGCTCGTACGAGAAGTCGGCGTAGGCGATGCGGCGGTGGCCCAGCCGGATGAGCCGCTCCGTCGCCAGCCGCCCCGCCTCCAAGTCGTCCGGGTGCACGCAGTCCGCGGGCTGCCTGCTGTTGACCCACACCGCGGGGATCCCGGCCTGCGCCAGCAGCGCGCCCAGGCGCGGCGGGATGCGGTGGTCGTACTTGATCAGCACACCGTCGGCCACCACCTCGCGCAGGATCTTGGGCAGGTGCTCGGGGCTGCTCAGCTGCGCGTCGTCCAGGGACAGGAGGGCGGCGTGCAGGTCGTGGGCGTCGAGCTCGCGCATGATGCCGCCGAGCAGCGGCGGGCTGAGCGAGCTGTGGTTGGGGTGCGTGCCGCGCAGCACCGCGATGCAGCCGGTGCGGCCCGAGCGCATGGCGCGCGCCGAGGCGTTGGGCCGGTAGCCGAGCTGCTCCGCGACCTGCAGCACGCGCGCGCGCGTCCCCGGGCTGAAGCGCGTGCCCGGCTGGTCGCGCAGGATCGCGCTGACCGCCTGGAACGAGCACCCGGAGAGCCGCGCGATGTCCTTGAGGGTCGCGGGCACGGTGGCCTTCAGCGCCGGACCTGGCGCAGCGTCACCAGCTCGAGCGGGGCGAGGTCGAAGGCGAGCACGCCGTCGTGCATCAGCACCTCGCCCTCGTCGACGTCGCGGTGCGTCGCGCTGGTGCGCCGCAGGGTGAAGGCCTGGTCGCCGACCGCGGCCAGCTCGGCGATGGTGATGGTGACGCGGAAGTCCCTGGCCGCCTGCCCGGTGTTGGCGCGGGTGAACTCGTCCTGGCCGGGGCGGGTGAAGAAGTCGCTGGTGTAGTTGACCGCGCCCACGCCCCAGGTGCCGTCGAGGTTGAGCGCCGCCGCGGCGGTGACCTGCGGCTTGCGCCCGTACGTCCAGGTCATGTCGCAGTTCGCGCGAACTCTCGGCCGCGCGGAAGGTGCAGCCGACGTCGAAGGTCTGGGCCAGGCGCTTCAGGTAGTAGTACTTCAGCAGCGGCAGGTACCAGTCGGCGCCGGGCTTGTCGCGGAACTCGATCAGGCGCTGCACGTTGTCGTGCTCCTCGGGCCAGCCGTTCGCCAGGTCCATGGCGCCGAGGAACCAGATCCAGTGGGTGGCGCGGTGGTTCATGTCGTTCAGGAAGCGCGCCGCGGCGCTGGCGGCCTGCGGGGCGTCGACCGGCTGCTCGGTCTCGGGCAGGCCGATGCCGCCGCCGGACTCGGTGATCCAGAACTCCTTGCCGGTGCGCTGCACGCGCTCCGCCTCCTCGGCGCGCGCCGCCATGTTGTAGGAGTGGGTGGCGAAGCCGGTGAGGCCCGCGAGCGCGACCGGGTCGGCGATCAGCGCGTCGAGGTAGCCGAGCCCGGTGGCATCGTTGTTGCTGCCCTCGTGCGCGACGATCTTCACCGCCTGCAGCCCGCGCTGGTCGAGTTCGCCGCGCAGCAGGCGCACCGCCACCGCCATCTGCGCCGGGGTGAACCACGGCGGCTCGTTGCCGACGCCGGTGGCGTCGATGACGGTGTGGTGCTCATCGCGCAGGCGCTGGATCAAGGTGGCGATCTGCGCGACGTAGGTGCCGACCTCCTCGTCCTTGATCAGGGAGTTGCCGTCCTCCGGCTTGGTCAGCATCCAGCGCGACGGCTTCTCCGGTCCGAGCAGGATGGTCTTCAGGCCGTGCGCGCGCGCCTCGGCGATCAGCCCGGTCTTCACGTAGCGGTCGGCGAAGGTCTCGGCGAGCAGGGCCTGGCCGCGCTCCGGACAGAAGGTCTCGACCGACCACCAGATGCGCAGCGTGGTCAGGCGCAGGTCGCGGTAGAGCAGGCGCGCGAGCAGCGCGCGCCGCTCCGGCGGCAGCGCGGTGTAGGCGCCGTTGTTGAAGGTGCTGACGCCCAGGCCCTGGAAGACCTGCCGCGCGCCGGCGGGGAAGGTGATGGTCAGTGGCGTGTCCGGTTCCGCGGCGCCGAGCAGGGTCGAGAGCAGGACGAGGGGCAGTGCAGCGAGCCGGCGGGGCATGGAAGGGGTCCTGGGCATGGCAGGGGATAGCATGATTCGTGACGGAGGGTAGAACGTTCTAGCGGTGAGGGGGAGATGATGGTGGCCGCGTACCGGATGCAGCTCGGCGATCCCCGGGGTGGAGCCGCTTTCTCGCCCATTCCAGACCCTGCGGCGGAATCGCGAGCGCCAACGGTGCTGCCCGATCTTCAGACCAGGGCATTGCTCCGGGAACTGGATACGAAGAAAGGGTCGAGCCCTTGTAAGGGCGGCCCCAATCACAGAAGACGCTTTGCGGATTGGGGCCGCCCCGTCAGGGCTCGATCCACCATATGATCGACTCACCCAGGGCGTCGCCCTGGGCTGAAGATCGGGGCCGCGCCGTTGGCGCTCGCGACATTGTTGCCAGCTGAGATCCCACTCGTCAACGCCTCGGCTCGTGCCTCGTGCCTCGTGCCTCGTGCCTCGTGCCTCGTGCCTCGTGCCTCGTGCCTCGTGCCTCGTGCCTCGTGCCTCGTGCCTCGTGCCTCGTCTCCTCCTCTCACGGACCTCACACCATTTCAAGCCCCTGCATCGTCCCCGTGCTCGACGAGAACGCCTCCACGTTGAGCCCCAGCCGGTGCAGCAGGCTCACGTACAGGTTGGTGAGCGGATGGTTGCGCTTCCGGTCGAACGCCAGGTGCTGGCCGTGCGCGAAGCCGCCGCCGGCGAGCAGCACCGGCAGGTTGTCGTTGGAGTGCGCGTTGGCGGAGCCCATGTGCGTGCCGTACAGGACCATGGTGCCGTCGAGCAGCGTGCCCCCGGCCTCGCGGGTGGCGGTGAAGGCGCGCAGCAGGCCGTCGAGTTCGCGGAACTGCGCCTCCTCGATGAGCTTCAGCATCGCCAGCTTGTCGGGCTGGTTGCCGTGGTGGGTGAGGGTGTGCGTGCCGGTGGTCACGCCCGGCACGTCGGGCACGGCGTCGACCATGTGGATGAGCAGGGTGATGATGCGCGTCGAGTCGGTGGTGAAGGCGAGGCGGGCGAGGTCGAACATCAGGCGCGTGCGCGCGATCAGGGCGCTGGCCTCGTTCAGGTCCTGCGGCGGCGCCTGGTCGACGTGCGGCTTGGGTTTCCGCTCCCACTCCTCGGCGGCGACCAGGCGGCGCTCGAGTTCGCGCACCGAGGTGAAGTACTGGTCGAGCCTGGCGCGGTCGCCGGCGCCGACCCGCGCGCCGAGCTGCTTGGCGCGCGCGGCCACGCCGTCGAGCATGCTGCGCTCCGCGCGCAGGCGCGCGACCTGCTCGTCGACTTCACCCGGGCTGCCCTGCAGGAACATGCGCTTGAAGACCTTGGACGGGCGGTCCTCGCCGGGGATGCGCACGCCGGCGGCGGTGACCGACAGGCTGTCGGTGCTGTCGACGGCCAGCGTCAGCGAGGGGAAGCGCGTCGCCGTGCCCAGGCGCTCGGCCGCGTACTGGTCGAGCGAGATGGTGTTGCGGAAGCCGGGGCGGTTGGGGTGCGCGGCGCCCGTCAGGAAGCTCATCGAGGCGTCGTGGCCGCCGTCGACCTGCGGCAGGCTGACGCCGGAGAACACCGTCATGCGCGCGCGGTGCTCCTTGAGCAGTTCCAGGTAGGGGGTGGCCGCGTAGTCGCGCCCGGCGGTGGCCGGGAAGAAGTGCTGCGGCAGGATGCCCTGGTAGGTGTTGATCGCGAGCAGCCGCCGCGGCGCGCCGCTGGCGGTCGCGGCGCCCGCGGCGGCGCCCGTGGCCGGCTCCTTGGCCGGGAGCGCCATGCAGTCGAGCAGCGGCAGCGCCAGGGCGGCGCCCAGGCCCTTCAGCAGGGTGCGGCGCGGCAGCGGTCGGGCGGGGATCGTGAACATGGCGGCTCCGGTCATTTGCTGAGGAACAGGTCGCTCTGCACCAGCGCGTGGATCAGCGAGCGCAGGCCGTAGCGCTTGGCGCGCGCCGCGGCCAGGATGGCGTCGATCGCGGGGCGGTCGGTGACGGTGGCCACCGCGCCGGTGGCGTAGGCGGCCAGGCGCTCGGCGAGGTTGCGCGCGAGCTGGGCCTCGTCGGCGACCAGGCTCTGGCGCAGCGCCGCCAGGGCCGCCGCGGGCGCGAGCTTGCCGTCGCCGCCGTCCACCGCCGGTCCGACGCGGAAGCGCACGGTGCGGATGCCGACCTCGAGGCGCTGCTCCGCGCCGCTGCCGACGCAGCGGTAGCGCTCGCGCGCCGCCCCCATCACGTCGAAGGCCTCGAGCGCGAAGCCGGGCGGGTCGATGCGCTGGTGGCAGGTGGCGCAGCTGGCGTCGGCGCGGTGCTTGGCGAGCTGCTCGCGGATGGTGGTGGCGCCGCGCGTGTCCGGCTCCAGCGCCGCGACGTTCGCCGGCGGCGGTCGCGGCGGTCTGCCGAGCAGGCGGTCGAGCACCCACGCCCCGCGCTTCACCGGCGACGTGGTGGTGCCGTTGGCGGTGACCTTCATCACCCCCGCCATGGTCAGGAAGCCGCCGCGCGGCGAGTCCTTGGGCAGCGCGACGCGGCGCAGGGCGCAGCCGCTGACGCCGGGGATGCCGTAGAGCTGGGCGAGGCGCTCGTTGACCATGGCGAAGTCGGACGCCACCGCGCAGCGCGCGCCGAGGTCGCCGGACAGCATCTCCGCGAAGTAGGCGCGCACCTCGCCGAGCATCGACTCGACCACGTGGTTGTCGCAGAAGTACTCCGGGTAGAGGCTGCGGTCGGGGACGGTCGCGTAGATGTCGGCCAGCTTCAGCCACTGGTCGGTGAAGTCGGCGACGAAGCGCTGGGCGCGCGCGTCGTTCAGCAGGCGCTCGGTCTCGCTGCGCAGGACCTCGGGGCGCAGCAGCGCGCCCGTGGCGGCCTGGCGCAGCAGCGCCTCGTCGGGCAGCGAGCGCCACAGGAAGTACGACAGCCGCGACGCCACGGAATAGGCGTCGAGGCGGCCCGGCGCCTCGCGCAGGAACAGGAAGTCGGGCGAGCACAGCACCGCCTGGTAGGCGCTGCGCATGGCGTCCTGGAAGCAGCGGTGCTCGGCGAGCGCGGCCAGGGCGGTGCCCTGGATGCGCGCGACTTCGGCGGCTTCGACCGGGCGCCGCCAGGCGCGCTCCATGAAGGCGCGCAGCAGGCGCGCGCAGTCCGCCGGCGGGTCCTTCGAGACGACCACGTAGGGCCCGCCGGGCGGGCGGTCCGCGCGCTGGGTCGCGCCGGTCCCGATCATCGCCTGCTCGGGCTCGCGCACCCCGCCGTTGCGGTCCCAGCGCGCCAGCGGCAGGTCGCCGAACAGCCGGCGCTGGCTGGGCGGCGGCCACGAGGCGTCGAGCGGACCTTCGATCTCCAGCCACTCCACCGCCACGCCCGGTCCCTTGTACGGGCCGGGGGGCGGGGCGCGGTCGTCGAGCGTGGCGAAGAACCACGAGAGCTGCTCGCGGCCGCGCACGTAGGCGGTGAACTCGACCGTGCCGGCCTCGGCGGGCACGTCGAAGAACTGCAGGTAGCGGGTGTTGCTCGCCTGCAGCGCCAGCACGTGGTGCACCGTCGGCGGCAGCAGGCGGGAGTCCGCGGCGTGGTCGTTGCCGGCGAACTCGAGCTGCGCGCCGCGGCAGCGCACGCGGAAGCGGTAGCGCCCGGGCTCCGGCGGAGCATCGCGGATGAACCACTGGCCCTGCGCGTTGTTGCGCTGGCGCACCCACACCGCCCAGTCGCCGACCGCGTCGATCTCGCCGGTCTTGGCCACCTGGTTGCGCACCTCGCCCAGTTCGCGCATCAGGATGCGCTCGACCTTGGCCTGGGGCTGCGGGCGCAGCACCATGGCGGCCGCGAGCGCCGCGTCGGCGGCCTCGACGTAGCGCGCCAGGTGGACGTAGGACAGCTCCTGCGCGGCCGCGATGTCGTCGAAGCCGGCGGCGACCGTGTCCGGCGGCAGGACGTCCTTCACCGCCAGTTCCTCGATGCCGAGCAGGTCCTCGAGGGTGTGCTGGTATTCGACGCGGTTGAGCCGGCGCAGCGGCACGCGCCCCTCGGTCCGGCGGCGCAGCGCCTCGGCCGCGAGCAGCTGCCGGCCGAGCTCGGCGGTGAAGGCGCTCGCGTCGCCCGCGGCCAGCGGCTTCTTCGGCGGCATCTCGCCGTCCAGCACGCGCTCCTGCACGCGCATCCACGTGGCCAGGCCGCCCAGGTCCTGGGCCAGGGGCCTCAGCGCGTCGAGGCGCAGGTCGCCCTTCGCGGTCTGGGTGTCGTGGCACTCGAGGCAAGCGGCTGCGATGAGCGCCTGCAGGCGGTCCTGGCCCGGCGCCGGCGCGCTGATCGCGACCAGGGCGAGCGCCAAGGCGATCCGACCCCGCGACGGTGGAGCGGTGGCGCATGGTCGTGAGGGGGTGGCGGGGCCCGGGTCCGCAGTCAGCATTTACCCTGACGCTTCGATTCACGTTTGGAACCTGGAAAAATCGTTTTACTTAGAATACGGATCCCTATCGTGGCCATGCTCGGAAGCGCGCCCGTTTCGCTCTCATCTCGAGCCGCGACGGCCCGGCAGCGTCAGCACCGGCCGACTGGTCCCCTCGACCTGGACGGCGATTCCGTGGCGCTCGCGCAGGGCCGGCCTGGCGACGACCCCCCGCAACGAGCGCGGGCACGAGGCACGCCCTGGAAGCGGTCAAGCTTGGCTGTCATCTGCGAAATCTCCCCAAATCTGCGGATTCTTCTGCGCTTCTTCGAAGAGTCCGCAGATTTGGGGAGATTTTGCGGATGGGAGAAAGGTGTTCGCTGGATGTGATGCGGATCCGGGGTCCCGTCTCTCAGACCAGGATCGCCTTCACCACCTTCCCGTGCACATCGGTCAGGCGGAACTGCCGGCCCTGGAAGCGGTAGGTGAGCCGCGTGTGGTCGATGCCCAGGCAGTGCAGGATGGTCGCCTGCAGATCGTGAATATGCACCGGCTGCTCGACGACGTTGAAGCCGAAATCATCGGTCGCGCCGTAGCTCATCCCCGGCTTGATGCCGCCGCCGGCCAGCCAGATGGAGAAGCGCGTGCCGTGGTGGTCGCGCCCGTACTTCGTCGCGGTCGGCGCCGCCCTGCGCGTAGCGGGTGCGGCCGAATTCGCCGCCCCAGATGACCAGCGTGTCGTCGAGCAGGCCGCGCTGTTTCAGGTCGCGCGACCAGCGCCGCGCGCGGCCTGGTCGGTGTCCTCGGCCGCGCGGGCAGGCGCTCGGCAGGTCGCCGTGGTGGTCCCAGCCGCGGTGATAGAGCTGGATGAAGCGCACGCCGCGCTCGGCGAGCCGCCGCGCGAGCAGGCAGTTGCGCGCAAAGGTGCCGGCTGCTTGCGGACGTCCTCGCCATAGCATGCTCGAGGACGTGCTCGCGGCTCGCCTGCGAGGTCGATCAGGTCCGGCACGCTGGTCTGCATGCGAAAGGCCATCTCGGCCTGCGCGATGCGCGTCTCGATCTCGGGGTCGCCGGCCTCGCGTGCTGTTCTGCCGGTTGAGCTCGGCCGAGCCGTCGAGCATCGGCGGCGGCGTCGCCGCGTCGATGCCGGGCGGGTCCGCAGGTAGAGCACCGGGTCGCCGCCGCAGCGGAATCGCACGCCCTGGTGCGCGCTCGGCAGGAAGCCCGCTGCCCCAGAGGCGCGCGAGGAGCGCCTGGCCGGCGTGCTTGCCTTATTCACCGAGATGAGCACCACGAAGGACGGCAGGTTCTCATTGATCCGCCCGAGGCCGTAATCGACCCACGCGCCCATGCTCGGGCGGCCCGGGAAGCTGGCTCCCGGTCTGGAAAAACGTGATCGCCGGGTCGTGATTGATCGCCTCGGTGTAACAGCGAGCGCGACCACGCAAATCTCATCGGCGATGCCGCTCGTGTGCGGCAGCAGCTCGCTCAGGACGGTGCCGCTACTCCCCCTGCGCGCTGAAACTCCACTTGCTCGGCTGCAGCGCCAGGACCGCGCCTGGGAGGCGACCATGCCGGTGATGCGCTGGCCTTTGCGGATCGAATCCGGCAGGTCCTCGTTGAAGCGCTCGTCGCAGCACCGGCTTGTCATCGAAGAGATCGAGATGCGACGGGCCGCCCGACATGGAAAAGGCAGATCACGCGCTTCGCCCTCGGCGCGAAGTGCGGCAGGCCCGGCAGCCGCCCGAGCGCCGCCGCGCGGCGCCGGCGCGCGCGCTGCTCCCGAGCAGCTGCGCGCAGCGCCGCGGCGCCGAGCCCGAGGCCGGTCTTCGTCAGGAACTCGCGCCGATTCTGGGCGTCTGCGATAGCGATTGGCAGGACATGCATGCTCGGCGGCGTCAGTTTTTCGTGATCGTTTCGTCGAGGTTCAAAATCATGCTCGGCGACCGCGGTCGCACGCCGCGAGCTCGCGCCGGCGCCAGCGTCGATCCACCGGCGAGGCGCCGACTTTCAGAGCAGGCGCTCGCGTCGTCCGCGGTGCGCGCCGAAGTCCGCGCGCAGCCTCGAGAGCGCGCTCGGAGCACGGCTTTCCTCCGCGCGGCGGCGCGCCGGCCGGTGGCGAGGCGAAAGGCAAAGGCCACGCGGCTGTCATCGTCGGCGCCGCCCTCGCGCAGCATGCGCGCGCCGAGCAGGCGCGCGGCCTCGAGGTAAGCCGGTCTCGTTCCAGCAGCAGCAGCGCCTGCAGCGGGGTATTCGTGCGGGAGCGGCGCGCGATGCAAAACTCGCGGTCGGGCGCGTCGAAGGTCAGCATGGCGGGGGGCGGCACGGTGCGCTTCCAGAAGGTGTAGAGGCTGCGCCGGTACAGGTCCTCGCCCTTGCTCGGCTCCCACTCTGTGCCGGGGTAATCCGCGCCGACGACCACGCCTTCGTACAGCTTGCGGGCTGGTAGGGATGCACGCTGGGGCCGCCGACGCGCTGGCGCGAGCAGGCCGGAGACCGCGAGCGCCTGGTCGCGGATCAACTCGGCCGGGAGCCGGAGCCGCGGACCGCGCGCGAGCAGGCGGTTTTCCGGATCGCGCGCGCCAGCAGAGCGGGCGTCGACGGCGCTGCTTTGGCGATAGGTCGGCGGAGAGGACGAGCGACTTGAAGAAGCGCCTTCACGTCCCAGCCGCCATCGACGAAATCGCGCGCGAGCCAATCGAGCACTTCCGGGTGGCTCGGCCATTCGCTCTGGGAGCCGAAATCCTCGACCGTCTTGACGAGGCCGGTGCCGAAGAGCTGCGCCCAAAAGCGATTCACCACCACGCGCGCGGTGAGCGGATGCGTCGGCTGCGATGAACCACTGCGCCAGCCCGAGCCGGTTGTGCGGCGCGCCCGCCGGCCAGGGCGACAAGCGCCTCCGGCACGCCCGGCGTCGACCGGCTCGCCGTGCGGCATCGTAATTTCCGCGGATGAGGATGAAGCTCGGCGCGGCTCCGGCAGCTCCTCCATGACCATGGTGGTCGGCAGGTCGCGCTCGGAGGCGAGCTGCTTTTCCCACAGCTCGGCGCGCCGCGCCACGAGCCCGGCGTGGCCGGATCGCTCAGGCGAGCATGGCGTCGCGGAGCCAGCGCGTCGGCGCGGCGTCGCCGCTGGGCGGCAGCGGCACCGGGGAGCGACTTCCGCCGCGCGAAGAGCGCGCGCGACCTCGACGGCTCGAGAGCGCGAGCGGGAAGCGCACGTCGTCGAAGTCGGCCGCGCAGCGAGCGCCGCCTTGCGCGTTATCGCGCCGCATAAGAATGTCGCGCGCGCCGGGCACGTTCATGAGCCGTCGTAGCGCACCTGCACGCGCGCCTCGTCGCCGTCGATGAAGAGCCGGTAGTCCGCCGCTCGCTTGCCGCCGCGCAGGTCGACCGCCACGTGGCGCCAGCTCGCCCGCGCCGACTTCGCGCCTCTCGCTCCGCAGGACCATCGGCGTAGACGGGAAAGCGGTCGCTTGACCGCAACTCGATCTCGCCAGCGATCAGCCGCAGTTCGCGCCCCTTGCCAAAGCCGCGAGTCGGCCGGCGAGCCGCTGTAATCGAGCGAGAAAAGAAGCGGCACGTCACGTCGGGTTCATCCGCGGCCCAGGCTTGAGCCAGAACGCGAGGCTGACAGCCGTCCTGCCGCGCCGAAGTCCAGCTTCGCCGCCGGCAGCGCGGTCGGCGCATCCGGCTCCGGATGCCGTCGCACGCCCGGCGACGCCTTCCGCTCGCAGCCGTCGCGCCGCCCGGCAGCCGTGCCTGGCGGATTCACCGTCGGCTCCAGCGGCCGGCCTCCGCCGCGGCAGCGTCCACCGGCGCGTCGGCGTCGACGTCGACCTGCGCCTCCGCGAGCTCCGTCGCGGTCGGCGCTCGCGCGATCGCCGCTCCAGCGCGCGTCAGCTCGCGCCTGCTGCTCGTGCGGTGGGCGCGGGGATCATCGGGACGGCGTTGCCACGCCGGCCGTCCTCGCCGTGCTCCGGCGACGCTGTTGAAGAAGGCGAAGAAGCGGTAGTAGTCGCGCTGGCGTGATCGGGTCGAATTGTGGTCGTGGCAGCGCGCGCACTCCATCGGTGAGCCCGAGCCAGGCCGTGCTCATGGTGTCGCACCCGGTCGGCGACGTACTCGACGCGGTACTCCTCGTCGATGATCCCGCCCTCGGTGTTGATCACGTGGTTGCGGTCGAAGCCGGTGGCGATGCGCTGCTCGAGGGTCGCGCCGGGCAGCAGGTCGCCGGCGAGCTGCTCGATGATGAAGCGGTCGTAGGGCAGGTTCGCGTTGAAGGCGTCGATCACCCAGTCGCGCCAGCGCCACATGTTGCGCTGAGTCGTCGATGTTGAAGCCGTGGGTGTCGGCGTAGCGCGCCGACGTCGAGCCAGTCCATGGCCATGCGCTCGCCGAAGTGCGGCGAGGCGAGCAGGCGGTCCGACGCCGCCTCGTAGGCGCTCGCCGCGCGCGCGACCTCGGCGAGCAAAGGCATCGAGCTCCTGCCGGCGTCGGCGGCAGGCCGGTGAGGTCGAGCCTCACCCGGCGGAGCCAGCGTGGCCGGGTCGGCCTCGGGCGACGGGCGCAAGCCCTTCGCGCTCGAGCCGCGCGAGGATAAAGCGGTCGAGCGGCGTTGCGCGGCCAGGCCGGCATCCGCGCACCGCCGGCAGGGCCGGGCGCTCGGCGGCGGCAGAAGGCCCAGTGCTTCTGGTACAGCGCGCCCCTTCCGCGATCCAGCGCTCAGCAGCGCGATCTGCGCCGGCGTGAGCTGCGGTTCGACTTCGGCGGCGGCATGCAGCTCGTCCGGGTCGTCGCGTTGGTGATGCGCGCGACGAGCTCGCTGGCCGTCGGCGTCGCCCGGCACGATGGCCGCTGCCGCTCGTGCGGCGCGGCGACGGCTCTCCGAGACGTCCAGCCGCAGCCCGGCCTTGCGGCTCGTTGGCGTCCGGGCCGTGGCAGGCGAAGCAGTTCTCGGAGAGGATCGGGCGGATGTCGCGGTTGTAGTCGATCGGCTGCTGGGCGGCGCGGGCGCAGGCGGCGAGGGCGAGCAGCGGCAGCCAGCGCAGCGGCAGGGGGAGGGGCATGCCCCCAGCCTAGGCGTGCGGGCCGCCCCGGCTTTGACAGCGGCCCCACGTTTTGGTATGGATGCCGCATGCGGTCGGAAGTCACCACCCCGCGCGGAGCCCTTCGATCGCGCCGCGACGCTGGCGCGCATCGCGGCCGCGCAGGTGCTCACGCTGTTCGAGCACCTGCCGCACGTCTACCTCTTCGTCAAGGACGCGCGCCACCGCTTCGTCCAGGTCAACGCGGCGTTGTGGCGGCTCTACGGCTGCGCCGACGCCGGTGGCATGATCGGGCGCACCGACTTCGACTTCCAGCCGCCGACCCTGGCCGGCCAGTACGTCGACGAGGACCGCGGCGTCATGGCGAGCGGCGTGCCGCTGGTTGACCGGCCCTGGCTGGTGCCCGGCGCGGACGGGCTGCCGTTGTGGTACCTGTCGAGCAAGCACCCGCTGCGCGACGCGCGCGGCGAGGTCTTCGGCATTTGCGGCGTGCTGCGGCCGTGCGGCGAGGCCAACGTGTCCCCGACCAGTATCGGCGCCTGGCCCCGGCCCTGACCGCCGTCCTGCAGCGCTTCGGCGAGGCCCTGACGGTGGTCGAGCTGGCGCGTTGCGCCCGGCTGTCGGTCAGCCAGCTCCAGCGCGAGTTCGCGCGCCTGCTGCACATGACCCCGAGCGGCTACCTGCTGCGCGTGCGCATGCTCATGGCGCGGCGCCTGCTCGAGCAGGGGACCGCCGCCATCGGCAGCATCGCCTCGACACCGGCTTCTACGACCAGAGCCACTTCACGCGCACCTTCCGCGCCGCCACCGGCCTGCGCCGCCGAGACCGCCGGCGCTCGGCGTCGAGGGGCGCGCTGGAGCCCGCTGACCGGTGCGGCGCGCCGAGATCTTCAGGGCGCGAGAGCGGATAACGTTAACGGACAGGGACTCTGGCCGCACGCCTGGTCGGCAGGGAAACCGCCAGACACCCCCTCGGCCCTCCCCTTGCCGCCGTGGCGGGAGCGCCGATGCTGACCGGACGCCGCCAACCCGGATCGCGCCATGCTTCCTGATGTGCACATCCCCCCGATCGACCGCCTCGCGCAGCGCTGCCCGCGAACCCGTGGCCCGGGTGGCCTCCCCTGCCCGGCCCTGGTGCTGTGCCTGGTCCTGGCCGGTCTCGGCCGCACTGCGTCGGCGGCGTCCGGAGACGCGCCCCAGGCCGTGCCCGCGCCGCAGCCATACCCGACCGGCCCGCTGCTCACCCTGAGCATCCCCGACATCCCGCGGCTGCGCGCACACCTCGCCGCGAGCTGGTACGGCGCGCTCGCGGCGCGCGCCCTCGACGACGCGGCGCGGGCGCGCCTCGACGGCTTCATCGACCAGGGTGCGGACCTGACCGGCATCGACCTGCGCGGTCTGCTCGCGCACCTCGCCGCCAGCACCGTGGGTGTGCACCAGGAGGTGGCCTTCCGCGTCGACCTGGACGGTCCGGCGGCCCCGCTGCTGCAGGGCGTGCCGGCGGCGCTCGAGCGCGATCGGCAGCGCGCCGACCGCATCATCGCCCAGGACCTCGCGGCGTTCGCCCGCATGCGCCTGGGGCAGACCGATGACTACCAGGTGGTGCAGGTGCCGGAGCGGGTGCCCGCCCAGGTGGATGGGGACGGGGTGGTCCTCGGGAGGACGCGCACCTACTGGGGTGCCGCCGCCCAGGATGGCGTGCGCGTGGTCGCGCAGGGTGCGGCGCTCCTCGGCGGCGGTCGGCCGGTCGAGCTTTCCCCCGCCGCCGTCGACGATGTGGTCGTGACGGCTGATGTGGCGTCGCTGAGCGCGTCGCTGGGCATTCCAGGCGCGGCGGCCTTCGTGCGCGCGAGCGGCATGGGCGAGGCGCATGGGACGCTGGGTCTGGAGAGCGGCCGCAGCATCGAGACCCTGCGCCTGCCCGGCGCGCACCTGCCGCTGCGCGAGCTGGACACCGCGGTGCTGGAGGCCGAGGTGCCCGCCACGGCGCTCGCGCTCTCGGCCATCGGTCTCGATGGTCCCGCGCTGGTGGCGCTGGCCGAGCGCGCCACCGCCGCCGATCCGCTGGCCGCGGCCGCCTGGGGCACGGGCGCGGCGATCCTCGCCGAGGAGGACGGTCCCGCCTGGCTGGCCATCACCCCGGGCCTGCCGCAACCCGATGTCGTCATCGCGATCCCAGCCGGCCCCGCCCTCGACGCCTGGCTGCGGGCGACGTGGCCCGATGCCGGCGAAAAACTGGACGCGGCGCGCGCGGCTCCGGTCGGGATCTCCCCGGCGTGGCCGGGCATGCCGCTGTGGATCCGCCGCAGCGCACGCGCCTGGCTGGTGGCCACGGATGAGCACGTCCTCGTGTCGCTCGGCAACCCCGGCCTGGCCGCCCGCCTGCGCACGCAGCACGGCGTGCCCGCCGGCGCGCTCGCCATCGCGTTGCAGGCCAACCAGGCGATCCTGCACCGCGTGGGCGCCCTGGTGCCGCTCGCGCGCGCGGCCATCGGCTTGCACGCCCTCAGCGGGGCGGACCTGCCGCTGCCCTTCCTGGACGGCGTGGGCGCCGCCGACGCGGGCGCCATCCTCGATGCGCTCGCCGGCGCCGCCCAGGGGCCGCAGGTGCCGACCACGCTGGCCTGGCTCGAGGCCGACGCCGCCGGGACGGTGCTGCACGGCCGCGACCTGGTGGTCGGTGCGGGCGTGCTGCCCACCATGGCGTTGCTGGCCACGGCGGTGCCCCAGGTCTTCCCCGACGCCACCGTCCAACGCCACCCGCTCGTCGCCGCGCTCCTCATCGCCAACCTCGCCGTCAACCAGGATGAGCAGCGCCTGGGCGACTACTTCGCCTCGCGTCGGGCCGAGGGCGGCATGCCGGCCATCCTGGAGCAGGTGCGCGCGCTGGCGACCGGCAGCCCGTTCGCGGCCATGCGCGGGGCTGCGCTGGCCGCGCTGCCGGCCGCGAGCGACCGGCACGAAGCGCGGTTGGCGCAGTGGCTGCGCAGCGGCCTCGCCGATGCCCAGGACGATGCGGCGTGCGGCGCGGTCCGCGGACTCGGCGCGGCCCTCGCCGCGGGGCTGGGCCGGGATGGCGCGGACGTCGCCGAGGTCCTGGCGGCGTTCCTGGGGGCGCTCGGCGACCCGCGGCCCCGGGTCCGCATCGAGGCGGCGCATCAGGCGCGGGTCTTGTGCGCGCGGCTGCGCGATCGCAAGCGCCCGGTCCCGGCGGCCCTCGACGAGGCCATCCTCGACCGCGCAGGCAGCGAGGAGGACGCGCGCGCCCGCGCCTGGCTGCTGCGCGCCCTGCCGCCGGGACGCGACGCGCGCGTCCTCGCGGCGGTGCTGCGCGGGCTCGGCGCCGCGGACGCCGAGGTGCGCGCTGCGGCCCTGGCGGGCGCCGGCGCGGTCGCGCCGGGCGCGGCCCCCAGCGCGTTGGTGGATGCCGTGGTGGCGCTGCGCGCGGACCGCGCGGCGCTGGACGATGAGCCGTACACCGTGGGGAATGCAGCCCGCCAGGCGCTCGGCCGCCTGCGCGGCCCGGACGCGGACGCCGCCCTCGTCGCTGAACTCCAGGATGCTCCACCGCCCGACGCCGGACCGGTGTTCGCACCCTGCCATGGGACGGTGTGGCGCATCCGCGCCGCCACCGCGCTGCTGGAGAGGGGCCACCCTGCCGGCCTCGTCGCCGCCACGGCGGTCGTGGCCGAGCGCGAGCACGCGTCAGAGCCTGATTCCACCAACGACCTCGACCCGCTCGCCACCGCGCTCGGTGCGTCCCCGGCGGACGGGACGGAGGCCCTGTTGGTCCGGCTCCTCGCCGCGCCGGACCGCCTGGTCGCGCGCAGCGCCGCTCTCGGCCTGGCGGGGCGCGCGCGGCGCCGGCCGGTGGCGCAGGCGACCATCGCCGCGCTGACCACCTGCGTGGCGGGACCGGGCGCCTGGACGCGGGTCGAGGCGCGCAGGCTGCTCGACCGCACCACGCTGACCGACGGGCAGCGCACTGCGCTGGCGGCGAACGTCGCCGCCGCCACCGCGACCTACGGGCCCCAGGCCTTCCTCGGTTACCGCTCGCCCCCGCCGCCGCCCCCGCAGCAGCCCGTGGCGAAGCCGGGCGCCGACGATTTCTGAGCGGGCGATCCGCGGCTCAGGCCAGGATCCCCTTCACCACCTCGCCGTGCACGTCGGTCAGGCGCATGTCGCGCCCGCCGTAGCGGTAGGTCAGGCGTTTGTGGTCCATGCCCATCAGGTGCAGCATGGTCGCGTGCAGGTCGTGGACGTCGACCTTGTCCTGCACCACCTTGTAGCCGTACTCGTCGGTGGCGCCGTGGATGTGGCCGCCCTTGACGCCGCCGCCGGCCAGCCAGGCCGAGAAGCGCGAACGGGTTGTGGTCGCGCCCGTCGGACCCCTGGGCGAAGGGCGTGCGGCCGAACTCGCCGGTGAACACCACCAGGGTGCTGTCGAGCAGCCCGCGCGCCTTGAGGTCGGTGAGCAGGCCGGCGATCGGCTGGTCGACGGCGCGCGCGTTGTCCTCGTGGCCCTGCTTGAGCGCGCTGTGCTGGTCCCAGCGGTCGCCGGAGCACGGCGGGCAGGTCAGTTCGATGAAGCGCACGCCGCGCTCGACCAGGCGCCGCGCGACCAGGCACTGCGCGGCGTAGCTGCGCGTGTGCTCGTACGGGGAATCGAGGCCGTACAGCGCGCGCGTCGCGGCGCTCTCGCCCGCCAGGTCCATGAGCTGCGGCACCGAGCTCTGCATGGCGAAGGCCATCTCGGCGTTCGCCATCGCCGAGGTGAGGGCGTCCTGCGCGCCCACGCGGCGCAGCAGGCCCTCGTCCAGGCGGCGCGCCAGGTCCAGCTTGGCGCGCTGGAGCTGCGCCGTGCGCTCGCTCGGGCGGATGTTGGCCACCGGCTGGGCGGTGGCGCGGAAGATCGAGCTCTGGAAGGTCGCCGGCAGGAAGCCGCTGCCGAAGCAGTCCAGGCCGCCCGGCGGGATCAGCCCGCCGTTGAGCACGATGAAGCCCGGCAGGTCCGCGCAGCGGCTGCCCAGCCCGTAGGACGCCCACGCCCCCATGGTCGGGCGGCCCTGCAGGCCGGAGCCGGTGTGGATGAAGTAGTTGGCCGAGGTGTGCTCGGGGAACTCCGACACCAGCGAGCGGATCACCGTCAGGTCGTCGGCGCAGGCGCCGATGCGCGGGAACAGCGCGCTGACCGGGATGCCGCTCTTGCCGTGGTTCTTGAACTCCCACGGGCTGCCCAGGGTGTTGCCGTTGTTGTTGAACTGGGTCGGCTCCATCTTCATCTTGAAGGGCTTGCCGTTCTCCTGCGTCAGCAGCGGCTTGGGGTCGAAGCTGTCGACCTGCGAGACGCCGCCGTCCATGAACAGGAAGATGACGCTGGTCGCCTTGGCCGGGAAGTGCGTCGGGTGCGGCGGGTTGGTGGCGCCGCGCGCGGCCGGTTCGCCGGCGCCCAGCGGCGGGCCGAGCAGCGCGCTGGCGGCGAGCGCGCCGAAGCCGAGCGCGCCGCGCCCGAGCAGCGCGCGCCGCGAGAGCGGGGAACCGGGCTGGAGAGTCGTGGGTGGGCGCATGGCGGGACCTCGTCGCGGTCAGTTGATGAAGATGAATTCCCTGCTGTTCATCAGCGCGTGGGCGAGATCGGCCCACAGCGCCTTCTCGTCGCCGCCCAGCGCGGCGGCGTGCTCCTGCAGGAAGGCGAGCACGGTCGCGGTCTCCTCCGGCTGGGGCGGGCGGGCGAAGGCGGTGGCCCACATGCGCGCGATGCGCGCTTCCGCGGCGGTGCCCGGTTCGGCGAGCACGCGCTCCGCCCAGCGCCGCGCCTCGGTGACGACCAGCGGGTCGTTCATCAGGGTCAGCGACTGCGCCGGCACGTTGGAGACCGAGCGCCGCCCCATGCTGCTGAACGGCGTGGGCTCGTCGAAGGCCATCAGCATCGGCGACAGGAAGTTGCGCGCGCACCGCCAGGTAGACGCTGCGCCGGCCGTCGCCGTCGAGCGGGCCGCCCGCGGGCCGGCCGCGGCCCTCCATGAAGTCGGTGAGGAACACCGGCACGCTCGGCCCGCCGACGGCGCTGGTGTCGAGCCGGCCGGAGGCGGCGAGGATGCTGTCGCGCACCGCCTCGGCCTCCAGCCGGCGGACCCGCATGCGGTGCAGCCACTGGTCGTCGGGGTCGCGGCCGTCGGCCTCGGGTTCGGCGGCGCTCGCCTGCTGGTAGGTCGCCGACAGCACCATGGCGCGGATCGCCTGCTTCACCGACCAGCCGTTCTTCACGAAGGTGGCGGCGAGGTGGTCGAGCAGCGCCGGGTCGCTGGGCTTGCCGCCGAGCACGCCGAAGTTGTCCACCGACGGCACGAGCCCGCGCCCGAACAGGTGGTGCCAGATGCGGTTGACCATCACCCGCGCGGTGAAGGGGTCGCGCGGATCGGTCATGCGCTGCGCCAGCTCCAGGCGGCCGCTGCCCGTGGCGATGGGCGGCTGGTCGGCGCCCGCGATCGCCTCCAGCAGCTGGCGCGGCGCGGTCTCGCCGCGGTTGCGCCACGAGCCGCGCTTCATGACGTAGCCGTCCGCACCGCTGCCGTCCATCAGCGCCAGGGCCAGGCGCGATTCCAGGCGCACGTCCGCCAGCAGCTTCTGCTGCGCCGCCAGGAAGGGCTGCGCGGCGGCGAGCGGTCCGGCGCCCTGGCCCGAGCAGCCGGGGGTGCTTGACCAGCCAGTCGGCGAGCGGCGCGACGTCCTCGGCGTCGGCGCTGCCGACCAGGCCGCCCGCGCCCAGGCGCTTGAGGGTGGCGGCGAACGACTGGCGGTAGGCGGCGGCGAGCGCGGCCGGGTCCCCGTGCGCGCCGGCCAGCGCTGCGGCCAGCGCGCGCCCGCCCGCCGCCGGCAGGGCCGGCGCGTGGTCCGCCAGCACCACGCGCACGACCGCGAAGTCGGCGCTGTCGGCGGTGAATTCGAGGTGGGTGCGCAGTCCGCGGTAGGCGGACAGGTCCATCGTCACCCACGCGAAGGCGCCCTTGGTGTCGGCGCGCTGCAGCAGCGCGCCGTGCAGCGGGCCGTAGACCAGGGCGTGCTGGCCCACCGCGGCGTAGAGGTGGGCGGCGCCGCGCATCAGCACGTGCACGCGGTCGGCGTCGATGGCGAAGGTGCGCGTGGTCAGGGTGCGCCCCGCGCGCTCGTACTCGAGGCCGACCGGATCGAGGGCGGCGCCCGGCGCGCGCTTGAGCCCCTGCCAGGCCGGGTCCGCGGCGGCCATGCCGCAGGTCGCCACGCCGGCCAGCGGCGCGAGCGGATCGGCGCACAGGCGCACCTCGCCGGCGCGCAGCGGGCCGGGGCCGTAGGCGACGCCGTCCGGCAGCCAGTCCTCGGCGCCGGGGTGGGCGTAGTCGATCAGCGCGGGCGCGTCGGCGGCCGGCGGCCGGCGCCGGCGCCGCGAACAGCTCCTCGGCGCGGGCCGACGGCTCGAGCGCGAAGCGCGCCCAGGCGCTGAACGGGTCGCCGGGCTGGTCGGCGGCCGCGACCAGGTGCGTGGTCCAGGCGAGCAGGGTCGCGCGCGTCCAGGCCGCGCTCGCGGGCGAGCGCGGTGATGCGCGCGACCGCGTCCGGGTCCTCGGCCGGCGCCACGCGCGCGGGCTTCCCGTCGGGCCGGCCCGGGGTGGAACTGAACACGATCTGGTCGACGCCGATGTTGCCCCACGGGCCGGTGCGCTCGTCGACGATGCGGATGCAGGCCGCGCGGCCCTGGAATGGGCGCAGGTCCCAGGTCACGGGGAACATCTGGTTGTCGCGCCGGCCGGTGGCGGTCAGCACGCGCGCCCCGTCGATCACCAGGTCGACGCAGGTCTGCCCCGCGTAGTCGCCACCCCCGACCAGCATGGTCAGGTACGGCCGGCCGACGGTGAAGGTGCGCGAGGTCAGCGTGCCGGTGGCGTCGTCACCGTTCGTCTCGTGGCAGTAGGTGTTGACGAAGTAGCGCCCGACGGCGTTGATGCGGCCCTGGATCGGCGAGATGGTCGCGAGCGTGCGCGGACCCGCGCCGAAGGCGGTGCCGGTGGCCGTCCAGCCCGCGTAGGTGCCGGACTCGAAGTCGGCGAAGACCTCCTCTGGGGCGCCGGCGGCGGCCGGGGGGTGGGCGAGCGCTTCGCGCGCGGCGAGCAGGTAGGCGTCGAGCCGCTCGATCACGGGCGCGCCGCCGTCGGCGAAGGCCTTGGCGATCACCGGGCCGTGCTGGCGGCGGAGCCTGTCCAGGGCGGCGGCGGTGGCGCGGTGCGGCAGCTCGGTGTCGAAGCGCACCTGGCGGTAGGTGCTGCTCTCGAGCATGCCCGCGAGCGCGTAGTAGTCCTTGGCGGCGATGGCGTCGAACTTGTGGTCGTGGCAGCGCGCGCAGGCGATGGTCAGGCCCATGAAGGTCTTGCCCAGCACGTCGATCATGTTGTCGGTGCGGTCGGCCTGGTCCTGGCGGATGTCGACGGGCGAGTGCACGCCCTCGCCGAGCAGCCAGAAGCCGGTGCCCAGCACCGACTCGTCGGCGCCGGTGGCGGGGTCGGTGCGCGGCTGCGCCAGCAGGTCGCCGGCGATCTGCTCCTGCACGAAGCGGTCGTAGGGCAGGTCGGCGTTGAAGGCGCGGATCACGTAGTCGCGGTACTGCCAGGCGTTGGGGATGGGGTAGTCGAACTCGTGGCCGCGCGATTCGGCGTAGCGCACCAGGTCGAGCCAGTGCCGGCCCCAGCGCTCGCCGAAGCGCGGCGAGGCCAGCAGGCGGTCGACCACGCCTTCGACCGCCCGCGGTGACGGATCCGCGACGAAGGCCTCGACCGCGGCCGGCGCCGGCGGCAGCCCGGTGAGGTCGAAGGACAGGCGGCGGATCAGGGTGCGGCGGTCGGCGGCCGGCGCGGGCTGCAGGTGCTCCTCCTGCAGCCTGGCGAGGACGAAGCGGTCGATGTCGCCGCGGCACCACGCCGCGCCGGTCGGCATCGGCGGGGTCGGCGCCACGACCGGTTGCCAGGCCCACCACTCCTTCTTGCGGCCGGCGAGGTCGAAGGGCTTCTTCGTCCCCGCCGTGGTCGCCGTTGCAGCGGCCTCGGCCGGCCACGGCGCGCCGCGCTGGACCCAGGCGGTGAGGTCGGCGATCTGCTGCGCCGACAGCCGCGTCTTCGGCGGCATCTGCAGGTCGGGGTTGGTGTAGGCGACCGCCTCGATCAGCAGGCTCTTGGCGGGGTTGCCGGGGACGATGGCGGGGGCGGTGTCGCCGCCGGCGACCAGGCCCGCGCGGGAGTCCGCGTAGAGGCCGCCCTTGAGCTTCTCGGCCTTCTGGGAGTGGCACTTGGAGCAGCTGTCGGCGAGGATCGGGCGGATCCTGGCCTCGAAGAACTCGATGTCGGCGGCGCTGTCGGCGGCGCGCAGGGGCAGGGCCAGGGCGAGCAGCGGCAGCAGCAGGGCGAAGCGGGTCGCGGCCGCGCGGCGACGGGGTGGGGACGCGCTCATCGCATCCAGGCTACCACACGGCCGCGGACCCCGATCCGGGAATGGGGCGCGGCATCGACGGGGTGGGGGTGGCATGATGCGAAATGGTACGGGACCAGGCCTGCCTCGTTTTCCCGTTTGCAGCCTTCTCGTGCGCTTTTGCGCAAGCGAGGTGCGGAATTGCGTAGGCGATCCACGACCTTCACGAGCCTTCGGCGTGACCAGCGGCCGCATCGCGCAGCCTCCTGGCTGCAAGGTTCTGCAGGGGATCGCGGGTGGCGGACGAGCGTCCGCCGACGGCAGGTACGAGCAGGTGCGTCCGGGGGTGGCAGGACCGGCAAGGCGAGGACGCGCTGCTCGCGCGCGCTCCACCGGTGCACCCAGGCGCTCGCCACCCTCGACGGCACGAGCAGCAGCCCCGCTGACAGGCCCCGGCGGCATCCTGGGCACATCCTGATGATGGTCGGGCTGGCGCACGGCTCTCCCGGGGGCCGCGGGCCTTCCGAGGTCGTCCTTGAAATATATCATATATGATTAGCCTGAGGCGCGACCACCCCCGGCGGGACGCCCATGACCATCCGCCCCATCGGCATCATCCTCAACGGCGTCACCGGGCGCATGGGCACCAACCAGCACCTGGTGCGCTCGATCCTCGCGATCATGCAGCAGGGGGGCATCAGGGTCAGCGACGACCTGACCCTGATGCCGGACCCGATCCTGACCGGGCGCAGCGCGGCCAAGCTGCAGGCGCTGTGCGCGCGCCACGCCCCGGCCGGGCGCACGCTGGCTACAGCACCGACCTGGACCAGGTCCTGGCCGACCCGCGCTACCAGGTGTTCTTCGATTCCACCGGTACGCTGCAGCGCGCCGGCTTCGTCGAGCGCGCGGCGGCGGCCGGCAAGGCCATCTACTGCGAGAAGCCGACCGCGGTCACCACCGCCGAGGCGCTGCGCCTGGCCAGCGTGTGCGAGCGCGCGGGGGTGAAGAACGGCGTGGTCCAGGACAAGCTGTGGCTGCCCGGCATGCGCAAGCTGCGGATGCTGAAGGAGCAGGGCTTCTTCGGCGAGATCCTGTCGGTGCGCGGCGAGTTCGGCTACTGGGTGTTCACCGGCGACGTCGACGACCAGCCGGCGCAGCGGCCGATCGTGGAACTACCGCAAGGAGGACGGCGGCGGCATCATCATCGACATGCTCTGCCACTGGCGCTACGTGATCGACAACCTGTTCGGCGACGTCGACGCGGTGTCGTGCCTGGGCGCGACCCACATGCCCGAGCGCGTCGGCGAGGACGGCAAGCCCTACGCCTGCACCGCCGATGACAGCGCCTACGCGACCTTCGAGCTCGACAACGGCGTGATCTGCCAGTTCAACTCGCTCGTGGGACGTGCGCGTGCGCCGCGACGACCTGCTCACCGTGCAGGTCGACGGCACCCAGGGCACGGCGGTCGCCGGGCCTGCGCAAGTGCTGGGTGCAGCACGCCGCCGCCACGCCGCGAGCCGGTATGGAACCCCGACATCGACAGCCCGCTCGACTTCTTCGCCGGCTGGACCGAGGTGCCCGACGCCACCGCCTACGACAACGCCTTCAAGATCCAGTGGGAGCTGTTCATGCGCCACGTCGCGCTCGGACGCCCTTCCGCTGGACGCTGCGCGAAGGCGCCAAGGGCGTGCAGCTCGCGGAGCTCGGCCTGCGCTCGTGGCGCGAGCGCCGCTGGCTCGACGCTGGAGCCGCTGTGACGCGCGCTGCCGCGCCCGATCTCGCGCCGCTGCGCGTGCACACCATGACCACCAAGCCGTGGTCGCTGGCGCAGGCATCGACGGCTACCGCGCGCCGGGGTGCCGGCGATCACGGTCTGGCGGCAGGCGCTCTCGCCGCGGCGCGGCGCGCGCGGCGCGCTGCTGGCGCTCCGGCCTGCGCGTGAGCGCGCTGTGCCGCGGCGGCTTCTTCCCCGCCACCGACGCGGCGGGCCGCCAGCGCGCGATCGATGACAACCGCGACGCCATCGACGAGGCGGCGGCGATCGGCGCGCCGCAGGTGGTGCTGGTGTGCGGCGCGGTGCCCGGCATGCCGCTCGCCGAGGCGCGCCGGCAGATCGCGCGACGGCATCGCGGCGGTGCTGCCGTACGCGCGCGCCGCCGGCGTGCGCCTGGCGATCGAGCCGCTGCACCCGCAGTACGCCGCCGACCGCTCGGCGGTCAGCACCATGGCCAGGCGCGGCGCATCTGCGAGCAGGTGAACGCGGCGGGCCGCGCCGACGTCGGCATCGCCGTCGACGTCTACCACGTGTGGTGGGACGACGCCCTCGAGGAGGAGCTGGCGCCGCCGGCCGGCTCGGCCTGCTGCACGCCTTCCACGTCTGCGACTGGAAGGTGCGGCAGGAGGACGTGCTCAACGACCGCGGCCTGATGGGCGAGGGCTGCATCGACCTCCCCGCCATCCGCGCCAGCATCGAGGCCGCCGGCTTCAGCGGCGACATCGAGGTCGAGATCTTCTCCCGCCGCGCCGACTGGGCGGCGACCAGGGCAGACGTGGACGCCAAGGTGCCGCCGTGGCAGTGGAGCGCCGACGCGGCATCAAGGAGGCGTACCGTGACCACGTCTGAACCACCGCTGACCACCGACGCGTTCACCGCGCGCATCCGGCCGCGGCGCGCCATCTACGGGGCCACCGCGGTGCTGCTGCCCTTCCACGCCGATGGGCGCATCACCTGGGACGACTTCGGGCGCCACCTGGCGCTGACCGCGGCCAGCGGGCTCGAGCCGGCGCTCAACATGGACACCGGCTTCGGCCCGCAGTTGACGCCGGCCCAGCGCCGCGAGGTGCTGGCCTTCGCGCGCCGCCAGCTCGGCCCGGCCGCGCCGCTGATCGCCGGCGCGGCCGCCTTCGGCGGGCCGGGCGACGCGCTCGCCAACTACCAGGCGGCGGTGCGCGACATCCTCGACCACGGCGCCACGCCGATCGTCTTCCAGAGCCCGTGGCTGACCGCGCTCGGCGGGGCGGAGCTGGCCGCGGCCTACCGCGCGATCACCGCGCCGGCGCCGCGCGCCTTCGCGTTCGAACTCGGGCGGATGTTCGCGCCCTTCGGCGCGATCTACGACCTCGACACCTATGCGCGCCTGCTCGACATCCCGCAGCTGAAGGGCGCCAAGCACTCGTCGCTCGACCGCCGGCTCGAACTGCAGCGCCTGGCGCTGCGCGACCGCGCGCGCCCGGACTGGCTGGTGCTGACCGGCAACGACCTGGCCATCGACCTGGTGCAGTACGGTTCGGACTACCTGCTCGGCCTGTCGACCTACGACCCCGAGGCCTTCGCCCTGCGCGACCGCTGGTGGCGGGACGGCGACGCGCGCTTCTACCAGCTCAACGACGCGCTGCAGTGGCTGGGCATGGTCGGCTTCCGCGATCCCGTGCCGGCCTACAAGCATAGCGCCGCGATCTACCTGACGCTGGCCGGGCGCATGGTCGACGCGCACGTGCACGCCAGCTGCCCGCGCCGGCCCGAGTGGGAGATCGACCTGCTGCGGCCGATCCACGCGCTGGTCGAGGGCGCGAAGCGGCAGCCGGCGGTGGTGTGATCCGTGGGGAATGGAGGCTGGGGCGCGCGGGCGGGGCCCTCGCGCCTTCCGCTCCGACCCTCTGCGCCGCCACGTCGATTCCCCTGCGGGATCTCTCGAGAGGGCCGGCACGGCGAGGTGGAGAGGGTGGAGCAGGAGGAGAGCCAGCGCCGGCCTCCTCGCCGGACATCCGGATTCTTCAGAGCGGGTCGCTCGGCGACTCCATCGGAGGCCACTTACTGAAGGCTGGTCCGGGCTCCAGGGCCGGGCAGGATCCGGCGCTGGAGCCCCGGCATGATCCCGCGCGACCAACTCCTGCAGCGCTTCCGCGCCGCGCTGGCCGCGGTCGAGCCGGCGGCGGCGGTGCGCGCGCACCTCGCCTGGGACGGCCGCGAGCTGCGCTGCGGCGCGTGGCGGCACGCGGTGCGGGGGCAGGTGGTGGTGATCGGCGCGGGCAAGGCTTCGGCGCCGATGGCGCAGGCGGTCGAGGTGCTCCTGGGTGCGCGCATCGCGCGCGGCGTGGTCGTGGTGAAGCACGGCCACGGCGCGCCGCTGGCGCGCCTCGACCTGCGCGAGGCCGGGCACCCCGTACCCGACGCGGACGGTGTCGCGGGCGCCGCGGCCACCGAGGCGGCGGTGCGCGGCCTGGCCCCGGAAGACCTGGTGATCTGCTGCCTGTCCGGCGGCGCCTCGGCGCTGCTGCCAGCGCCGCGCGCGCCCTTGACCCTCGCCGATAAGCAGGCGGTGACGCGCCAGCTGCTCGCCAGCGGCGCGGACATAAAGGTCGTGAACACCGTGCGCAAGCACCTCTCGCGCCTGAAGGGCGGGCGCCTGGCGCTGGCCTGCGCCCCGGCGCGGGTCCTGACCCTGGCCATCTCCGACGTGCCGGGCGACGACCTGGCGGTGATCGGCAGCGGACCGACCGCGCCGGACCCGTCGAGCGACGCCGATGCGCGCGCCCTGCTGCTGCGCCACCTCGACCCCGCCCGCATCCCGCCAGCCGTGCTCGCGGTGCTGGCCGGGGGCCAGCCCTGGACGCCGAAGGCCGATGACGCGCTCTTCGCGCGGGTGCACAACGCCATCATCGCCTCCAACCGGCTCGCGCTCGACGCGGTCGGCGCCGACGTCATCGCCGCGCCGCTCGAGGGTGAGGCCTGGCAGGCGGCGGAGCGCTTCTGCGCCCAGGCCGCCGCAGCGCCGCCCGGCACGCTGCTCGCCGCGGGCGGCGAGACCACGGTGACCCTGGGCGACGACCCCGGCCGTGGTGGCCGCAACCAGGAGTTCGCGCTCGCCGCCGCGCGCTGGCTGGCGCGCACCGGCGCGCCGGTGACCGTGCTCGCCTGCGGCACCGACGGCAACGATGGCCCGACGGACGCGGCGGGCGGCCTGGTCGATGGCGGCAGCTGGGCGCGCATGACGGCGCGCGGTCTCGACCCGGAGCGCTTCCTGCAACGCCACGACGCCTACCCGCCTTGCAGGCGGGGGGCGATCTGGTGGTGACGGGGCCGACCAACACCAACGTCATGGATCTGGCGTTGGCGTGGCGGGGGTAGGGAGGGGGGGGGCGAACGGCGCGCCCCCACCGCCCAACCGTGCTTTCCCATCCGCGACATCTGCGGGTCTCGCTCGAGACCTCCGCAGTTCCGGTCCCACCGATCGGGCAGCCTCACCTGGCAGCCAGTGCAGAACGACGCGCGCGTTCAGCACCGCATCGCGCGGCGGCTGACCCGCGTCGGCAGCCGGCGCGGCGCAGAGCGCGGCGAGCAGGACGCACACGCTGGCGAAGCTGCCAGGGCCGCTCGTCGAGGTTCTGACCGGGCTGACCATGGTGCTGCCGGATGGTGGCGTTCCGTCGCCCCGGTGCATGTGCCGATGGGATCCGTGAGGGCAAGCGTGGAAGCCACTCGCGCGGCCAGGGCGATCGGGGTCCAGGTTCCCACCTGCTCCTTGGCCCCCCGCCGCCCAGTCCTGCCCGGCTGCAAACCGCTCAAGCGCCGCGTCAACCTGCCGATGCTCCTGGGGTCGTCCCAACGCCGGTTCCAAAGGCCGCCTGCATGGATTACGCCGACAGCCCCGTGGCCACGCAGCCTGCGACCAACCACGGTGCGGGGACTTCCCCCGAAGGTGGTGGCCGCCAACGCTCCTCGGCCGGCGATTCGCTGACCCTCAGCAAGGAGGGGCTCGCTGCCCTGCTCAAGAGCCAGGTGCCGGTGGGCGCGCGGTCGGCGGCCGAATAGCAGGCGGAAGCGGCTCAGAAGTTGTTGGCGTCCCCGGGTGCCTCCGGCCGTGGCGCGACCAGCGGCACATGTTCGAAGAGCAGTGGGACCACCAGCCGGGCCGTGGCGCCCACCAGGTGGATGCGGATGGTGCCGTCATCGGGGAGGCTGACCCGGTAGGTATGGTCGGTCTTCGTGCCGTCGCCGTTGCTGCCGGAACCGTGGTATGCGAGCGCCTGCCCTGTACCGTCGAGGAACTCGATGTTCTTGATCTCGGGGTCCAAGGTGGAATCGCAGGAGATCTCGACGCGCTCGCCGACGGCTGTGACGGTGAGCCAGCGGGCGGGTTCGCCGATGGTCTGGCGCTTGCCGACCTGGGCTTTGGCCGGGGCGAGGTCGATGGGGGCGCGCGGCGCGGCCTCGTAAGTAATGGTCAGCGAGCCGCGCAGGCGGGCGATCTCCTTCGCGGGCTTCTGCGGCTGGAGCAGGTCGAAGTTCGACCAGCCGCGGCCGTTGCTGAAGGAGGACGCGTGCGACAGCCGCTCCTTGGTGCCGTGGAGGAGACCGACCACGGGGCCGCGCAGGCTCTCGCCGCCATCGGTGACCGCCTCGTCCAGCGACAGATCGCTGGAGGTGATGGCGATGTGCGGGTCATAGGTGGTCTGCACGGTCAGTCGCATGCCGTCCCTGAGCGTCACCGGCTTGCCGACGTCCTCGTTCAAATCGATCGTGCGGTCGAAGGCGAGGGTCATCGGTTTGGAGGTGAAGCTCGCGGCCGTGACGGCGATTCCGCCGCCCGGAGCCGGGGCCGTCGCCGTCGCCGCTGCGGTCGGGGCGGGCACGTCCGGCCACCTGGCCGCCGGCAGCGCCGGTGGATGACCGTCACTGCGCTTGAGGAAGTAGCCCGCTGGCTGGCCATCCAGGAACAAGGCGATCCCGTCGCCGGTGGGCACGATGTGCATGGATACCGGGGTTCCGCGGCCGTTCCCGAATGTGACCTTCAGCAGCAGGCCGTGGCCGTCGCCTTGGCTGACGTCGTAGAGCATGGCCGACCAGTTGCCGCCGCCGTTGTGGATGA
>CAWFSD010000012.1:0-184769 GCA_963818245.1 uncultured Planctomycetota bacterium
TGAGGGCCATCAAGGGCACGCGCTACCTCGTTCTCAAGAATCCCGATCGCCTTTCCGACAAGCAACGGAACCTCTTGCACGAGGCACTCCAACGTAATGCCAACCTCGCCGAGGCCTACCGGCTCAAGGAGACTTTCCGCGACCTCTATCAACAGTCGGACTGGCACGCGGGGCGAGGGTTCCTCAAAGCATGGATCGCCATGGCGCTCGACTCCGGCCTAGCGCCCATGCGAAAGGCGGCTGAGACCATCCGCTTCCATTGGAAGGGCATCCTCAGGTGGTTCTGCTCACGGCTGAACAACGGCATCATGGAGGGTCTCAACAGCCTCATCCAAGCCGCCAAACGCAAGGCCAGAGGCTATCGCAACCATGCAACCTTCCGCCTCGTTGCCTACCTCATCGCCGGCAAGCTCGACCTCGGGATTGCTCGTTGAGTTTTAGGCACCCACTCATCTCGCCGAAGAGCCTATTTTCTTCCGGCCGCTCCGCGGACTGGCTCAAGCCACTACGCAGGTCCCAGGGCTAACGCCCTGGGCTGGCTTCTTTCGCCCGCTCTGCGGGCTCGTCATAGAGCATCGTGCACGATTGTCCGCTACTTCGCGTCTCCCTCCTCGTGCCGCTCCCCCAGCTTCAGCAGATCGTCCCGCCGGTGCGCCAACGCCTCGCGCAGCGGCCCGGGCGGGATGATCGACGGGCCCGCCCAGGAGAGGTCGCGCGGCAGGTGGTTCTCGCGCGACTGGTGGCTGGGCACCTGGTTGCCGAAGCTGTCGACCACCGGCAGCAAGGAGGAGAAGTTGTACCCGTCCGACGCCTGCGCGCCGTACGCGCCCGGCGCGAACTTGCCGAGTGCCTGGATGCTGGTCGCCGCCGCGAACTCCGCGTCGCTGAGGCGGTAGCTGCCCTTGAACGGGCTGTCGGCCCCGGCGTTGCCGTCCTCCATCCAGCCGCGCGCCAATTTCATGATGTGCTGGTTGTTCTCGCGGTGGCCGCCGTCGTCGCTGTGGCTGCCGGGGACGGTGGCGGTGCGCAGGGTGGTCTCGGGGCTATCGGTGAGGAAGCGCGTGGCGGGGAAGAAGGTGCGTTCCTCGTGCTGGGCGTAGAGCACATCGGCGTGCTTGATGTTCGCCGGCAGGTCGGCGATGACGTAGTTGCCTTTCTGCGTGCCGAGGGTGGCGATGACGTCCTTCGAGTCCTGGCCCGGCTGGCCGACCGAGTAGACCGGGTCGAACAGGCCGACGTGCTCGATCTCCGGTTGGTAGCGCACGCCGCCGACCTCGATGCCCTTCTGCTGCACCATGCGTGCGAACTCCACCACCTGCGCACCGCCGCGGCTGAAGCCGTAGAGGTCGACCTTGGTGCCGGGCTCCCAGGTGTGGCTGAGGTCGGCGTACATGCGGTCCATGGTGCGCTCGAAGCCCTTCGCCACCGCGCCCGCGAGGTTGCGGTCGAGGGCGTTCGGGTACTCGACGTCGTTGCCCAGCCCGCCGTAGTAGAAGCGCGTGCCCTTGGCGTCGTGGTAGAGGCTGGTGATGTTCGACTGCTCCTTCACGAAGCTGCCGGTGCCGTCCACGAACATGGAGATGGTGCGGCTGCCGGGCACGACCTCGCTGGGCGAGACCAGCGGCGCCAGGCTCTTGGCGATCTCGGCGTCGAGGACGTTGGGGCCCTTGTCCTGGAGCGGGCCGAAGTGGTTGCGCTGCGCGGCCTCGAACACCGCCTCCTCGCTGGCGCGGCCGCCGCCATAGCGCGCATCGAGGATCGATCCAGCCCTGGGCGTCGCGCCGGCCGATCCGCACCGGCTTGCCGTCGTGATCGAAGAGGCCGATGCCGGCGACGAGGCCGTGCTCGTTCGGGGTCTGCGGGGTCCAGGTCACGGCGCCATCGTTGCCGACCTTGACCACGTCCTGCACCGCGCCGCCCCCAGCCGTTCCGCCGCCGGCCAGGTGGAAGGCCTGCGGCCGCGCCTCGGCCAGCGGACCGGGCATCAGGCGCGTGCGCGCGTCCGCGTCGGCGTGGTCGCCCGAAAGCGGATCACCCTCGGGGCGCGCGCCGGCGAGCGCGGCCGGGGCGTCGTAACGGACGGTCGTCGAGGCGGGGGCGTTGCCGGGCATGGGGGCTCCTGGAACGGATGGCGCGCCGATCCCGCCGGGGTCGGCGTTTTCCACCGTTGTCAGGGAAACCGCGTGGTGGTCAATCATGGCAGGCCGCGGGCTTCCCGTCCTGCCACGCCATGCCATACGGCCCACTGGACAGCATTTTCTTCGCTGCACAGCCGTCCCTTGCGCACCGCGCCGAACCCATTTTCCTCGCGCCTCGCGCCTCGCGCCTCGCGCCTCGCGCCTCGCGCCTCGCGCCTCGCGCCTCGCGCCCTCGCGCCTCGCGCCTCGCGCCCTCGCGCCTCGCGCCTCGCGCCCCGCGCCCGCCGCCTCACGTCGCCGCGTCGACCACCAGCTGCGGGTTCGCGCGCAATTCCTGGAGCAGGCGCTCGTCCGCCGCGATGGTCAGCACCGCGTCGTCGTTGTCGTAGCTCTCCTCGGTCACCTGCGCGCGGCTGCGCACGAAGGCGTCGAGCGCGCCGTTGGTCACCGGGAAGCGCACGGTGATCTTGCGGCTGCGGCTGTCGATGTGCGCCTTGATCAGCTCCTTGAGCTGGTCCATGCCCTCGCCGGTCAGGGCGCTGACCGAGATCGCCTGCTTGTAGCGGCGGCGGTAGGCGAGCAGGATGGTCTTGCTGTAGACCACGTCGACCTTGTTGAAGACCATGATCACCGGCACGCCCTCGATGCCGATGTCCTTCAGCACCGCTTCGACGGCGGCGATCTGCTGCTCCATCACGCCGCTGCTGGCGTCGACCACGTGCAGCAGCAGGTCGGCCTCGCGCACCTCGGCGAGGGTGGCGTGGAAGCTGGCGATCAGGGTCGGCGGCAGGTTGCGGATGAAGCCCACGGTGTCGGACAGCACGACGTTGTGGAAGCGGTCGAAGAAGAGCTGCGCGGTGCGCGTGTCGAGGGTCGCGAACAGGCGGTTCTCGGCGAGCACGCCGGCGTTGGTCATGCTGTTCATCACCGTGCTCTTGCCGGCGTTGGTGTAGCCGACCAGGGCGATGTTGAAGGCGTCGCTGCGCGTCTTCACCGCGCGGTCCTTGCGCTGCTCGATCTCCTCCAGGCGGCCCTTCAGGTCCTGGATGCGCTTGCGCACCTGGCGGCGGTCCATCTCGATCTGCTTCTCGCCCGGACCGGCCTTGAAGCCCGAGCCCGTGCCGGAGGAGCCGCCGATGGTCTGGCGGTCGAGGTGGGTCCACAAGCGGCGCAGGCGCGCCTTGTCGTACTGCAGCTGCGCGAGCTCGACCGCGAGCATCGCCTGGGTGGTGCGCGCGTTGCGGGCGAAGATGTCGAGGATCAGCTCGTCGTAGTCGAGGACCTTGGTGCCGATCTCCTCTTCCAGGTTGCGCTGCTGGCGCGGGCTGAGCTGGACGTCGAAGACCACCTGGCGGGCGCCGCTGCTGGCGACCTCGGCCGCGACCTCGGCGACCTTGCCCGAGCCGATGTAGGTGCCGGAGGACGGCTTGGCGAGGTGCTGCACGCAGATCGCGGCGACGGTGCGCCCGGCGGTGTCGAGCAGGCTGCGCATCTCGGCCTCGCGCTCCTTCTCCATCTCGCGCTCGTCCGGCGGCACGGTGAGCACCAGGACCACCGGGAGGGTCGCGAGCTGGGTGAGCTGGAGGCGGTCTTTCATGCGGGGGAGGTGCTCCACGCGCACTGTGGCCCGCCGGGACCGCCGAGACAAGCGAGGTACCCGGAGGCCCCTGCAGACCCGCCGCTCAGGCGTACGGCGAGGGGAACAGCAGCGTGCCCTTCTCGGCCGTGCGCGGCACCGCCATCCACGGCTCGACCGCCGCCTTCCAGCGCGCGTAGTGGGCGGTCTGCTGGTGGGCGGTGAAGGCGGCCTGATCGTCGTAGACCTCGTAGAGCGCGAAGTGCGACGGGTCGGCGTTGCCCTGGATGACGTCGAAGCGGCGGTTGCCCGGCTCCTGGCGCGTACCGAGGTGGTTGTCGCGGCTCGCGGCGATGAAGTCCTGGAGGTGCGCTGGTTTCACGCGGATGGTGACGGAGACGGTGAACATGGGGACCTCGGGGGGGGGATGGTGGAGTGGAGAGGGGCTTGCCCCACGACCATGGCCAGTCAAGTGGCCACCTGTGAGAACGAGGTCTTCGGCAAATCCGAGGGCAGGTCGGAGCGAAGCCGCGGTATCAGACGTGACCCCTTCCCTGCCGCCCTCCGCCTCTCCGGGTCTCCAGGTCGACTCCTCTGCGGACATCTCGTGGCGAGGTATCGACATGGAGGGCCGGAGGGGAAACGGAGGGAGATCCGGAACCGCGTGCGCACCGCCTACCACGCCAGCAGCAGCACCGCCGCCATCGGCGCGCGCAGCGCGAGGTCCAACCCATCGCGCAGCGGCAGGAACAGCAGCGGCCAGAGCAGCAGCGTGGTCAGCGAGGGCGGCCCGGGGTGGAGCGTGGCGCCGGGGATGGCGGCGCCCCAGTCGACCACCGCGACCAGCGCGTCGAGGCACCACTCGAGCGCGCGGTACAGGCCTTCCCAGGGCCCGCCCGGGAACCAGCCGCCGAGCACCAGGCAGGGCAGGCCCAGCCACAGCGCGAAGGTGCTGGGCGGTCCGGCGAGCAGCGTGGTGAACGGCGACCAGGGGTTGCCGGTGCCGAAGTGCCAGGCCAGCACCGGTGCGGTGGCCAGGGTCGCGGCGATGCCGATGACGAGTCCGTCGAGCGCGCCGCGCCCGATCAACAGCAGCCAGCGCCACGGCGCCCGGTCGAGCGGCCACGCGCGCAGCGGCAGCCAGCGCTCGCGCAGCGCGACCAGGTCGAGGCCCATCGTGACGATCCCGAGCACCGCCACCAGGCTGAGCTGGAAGCCGATGTCGGTGGCGTTGCCGGGATCCCAGGCGATCAGCACCAGCGCCGCGAGGCTGATCGCGGCGAGGCGGTGCGGGGCGCGCGCCAGCAGCCCCATCAGCAGCACCGCCAGGCCCATGACCAGCGCGCGCATGGTCGCGGGCGAGGCGTCGGTCAGCCAGGTGTAGCCGCAGATCAGCAGGGCCAGCGCGAGCTGGCGCGGCCACCAGCCCACCCCGGCCAGGCGCAGCAGCCACGCCGCGAAGGCGGCGGCGATGACCAGGTGCATGCCGCTGACCGCCAGCACGTGCAGCAGCCCGCTGCTGCGGAACTGCGGCTTCTCCGGCGGGTCGCCCTGGCCGAGCAGGTAGGCCTCGGCGAGCTCGCGGTGCTCGGCGACGCGCGCCAGCGCGGCCCACGCCCAGCCGCGCGGCGAGGCCTCGCGCGGGCGCAGCATCTCCAGCTCCTGGGCCTGCAGCGCTGGCCCGCGCGCATCGCGCATCCACACCCCGCGCACCGCCACCAGGTCGCCGCAGCGCACCCCGGGCAGGGCCGCCGCGCGCACGTACAGCCGCGCGGGCGGCGGGAAGCCGGCCGGCAGCGCCACGCGGTCGGCGCAGATGCTGAAGGCCTGACCGCGGCCCTGGCGGTGCACGTCGATGACCTCGCCACGGCAGGCGAGCAGGCGCGTGACCGCCGCCGGCGCGGCCACCGGTGCGCACGCGCCGAGCGCCGCGCCCACCTGCCAGGCCGCGAGGAAGGCCACGACGCGCGCCAACCAGGCGAGGCGTTCGCGCCACCACACCAGCGCGAGCGCCAGCCCCGCCAAGCGGCACGCCCACCGCCCAGCCGAGCGTCGCCGGCAGCGCGTGCCAGCCGACCTGCGCCGCCAGCCGCATCCGCCATCGCCTGCGGCAGCAGAGGCGCCGATCAGCACCCCGGCGGCGAGCCACGGCAGCCATGGCTGGAAGGCCTCTGGAGCTGGCGACGCCGCGCCGGCCGTCGCGTCGAGCAGGGGATCCATCGCGGCATCCTCGTCCGACCCGCTCCGACGGAAGGTTGGCCGGAAGACCGCGGAGCTGCGCGATCAGCAGGGGCGTGCGCACCCGCAGGTGCCCTCGTCCCGGTCCTGGGTGCGGTCGAGCGAGGCTGAAATCCGCGAAGTCTCCCCACCTGCGGATGCTTTCGCGTCTCTCCGAAGAGTCCGCAGATGCGGGGGGATTTCGCAGATGGGAAATGAGATCGAAAGGGGTGGACCATCGCTCCGCGCGCAGCCCAGGTCGACGCCGTCGACCTGGGCTGCGCGCCCGGCGTCACCAGGCCGCTCGCCTCCAGCAGCGGCGCGGCGGCGGTGCCGGCCATCACGCGCCGGCTGGGCGCGGGTAGATGTAGCTGACCATCCACTGCACGCCGAAGCGGTCGGTGCAGGTGCCCCAGAAGTCGCCCCAGAACATCTTCTGCGGGGCCATGCCTGCTGAACCGCCGACGGACAACGCGTTGTACAGCGCGGTGGTCTCGGCCTCGCTGTCGGTGTGGATCGAGACACTGAAGTTGTTGCCGACCACCAAGGGCTTGCCCATGCCCTCGCACGCGTCGCTGGCCATCAGCACCGTGCCGTTCTTCAGCGGCAGCGACACGTGCATGACGCGGTTGCGCTCCGCCGCGGGCGTCTGCGCGCCCATCGGCGTGTCGCCGTAGCGCACCAGCACGGCGAACTCCCCGCCGAACACCGAGCGGTAGAAGGTGAAGGCCGCCTCGGAGGTGCCGGGGAAGCTGAAGTAGGGGTTGATGGCTTTCATGGGGGCTCCGGTTGGGGGTGGGGAGGCCGAGTCGCGAGACGCGAGACGCGAAGGACAGGGACGAGGGCTGCGGCTACCTCAGCGGGAGGATCGCGCGCAGGCGTGGTTCGCGCAGCCACAATCCCGTCCACAGCAGGATGCCGAACACGACCGGGAAGACGATGTTGAACGGCGGGGCGCCGACGCGCACGTGCGTGGCGATGGCGCCGCCCAGGTAGCCGGTGAGCAGGATCGCGCCCAGCACGGCGGTGCGCGGCAGCAGGTAGAGCAGCGTGCTGACCAGCAGCACGGCGCCGAGCGGCAGGATGCAGCTCGCGGGGTAGCCGAGCGCCGTGGTGGCGTCCGACGACCTCCTTCGGCTGCACGAACTTCATGACCGCGTCGACCAGCAGGAACAGCGCCGGCAGGCCGCCGAGGAGGCGGCCGGTCCACTGCCGGGCCTTGCCGGGCGCGGGGGAAGGGGAATTCATCGCACGTACCTCCGGCTACTCGTGGTCACGCGCTCACCCGCGCGCCAGGTACGCTTCGAGCTGGGCGATGGTGCCGGCCCAGCCCTGACGCATGCCGGCGTGCGCGGCGTCGAAGGTCTGGTGCTCCTCCGCGGTGCCACCGAGGACCGAGCAGCGCATGTCCATGCGCGCTTCCCACCTCTTCCGTGAAGGTCGTCACCGCCAGGGTCTCTTGCGGCCAGGTCGGGGCCATGGGGTGGCGGGTGATGCCGCCCTGGGCGTCCGAGAAGCTGGTGACGATGGCCAGGCGCTCCGGCGCGGCGATCTCGCGGAAGGTCCACTTGCCCCACATGTCCTTGCCGTCGGGAGAGCGCATGCAGTAGTGGAAGGTTCCGCCGGGGCGCAGGTCCATCCGGCAGGTCGGCAACGTGTAGCCCGCTGGGCCGAACCACTGCTTCAACTCGGCGGGATCGGTCCACGCGCGCCACACGCGCGCGCGCGGCGCGGCGAAGGTGTGGGCGAGGGTGAAGGGCGCGTCCCCATCCCGGCGGGCGGCGGTGGCGGTCATGGCGGATCCTCTGCGTGGTGGGTGCGGGGTCAGGCCGAGCGCGCGGCGCGCGGGGCGGTGAAGAGCCCGTCCACCCAGGCGCGGACCAGCTCGAGGTTGTCGACGATCATCTGCGGCTCGCGCCGGGTCTTGGCGATCAGCATCGAGCCCTGCCGATGCTGTTGAGCAGCCAGCCGACGCGCTCCGGCGCGAAGGCGGCGGCGGGACGGTGGCGCGCCTTCGCCGCGACGAGCATGTCCACCACCATGCGCGTCCACACCTCGAGGTGGCCGGCGCACACCGCGGCGAGCCCGGGGTTGGTCAGCGCCAGCTCCTGCGACATCATGCCGACCATGCACAGGCACGGGTCCGGCCGCGTGGTGGTGAACGAGATCATGATGTCGAGCAGGTCGTGGAGCTGGTCGAGCGGATCGCGCCGGGGATCGCTCCACGCTGCGGAGTAGAGGCGCATGCCCATCGCCCCCCACGCGTCGATGGCGGCGCGGCAGAGCGCCTCCTTGCTGGGGTAGTGGTGGAAGAAGCTGCCCTTGGTGAGGTCAGCCTCCGCGCACACCTGGTCGACGGTGGTCGCGGCGTAGCCCTGGCGCAGCATCAGCGCCTGGGCGGCGGCGACGAGCCGCTCGCGGGTCGCGGCGGAGCGGCTGGCGTGGGTGGTGGGCTTTGTCATACGGACTGGTTGGTATGTATTTTCCCCGGGCCCCGGGTCAAGGCGGAAAGCCGGTCCGGCCAACGGCCTCGGGATCCGTCTAGCGATTGTCTATGGCGATTTTCTGAAGTTCAGGTCGTGGCTCGCGGTGGCCGGCAAGCACCATAGTCAGCTATTTTTCCTCGTCGTTCAGCTTGCTTGCGCGCACAACGGTGCCGTCTACCCGCCGTAACATCCCCAGCCGCAACCATCAAGCACCATATACATTTAGCCGCCACCATGCCCATCCCGCGCGATTCCACCAAGCACGCCCGCATCTTCGCGCACCTCCACGCGGCGATCGTCGACGGCACCTACGCGGTCGGCGCGCGCATCCCCAGCGAGGAGCGGCTGGCCGTGCAGTTCGGCGCCACGCGCGTGACCGTCGCCAAGGCGCTGCTCGAGCTGGTGCGCCTCGGCCTGCTCGAGCGGCGGCCCGGTTCCGGCTCGTACGTGCGCCAGCCCGCGCGCGCCAGCGGCCCGACCTTCGCGCTGCTGGTGCCGAACCTCGGGCAAGGCGAGATCTTCGAGCCGATCTGCGGCGCGATCGCCGCGGCCACCAGCGCCGGGCAGGGCGCCGTGCTGTGGGGCCAGTTCGGGGCGGAGGGCGGCGCCGACCGCAGCGCGCAGGCGGAGCGGCTGTGCGAGTCGTTCATCGAGCGCCGCGTCGACGGCGTGTTCTTCGCGCCGATCGAGATGGCCGCGGGCATGGAGCGCACCAACCGCCGCATCGCCGCGCGCCTGCAGCAGGCCGGCGTCCCGGTGGTGCTGCTCGACCGCGACATCGAGCCCTACCCGCGGCGCAGCGCCCACGACCTGGTCGGCGTCGACAACCGGCGCATCGGCCACGTGCTCGCCGAGCACCTGCTCGACCAGGGCTGCCGGCGCATCCACGTGGTGCAGCAGAGCGGTTCGGCGCCGACCGTGGCGGCGCGCATCGCCGGCGTGCGCGACGCGCTGGCGCTGCGCGGCCTGGCGCTGGCCCCCACCGCGGTCCACGCCGGCGACGCCGCCGATCCGGCGCTGGTCCGCCCGCTCACCCTGCGCGGCGCGGCGGACGGCGTGGTGTGCGGCAACGACTCCACCGCCGCGCAGGTGATGCGCCACCTCGCCGCGCTCGGCCGGCGCGTGCCCCACGACGTCCGCGTGGTCGGCGTCGACGACCTGAACTACGCGAAGCTGCTCGCCGTGCCGCTGACCACGGTGCGCCAGCCCTGCACCGCCATCGGCCTGGCCGCGCACGCGACCATGCTCAGCCGCATCGCCCACCCCGAACTGCCGGCGCGCGACGTCGCCGTCGACTTCACCCTCGTCGTCCGCCAGTCCTCCACGCCGCCCACGGCCTGAGCCGGCGGACCACGCCTTTCCGAGGTACCCCCATGACGCCCTCCCCACGCCGCCTGCTCCTGCTCCTGCTGCTGCTGCCCGCCACCCACGGCGGCGGCGCGCTGCACGCGGCGACCGCCACGACCGACCCGGCCTTCGCCGACGCCATCGCCGCGTGGCACCTGGCCGACCTCAGCGACAGCGCCGGCGGCAGCGCCCTGACCGCGGTCGGCGCCGTCACCGTGGGGCAGCGCCTGGACGGCACCGAGCTGGCGGAGGCGCTGGCCTGCGGCGACGACGGCCGCGTGGCGCGCTTCGACGGCGGCTGGCTCGACGCTGGGCAGGGCGCGGGCGGGTCGCTGGATCCGGTGGGCGCGGCGCTGACCGTCAGCGTGCGCCTGCGCAGCCCGGGCGGGGACTGGGGCCACCCGCTGTTCAGCAAGCACGGCGGCCACGAGCGCCTGGTCTACAACCTCTACTCGTCGCGCACCGAGATCGGCTTCGAGCTGGGCACCAGCGAGGGCCTGGCGCGCACCGTCATCCCGGTCGCGCGCATCGGCGCCGCCGCCTGGCACACCATCACCTGCCGCTACGACGGCGCCCACCTGCAGATGTTCGCCGATGGCGTGGCGCTGGACGAGAACGACGTCCACGGGGCGCTGCGCACCGGCAACACCGTGCCCTGCCTGATCGGCGCCGAGCAGATCACCGGTACGGCCGGCGGCTGGAAGGGCGACATCGACCACGTCGCGATCTGGAAGCGCGCGCTCAGCGACGCCGAGATCGTGCGCCTCAGCGGTGGTGCGGCGCGCGTGGCCGCGGCCGCGCAGCGCTACTCCCGCGGGGCGCTGCTGCCGCCCGCCGCCGACCTCTACGAGGAGCAGTACCGCCCGCGCTTCCACTTCACCGCCCGCCAGTGGACGGTGCGCCAGTCCGACCCGGGCCAGCGCGAGGAGGGCTGGCTCAACGACCTCAATGGCCTGCTCTACGACGCCGGCGAGTACCACCTGTTCGCGCAGCGCTGGAACAAGTGCTGGATCCACGCGGTCAGCACCGACCTGGTGCACTGGACCGAGCTGCAGCCCGCCTTCTGGGACGACAGCCGCTACGGCACGGGCGTGCAGTCGGGCGGCGGCGTGGTCGACGCGCGCGACACCTCGGGCCTGGGCGATGCGATGCACCCGCCGCTGGTGGTCTTCTGGGCGGGCAACGACAACCTCAGCATCTGCATCTCGTACAGCCTCGACCATGGCCGCACCTGGACGAAGTACGCGAAGAACCCGGTGCTGCGCCACGGCGAGCGCGATCCGAAGGTGTTCTGGCACGAACCCACCAAGCGCTGGGTCATGGTGCTGTACGGCCACGACGCCTACCACCTGCTGACCTCGCCGGACCTGCTGGAGTGGACGGACCTGCACCAGCCGATCGCGAACAGCTTCGAGTGCCCGGACATGTTCGAGCTGCCCCTGGACGGCGGCGCGGGCGGGCGGAAGTGGGTGCTGGTGCGCGGCAACGGCAAGTACTCGGTCGGCGCGTTCGACGGCGCGCGCTTCGTCGAGGAGACACCGCAGCTGCCCTGCGACCAGGGCCCGAACTTCTACGCCACCATGAGCTGGGGCGACATCGCCGCGCAGCCCGACCGCCGCGTCCAGGTGGCGTGGATGCGCAGCGAGCGCATGTACCCGGGCATGCCGTTCAACCAGCAGGTGTCCTTCCCCTGCGACCTGACGCTGCGCACGCTGCACGGCGCGCCGCGCCTGTTCCGCGCGCCCGTCGCGGAGATCGCCGCGCTGCACGGCGCGCGGCAGGCCTGGCACGACCAGGCGCTGGCGGACGGCGCGTCGCTGTCGCTCGCGGCCAGCGGCGACGCCTTCCACGTGCTCGCGGATGTCGAGGTCCCCGCCGGCGCCGCGCTCGCCTTCCGCGTCCGCGGCACCCAGGTCGCGGTCGGCGAGCGCAGCCTGGGCTGCGCCGGGGCCAGCGCCGCCACCGCCGATCCCATCCGCCACGTCGAACTGCTGATCGACCGCACCTCCATCGAGGCCTTCGCCAACCACGGCGAGGTCTCGCTGTCCGCCTGCTACCTGGCCAAGGACGGCGGCCTGGAGGCGGTATGCAGCGGCGGCTCGGCGACCATCCGCGACCTCGAGGTGTACGCCGTGCGGTCGATGTGGCAGGGCCAGGGCGCGGCGGCGGGGAAGGCGCCATGACCGCCATCGCCACCGCCGCGCCGCGGTCCAACGGCGCGCGCTTCCGCGTCCTGGGCGCCGCTGGCGTGGCCGCGCTCGGCGGCTTCCTGTTCGGCTTCGACACCGCGGTCATCTCCGGCACCACCGGCGCGCTGAAGGCGCTCTACGGGCTCACCGGCAACGAGCTCGGCTTCACCGTCGCCAGCGGGCTCATCGGCACCATCCTCGGCTCGCTGCTGGCCAGCGCGCCGAGCGAGCGCTTCGGCCGGCGGCCGGTGCTGCGCGCCGTCGCGGTGCTCTTCCTCATCGCGTCGCTGGGTTGCGGCCTGGCGGTGGGCTGGCCGATGCTGGTCGTGGCGCGCTTCCTGGGCGGCATCGCGGTCGGCGCGGCCTCGGTGGTGTCGCCCATGTACATCGCGGAGATCGCGCCCGCGCCGTGGCGCGGGCGGTTGGTGGCGGTGGCGCAGCTCAACGTCGTGCTCGGCATCCTGATCGCCTACCTGTCGAACTGGGGCATCGCCCAGCTCGGCCTGCCCGGCGAGCAGCCCTGGCGCTGGATGCTCGGCGTCCAGGCGCTGCCCTCGGCGCTGTTCTTCGCGCTGCTGTTCACCATCCCGGAGAGCCCGCGCTGGCTGGCGAAGCAGGGGCTGGTCGACGCCGCCGGCCGCGTGCTGGCGCGCCTCGGCCACGCCGATCCCGCCGCCGAACTGGCGGAGATCCGCGCCTCGCTCGTCGGCGAGACCGCGGCCCACCGCGCGCCGCTGTTCCGCCGCGCCCTCGCCCTGCCGGTGACCGCCACCGTCCTGATCGCGACCTTCAACCAGATCTCAGGGATAAACGCGCTGATCTACTACGCCGCCGACATCTTCGCGATGGCTGGCAGCGACCGCGACGACGCGCTCCTGCAGTCGGTGGCGATCGGGGGCGCGAACCTGCTCGGCTGCCTGCTGGCGATGGCCATCATCGACCGCGTCGGCCGCCGCCCGCTGCTGATGATCGGCGGCCTCGCCTGCGCGCTCTGCCTCGGCGGCACGGCCTGGGCCTTCCACCAGCCGGTGGCGGACGGACGGCTGCTGCTCCCCTGCCTGATCGGCTTCATCTTCTTCTTCTCGTTCTCGCAGGGCGCCGTGATCTGGGTGTTCATCAGCGAGATCTTCCCGAACAGCGTGCGCGCCAAGGGCCAGGCCCTGGGCAGCTTCACCCACTGGTTCTGGGCCGCGGTGGTGAGCTGGAGCTTCCCGGTCATCGCCGAGCACGCGCGCGTCGCGGTGTTCGTCTTCTCGGCCGCGATGATGGCCCTGCAGGCGGTGCTGGCCTGGCGGGTGATGCCGGAGACCAAGGGGTACTCGCTGGAGGAGCTGGAGAAGCGGGTCGGCGGGCATTAGCCGCCTGCATCCGTCCTCTCCGCCATCCTCACGGTCGTCCCCCAGAGGCGCAGAGGGAAGACAGGAGGGCCGCAGAGGACGGGACTTCGATGGCGGGGTTCGACCGGCCTCCCGGCTGTCCTCTGCGGCCCTCTCCGGAACTCTGCGTCTCTGCGGCGATGACCGTGCTCAAGCCGCGGACGTCCTCAGGCCAAGGTGCTCCGGGCCTTCACTTCTTCTTCAGGCTCGCCAGGTACTCGATCAGGTCGACCAGGCTCTGCTGCGTCATCCCCGCCTGCAGCCCGGTCGGCATCGACGAGGTCTTCTGCTTGGTGCGCTTGGTGATGTCGGCGGTGGGGTACCTGGTGACGATGCCGCCGATCGCCTTGAGCGCGACCTCCTGGTCGGTGTCGCTGACCACGATGCCGATGGCGGTGTTGCCGTCCTTCAGGGTGAGCACGGTGGTCTCGAAGTTGAACTCGATGCCGGCGTCGGGGTAGATCACCGCCTCGAAGAGCGCGTCCTTGCCCAGCTTGCTGCCGATCTCGGTGAGCTTCGGCCCGTAGTCGACGCCCTTGCCGTCGACCTGGTGGCAGGCCATGCAGATCCCGGCGAAGACCTGCGCGCCGCGCGCGGCGTCGCCCGGTTTCTTCGCCAGCTCGGCGATGGGCGGCAGCGGACCGTCGCTGGTCGCCGGCGCCGGCTGCGAAGCGGCGACCTCCGCGCGCACCGAGTCCCACGGCGCGTTGGCCAGCACGCTGGCCGACAACGCGCGCAGCTCGACCGGCAGCTTCTTCGCCTTGCGCAGGTCGAGCAGCGCGTGCGCGCCGCCCTCGTACTTGCCGAGCGCGCGCACCGCCTCCTGGCGCAGGGCGAGGTCGCGCGCGCCGTCGGCCAGCAGCGGCTCGAGCAACGCGACGGCGCGCTGGTCGTTGGCGTTGCCCAGCGCGGTGGCGATGGCCAGCGCCTCCGGGCCGGGCGCGGCCAGCGCCTTGCGCCACCGGGTCGACGCCGCTGCCCGTCAGGACCAGGCGCAGCGCCTGCGCGCCGGTGGCGTCCGCGGGGTGCGCCTCGGCCAGCGTGAGCAGCGCGGCGTCCTGGTCCTTGATGGCGAACGCCTCGACGATCTCGACGAAGGCCGGCTGACCGCGGTTCGCCGCCAGCGCCTTGTCGACCAGCGCCTTGGTCTCGGCGTCCTTGGCCAGGTCGGCGCCCTTCAGGCGCATCACCACCTCGGCGTAGCGCTTGGCCTTGCGCGCCTTGGCGACGTCCTCGTCCGAGGGCGCGGCCTCTTCGGCGCAGGCGCCGGCGCACAGGCAGAGCAGGAACAGGGCCACGGCCCACGGGCGGGGGCGGGGGGTCACGGTGCTGGACATGGAGGGCGATTTTCCGCGGGATTCAGTGATTGGAAAGGATTCTGCGGCCGCGCCCCCGGCGCAAAAGCCGGTGGGACGGGCATTGCGCCCGTCCCACCCGCTCGACCACCTGGCATCAGGACTTCCGGGCTCCCGGACTTCCGGACCTCCGGACGCTCATTCGAGCAGGCTCTTGAGCGCCGCGTCCTTCTCCGGCCCCTTGTGGAAGTCGAAGGCGCGCATGTAGCGCGGCTGCTCGGCCTCGGGGGTCTTGGGGTCCTTGAGGATCTTGACCAGCAGCGGCAGCGCCTTGACCGAGCGCGAGCGCCAGACGATGTCGCGGCCGGCCGGGGTGTTCCAGCCGTCGCCGACCTTGTCGAGCCAGGCGCTGAAGTAGGCGTCCTCGTTCTTGTCCGCGCCGATGCCGAGCGCCTCGAGGTACCAGCGGTCCTTGCCGTCGTGCTGCAGCGGCGAGCTCCGCCCACTGGCCAGCGGCGGCGGGAGCGGCGCTGTGGCGCAGGCTGATCGCGCACTCGCGGCGCACCTGCGCCGAGGGGTCCTTGAGCAGGCTGCCGACCACCGTGGTCGCGTCGATCTTCAGCTCGCGCGCCAGGCGCAGGCCGACCATGCGCAGGTCGGGGTCGGAGTCGTGGATCGCCGTGGTGACCCAGGCCTGGCCCTTGCCGGGGGTCTTGCCCAGCAGCCACAGCGCGCGCGCGCGCAGGCGCGCGTCCGAGCCCTTCCACAGCTTGAGCAGTTCCGGCTCCGCCTGGTCGCCCAGCTCGTGGAGCTTGGTCCACGCCAGGTAGCGCGTCGCCAGGTTGGGCGAGCACAGCGCCTTGGCTGCGCCCGCGGCGGTGCTCAGATCGACCGCCGGCACCGTCGGCTTGGCGCCGGGAGGGGCGACGCGGTAGAGGCGGCCGCCGGCCGTGTCCGGGTCGTGGTCGCCCATCTGGTGGCCGCCGACGCCCGGGTCGAACCAGTCGGCGATGAACAGCGCGCCGTCCGGCGCGACCGCGACGTCGGACGGGCGGAACCAGGAGTCCTTCGAGTGCACGACGTTCACGGTGGTCGCGCTGTAGCCGGCGCCGTCGACCGTGGTCGGGTAGGCGCGCACCACGTTGGGGCCGGCGTCGCAGTGGATCGGCTGGTTGCGGAACACCGCCGGCAGCAGGCTGCCCTCGTAGATCAGGATGCCGGTCGGCGAGCCCGCGCCGGTCTGCAGCAGGTTGGGCACCACGCCCGGGTCGTTGAGGTGCCAGTGGCGGCGCGGGATCTCGGCCTCGAGGTTGGTGCGCTTCTCGCCCCAGCCGGCGCCGGTGAACTCGTCGGTGTAGCCGAAGTTGCCGTGCTCCATCACGTAGTTGATGCGCACGCCGCGGTTGCCGTCGTCGTCGTTGTCGCTCTGCCAGAGCGCGCCGAAGGAGTCGACCGCGACCTCGAAGTTGTTGCGGAAGTTGCTGCCCAGGACCTCGAACTCGCTGCCGTCGAGGTTGCAGCGGAAGACCATGCCCTGGCGGTAGGGGTGGCCCTTGGCGTTCACCTCGTCGCCCTCGAGCGAGATGATCGGCTTGCCGTCCTTGTCCTTGATCTGCTCGCCGGCGTTGCCGAAGTTGAAGTAGAGCTTGCCGTCCGGCCCGAAGGTGAAGGCGTGCATGCCGTGGTCGTGCTGCACGCCGCTGACGCCGGTGAAGAGCTTCTCCTTGGTCGGCTCCTTGCCCTCGCCGTTGTCGGTGAAGATGAAGACGTCGGGCGAGCGCGAGACGATGACCTTGTCGCCGAGCACGCAGATGCCGAGCGCCGCGTCGACGTCCTTGCCCTGGTAGAAGACGCGCGCCTTGTCGGCCTTGCCGTCGCCGTCGCTGTCCTCGAGCACCATGATGCGGTCGCCGGCCGGGCGCAGGTTCTGCCACTGGCGGTAGTTCAGGCCCTCGGTCACCCACACCCGCCCCTTGGCGTCGATGTCGATGTTGGTCGGGTTGGAGAACATCGGCTCCGACGCCCACAGCCCGACCTCGACGCCGTCGGCGATCTCCATCGCCCCGAGCGAGTCCTGGGGGCTGAGGTGGGGGACGCCACCGCCGCCGGTGCCGCTCGGCAGCTTGTCGAGGTAGACGAAGAACTGCACCGTGGTCTGCGCGCCCCCGCCCTGGTCGGTGCCGCCCTTGTCGGGACCGGCCTTGGCGGTGAAGCGCGTGAAGCCCTTGCCCGCGATGTCGTAGGCGATGACCGAGGTGGCGTGCACGCCGAGGCCGCTCACCGGCTTGCCGTCGACGACCATCGCCTCGTTGTTGGCGTTCTTGTCGATGTGCGCCTCGTTCCAGCCGCTGCTCGCCGACTTCCACTTCATGGTGGTCAGCTTGGTGGCGCCCGCCGGACCGGTCAGGGTCGGCTCGACCCAGTCGGCCCAGTCGCAGGCGAAGCCGTCGCCGCCGTCCCCCACCACCAGGTAGAGCACCTTGGCGCCGGTGACGTCGACGTCGATGTCGACCGCGCCGCTGCGCAGCACGGCGCTCTCGAACTTGGGCTTGGAGGCGTCCGCCGCGACGGCGTGGCCGCCGCAGGCGAGGGCGAGCAGCGCTGCGGACAGCGCGGTGGTCTTCATGGACATGGGGAGCTCCGGGGAGGGGAGAAGGGACGGCAGGAGGGAGGAGGGAGGAAGGGGCGCGGTTCAGAGGATAGCGCGGGATCGTGGCTGCGTCACTTCTCGACGAACACCAGGAAGCGCACCGAGGTCGACTTGCCGTCGTTCTGGTCGGTGCCGCCCTTGTCGACGCCGCCCTTGGCGGTGAAGCGCTTGGCGCCCGCGGGCAGGTCGTAGACCAGCACCGACTTGGCGTGCACGCCGATGCCGTCGTCGATGGCCTTGTCGCCGACCATCAGCGGCCCGCCGCCGGCGTTGTGGCCGACGTGCGCCTCGTTCCAGCCGCTGGTCGCGCTCTTCCACGCCACGCCGGTGAGCTTGACCGGGCCGCTGGCGGTGGCGACCACCGGGTCGATCCAGTCCGCCCAGTCGCAGGCGAAGCCGTCGCCGCCGTCGTCGACCGCCAGGACCAGGCGCTTGCCGCCGCTGACGTCGACGTCGATGTCGACGCTGCCCGCGCGCACCACGGCGCTGGCGAAGGCCGCCTTGGCCGGGTCGAGCGCGACCGCGCCGCTCGCGCGCGCCGCGACGCGCTCGCGCAGCCAGTGGTTGAGCTCGTCGTCGCTGGGGTCGGAGACCACGCCACCGGCCGGGACTTCCGCGTGGGCGATCCACAGCAGCGCGTTCAGCACCAGGCGGCGCTGGTCGGGGTCGGCCCAGTTCTTGTGGTAGTGGCCGCCGGTGAAGCCGAAGCCGCGGTTGGCGCCGGGGTTGTCGACCACCCACATCATGGTCTCGGTGCGGCCGTTCATGCCCACGATGTGCGGGTAGGGGCCGCTGCCCGAGTACGGGTGGCTGCGCGTGTCGTCGCTGGGCTTGGCCTGCAGGATGGGCAGCACGCCCGCCTGGTCATCGCGGAAGCGCATGTTGAAGTACCACTCGTCGGTGGTGCTGAAGGGCTTGACGCCGCGCGTCACCGCGTGCTCCGGCAGGCTGGCGTAGGACGCCTTCCACACCGGGTTCGCCGACCAGCCGCCTTCGTAGTAGCCGCCGATCCAGCGCTTGAACTCAGGCCCGCCGTGGTCCTTGGGCACCTCGACCGCGTAGTGCGCGAAGCCCAGGCCGACGCCCTGCTTCGCGAGCGCCTCGAGCACCGCCAGGCGGTCGCCCTGCACCGCCGGATTGCCCCCGCCGCCGTCGGCGTAGATGAACACCGCGTCGGCGTTGTCGAAGGCGGTGGGATCCGCGGGCCAGCCCTTGAAGTGGTGGGCGGCGACCACGCCCGGCGCCTTGTCGAGGCAGCTGCGCAGCGCGGACACGCCGGCCTCGAACTCGTGCTCGCCCAGGCCGTGGCTGTTGGGCCCGGCGAGCAGCACGATCTTCTTGCGCCCGTCCGAGAGCTTGAGGCGCTTGAGCGCGAGGTCCTTGAACTGCACGGTGAAGTGCGGGAAGCCCGCGTGCATCTGCAGCGCGAGCACGCCCTGCATGGCGCGCTTGCCCGGCTGGTCGTCGGTGAATTCGCAGGTCACCACGCCGTTGATCCGCTGCACCACGTGGTTGCCCTGGGCGAGGATGTCGTACTCGTTCCAGTCCTCCTTGTGGAGGGCGGCGATGATCGCGTCGCGCTCGCCGACCGCTGCCGACCTCGCTGACCTTGCCGTCGGCGTCGATGCGGGTCTTCTGCCCGGCCTTGGCGAGCAGGCCGCGCCCGCGCTCCTCGTAGTTCGCGCCGGTCCAGTCGTTGCCGCCGTCCATGTCGGCCTGGTAGCCGCTGACGACCCACTCGTCCGCCGCCTTGGAGCGGAACTGGATGCCGGAGTTGCCGCCGACGATCTTGAACTTCGCGGTGAGCTCGAAGTCGTCGACCTCGCCGTCCTTCCAGATGCAGAAGGTGTTGTGCGTGGGCTGCTTCTCCGGCGTGCACTCGCCGGTGATGGCGCCGTCCCGCACCGACCAGAAGGTCGGGTCGGCGTCCCAGCCGGTCAGGTCGTGGCCGTTGAAGATCGGTTTGAAGCCGGCCTGCTCCGCCGTGGCGGCGGTCCCGGCGCCGGCCGCCAGGGCCGCGAGCAGGAGGAGGCGGGCGGAGGCGCGTGGGAGCATGGCTTTTCCTGGGGATGCCGGGGGACGCCCCGACTGGGAGATACACGCGGTCGACGCCGCTGTTGAACGCGGGACGGCCGGGACTGTGACGGATTCCACGCGGGTCCGCGCGTGGCGTGCCGCTTTCGCGGGCCACCGGACGGCTTCGGATACAGGCGCGCGCCGACCGGCGCCTGCGCAGCGGTCGCCCGCGGCGGCAGCCGCGGAAGCGCGCGCCGCGCTCATGGTGCCGTGAGGAAGCCGCATTCGACCCAATCGACGTGGTCGCACGCGTAGCCGTCGCCGGCGTCGTCGGTGCGCAGGATGACCTTCTTGCAATCAGCGGGCAGCGCGACCGCGAAGCGCCAGCTCTCCTGGCTGCTCGCGCGCAGCACCGGCGAGCGCGCGAGCTCGACCTGGCGCGCGCCGTCGTCCGACAGCACGATGCAGATCACCGTCGGCGTGCAGGCGTCCTGCTTGGAGCCGATGTCGACGCCGACCAGCGCGACGAAGCCGGTCCACTCCGGGCGGCGCGCGTAGACCGCCTCGCCCGGCGGGTGCAGGCCCAGCCCGCGTGCGTAGGTGCGGCCCTCGACCACCAGCGGGCCGCCCGACACCGAGCGGTCGCGGCCGAACGTCCCCCAGCCGACGGTCGCCGCCAGCGGCGCGAGGTCGCTGATCTCCACCTGCGGCGGGCCAGCGCGCACCACCGGCGGCGCGGCCGCGCGCGGGCTGGCCGCGGACAGCGCGTGGGCGCCGAGCGCGACCGCCACCGTCAGCCCCGCGGCGACGGCCGCGACCGTCGCCGCCTTGCCCGCCACCATCGCCAGGCCCGCGCCCTTGGCGAGCGCGGACGCGGACGCCGAGGTGCTCTTGGTGATGGCGCTGACGATCGCCGCGTGGCTGGTGGCCGCGGCCGCCTGCGCCTGGCCCGCGCACAGCGCGCTCAGCGCGCTCAGCGCCACCGCGTTCACCGCCACCCCGCGCCGCTTCATCAGGTCGCGCAGCGCGGCCAGCCCGCGCTGCAGCAGCTTGTAGGCGTTGTCGCGGCTGGTGTCGAGCGCGACCGCGACCTCGGCGACCTCGTGCCCGGCCAGGTAGTGCAGGCTGAGCGCGTCGCGCTGGCGCGTCGGCAGGCGGTTCATGCACTCGTCGAGCAGGTCGAGCGCCTCGGGCGGCGCGGCGGCCCCGGCCACCACCGCGCGCCGCTCCGAGCGCACCCGCCGCAGCGCCGCGCGCCTGGAGCGCGTGCACACGAACCACGCGCAGCGCAGCAGCCACGCCGCCAGCACCGGCGCGCGCGCCGCGGCCGCCGGCCGCCGCGCCAGGACCAGGAACACCGCCTGCACGCAGTCGTCCGCGTCCCCTGGCGCCGCCTGCCGCCCGCACGCCGCGCGCACCAGCCCGAGGTGCCGCGTCACCAGGGCGCCGAAGGCCTCCTGGTTCCCGCCCCGCCAGTCGGCGAGGAGCTGCGCGTCGGTGGGGGCGTCCATGTTCCGCACTATGCCCGGTGGGTGGCGGGATTGGACAGGGAAAACTCCGCGCGGCGGCCATCGTCTTCAGAAGGCCCTGCCTACGCCAAGCGGTGCCTCCCACCCGGTACCGCGGCCCGCTGGGCCGCTCTTGGTCAGCACGAACGATGCGGCGGACGCACTGGTGATCGCCGTGGTCCTGAGGTGGTCCGGCACTGAGTGGAAGATGCGGGTCGTCGGGATGTGGTCCGAGGGGAAGGCGCGCCTCGACTCCGACGGCGTGGCGACCCGGCGGCGGAAGCGCGATCGACGATGCGGCGCAGCGGGCCGCGGTCCCGGGGGAGAGGCAGAAGCCTCAGGGCTTGGCGAGGCGGATCAGGTTGCCGTTGGCGTCGACCACCTGCTCGTGCGTGACGTCGTTGCAGCAGTACGGATTGCCGTCCTTCGACGCTTCCACCGGGATGGTGGGATTGCGGTCGGTGCCCGCGCCGGTGGTGCTGTGCGGGCGGTAGTCGGTGATGCCGGGCGTGATGGTCTCGTGGCGCGTCTGGTTCAGCCCCTCGAAGGGCTGGTTCTCGATCTTCGCGATGGGCACGTCCTTCAGGCCCTTGTCCGGGACCGACCGGATGCATGCGCGCGTCCTCGACGGCGATGACCGCGCCGTCGCTGGGGCCGTTGCCGCGCACTTCCTGCGGGGCGTAGGCGACCTTGGCCTGCGGCTTGAACTTCTGGCCGGGCACCGCGCAATCGGCGCGCTTGCGGTGCTCGCCATCGAGCGTCGGCGGCTGCGCCGGCAGTTCGTAGACGTCATCGTCGGCCGAGTAGCCGAGCCGGCCGATGGTGGTGAACGACTCGTCGGAACTGGGGATGTACCGCGTCTGGTAGTACATGGTGCTGTCGCCGCAGCCTGCGATCAGGAGCAGCACGGGGAACAGGACGGTCGAGCGGCGCATGCGGCGGATGCTCGACACCCCCGCCACCCCCGGCAACCGGAATGTTTTCCCCCGCCGGCCGGTGTGCGGTTCAGCCCCTGAGCCGGCTGCAAGCCCTTCGTGCGCCGGAACTACGGTATCCATGCCGATGCCCGAGGAGGTCACAGGCTGCGAGTCGCGGGTTGCGCGCTCGAAACTCGCCACTCGCAGCTCGAACCCGCCCCGCATCGGGGTGGCGCCCTTCCCCTCCCAGACCCCATGCGGCACCCAGCCAGGGACTGGGGTCGCGGGTCTCGCGCGCTCCGCGCGCTCCCCCCTGGCCTCCTCCCCCACGCCCCTACGATCCCCCTGCCATGACCGACGCCGTGCTGCGCACCGTGAAGCTGACCAAGGTCTACACCGACTTCTGGGGCCGCCCCCGGGTCGCGGCGCTCGACGACCTGAGCATCGACGTGCGCCCGGGCGAGGTCTTCGGCCTGCTCGGTCCCAACGGCTCGGGCAAGACCACCACCATCAAGCTGCTGCTCGGCCTGCTGCGCCCGACCAGCGGCGACGCCTTCGTCTTCGGCCGCGATCCGGCCGACCAGGCGGTCAAGCACCGCCTCGGCTACCTGCCCGAGGAGACCTACCTCTACAAGTTCCTCGACGCCGAGGAGACCCTGGCCTTCTTCGGCCGCCTCTTCCGCCTGCCCGCCGCGGTCATCCGCCAGCGCAGCGCCGAGCTCATCGAGCTGGTCGGCCTCGGCCACGCGCGCAAGCGCCGCCTGGGCGAGTACTCCAAGGGCATGGCGCGCCGCCTCGGCCTGGCCCAGGCGCTGATCAACGACCCCGACCTGGTGGTGCTGGACGAGCCGACCTCGGGCCTCGACCCGCTCGGCTCGGCCGAGGTCAAGGAGCTGATCCTGCGCCTGAAGAAGGCCGGCAAGACCGTGCTGCTGTGCAGCCACCTGCTCGGCGACGTCGAGGACCTCTGCGACCGCATCGCCATCCTCCACCAGGGCGTGCTGCGCGAACTGGGCAGCGTCGACGAGCTGCTGCGCGCCGACGACCGCATGTCGGTCGAGCTGGCCCACCCGGACGAGGCGACCCTGGCCGCGGTGCGCGCCGCCGCCGGCCCGGCGCTGCTCGGCATCGCGCCGCCGCGCGAGCGCCTCGAGGCCCATTTCCGGCGCATCATCGCCGCGGCGGGGAAGAAGCCGTGAGCGCGTGCTGAGCTGGCTGGCCGGCGTCCGCGCCCTCGCCGGGCTGAGCATCGCCGAGGCCATGCGCCAGCGCCTGTGGCTGCTGCTGCTGGCCGGGGTGGCGGTGGTGCTGGCCAGCGCGCCGTCGCTGCGCGCCGTCGACGGCGCCGCGCGCCTCAAGCTGGCGGTGGTGGTGATCACCGCGGCGATCGGCTTCATCGCGGTGCTGATGGCGGTGTTCGTGGCGGCCACGGCGCTGCGCCGCGACCTCGACGCGCGCACCGCCTTCGTGCTGTTCAGCAAGCCGCTGCCGCGCTCCGCCTACCTGGTCGGGCGCTGGGCCGGGGTGCTGGCGGCCCTCCTCATCGGCACGGTGGCGCTGTGCGCCGTCGGCACCGCCGCCATCGCCTGGCAGTTCGACGGTCTGCCGGCGATGCGCGCGGTGGTCGCGCCGAACGCCTGGGAGCAGGTCAGCGCCTTCGGCCAGGCCATCCCCATCGACGCGGCGCGTTCCCGCACCCAGCTCTCCGGACCGGTCGGCGACGGCGTGCGCTTCCACCTCGCCGGCCTGGCCGGCGACCCCGGCGCGGCGGGCTTCGAGGTGCTGCTCAAGGCGCGCGTGCGCAGCTACGACCCCGACGAGGTGATGGACGACCTGCTGGTGCAGGTCACCGCGCTGCCCGGCGCCGGCCAGGCGTGGCCGCCGCGCGTGCTGGCCCTCGACGCGCAGAGCCCCTACGGCGGCCGCCGCGGCGGCGAGCCGGTGCCCGCGGGCCAGGTCGCGCTCAAGGACCGCGACGAGTCGCGCACCGACCTGTCCCAGGACTACCTGCGGCTGCGCCTGCCGGTGGAGTGCGTCGGCGCCGACGGCCGCGCGCTCTCCAGGTCACCCGCCTCGAGGCGCGCGCGGCGCTGGTGTTCGCGCGCGCCGACAGCCTGCGCGTCGCGGTCGACGGCGGCAGCCTGTTCCTGAACCTGGTGCGCGGCGGGCTGGTGCTGCTCGCCAGCGCCGGGCTTGATCGCCGCCTGGACGCTGTTCTGCGCCGTGCTGTCCAGCCTGGGCGTCACCGCGCTGGGCGGGCTGACCCTGTACTTCGCCGGCTCCGCCCTGGGCGTGATGCGCGAGGTGCTGGGCTACAACGACACCGGCACCGGCCTGCGCCGCGTGCTCGAGCTCGCCCTGGCGGTGGTCCCCGACTTCTCGCGCTACGACGTCGCCGCCCAGCTCGCCGCCAGCGAGGCCGTCGGCTGGGCCACGGTCGGCGCGGCGTGGGCGTACAACGGGATCTACATCCTGCTCTTCCTGGTCCTGGCGTGGATCGGGTTGGCGCGGAGGGAGCTGTGAACGCGCGCACCGCCCTCCTGCTCAGCATCATCTGCCTCGGCGGCGCCCAGGCCGTCGCGTCCTACGCGCTGACCCCGATGCGCGCGGAGCTGGTGCCCAACCGCGACGTCTACGGCGCGCTCAAGCCGGGCGAGTTCGCCGGCACGCTCATGCTCGGCGGCTTCCGCGGGCTGGCCTGCGACCTGCTGTGGATGCGCGCCACCAACGCCAAGGAGGCCGGGCGCTTCTACGAGAGCGTGGCGCTGGCCGGTTCGATCACGCGCATCCAGCCGCGCTTCGAGCAGATCTGGGAGTACATGGCCTGGGACATGGCCTACAACATCGCGGCCGAGGTCGACGATGAAGCCGGCAAGTGGAGCTGGTTCGTCGCCGGGCTCGAGGTCAACGCCCAGGGCTGCCTGCGCAACCCGCAGGGCGACCGCCTGGTCCGCCACCTCGCCTGGATGTTCTTCCACAAGGGCGACGACTTCCGCAGCCGCATCGAGGGCGCGAACTGGGCGCCGCTGCTGAACCCGGTGCTGGCGGTCGATCGCGCCGCAGCTGGCGCACGCCGCGGTGCCGCAGGTCGCGGACGCGGCGAAGCTGCCGCTGCTCACCGGCAGCGCGACGGTCGACCCGCTGCCCGCCGCGCTGCCGCCGTTCGCCGCCCAGCCCGGCCTGGGCAACTACCAGATCGCCGAGCGCCTCTACCGGGCCGCGATCGCGGTCGCGCAGGCCAACCAGCGCAAGGTCGCGCCCTGGGTCATGCGCATGGTCGCGGTCGCCATCGAGCGCGACGGCAACCGCCTGCGCAACGCCGGTCGCCACCGCGAGGCGCTGCTGCGCTGGCTGGACTGCCTGGACGAGTGGCAGCGCATCATGGCGTGGGGGGGCCGCCCGCCCGCCGACGCCGACGCCGACGAGCGCGAGGACCGCGAGATCACCCTCGAGATCGGCCAGCACAACGATGGCCGCCTGCGCCGCAAGTCGGCGCTGCTCGCCGAGCAGCTCGCCGCCGACCAGGCCACGGGCCGCGCCACCGCGGACGCGATCCTGGCGCTGCGCCTGGACGACGCGCGCCGCGCGCTCGCGGCGCCGGGCGCCTGGCACGAGACCGTGGCGCGCACGCGCATCCGCTGGCTGGACGAGCGCTGAGGCATGGGCCCGGGACGCGCCCTCGCCATCGGCAAGTTCGACGCCCTGCACCTCGGCCACCGCGCCCTGGCGGAGCGCGCGGCCGCGCTCGGCGAACCGCTGCTGCTCGGCTTCGCCGGCATGGCCGAGGTCCTCGGCTGGCCGGCGCGCCCGCCGCTGCTCGCGGCGGCGGAGCGCGCGCGCGTGCTCGCCGCGTGGTCGGCGCGGCTGCCCCGGCCGGTGGGCGAGGAGAGCCTGCCCTTCGCCGCGATCCGGCCGCTCGACGCCGCCGCCTTCGTGGCGCTGGTGCGCGCGCGCTGCGCCGCGCGCGCGCTGGTGGTGGGCGACGACTTCCGCTGCGGCCGCGGCCGCGCGACCTCCGCGCTCGAGCTGGTCGGCATCGCCGCCGCGCAGGACGTGACCGTGGCGATCGTGCCGCCGGTGGGCTGGGCGGGCGCGCCGGTGTCCTCGAGCCGCGTGCGCCAGGCGCTCGCCGCCGGCGACCTCGCCACCGTCACCGGCTGCCTGGGCCGGCCCTACCGCGTCAGCGGTACGGTGGTGCGCGGCGACGGCCGCGGCCGCGCCCTGGGCGTGCCCACCGCCAACCTGGCCGCGCGCCCCAGCGCCGACCCCGCGAGCGGCGTCTACGCCGCCTGGGCCGACCTCGACGGCGAGCGCGTGGCCGCGGCGGTCAACGTCGGCCACCTGCCCACCGTCGGCGCCGACCGGCCGCTGACCGTCGAGGCGCACCTGCTCGGCTGGAGCGGCGACTGCTACGGCCGCACGCTGCACCTCGACCTGGTCGCGCGCCTGCGCGACGAGCGGCGGTTCCCCGGGCCTCGACGCGCTCAAGGCGCAGCTGGCCCTGGACTTCGCTGCGGCGCGCGCGGCGCTGGGCTGAGGCCCGCCTCGCGCGCCGGCCTGGTCCGGGGATGCATCCCCCCTGGGACCGTGGCCCACTGGGCAATGCTATCAAGCTGAGGTCTCAATTCGCCCAGGATGAGCTTGGAGCCGTCTTTCTCGCTGCTCTGGCCTCTCTGGTGCTCTGTGTTCCATCTGGCTGTCCTACTTCCGTTTGGCGTGAGTCGGGGCGGCGACCTGGAACCGACAGCCGATCGAACACTGAGGACCAGAGAAACCAGAGCAGAGCTCAGCTTGAGAGCATTGCCCACTGGGCCGCACGTCGTCAGCAGAGCCGGCGCGCGGAGATCGCGGCAACGGTGTCATCCCACGTCGTCCTTGCGCGAGAGCGCTTACGGTCCAGCGGGCAATGCTCGCACGCTGAGCTCTGCTCTGGTTCCTCTGGTCCTCAGTGTTCGATCGGCTGCCGGCTCCACATCCACAGCTCCGACTCGGATCGAACGGAAGGCAGGACATCCAGGTGGAACACAGAGCACCAGAGAGACCAGAGCAGCGAGAATGCGGACTGCAGCTCGATCCTGGGACGACGTCGGGACCTCAGTTCGATAGCATTGCCCAGCGGGCCGCGGTCCCAGGGGACGGCCCCCTGGGTGCGCACGGGGCTGGTGGCGTCGCGCGTTGTCGCGTCGTCAGAGGTTCCTAGGATCCCCTGCGATGAGCGAGCGCGACGATCTGCTGCGCAACCTGCGCAACCTGGTGGAGCTCGACCGCGGCTTCGGCGTCGAGTTCGTGCCGCGCATCGAGGGCGCCCCCGCGCCCGCGCCCACCAGCCCGGTGCTCTCCCCGCGCGTCGGCGCCCCGGCGCCCCAGCCCGCCCGCCAGCTCGTCCCCCCAGCGCCCCCCGTCCCTCCGCCCGCCACCCCATCCCCCGACCTCGCGCCTCGCGCCTCGCGCCTCGCGCCTCCCCCGCCGGCCGCAGCGACCCCGGTCACGCCCCCCGCTCCGCAGGCGGCCCCCGACCCCCTCGCCGAAGCCCCCGGCTCCCTCCCCGCCATCGCCGCCCGCATCGCCGGCTGCACGCGCTGCGGACTCTGCGCCACCCGCACCCGCACCGTCCCCGGCGAGGGCGCGCCGCGCGCCGCGCTGCTGTTCGTCGGCGAGGGCCCGGGCGCCGACGAGGACGCCAGCGGCCGCCCCTTCGTCGGCGCCGCCGGCCAGCTGCTGACGAAGATGATCCAGGCCATGGGCCTGGCGCGCGAGGAGGTCTTCATCGCCAACGTGCTGAAGTGCCGCCCACCCGGCAACCGCACCCCGGCCCCGGAGGAGGTCGCGGCCTGCATGCCCTACCTGCGCGAGCAGATCGCCGCCATCCGGCCGACCGTCATCTGCACCCTCGGCAACACCCCGCTCCGCGCCCTGCTCGGCGACGAAAGCCTGGGCATCACGCGCCTGCGCGGCCAGCGCCAGTCCTTCGACGGAATCCCCCTCATCCCGACCTTCCACCCCAGCTACCTGCTGCGCAACCCCGCCGGCAAGAAGCCCTGCTGGGAGGACTTGCAGCTCGTCCTCAAGGAGCTCGGCCGCACCCCGCCCGGCCCGCGGGGGCACCACCACCGCGTGACGCTACACCTCTAGTCTCCCAGACGCTGCAGACCGTGACCCAGACCCTAGCCCGAGGTACTCGAGTCTCTCTCACGACTCCGGACCAGCTCCTCGCCACTGGTCCAGGGTCTGCAGGGTCTAGGGTCTAGGGTCTAGGGCCTGCGCGGGTTCCGCGTTTGGCGATTGGACTCCCCCCCAGCCCCCCGTAACCTTCCAGCATCCATGGCCGAATTCGACGCCGACAGTCCCGAGGACAAGCTCGTCCAGGAAGCGGAGGAGCTGATGCGTCAGCGCCGCTTCCTCGATGCGGCCTCGCGCTACCGGGACGTGCGCCGGCATTCGCCCACCGATCTGTGGGCCAACCTCGGCTACGTCAGCGCCCTGGAGTGCGCCGGCAACGTCGCCGAGGCCGAGCAGGCGCTGGAGGAGGCCACCGGCAGCCACCGCAGCTCGGCGCCGCTGCACCGCTTCCGCCACCTGTTCTTCGTGCGCCGCGAGGACCTGCGCCGCGCCGCGCTCAGCCAGGCGGCGCTGCAGCTCGAGGTCGTCGAGGAGGGCCCCGAGGACCAGCTCGCCGACCTCTACTTCAACCAGGGCCGCTACCACGAGGCGCGCGCCGAGCTCGAGCGCCTGCTGCGCGACCCGCAGATGGCGGTGCGCGACGACCACGAGCTGCGCGCCAGCATCATCGCGCGCATCGGCGCCTGCCTGCGCCAGAGCGGCGAGCACGAACCCGCGCGCGAGCGCCTGAGCGAGTCGCTGGCGCTGGAACCCGGCAACCACTGGACGCTCTCCGAGCTCGCCGAGGTCGAGCGCGCGCTGGGCAACACCGCGCAGGCGCGGCGCCGCTACCGCGAGTCGCTCGAGGTCAACCCCACCGACCAGTGGACGCGCGGCCACCTCGCCCAGCTCGAGAGCGAGGACGGCAACCTCGGCGCGGCGATCGCGCTCTACGAGGAGATCATCGCCGCCGAGCCCAAGGCGGCGTGGGCCAAGGTCGAGCTCGCCCAGGCGCTGGGCGAGAGCGACGGCGAGCGCGCGCGCGCGCTCTGCGAGGCCGCGCTCGACGACGACCCCGCCTACCCGTGGGCGCACGCCCAGCTCGGCAACCTGGCGCGCCGCGCCGGCCGCCTCGACGAGGCGCGCAAGCGCTTCGAGAACGCCGCCGCCGCCTCGCCGGGCGCGACCTGGATCCTGCACGAGCAGGCCGACATCTGCCGCCACCTCGGCCGCCTCGAGGAGGCCTACGCGCACCTCGAGCGCGCCAAGGGCCTCAACCCGTACGACGCGGTGACCTACGGCTACTTCGCCGACCTGCTGCGCCACGAGGGCAAGCAGGCGGCGGCGGTCGGCTACCTCGAGAAGGCGGTGGAGTTCGACGAGGACTATACCTGGGCGTGGCGCGAGCTCGCCGAGCTGCGCGCCCTGGCCGGTCGCCACGACGAGGCCGAGCGCGCCTACCGCCGCGCCCTGGCGCTGGAGCCGGAAGAGGCGATCAACGACGGCCTCAAGGCCTTCCTGCTGCGCTGCCGCGGCCGGCGCGAGGCGGCGATGCCGTGGCTCGAGCGCGCGGTCGAGACCCAGCCCGACTACCTGTGGGCGTGGCGCGAGCAGATCGACCACCACCTCGCCGCCGGGCGCCCCGCCGCGGCCGAGGCCGCGGCCCGCCGCGGCCTGGCGGCGCTCGCCGAGGCGCCGCCGCTGCTCGCCCTGCTCGCCGAGGCGCTGCGCCGCCAGGGCAAGCGCGCCGAGGCCGCCGAGGTCGCCACCAAGGCCCTCGCCGCCGCCGGCGACACCGCGCAGTTGTGGGCGATCCAGGCCGAGATCGCCGCCGAGGAGGACGACCTGCCCACCGCGCAGCGCTGCGCGGCGCGCGCGGTCGAGCTCGACGGCGCGCCCGAGTACCAGGCGCTGCACGCGCGCATCCTGCTCGCGCTCGGCCGCGACGACGAGGCCGACCAGGCGATCACCGCGCTGCTGGTGCCGCCGCAGCCGGTCCTGCCCGCCTTCGAGCTGTCCGCCGCGCTCGCCGAGCGCCGTCAGCAGCCCGAGGTCGCGCGCGGCTGGTGCGAGCGCGGCCTGGCCGCCTTCCCGCACGAGCCGCGCCTGCTGCTGCGCCGCGCCCGCCTCGCGGTGCAGGCCGCCGTCGGCCCAGAGGCCAAGGCCGCCGCGGTCGCGCCGCTGGCCGTGCTCTTCGAGCGCGCCGCCGGCGAGCGCGTGCCGTGGCGCGACCTCGCCCAGCTCTACGCCGGCGCCGGGCAGGGCCTGCTCGCGCGCCGCGCCGCGCACCTGCAGCTCGCCGCCGCGCAGGCCGTCGGCGAGGAAGCGCCGGCCGGCGACGCCGCGCGCGGCGAGCAGGCGCGCGCCTGGCTGGCGGTGGCCGAGACCGAGCTCGCCCTGGCCAACCCCGGCGACGCGCTCCAGGCCCTCGGCCAGTCGCTGGCCCGCGACGGCGAGGCGGTGCCGGCGCACATCCTCGGCGCGGTGCTGGCCGAGCAGCGCGGCGACCTCGCCAGCGCCGCCGCCCACCTCGAGCACATCGACCGCGCCCTGCGCGCGGGCGGCCCGGCGCAGGCCGCGTCCGCGCACGCCGGCCTGCTGGCGCGCCAGCTCGCCGCGCTCTACGAGCGCCAGGGCCGCCTCGCGGAAGCCGAGGCGCTGTGGCGGCGCCTCATCGCCGAGACCGCCGCCACGCCCGGAGCGCAGCCCGGCCACGACCTGCACCGCGCCGAGTTCGCGACCTTCCTGCTGCGCCAGGGCCGCCTCGCCGAGGCGGAGCCGCTCGCCGCCGGGATCCTCCCCGGGCTGCTCGCCGGGCGCGAGGCGCAGGCGGTCGAGACCCAGCACCTGCTGCGCGACCTGACGCTGCGCCGCGCCAGCCGCCCGGGCGGCGGCCGCGACAGCCTGCGCGCGGCCTGCGCCGGGCTGGCGGCGTACGACGACCAGCTCTCGACCAGCAACCGCCTGCTGCTGGTGCAGCTCGCCCTGGTCTGCGAGGACCACGCCACCGCGCGCCACCAGCTCGACCGCGCCGTCGCCGCCGAGCCCGGCAACCGCGCGGTCGGCCTGCTGCGCGTGCGCCTGCACCTGGCGACGCGCGACGCCGCCGCCGGCGAGCGCCTGGCGCGCGAGCTGTGGGAGCAGGCGCGCGGCGACCAGGAGGCCGCCGCGCTGCACGCCGAGTGCCTGGCCGAGCGCGGCTCCTTCACCGCGGCGCTGGCGGTGCTCGACGATCCCGCCCTGCCCGCGCGCCCGCTCCAGGAGCGCGGCCTGCTCGCCGCCTGCATCGCGCTCGAGGCGCACGGTGAGCCGGCCTGCCTGGCGCGCCTCGGCCGCCTGGCGCCGCCGGACGCGGCCACCCCGCTGGTGCGCGTGCTCGCCGCCGCCTGGCCCGAGGTGTGGCCCGGCCTCGCCGCGCAGCCCGCCGGCCGCGACGACCTGTTCAGCCTGCCGGCCTTCCCGCACGCCGCCCTGCGCCTGGCGGCGGCGCTCGCCGCCCAGGACCGCGCCGCGCTCGCCGCCGAGCAGCTGCTGCTGACCGCCGACACCCTCGCCGGCCGGGGCGAGGCCGCAGCCGCGCGCCGCCTGCGCCGCGCCGCGGTGCCGCACCTCCTGGCCGGCGGCGCGCGCCGGCGCGCCCTGCGCACCGCCTGGCTGGCGCGCGCGTACCCCATGCTGCTGCGCTGCCTGTGGCCCTGACCGCCCTCACCCGCCTGACCGTCGCCGACACCGTGCGGCAGCCGGTGACCTGGCTGATGACCGCGGTGTCGCTGGTGCTGCTGGGGCTGACCTACGTGTTCGGCGAGTTCAACTTCGAGGCCCAGGACCGCATGCGCATGATCGCCACCGCCGGCGTCGCGGTCGGCGTGATCAACGGCCTGTTCCTGGCCGTGGTCGGGGCCTCGCAGAGCGTCCACGACGAGCTCGCCAGCCGCACCGCCCTGACGCTGTTCGCCAAACCGCTCAGCCGGGGCAGCTTCCTGGCGGGCAAGGCCCTGGGCATCTGGCTGACGGTGGCGGCCTCGGGCGCGCTGGTGGCGCTCGCCCACCTGCTGGTGCTGTGGCTGGCCTGGCGCTTCGGCTTCGTCGACGAGCACGGCCACGGCGGCAACCAGGAGACCGTGGTGCCCTGGGGCACGGTGCTGGCCGCCCACGGCCTGGCCCTGGCGCAGGGCGCCGTGCTGACCTGCATCGCCGCGGTGCTGGCGCTGCGCCTGCCGCTGACCGCCAACATCCTGGTCTGCTTCGCGCTGTTCGTGGGCTCGCACCTGCTCGCCGGCATGGGCCTGATGGGCGTGGTGGTGGTGCCGGCGCTGGCCCTGTACAACCTCGACGACAGCATCCAGTTCGCCGACCACCCCTTGACGGCCTCCTACGCCCTGACGGCCCTGCTCTACACCGCCCTGCTCTGCGCAGGCTGGCTGCTTGCCGGGCTGGCGCTGTTCAAACGCCAGGATATCGCTTGATCATCCCCGGCCCCTACGCGAAGGTCTGAACGTGCGTTACGCATTCCTAGGCGACATCCACGGCAACACCGAGGCCCTCGAGGCGGTGCTGACGGCGATCCGCGCCGAGAACATCGAGAAGATCGTCTGCCTGGGGGACATCGTCGGGTATGGCGCCGAGCCGGCGCGCTGCCTGGAGATGATCCGCGAGCTCAAGTGCGACGTGATCGCCGGCAACCACGACTGGGCCGCGGTCGGCAAGGTCTCGATCGACTGCTTCAACGCCTACGCCAAGGCCGCCGCGATCTGGACGCGCGAGCAGCTGACCGACGAGCAGAAGGACTGGATCCTGACCCTGCCGCTGACCCTGACCTACCCGGACTGCGCGGTGGCCCACGGCACCTTCCACCAGCCCGAGGCCTTCAACTACATCCAGACCGTGTTCGACGCGCAGCAGAGCTTCGAGTCGCTGCGCAAGCTCGGCGCCAAGCTCGGCTTCCTCGGCCACAGCCACGTGCCGGTCGGCTTCTTCGACACCGATCCGATCACCTACACGCTCGACGGCGACATCCCCATCGACGAGGAGATCTCGATCATGGTGAACGCCGGCAGCGTCGGCCAGCCGCGCGACGAGAACAACAAGGCGAGCTTCGCCGTGCTCGACTCGACGACCAAGCAGGTGACGATCAACCGCGTCGAGTACGACATCGACGCCGCGGCGAACAAGATCCGCGAGGTCGGCCTGCCGGAGATCCTGGCGGCGCGGTTGTATCAGGGCAAGTAGACCCGGAGGTCCCGGCCCCGGACCCAGGGATGACGCCCCGGGCGAGCTGATGCCGCCCGCTCCGCGGGTCGCAGCCAGGAATCCCAGGATCGCAGCAGGAAACCATGGCCGGCCTCCCGAAGATCAAGTTCTGCGGTTTCACCCGCGATGAGGACGTGCGCGCCGCGGTCGCCCTGGGCGTCGACGCCATCGGCCTCAACCTGGCGCGCGGGCCGCGGCGCATCACGGTCGAGCGCGCGGTGCGGCTCGCCCGGCTCATCCCGCCATTCGTGACCGCGGTGGCGCTGTTCGTCGACGCCGATGAGGAGGCCATCCTCGCCGCGATGCAGGCGACGCGCTGCACGGTGGCCCAGCTCCACGGCCAGGAGCCGCCAGAGCTCGCCGAGCGCCTGCGCGCGCGCTTCCCCGTCCTGAAGGCCTTCGCCATCGCCGACGAGGACGGCCTGGCCGCGATGCGCGGTTACCCGGCCGATGCCTACCTGCTCGACAGCGCGGGTGGCGGCAGCGGGGTGCTGTGGGACCACGAACTCCTCGCCGACGCCGAGATCGACCGGCCGGTGGTCCTGGCGGGTGGCCTGACCCCCGCCAATGTCGCGCGCTCGATCAGGTCGACCCGGCCGTTCGGCGTCGATGTCGCCAGCGGCATCGAATCCGCCCCCGGCAGGAAGGACCCCGCGAAGATGCGCGCCTTCCTCGCCGCCTGCGGCCGCGCCTGAGGCGCGAGGCCGCCTGAGGCGCCCTCCCGGGACCGTGGGCGGTCCACCAATGCCATCAAGCTCAGGTGCCAGCGTGGCGCCGCGATAAGCCTGGAGCCGTCCTTCTCGCTGCTCTGGGCTCTCTGGTGCTCTGTGTCCTATCGGGTTCTCCTGCCTACCATTCGTTGTGCGACTGGACTCTGGGGTGGGCCGACAGCCGTTCGAACACAGAGGACCAGAGCGACCAGAGAAGAGCCCTGTCTTATGGCCTTGAATGCCATCAAGCTCAGGTGCCAGCGTGGCGCCGCGATAAGCCTGGAGCCGTCCTTCTCGCTGCTCTGGGCTCTCTGGTGCTCTGTGTCCTATCGGGTTCTCCTGCCTACCATTCGTTGTGCGACTGGACTCTGGGGTGGGCCGACAGCCGTTCGAACACAGAGGACCAGAGCGACCAGAGAAGAGCCCTGTCTTATGGCCTTGAATGCCATCAAGCTCAGGTGCCAGCGTGGCGCCGCGATAAGCCTGGAGCCGTTCTTCTCGCTGCTCTGGGCTCTCTGGTGCTCTGTGTCTATCGGGTTCTCCTGCCTACCATTCGTTGTGCGACTGGACTCTGGGGTGGGCCGACAGCCGTTCGAACACAGAGGACCAGAGCGACCAGAGAAGAGCCCTGCCGTATGGCATTGGCGGCCAGCCCCCTGGCGTCTCATGCGTGCGGTCCGCCCCCCGGTCCCGGGAGGGCGCCGCCTCCCGACCCGTGTGCCCATCTCCTCCCCTGCCTCCCTCGCGCCTCGCGCCTCGCGCCTCGCGCCTCCCCCCCACCGTCTCCATTGATCGCCCCCCCGCCCTGGCGACAACTCCTCGCATGCTCTCCTCCCGCCCCGGCGGGCCGGCGCTCGCCCGGCCCATGGTCATCGCCATCGACGGGCCGGCGGGCGCGGGCAAGAGCACGGTCACGCGTGCGCTGGCCAAGCGCCTGGGGCTGCTCTTCCTCGACACCGGCGCGATGTACCGCGCGGCCACCGTCAAGCTGTTCGAGGCGCACGTCGACCTCGAGGACCCGGCCGCGGTGGCGACGCTGGTCGAGAAGCTCGACATCGGCTTCAACGAGGCGGGCGAGGTGCGCGTCGACGGCGTCGACATGCCGCAGGAGCGCATCCGCGCCCCGGCGCTGACCAGCGAGATCTGGCGCGTCGCCAACAACCCGCGCTGCCGCGCCCACCTGGTCGCCCTGCAGCAGCGCCTGGTGCGCGGGCGCGACGCGGTGGTCGAGGGCCGCGACGCGACCACGGTGATCTGCCCCGACGCCCAGCTCAAGGTCTTCCTCGACGCCAGCCCCGAGGAGCGCGCGCGCCGCCGCCTCGCCGAGTGGCCCGCGGGCGAGCCGCTGCCGCCGCTGGGCGAGGTGGTCGCCGAGATCATCAAGCGCGACCAGCGCGACCGCGACCGCGAGGTCGGCGCGCTGACCCTGACCGACGACGCCGTGCACCTGTTCAGCGACAGCCTGTCGACCAACGAGGTGATCGCGCGCATCACCGCCTACGCGGTGCAGCGCCAGCCCTTCCTGCTCGAGAAGATCGTCGGCGACCAGCTCATCGTCGGGCGCAGCCGCCAGGCCGGCTACGTCAGCGTCGCGGTCGGCAACCTGCCCGGCGACGGCGGCGGCTGGCAGCTCGGCCTGACCAACCCCTCGCCCGACCGCATGCCCGACAGCACCACCGCGTTCGCGCGCAACCTGGGCGGGCGCCAGGCCGGCACGGTGGTGCAGGGGGCCGCGATCCTGTGCCTGGCCGGGCGCGGGCTCCAGCCCGGCCACATCGTCGGCCTGCCCATGCTGCCGCAGAGCTGGTACATCATCGAGCCCGGCGCCTGGCACGCGGTGGTGCAGGCGCACGGTACGATCTGCGCCTGGGCCGAGTCGTCGGGCATCCAGGAGGAGCGCAGCGAGCTCAGCTTCGCGCAGCTCGCGGAGCTCAAGGCGTACCTGGAAGTCTACCTGCCGCACTGAGCAGCTGCGAGCGCGGAAGCCTGCGGGTCCCCCGGCCTGGCCGTGGCACAGCGGTCATGCATCCTTGGTGCTGGAATTGCGCCGTGCGCCCGCCACGCTCGGCCCTTCGCACCCTGCCGTGAACCGGCGATACGACGAAGGAACAGCACCATGGCGATGAGCGACGCGGATCGTGTGTACCTGAACGCCCACAACATCCTCAGCCAGGAGAAGTCGAAGGACAAGGCCGCGCGCGTGCTGAAGTCGCGCGGCATGCCGGAAGGCCAGGCCCGCGAGCTGATCGACCGGATCTTCAAGGACAACCAGGCGGCCAACCGCAAGACCGCCTTCGTCAAGATCGGGCTCAGCGCGCTCAGCCTGGTGGTGTTCGGCGCCATCTTCCTCTTCACCGGCCGCCTGTTCTTCATCATCCTGCCGCTCGCCGCGATCGGCTTCCTGTGGGGCCTGATCAAGGTCATGACCGCCGATGGCTTCGACATCGAGGCCGGCGGCAGCGACGACTAGCAGGCCGTCGCTGCTGCGCGCGGGGACCGGACCAGTGGGTAAATACGTCATCCTGCTCGCGCTCGCGACCCTGGCGGCGCTGACCGTGCTGCTCGCCTTCCGCCATCCGATCCCGCCGCCGCTCACCGCCAGCGATCCCCTGATCATCTGCGGGCAACCCCTGCGCCTGCCGCTGGAGGTGGGCTACGTGGACAGCCTCCTCGATGGCGGGACCATGATCTTCGCCGCGAAGGACGCCACCGGCAGGATCTTCGGGTTCGTCTGTCCGTACACCCCGGGGATGGACAAGTTCCGCACCCTATCGTTCCGCATCGGCGTCCCGCTCTACGACGGCACGACCAACCCCGCCCTCACCAGGATCACCGCCAACGAACCGCTGGTCAGAAACCTCCTCTACCACGCCATGGCCGCCGCCGATTTCCACGGCAGCCCCACCGAGAAGGCGATGGCGCAGCGTCTCTACCCCAGCCTCTTCGAACGCTGGCGGCAATGACCCGAGGCACGCGGATCGGGAAGTCTCAGCCGGAGGCGCAAAGCGCCCTCCCCAATGAGGCTGTTTCTTCTCGCGTAGGGGGCAGCGCCGTAGGCGCGTTCGTTGGGGGAGGCGGCCTGATGCCGCTCCCCCAACAGACAGCGGAGAGAGGGGGATTCGAACCCCCGATCGAGTTTCCCCGATGCCGGTTTTCGAAACCGGTGCCTTCAACCGCTCAGCCATCTCTCCAGACGTCGTCGCGCGGCGGGCGAAACCCTAACGGGGCAGGGTCATTGGGCAACTGCCGGTCCGCATCCAGTCGCCACGGATGCCGTTGGCAGGCGCCGTCACGCCTGCAGGGCATCCCGCATCGTCATCATCGCCCGCGCGGCGTCGCGGCGCGGGCAGCGCGCCGCGCAGTCCTCGAGGGTGCGGCGCAGGGCGGTCTTGAGCGGGGGCGGGCAGTCGGGCAGGGCCTGCAGGAGCGGGATCTCGATGGCCTGCCAGACGCCGGCCAGGGCGTCGGCGTCGCCGCGCTGGTCGAGGGTGCGCAGCAGGGTCAGGGCCTCGACGCAGCGCGAAGCGCCCTGCACGGCCAGCACGCGCGCCACCCCGGCGCGCTCGGCGCCCGCACCCACGCCGAGGCGCTGGCGGAGGTACCACCAGCCCACGCCCGCCACCGCCAGGGTGCCGACCAGCGCGCCGCCGATGACCAGCAGGTCGTGGAGTTGGGCCGAGGTCATGGACGCACTGTGCCCTCCGCCTGCGGACGTGGAAGCGGGGAGCGACGGACCATCGGGACCACCCCGCTCACCAGGCCCAGCTGCGGTCCGAGGTACCTCGCGCCGAGCGCCGAGCGCTGAGCGCCGAGCGCCGAGCGCCGAGCGCCGAGCGCCGAGCGCCGAGCGCCGAGCGCCGAGCGCCTAGCGCCGAGCGCCTTCCGTCGTCCTCCCCTTCTTCTTGCGTACGAAGCGCTGCGTGATCCCGCCGATGCCGCTCAGCCTGCGCACCAGGACATTGAGGTGGGCGACCCCGGCCGCGGGCTGCGGGTGGCTGCCGTAGCGCAGCTGCACGTAGAGCGCGGCGGCCTCGTGGATGATGCTGGCGTGCGAGGAGAGCTCGGCGGCGGCGCGCTCGGCGTGGGCGAGCGGGCCTTCCCAGGGTTCGCGCGGGACGCCACCCCGGCGCAGCCGGGAGCAGAAGTCGGCGTAGGCCTGCAGCACCGGGTCGCTGCGCCGGCGCTGGCGGATGCGCATCAGGGCGAACAGCGCGAGCAGCAGCGCCAGCAGCGTCGCGACCAGCACCACGACGGTCGCGGCCATGCCGAAGCGCGCGAGGCCGAAGCGCGCCAGCACCGCCTCCTGCTGCTCGGCGCCGTAGCCCATCGCCAGGGCGTCCCAGCGCGCGTCCACGTACTGCCACCACATGCGCACGGAGTGGAGCGGTCCGCGCGCCCACTCCGGGGCCCAGTCCAGGCCCAGGGCCACGCTGGTGGTGGCGGCCGCGGCGGCGCCACCGAGCGAGGCGGGCACGCTCTGGCCGGGCGCGACGTTGAGCCCGTAGGTGGGATCGACGCGCAGCCAGGCGCGCGCGCCGGCGTCCCACACCTCGCACCAGGCGTGGGCGTGCTGCTGGTGCACCACCAGGAAGGCCCCGAAGGCGTTCGCCTCGCCGCCGCGGTAGCCGACGATGACCCGCGCCGGCACGCCGGCGAGGCGCATCAGCAGGCAGAAGGCGGTGGCGTAGTGCGCGCAGAAGCCGCTGCGCTTCTCGAACAGGAAGGTGTCGACCGGGTCCGACCCCATCTCGCCGGGCTCGAGCGTGTAGGTGAAGCCGTTGCCCTGGATCCAGGCGAGCCCGGCGTCGATGCGGTCCTTCACGCCCTGCCCGGCGCGCGCGAACTGCTGGCCGAGCGCGACGGTGCGCGCCGACAGCGAGCGCGGGCAGGCCAGGCAGTGCTTGATCTCGAGTCCGGCGTCGGCGGCGCGCGCGCCGGGTTGCGAGACCACCGTGTAGCGCATGATGCGGCTCACCGTCCCGCCCTTGGCCAGCAGCGTGCGGTCGGGCAGCAGGTTCGCCTCCTCCGGCGCGGCGACCGGCGTGTCCAGCGCGAAGACCCACGGCTGGCCGTGCGGCATCAGCACGATCTGCTGGGTGACCGCGGGCCGGCGGTCGCTCTCGCCGCCAGCGCCCTGGTGCGGGCCGGTGCCGCGGTAGGGGTCGCCGTGGCGCCAGATCGCACCGTCGGTCTCGTTCATCACCAGGCCGCGCCAGTAGAGCGCGGACTCGTCGGGCAGGTGGCCGTCGGGGAACTCGACGCGGAAGGCGACCTGGTCGCCGGCCGCGACCTTGGCGATGTCGCCGGGGCGCATCGCGTCGGTGAACCCGGCCACGGTCTGCCCACCCAGGTTGGGCAGCCGCATCTGCAGGCGCGGGCAGAACAGGAACAGCACCAGCGCCAGGGGCAGGGCCTGCAGGACCATCACGCCGACCAGCGGCAGCAGCGAGCGCGCCTCGCGGCCGGCGTGGAAGCGCACCGCGGCGACGGTGATGACCGCGAGCGAAACAAGCGCGTAGGCGCAGGTGAGCAGCGACGACGAGTCGAACAGCTGGACCGCGACCAGGAAGTAGCAGAGGAAGCAGGCGAGCATGTAGTCGCGCTCGGTGCGCAGCTCGAGCAGCTTGGCCCACAGGAACGAGATGAAGAGCAGCGAGGCCTGGATCCCGAACTGCAGGTGGCCGGTGACCAGCAGCAGGCCGAAGACCAGCGCCGCGATGAGCAGGCGCAGCGGCCGGCGCAGCGCGACGCGGCCGCGCCGCTCGCCCCACCAGCGCCACCAGCCGAGCGCGAGGATGCCGAGCGGCATCCACGGCGGCAGTTCGGTCAGGAAGGGCGCGGTGGCCACGCCCATCGCCAGCAGCAGCCAGCGGATGCGCGCCAGGCCGAGGGTCTCGATGGCGGAGGCGTCGTCGACCACGGCCGTCAGCGCCCCGGGAACAGCGCCAGCGCGCTCAGGCAGGCGTGGTAGTGGCCCGGCCCGGTGGCGGGCGGCAGCTCGCGGTCGGGCAGGCGCAGGCCGAACTGCACGCCGCCGCGCTCGGCCTCGACCACCCAGCCGGCGAGCTGGGAGAGGCGCTGCTCCGCGTCGTTGCCGCCGGCCGCCTGCCAGTCGATCAACCAGCGCGCGGCGCCGCCGCCGTCGTACTCCTTGACCAGCAGCGGGCGGCCGCGCGCCACCGCCTTCCAGTCGACGTGGCGCTGCGGATCGCCGGCCTGGTAGAGGCGGTGGCCGCGGAAGTCGCCGCCGCCCGGGCGCCCGCCGGCCTGGGCCTCGGCGCGCTCATCCGGTGCCGCCGCGGCTGGGCCGCCGTGCACCGGACGCGGGTAGACCATCCAGGTGAAGTCGCCGGGCAGCCGGCGCGCCCAGCGGAACAGGCCCATCGGGAAGATCGTCGAGACGCGCACGCCGCTGTGCGCGTGCAGGCCGCGCGCGCGCCACGGCAGCACCAGTTCGACCGCCACGGTGGCGCCGGCCGCGAGGTGCGGGATGCGCACCGCGCCGCCAGCGACCTGCAGTCCGGGCAGGTCGCAGGCCAGGAAGTGCACGTCGCGCGGACCGCCGTTGGTGACCAGCACGGTGGCGCGCAGCGGCTCGCCGGCGAAGGCCGGCACGGTCTCGCCGGCGACGACGCGCACCACGCTGAGGTTGCGCCAGCCGTGGAGCGCCGAGACCAGGCCCACCGCCGAGACCAGGGACATCACCACGTAGGCCGCGTTGCTGCCGTAGTTCACCGCGCCGAGCATCATCGCCAGCTGCATGACCGCGAGGGTCAGGCAGGCGCCGGTGGGGCGCACGCTCGGCCGCCCGTTCACGGGATCGGCACCGTGCGCAGCAGCTGCTCCGCCAGCGCCCGCCCATCGCCCGTGCCCTCGCCGGCGCTGCGCAGGCGGTGGGCCATGACGCTGACCGCGACCGCCTGGACGTCCTCGGGGATGACCAGGTCGCGGCCGGACATCAGCGCCCACGCCTGGGCGGCGCGCTGCAGGGCGAGGCCGGCGCGCGGCGACAGCCCCGAACCGGGCTGGCGGTTGATGCGCGTCGCCGCGAGCAGGTCGAGCAGGTAGTCGAGCAGCGGCCCGGCGACGCGCACCGCCTGGACGGCGGCCTGCAGGCGGGTGAGCTCGGCGAGCGGCAGCAGCGGCGGCAGGCGCTCGAGCAGCGCGCGCCGGTCCGGGCCGCTGAGCATGGCGCGCTCCGCGGCGCGGTCGGGGTAGCCGAGGTCGAGGCGCATCAGGAAGCGGTCGAGCTGCGACTCGGGCAGCGCGAAGGTGCCGATCTGGTGCGGGTTCTGCGTGGCGATGACGAAGAACGGCTCGGGCAGCGCGTGGCTCTGGCCGTCGACGCTGACCTGGCGCTCCTCCATCGCTTCGAGCAGCGCGCTCTGGGTCTTGGGCGTGGCGCGGTTGATCTCGTCGGCGAGCACCACCTGCGCGAACAGCGGACCGGGGTGGAAGGCGAACTGCTGGCGCTCGCGGTCGAAGATCGAGTTGCCGACGATGTCGGCCGGCAGCAGGTCGCTGGTGAACTGGATGCGCCGCAGCTGCAGGCCGAGCACGCGCGCCAGGCCCTGTGCGAGCGTGGTCTTGCCCACGCCCGGGATGTCCTCGATGAGCAGGTGGCCCTGCGCGAGCAGGCAGCACAGCGCGAGGCGCAGCTGCCGCTCCTTGCCGAGGATGACCTGCTGGAGCTGGCCCAGCACCTGGTTGATCGCTTCCGCCATGGGGTCTCCGTAGCCGCCGGACCGGCAGCATCGCCGCGCCGCCGATCTCGGCAAGGCGGCGCCGCGCAACCTGGTCCAGCGGGCCAGGAGTGTACCACGGACCCGCGCACCTCGGGCGTGGGACCCGGTGCCCGTGGCTGGTCGGCAACCGGGATCGGAGGGATAGCCGGATAGAACCGCCAAGGCGCCAAGGCGCCAAGGAGCGCAGACCCACGTAGAGAGTCCGCCTCCTTGCAGGTGATGGCGCACCATGCCATCACCCGCTCTTGGCGCCTTGGCGTCTTGGCGGTCTATCCTTCCCAAGGGGCGAGCAGCGGAGCGCCTACGCGATCCACCCGCCGCCGAGGCACAGCTCGTCCCGCTCGTCGTACGCCACGCACGCCTGCCCCGCGCTCGACCGCAGCACCGGTTCCGCGAAGCGCACGGTCGCGTTCGGCTTGCCTTCGCGGCCGACTCCCGGCGCCGGCAGGATGGTGGCCGGCAGCGCCGGCGAGCGGTAGCGCGGGCGCACGCGGCAGGCCAGGCCGTGCGCGGGCAGCTCGCCCAGGTGCCAGGTGCAGTCGCGCAGCGCCAGCGTGTCGACCAGCAGGGCCTCGCGCGGGCCCAGGGTCACGGTGTTGGCCGCGCGGTCGAGGGCGGTGACGAACAGCGGTTCGTGCCAGGCCACGCCCAGGCCGCGGCGCTGGCCGATGGTGAACGCGGCCAGCCCCTGGTGCGCGCCGAGCACGCGCCCATCCGCGTGGCGGATCTCGCCGGGGCGGAAGGCCGCGGGCACGCGCTCGCGCAGGAAGCCGCCGACGCCGCCCGCGCCGATGAAGCAAATGTCCTGGCTCTCGTGCTTGTCGGCGGTCGCCAGGCCCCGCGCGCGCGCCGCGTCGCGCACCTCGTCCTTGGTCAGGTGGCCGACGGGGAAGTGCGCCGCGGCGAGCTGCTGCTGGGTGAGGCTGAACAGGAAGTAGGTCTGGTCCTTGGCGCGGTCGACCGCGACGCGCAGCACGTGGCGGTCGAAGGCGCGCTCGACGCGCGCGTAGTGGCCGGTGGCGACGCGCTCCGCGCCCAGGCTCTGCGCGTGCTCCCACAGCGCGCCGAACTTGACCTTCTCGTTGCAGCGCACGCACGGGTTCGGCGTCTCGCCCCCGGCGTAGCCGGCGACGAAGCCGTCGACCACGTCGCGGCGGAACTCGTCTTCGAGGTCGATCACGTAGTGCGGCAGCCCGCTGGCCAGCGCGACGCTGCGCGCGTCGATGGTCTCGGTCGGCGAGCAGCACGCGTCCTCGCGCGTGAAGCCGCCGTCCTCCTCCGCGCACGGCCACAGCTTCATGGTGATGCCGACGACCTCGTGGCCCTGCTCCTTGAGCAGGGCGGCGCTGAGGCTGGAGTCCACCCCGCCGCTCATTCCGACCACGATGCGCGCCATGACCGCCGGTCCCATCACAAGAAGGAGGAGCCGGAGCGGAGCGCCCGCGGCGGAACGTACCGTAGCGGGGCGGCGGAAAAGGCACGCTGCGGCCGGGGCGGGCTCCTCAGGGCCTGACTGGAGCCGTTCGGGAAGCCGCGGACCCGGACTGCGGCGAGGCCGCCGTGCGGCTGCCGCGCGGATCCATCATGTCGACGAGATCAGGCAGGGACCAGGCCCTGCCCAAGCGCTCACTGGGCCGGCTGCGGCGGAGCCTCGGGCGCCGCGGGGGCGGCGGGGGCGGCGGCATCCGCGGGCTTCTCCGCCGGAGCAGCCGCATCAGCCGGTTTCTCGGCCGCGGGGGCGGCCGCATCGGCAGGCTTCTCGGCCGGAGCGGCCGCATCCGCGGGCTTCTCGGGCGCCGCAGGGGCGGCGGCATCGGCAGGCTTCTCGGGCGCCGCAGGGGCGGCCGCATCCGCGGGCTTTTCGGGCGCCGCAGGGGCGGCGGCCGGGTCGGCAGGCTTCTCCGGCGCGGCCGGGGCCGCGGGATCAGCGGGCTTTTCCGGGGCCGGAGCCGGGGCCGCCGCATCCGCGGGTTTCTCGGGAGCGGGGGCCGGAGCTTCGGCGGCCTTCTCGGGAGCCGGCGCGGGCGCGGGAGGCTCGGCGGGCTTCTCAGCCGGTTTCTCCGGGGCCGGAGCTTCGGGCGCCTTCTCCGCCGGCTTTTCCGGAGCGGGCGCAGGCGCAGGAGCGGGGGCCGCGACCGGGGCCGGGGCCGCAGTCGGAGCGGCCGGCTTCTCGGGGGCCGCTGCGGGCTTCGCAGCGGCGGCCTCGGCGGCGGCATGGACCTTGTTCAGCGTGTCGCTGGTCGCCTGTCCGCGCAGCGCGAGCAGTTCGGCCGTGCGCGCCAGGTTGGAGAAGGACTCGTCGATCTGGCCCTGCTCGAGGTAGGTGCGGTACGCGATGTCCTTGTCCGCCGCGGTGAGCTGGGCGAGCAGGCCCTGGATGCTCGTATCGGACGGCGCAGCAGTGGCGGCGGCCGGGGCGTTCGCCTTGTCGGCGGGCGCCGGAGCTGCGCTGGTGCCGGCCAGGACGCCGGCTTCGACCAGCGCCAGCTGGCGACGGATGGTGATGTAGAGCCCGGTGATGCGGCTCTCCGCGTAGTAGGGGCGCTCATGGATGACGCCGTAGGCGGGGATCACCGTGTCGACCAGGTAGGCTTCCGTGGGCCCGGCGGCGGGATGCCCCTCGGCCGCGGTCCAGGGCGGAGCCGAGCAGGGCGGGGACGAGCAGGGCCAGCAGGGTGGGTTTCGACATGGGTCACCGCTCCAAGAGGTAAGGCGTTGGATTGGAGGCATGGGGAAGCCCCAGGCAAGGTGGCGCCGGGGGCGGGGATTGCGGTGTTGCAAACACTTGGGTGGTGGGATGGCCCTCGGGTGCGTGACTAGACCCTGGACCGGCCCGCCGCGACCCTAGACCCTAGACCCTAGACCCTAGACCCTAGACCCTAGACCCTAGACCGGGGACGGTTCCGGCGGGCACGCTTACGTCATGAGGAACATGCCTGGGGTCTCGGGTCTCGGGTCTCGGGTCTCTCAGCTGACCGGCCTCCGGACTTCCGGAGCGCCCCGTCCCCACCATGCTCCCCGCCATGCCGACCTTCCGCGTGCCCGCTTCGACGACCAATCTGGGGCCGGGCTTCGACTGCCTGGGGATCGCGCTGGGCGCCGCCAACCTGGTGACCGTGGAGACCTTGGCGGGGGACGGGGTACAGGCGCCGGGTGCGGCCGATCCGGGGCTGGCGGTCCTGGCGGCGGCGGTGCGCGACGCCTGCGCGGCGCGCTGGGGCCGGGCGCTGCCGGGGCTTGCGGTGCGCGTCGCCGGCGACGTGCCGATCGCGCGCGGCATGGGCAGCTCGTCGACCATCCTGCTGGGGGTGGCGGCGGCCTGCGCGGTGCTCGCCGGGCGGGCCCAGGACAAGCACGAGCTGATGACCATCGCGGCGGCCCTCGAAGGCCACCCCGACAACGTCGCGGCCGCCTGCCTGGGCGGCTTCACCCTGGTCGCGGAGCTGCCCGGCGGCCTGCGCTGCGCGCGCTTCGACGTGCCGGACGACCTGGTCGCGGTGGTCGCCATCCCGCCCTTCGAGGTCAAGACCAGCGCCGCGCGCGCCATCCTGCCGCGCGAGCTCAGCCGCGCCGAGGCGGTCCTGGGCTGGCAGCGCACCGCGCTGATCACCGCGGCCCTCGCCGCCGGCCGTCCCGGCGACCTGCGCGGGCTGTTCGAGGACGCCTGGCACGAGCGCTACCGCGCCCCCCTCAACCCCGGCCTGCCGGAGGCGCGCGCCGCCGCCGCCGCCGCCGGCGCGATCGGCACCATCATCAGCGGCAGCGGCAGCACGGTGCTCAGCTTCGCGCTGCGCGCCGACAGCGCCGCGGTCGCCGCCGCGGTCGCGGCGAGCTACGCCGCGCGCGGGGTGGCGGCCGAGGTGCGCACGCTGGATTTCGACAACCGTGGGCTGTCGCTGGCCTGAGCGCGCTGCGCCCGGAAACGCGCGGGGACGGGTGGCGCGCGCCACCCGTCCCCGGCGAGTCCCGCAGCGGGCTGCGCGGCCGCGTCACTTCGCGGCGGCGAGCGCCTTGGCGTAGTCCGGTTCGCTGCCGATCTCCGGCACCTGCTCGGTGTAGAGCACCGTGCCGGAGCCGTCGATCACCACCACGGCGCGCGAGAAGAGGCCGGCGATCGGACCGCTGGTGATGGTCAGGCCGTAGGCCTTGCCGAAGTTCGCGTCGCGGAAGTCGGACACGCCGTGCACCTTGTCGATGCCTTCGGCGGCGCAGAAGCGCTTGTGCGCGAAGGGCAGATCGCGGGACACGCACAGCACCACGGTGCCGGCGAGCTTGGCGGCCTCGACGTTGAACTTGCGCACCGAGGTCGCGCAGGTCGGGGTGTCGACGGACGGGAAGATGTTGAGGATGAGCTTCTGCCCCGCGAAGTCCTTGAGCGAGACGTTGCTCAGGTCGACCTTGGCGAGGGTGAAGTCCGGCGCCTTGCTGCCGACCGCGGGCAGGCTGCCGCTGGTGGTGATGGGGTTGCCTTTGAGGGTGACGGTGGCCATGGGCTGTCCTTGGAGAGGTGGGACGCGCAGGATGGCGGGGGAAACCGTGGGGACAACGGGGTAAGGGGAAGGTGTCGGCGTGCGGGGTCCGCAGCCGCGAGTCCCGGGGCGAGCCCTTGAATCGCGCCTCCGCTGGACCTAATCGCGGCCCATGCCCCCCGCAGCGCAGCCACTGGTCGTCGTCCTCGGCGCCACCGCTTCGGGAAAGTCGGCGCTGGCCGTGGCGCTGGCGCGGGCCTGCGACGGCGAGGTGCTGAGCGCCGACGCCATGACGGTCTACCGCGGCATGGACATCGGCACCGCCAAGCCCGCCGGCGCCGAGCTGGGCGGCGTGCCGCACCACCTGCTGTCGTGCCTGGAGCCGGAGGACCGCTGCGACGTCAGCCGCTGGCTGGGGCTCGCCGAGGACGCGCTCGCCGGCATCCGCGCGCGCGGCCGGCTGCCGATCCTCGCCGGCGGCAGTCCGCTGTACACCCGCGCGCTGCTCGAGGGCCTGTCCGCGGGTCCGCCGCGCGACGAGGCGCTGCGCCGCACCCTGGGCGAGCGCTACGACCGCGAAGGCGGTGCCGCGCTGCTCGCCGAGCTGGCGGGCTGCGACCCCGCCTACGCCGCGCAGCGCCACGCCAACGACCGCCTGCGCATCGTGCGCGCGCTCGAGGTGCACGCGCTCACCGGGCAGGCCTACTCCAGCTTCCACACCACCGCCGGGGTGCGCCGCCCGGACCTGCGCGCCCTGCTGATCGGCCTGCGCTGGCCGCGGCCGGTCCTCCACGCGCGCATCGAGGCGCGCGCCGCGCGCATGTTCGCCGCCGGCCTGGTCGAGGAGGTGCGCGCCCTGGCGCCGCGCCTCAGCCCCGAGGCGCGGCAGGCGGTCGGCTACAAGGAGGTCCTCGCCCACCTCGCCGGCGAGTACGACCTCGACCACGCCCTCGCCCTGGTGCAGCGCAACTCGCGGCGCCTGGCCAAGCACCAGGAGACCTGGTACCGGGGCTGGGCGGACATCCACTGGCTGGACGGCGACGCGCCAGACCTGCGCGAGCGCGCGGAGGCGCTGGTGCGCGCGGGGCTCGCGGCCGATCAGCCGCCGGCCGGCCTCTCCAGGTAGACGATGTCGCGCAGGTTCTCGGTGAACGAGAGCGGCTTCGCGCGGAAGCCGCGGCGGCGCACCAGGCGCCCCAGGCCCCACAGCCACAGCACCAGGACCAGCGCGGCCACGGCGGCGCTGGCCCAGCGCCAGGGGACGTCGGCGGTGACGAGCGGCAGGCCGAGGAACAGCGGGTAGCAGATGCGCGGCAGCCACCAGTCCTCGCCGATGCGGCGCGTGCGGTCGGCGTTGCCCTGCAGCCACGCCAGCCGCACCTGGTCGTGCATGATCCACAGGCTGTAGGCGAAGACCGGCGCCGGCTGGCCGTGGTGCAGGAGCAGGCCGACGAGCGCCAGGTAGAGCACCTTGCAGAGGATCGAGGTGGCGCGGCCGAGGCGCCACCACGGCACGCGGCGCTTGGCCAGCACCAGGCCCGCCACCACCAGGAAGCCTGGTCCCCACCACGCGAACAGCGCCACCGACAGCCAGTCCTGGCGGGCCAGCGCGCAGCCCCAGCAGGCGCTGTGCATCAGCACCAGCGGCAGACCGGGCAGCTCGCCGCCGATCAGCGTGTCGCGGCGGTGCCCGCTGCGACCCTCCCACCAGCGCCGCAGCAGGGTGGCCACGGTCAGCGCGATGAAGCCCATCTGCCAGATCAGGATGGCGGGGCAGGCGCGCGCGAAGAGGCGGAAGACCTCGGGGTCCATCCGGGGGACCGTAGGCCGGGCCGTGCGGCTGTCCACCGCGCGACGCCGCCCTTCGCGGATTGACCCCTGGGCGCCGAGCCGCGAGCATGCCGGCAGCGTGAACGACCCGGATCCGCAAACCCCTTCCTGGCTGCGCGCGGCCGCGAGCATGCCGGTGGCCTTCGCGCAGGTGCGCGAGGACCCGTTGCTCGACCGCTGGGTGGTCGAGCGCTGCGCCGCCGACCGCGGCGGCGCGCTCGAGGTCGCTCTGATCGCTTCCGGCGGCTGCACCGCGGCCCTGCTCGCCACCCTGCCGCAGGTCGCGCGCCTGCACCTGGTGGACCCCAATCCCGCGCAGCTGGCGCTGGCGCGCCTGAAGCTGCGCCTGCTCGCCACCCGCGATCCGGCGGCGCGCCTGGCGCTCCTCGGCCACACCGCGCTGCCCGCGCAGGAACGCGCCGCCCTGCTGCGCGCGGAATTCGCCGCGCTGGGCCTCGCCGCGGACGCCCTGGGACCGCTGCCTGCGGTCGCCCACGCCGGCCCGGACCACGTCGGACGCTATGAGCTGCTGTTCGCGGCCCTGCGCGAGCTGCTGCGCCCCCAGGCAGCCGAGCTGCGCGCCGTGCTCACGCTGGCCGACCTCGACGAGCAGTCGCGCCGCTGCGCGCCGGGCACGGCCCTCGGCGCAGCCCTCGACGCGGCGCTGGCGACGGCCCTGGCCCAGGAGCACCTCGTGCGACTGTTCGGCGCGGCGGCGACCGGCAACGCCATCCAGCCCTTCCACCGCCACTTCGCCGAGCGCCTGCGCCACGCCCTGGCGACCCAGCCGGCCGCGGCCAACCCGTGGCTGTGGCAGATGCTCGCCGGAGCCTACCCCGCAGGTGCGGCGGCGCCGTGGCTCGCGCAGCCGCGCGGTTCCCGGATGGCGGACGTGCACGTGAGCTGCAGCACCATGGACGCGGCGCTGGCCGGTGCGACCGCCGCCTACGACGTCGTGCACCTCTCGAACATCCTCGATTGGCTGCCGGAAGCGGCTGCGGCCGCCACGCTCGCGCACGCCTTCCGCGCCCTGCGCCCGGGCGGCTGGGTGGTCATCCGCCAGCTCAACAGCACGCTGGACGTCCCGGGCCTCGCTCCTGGCCTCGCCTGGCGGGCGGAGGCGGCCGGGCTGCACGCCGGCGACCGCAGCTTCTTCTACCGCGCGCTGCACCTCGGGCGCCGCCCATGAGCGTCACCGTGCTGGAGGGCGACCCGGACGCGCCGCTGGCCGTGGCGCTCGCGCGTTTCGAGCGGGAGTTCACCTACCCGCTCGGCCCGGGACGCCGTTTCCGCATCGCCCACGGCGGCGATGCCTGGCGCTTCTTCCACGCCCTCGGCGAGGCGGCCTACGCGCTGGACCGGGACGCCGCCGGCGCGGTGGTGGGCGCGCTCGGTGCCGCGCTGCGGCGCGCGGTCGCGCCGCACGGCGGGGAACGCGACGTGCTCTACCTCGGCGACCTCAAGGTCGCCGGCGCGGCGCGCGGCGGGCTGGTCCTGATCCGCCTGATGCGCGCCCTCCGCGCGCGCTTCGCGGACCGCACGCAGGCCGCGTTCGCCGTCGTGATGGACGGCACCGACCTCACGCCGGCCGCCTACACCGGCCGCTTGGGGATCCCGGCGTTCGCGCCCGCGGACACGGTCGCCATCCTGTGGCTGCGCACCGGTGGAGCGGCGGCGGAGCCGGGCGGTGACGGGGCGCGCGGCCCCGCCTGCTTCGCGGAGCTCGCCGCCGGCGCCTGGCACCTGCCGCACAGCCGGCCGGAAGTGCGCTCCCTGCTGCCGCCGCGCTGGCTGGTGGCGGCCGATGGCGCCGCCTGCGGCCGCCTCGAGGACACCCTGCGCGCGAAACGCCTGCACGCCGGCGATGGCGAGGACATGCGCAGCGCGCACCTGTCCTGCCTGGCCTGGCGCGATCCCGCGGCCGGGCTGCGCCTGCTCGAGGCGGCGCTGGCCGCGGCCGCGCGCGCGGGCTACCCGCTGCTGTTCACCGCCATGGCCCCCGCGCAGGCCGAGGCGCTGCGCGCGCCGCTCGGCGCGCGCCTGCGCTCGCTGGCGACGGCGACCGTCTTCGCCACCGGCACGGACTCGCCCGGCCGCTGGCTCATCGACACTGCGGAGATCTGACCTTGACCGACCCGGCCACCGACCAGGTGCTGCGCCACGCCGACGCCGTGCTGGCCCGCGTCGCGGTCACCAACAACCCGTTCTTCGCGGCCCTGCGCGCCGGCACCATGGACCTCGGCGCGTTCCGCCGCACGCAGGAGCAGTTCTACTTCGCCGTGCTGTTCTTCCCGCGCCCGATGGCGGCGCTGGTCGGCCGCCTGCCGGACCCGGAGCAGCGCCTGGACATCCTGCGCAACCTCGTCGAGGAGCACGGCGGCTTTCGCGAGGGCCACTTCCACAAGACCACCTTCCTGCAGTTCCTGCGCTCGCTCGGCGGCGCGCCCGAGGCCCTCGACGAGCTCGCGCTGTGGCCGTGCCTGCGCGCCTTCAACAGCGTGCTGACCACCGCCTGCGTGCTCGACGAGCTCGAGGTCGGGGTCGCCTGCATGGGCATCATCGAGCACGCCTTCGCCCGCTGCTCGGCGGCGATCGGCGCGGCGGTGGTCGAGCGCGGCTGGGTCGCCGCCGACCGCCTGGTGCACTACAAACTGCACGCGGAGATCGACGAGCGCCACGCCCAGGAGTTCTTCGCGGTGGTGGAGCCGCGTTGGCGCGACCCCCAGAAACGCTACCTGATCACCCAGGGGCTGGAACTCGGCGCGTACGTCTTCGACCGGCTCTACCGCGATCTCGCGCGCGGAGTCATGCCGGAGGAGGGCGGATAGGGGAACGCGGGCAGCGGACCGGTGGCATGCCTCTTCGTTGAACCGAACCGCTTCACGCCGAACGTCGTCCGCGCTCCTCGATTCGATCCGTATTCCGCCTGCCGCAGCAACGCTGCGATGTTCGCACGGAGGACGCGGATCGCCTCCGCAAAAAACCCAACGGCGCCAGTCCACCGGGCTGGCGCCTCCTCATCACCCTCGCGCCCCAGGGGGCGGAAGTCGCGCATTCCCGATCCATCCAACACGCCGATCGCGAGGGGTGGAGGAGGACGCCGGGACACCCCGTTTCCTTCCCTCCGGTACGGCGCCGCCCGCACAGGCAGCGCCGCATTTCCCGATGTCCTCCCCTCACCCCCCGCGACCGTTGTGGAAAAGAGCGTCAAGAAACCAGGGCGTCCGTCACCGCTGGTGCGGCCCGGCGCGAGGCCGGGTCCGGGCTTCCCGCGGACGCCATCCCGCGCCCTGAGCGGGCGCTGGGAAAACTCCGCCGGTGTTCAGCCACTGGGCCGGCCGCGCCGCTGGGCTCCGAAGAGCAGGGCGGAGCGGCTCCAGCGGTACAGCCATTGCACGATCAGCCGCGAGTCCTGGAAGTGGCAGGCCGGATCGTGCACCAGGGTGTGCGCGATGCGGTCGGTCAGCTTCGAGCGGCGGATGAGCACGGCGACCATGCCGAGCCTGGTTGCGTCGGCCATGCCAACGCGAAAAAGGGCACTTACGGAGAAAACCCGGGCATGGCCCGGGTTTTCTGCTTCATGCCGCAGCAGTGATCTGCTGACTCAGCCGTTCTTCGCAGCAAATTCGCGCATGTGCGCGGCCAGGGCCTGGGCGCCCTCGAGCGGCAGGGCGTTGTAGATCGAGGCGCGGATGCCGCCCACCGTGCGGTAGCCCTTCAGCGCCACCATCTGCTTCTTGGCCGCCTCCTTGATGAAGACGTCGGTGAGCTCCTCGCTCGGCAGGCGGAAGGTGACGTTCATGCGGCTGCGCTGCTCGGCGACCGCGACCGTCGCCTTGTAGTAGCCGTTCGAGGAGTCGATGGCGTCGTAGATCAGCTTGGCCTTGGCCTCGTTGACCTGCTCGATCGCGGCCAGGCCGCCCTGCTTCTCGAGCCAGCGGAAGGTCTCGAGCAGGATGTAGATGCCGAAGGTCGGCGGGGTGTTGATCATGCTCTTGGCTTCGGCCTGCTTCTGGAAGTTGAACAGCCCGGGCACGCTCTTGGGGATGCGCGGGTAGAGGTCCTTGCGCACGATCGCCACCACCACGCCGGCGGGGCCGAGGTTCTTCTGCGCACCGGCGTAGACCAGGGCGGCGTCCTTCACCGGGTGCGGGCGCGACATGAACTCGCTCGAGGCGTCGACCACCAGGTTGGGGTGCGTCGGCCACTGCGGCAGGCGGTGGCCGTGCACGGTCTCGTTCGAGCAGACGTGGAAGTACGCGGCGTCCGGCGTCAGCTTCCACTCCGCCGGGGCGGCGCTGCGGTCGAAGTTGCTGGCCTCGGAGGTGGCGACGATGTTGACCTTGGCGCCGGCGGCCTGCGCGGCCTTGGCGGCCTTCTGGCTCCACTCGCCGGAGACCAGGTAGTCGACCGGGCCGCTCGCGAAGTTCTGCGCGATGGTGGTGAAGAGCTGGGTGGCGCCGCCCTGCAGGAAGAGCACGTCGTGGCTGTCGCCGACGCCGAGCAGGCTGCGCGTGCGGGCGATGGCCTCGTCGATGACGCCATCGAACTCCTTGCCGCGGTGGCTGCACTCGGCGATGCCGAAGCCCTTGCCGCCGAAGTCGATCAGGGCCTTGGCGGAGTTCTCGAGCACTTCGAGGGGCAGCATGGCGGGACCGGCGCTGAAGTTGAAGACGCGGGGCATGGGGCTCTCCTGAAGGTTGATGGCACGGCGTGAGCGGTCACTGTGGGCTGGACGTACCATCTGCCAATGAAAGCCCTCGCCCATGCGGGATCTACGGGGCTAATGGCGTGGGAATCATTGCATTTTTGCATGGATGGATGAACCTTCGGTAACTGAGGCACATATGAGCAAGCGCGTGAACAAGGAAGAGCAGATCCGCGAGGCCGCCCTGGCCGACATGAAGCGGCAGATGGCGATGGAGAAGTTCCAGCAGGAGCGCCCGCAATTCTGGCTGCAGTCCGAGCGCGTCGGCAAGATCATCGAGATCCAGGGCCAGCTCGAGGGCGACGTCTTCCCCGAGGGTTCGTGCTTCCTCCACGCCAGCACGGTCGGCTTCCAGACGTTCTGCCTGAAGCGCATCCTGGCCCTGGACCTGGACACCTGCCAGCTCACCGCGGAGGTCTACGGCGACGAGGAACTGGAGGCCGGCGTGGTGGTCCTGCCCCTGGAGTCGGTGGAGTGGTTCGGCTTCCCGGCCAACGCGGTGCCCACCGGCATCCACTTCCAGGGCTTCACCAACCACCACGCGCGCGCCGACGCCACGGCCGAGGCCCCGGTGGTGAGCATCGGCGAGGAGTCGCCGCTCGCGCCCGCGACGCCTGCGGCGCACGTCGAGCGCAAGCACACCGAGCCGCTGCACGCGGTGAAGAAGCCGCACGAGAAGAAGTGATCGGCTGCGAGGCCCCGTCACGAGGCGACGACCGGAATCCGCGGGCGCTGTCCTGCCCATTGCCCACAGTGCCCTCATCCCTGCCCTGGACGTGCTCGATCCCGGCTGAAATCCGCGACGTCTCCGCACGTCTGCAGATCCTCTCGCGCGGCTTTCGAAGAGTCCGCGACGGTGCGGGATTTCGCAGGTGGAGGATGGGGGCGGGTAGGACGTGGAGCCACGCGCCTACGATGCCTGGTCCCTCACCGCCTCCCAATCCAGCCCGTGCACCGCCAGGTACTTCGCCAACCGGTCGGCGTCGTTCGCCGTGCGCTTGCGGGTGCGCGACACCGCGAACAGCCCGCGGCCCGCTTCCGAGAGCGAGCGCGCGCGCCGGCAGGCGCGGATGACCTCGGCGAGCTGCACGCGGTCGAAGCGGTCGAGCTGATCCGCGCGCGCGCCCAGCACCGCCTCGACCACGTCGTCCCCGTCGGCGTCCGCCGGCCGCCGCCACAGCGCGCGCAGGCGCGGGATCTCCTCCGCGACGTCGGCCTCGGTGATGCGCCCGCCGTGCGCGAGCGTCGCCAGGCGCGTCACCGCCGCGCCGAGGTCGCGGAAGTTGCCCAGCCACGCCGCGTCGGGCGCGGTGGCGAAGGCGAGGAAGGCGGCGCGCGCCTCGCTGCTGATGGTCACGCGCTTGCCGCTCTCGCGCGCGAAGCGCTCCAGCTCGAAGTCGAGGTTGGGCTCGAGGTCCTCGCGGCGCCCGGCGAGCGCCGGCATGGCGAAGCACCACAGGTTGATGCGCGCCAGCAGGTCGTCGCGGAAGCGCCCGGCGTGCACCGCCGGCAGCAGCTCGCGGTTGGTGCCGGCGATGAGCTGGAAGTCGGACAGCACCGGCACGTCGGCGCCCATCGGCAGGAAGGTGCGGTCCTCGATGGCGCGCAGCAGCATGGCCTGCTCGTCGAGGCCGAGCTCGCCGACCTCGTCGAGGAACAGCAGGCCGCCGTCGGCGCGCTTGAGCAGGCCCTCGCGCTCGGCCATGGCGCCGGTGAAGGCGCCCTTGCGGTGGCCGAACAGCGCCGACATCGCGCCCTCGCCCTTGAGCGTCGCGCAGTTGACCTCGACGAAGGCGCCGTCGACCTGGTTGCGCGCCTTCTTCAGCTCGAAGATGCGCCGCGCCAGGCGCGTCTTGCCGGAGCCGGTCGGCCCGGTGAGCAGGATGGGCGCGCTCGACGCGGCGGCGACGCGCTCGATGCGCTCGATCATCGCCTTGAAGGCGGCGTTGCGCGTCGGGATGCCGGCGGTCAGCAGCGACACGCCCTCGCGGTGCTCGTCGCGGAAGCGCGCGGCGAGGCGGTCGTACTTGGACAGGTCGAGGTCGATGATGGTGTGCGCGCCGGCGACGCGCTCCTCGCGGCCTTCACCGCCGCGACCCGGCGAACTCTGCACCAGGCGCGCCGGCAGGTGGCGCGACTCGGTGAGCAGGAACAGGCAGATCTGCGCGACGTGCGTGCCGGTGGTGATGTGCACCAGGTAGTCCTCGCGCTCGGGCGCGAAGCCGTAACCGCGCACGAAGCCGTAGAGCGCGCCGTAGACGTCCTCCAGGTCCCAGGGATCGCTGAACTCGATGTGACGGCTGCGCACCTCGGTCTCGGGCGAGACCTGGCGGATGTCGGCGGCGATGACCTCCGCGAGCTGGTCGTAGCGGCGCTGGTGGAGCAGCTCGAAGCGGCTGATCGCCAGGTCCTCCTGCTGGCACAGCGAGACCGTCGGGCGCCAGCGCTGCCAGCGCTTGGCGCCGAAGCCGTCGTCGAGGGACGGGCCGAGCAGGCCGATGGCGACGAGGGGCTTCCGGATCATGGAGTGACTCTAGGAAATTCTATAATCTTCGCAAATCATCGCGTTTCTTTGGAGGGCACGGACGATGACTCATCCGTAACGGGAATCGTAAGATCAATATCAGCAATTGTTTATCCGATTCCGCGCGGCTGCCGTCGAGCTTGGCATGACCTGCGCCAATGTCCTTCCGTCCTCAGCAACGAAGGAATGCCCCGTGGCCAACAAGAACCTCTTCCAGTCCCTGCCCGGGGCGCTCATCCCCCAGGCCGACACCGTGAACGCCGCCGGCGGCAAGGCCTATGCGCTGAGCCCCCAGCACGCGCTCGCCCAGTACGCCGCGACCGGCTGCCTGAACGCCACGTACTACGCCGGTGCCGACGAGCAGCTCGCCGAGGTGCTGACCCTGGCCCTGGCGGCCGAGCCCGGGTTCGTGGCCAAGGTCGCCATCCACGCGCGCCAGGCGGGCCACATGAAGGACATGCCGGCGCTGCTCGCCGCGGTGCTGGCGGTGCGCGACGTGCAGCTGCTCAAGCGCGTGTTCGCGCGCATCTGCGACAGCGGCAGGATGGTGCGCACCTTCGTGCAGATCCTGCGCTCGGGCGTGACCGGCCGCAAGTCGCTCGGCACCGCGCCCAAGAAGCTGGTGCGCGCGTGGATGGAGGCGCTGTCCGACGAGCAGCTGTTCGCGGCCGCGGTGGGCAACGACCCGTCGCTCGCCGACCTGGTGAAGATGGTCCACCCGAAGCCGGCGACGGCCTCGCGCACGGCCCTCCTCGCCTGGCTGATCGGCAAGCCGCACGACGCGGCCGCGCTGCCGGCCATCGTGCAGGCCTTCGAGGCCTGGAAGGCCGACCGCGCGCTGCCGGTGCCCGAGGTGCCGTTCGCCATGCTCACCAGCCTGCCGCTCGACGCCGCGCAGTGGGCCGGGATCGCCCGCCACGCGTCGTGGCAGGCGACGCGCATGAACCTCAACACCTTCGCCCGCCACGGGGTGTTCGGCGTCGAGGGCATGACCGGCCTGATCGCCGCGCGCCTCTGCGACGGTGAGCTCATCGCCAAGGCGCGGGTCTTCCCGTACCAGCTGCTGGTGGCCTTCACCATGGCGGGTGCGGAGGTCCCGGCCGAGGTGCGCGCGGCGCTCCAGGACGCGATGGAGCTGGCCATCGCCAACGTGCCGGCCTGGTCCGGGCGGGTGGTGGTCTGCCCGGACGTGTCGGGGTCCATGCACTCGCCGGTGACCGGCGCGCGCGGCACCGCGAGCACGGCGGTGCGCTGCATCGACGTCGCCGGCCTGATCGCGGCGGCGGTGCTGCGCCGCAACCCGGGCGCGGAGGTCCTGCCGTTCTCCAACGCGGTGGTCGGGGTCGGCCTCAACCCGCGCGATTCGGTGATGACCAACGCGCGCACCCTGGCGGGCCTGCCGTCGGGCGGCACCGACTGCGCGGCGCCCCTGGCCGAGCTCAACCGGCGCCAGGCGCAGGCCGACCTGGTGATCCTGGTCTCGGACAACGAGTCCTGGATCGACCGCACCCCGGGCGGCCGCGGCACCGGCGTGCTGCGCGAGTGGCAGGCCTTCCGGGCCCGCAACCCGCGCGCCAGGCTGGTGTGCGTGGACCTGCAGCCGAACGCGCAGGTCCAGGCGCCCGAGCGCACCGACGTCCTCAACGTCGGCGGCTTCAGCGACGAGGTGTTCACCACCATCGCCGCCTTCGTCGAGGACCGCCTCGATCCCGGTCACTGGGTCGCGGCGATCGACAGCATCGCGCTGTGACCGTCCCGGAGCCGTGCGCTCCACGGCTCCGGGCGTTCTTTGACATCCTTCCTCGTTCTTCCGGATGAATGCCGGCGGGAATACAGCACCACCGGCGTCGGGGACCGCAACCCCCGGGGGCCTCGTGCCCCAGCCACTTCCCGCCACCCTCGTCATCCGGTTCCCTCCTTCGACTGCGAATGCCGACGGGATTACAGTGTCGCCGGTTCGAATCCGGTCCGCGCCAGCGCGAGCCATCGCCTGGCCGGTAGCTCAGATGGTAGAGCATGATTCCCGTCCTCCCTCGTCGCGGTCTTCTTTCCTCTCCGATCCTTTCCGGAGCGAATGCCGGCAGGACTCCAGTAGAGCGCCCAGCGGAAGCTGGGAGGTCCCGGGTGCGAATCCCGGTGCGCGGTCCGCCGCGCGTAGCTCAGTCCCATCCTGCCTCTCTCGTCGCTCTTTTCCCCATCTTTCCGCTGCGAATGCCGTCGGGACTACATATCCCCTGTACCCATCTCGACAAAACCTCGTCGCAGCTTTCGTCCTCCCTCTCTTTGGAGCGAATGCCTGCATGGTTCCCAAATAGAGCGCCCGGCTTGCCGGGAGGTCCCAGGTGCGACTCCTGGTGACCGGCGCGAGCCGGTCATAGCTCAGACCTCCATCGTGCGCTCCCTCGTCGCTCTTTTCTCCTTGTCCTGCCTCGCGAATGCCGGCCTAGCAGGGTGATGAAAAATGGCGACCAAGCATCGTCGGCCCATCCGGCCTGGATGGCAAGGCGGACGAAGCGAAGGACATGCAGGGCATTTTCGAGCTGCGTCCAACGCGGCCAGACAGGCTGGAGGGGCCGGCGAGGCGCCGGTCGAGCTTTTTCATCACCCTGCTAGGACTCCATGGCTCGACGCGCTGTGAATCCCGTGCGGTAGGCGTTCGAGAAAAGCCCTGCCTTCCCTGGTCGCGAGGTTTTCCCCACCCTCTTCCTCTTGGGCTGCGAATGCCGTCGGGATTCCTTTTCGAAAAACGACCATCCCGGCCTTTCTCGTCGCCGCCCGTTCTTTCCGACCGCTCTTTTCCGCCACGAATGCCGATGTGACTCCCTCACCCTGCAGGTTCCCGGTTCGATTCCGGGCGCGGTTCCCGCGTAGCTCAACGGACAGAGCGGCAGGTGGTCGCGAGACCGCCGTCCCATCTCCCCTCGTCGTGGCTTTCCCACGCCTCCCACCGACAGTGACACCATGAACGACCCCCTCTACACCCTCATCACCGCCACCGGCGCCAAGCCCATCAAGGCCTGGACCCGCGGCGTCGCCGTCGAGGCCGAAGCCGAGCGCGCAGCTGCACAACGTCGCGCGCATGCCGTTCATCCACCAGCACGTGGCGGTGATGCCGGACGTGCACTACGGCATCGGCGCGACCGTCGGCTCGGTGATCCCGACCGTGGGCGCGATCATCCCGGCCGCGGTCGGCGTCGACATCGGCTGCGGCATGTGCGCGGCGCGCACCACGCTGCTGGCCAAGGACCTGCCGGAGTCGCTGAAGGCCGTGCGCACCGCCATCGAGGACGCCGTGCCGCACGGGCGCACCGACAACGGCGGGGCCAACGACCGCGGCGCCTGGCACGACGTGCCGGTGCGCGTGCAGAACCTGTGGAAGGAGCACCTCGCCGCGGGCTACGCGCGCATCGGCGCGAAGTACCCGCGCCTCGAGCGCGGCAACGGCCTCAACCACCTCGGCTCGCTCGGCACCGGCAACCACTTCATCGAGGTGTGCCTGGACGAGGAGCAGCGCGTGTGGTTCATGCTGCACTCCGGCTCGCGCGGGGTCGGCAACCGCTTCGGCCAGTTCTTCATCGAGCTGGCCAAGCAGGACATGCGCAAGCACCGCGTCAACCTGCCGGACGAGGACCTCGCCTACCTCGCGGAGGGCACCGAGAAGTTCGACGACTACGTCGAGGCGGTGGAGCTGGGCGCAGGCCTACGCGCGCCTCAACCGCCAGGTGATGATGGAGCACGTGGTCGCGGCCGTCGCCGCGGTCCCGGGCTTCCCGCGCTTCGCGGCCGAGCGTCGAGGCGGTGAACTGCCACCACAACTACGTGGCGCGCGAGCACCACTTCGGCAAGGACGTGCTGGTCACGCGCAAGGGCGCGGTGCGCGCCGGCCTCGGCGAGCTGGGCATCATCCCCGGCTCGATGGGCGCGCGCAGCTTCATCGTGCGCGGCAAGGGCAACCCCGAGTCGTTCTCGTCGTGCAGCCACGGCGCGGGCCGCGCGATGTCGCGCACCAAGGCCAAGAAGCGGTTCACCGCTCGACGACCACGCCAAGGCCACGGACGGCGTGGAGTGCCGCAAGGACGGCGACGTGATCGACGAGACGCCGATGGCCTACAAGGACATCGACGCGGTGATGGCGGCGCAGGCGGACCTCGTCGAGGTCGTGCACACGCTCAAGCAGGTGGTGTGCGTGAAGGGGTGATTCCGCGGAGATTGAACAACCGGTAGAACAGGAGGACGGGAACCGAGGAGGGTTGATTGATGGCCTTCCTGATGACGTACCGATCCCGAAGCTCCGATCGGAAAGCCTCACCGAACGCATCATCGGCTGCTGCATCGACGTCCATCGGGAGTTCGGACCCGGTCTTTTGGAATCCGTTTATGAAGGATGCCTGGGGATCGCACTTGAGCAGGCGGGGCTCAGGTTCGAACGACAAGGCATCACGGGGTGCCGTTCGCGGCAGAATCCTGTCTCAGGGCTCTCGTCTCGACCTTCGCGAGAAGGACAGGCCCTCGATTGAAGTCAAAGCCATCGCAGCGCTTTCGCCCCTCCATAAGGCTCAGCTGATCAATCATCTCACGTCTCACGAACGCACCCATCGGATTGCTTATCGACTTCACCGCCACCCGCTTACGAAATGGTCTCCAGCGCGTGATCCTTCCAACTCGGCACCGTCGGCTACGCGCGCTCCTCACGCCATATTCCGTTTTTCTCCTGCGCGCCTCCGCGGCCTCCTGTTCTATTGTCGGATCAACCATGATCACCATCGACGGTTCCCAAGGCGAGGGCGGCGGCCAGATCCTCCGCACCTCGCTGTCCCTCTCGGCCATCACCGGCACGCCGGTGCGGCTGGTCAACATCCGCGCGCGCCGGCCCAAGCCGGGGCTGCAGCGCCAGCACCTGGCCTGCGTGCAGGCGGCGGCGCGCATTTGCAACGCCCAGGTCGAAGGCGCCGAGCTCGGCGCGCGCGAGATCGCTTTCGCGCCGCAGGGCATCGTCGCCGGGCAGTACCACTTCACGATCGGCTCGGCGGGCTCGGCGTCGCTGGTGCTGCAGACCGTGCTGCCGCCGCTGCTGCGCGCGGCGGGCCCGTCGACGGTGACCATCGAGGGCGGCACGCACAACAGCATGGCGCCGCCCTTCGAGTTCCTGCGGGAAGTCTTCCTGCCGGTGCTGGCGCGCATCGGCGCGACCGTCGAGCTGCGCCTGGAGCGCCACGGCTTCTACCCGGCTGGCGGCGGGCGCATCGTCGCGGTCATCCAGCCGCTGGTCGCGCCGTGGCCGCTGGAGCTGGACGAGCGCGGCAAGTTCCTGGGCCGCCACGCGCGCGCCGTGGTCGCCAACCTGCCGGCGCACGTCGCGCACCGCGAGATCGAAACCATCAAGCACCAGCTGAAGTGGTCCTACGACGAGTGCGATGAGGAGGAGGTCCAAGCCGATGGCCCCGGCAACGTCGTGACCATCACCCTGCGCTTCGCCAACGTCACCGAGGTGGTGACCGGCTTCGGCGAGCTGCGCACGCGCGCCGAGGAGGTCGCGCGCACGGCGGCGACGGAGGCCCAGCGCTGGCTCGACGCGGGCGCCCCGGTCGGGGCCGCACCTCGCGGACCAGCTGTTGCTGCCCCTGGCGATCGCCGCGGGCGGGCGCTTCCGCACCAGCGCACCGACGGACCACACCACCACCAACGCCGCCGTGATCGCCGCCTTCCTGGGCGAGCGCGTGGCGCTGCGCGAACTCGGCCCGCACGACTGGCAGGTGCAGGTGCGTGGGCCATGAGCGGGCGCGAGCAGGGTCGGCCCCGGCGCCGGCTCGGGCTGCAGCGCCTGCGGCGCAGCCGCGAGCGCGCGCCCCGGCGTCACGCGCCACCGCGCGTCACCAGACCACCGTCTCGTCGGCGAAGATATGGTTGGCGGCCAGCGCCGCGGGCCGGCCGTTGCCGCTCAGGCCCAGCCCGCCGAAGGGCTGGTCGGAGCGCGCGCCGGCGGTCTGGCGGTTGTGGTTGACCAGGCCGTAGGGCAGGGCGGCGGCGCAGGCGAGGAACGCGGCGCGCGACGCGGTGAAGACCGACGCGGCCAGGCGGTAGGGGTTCGCGGTGAGGCGCGCCAGGCACTCCGCGCGGTCGGTGTAGGGGTCGACGACCAGGGCGGGGCCGAACTGCTCCTCGCGCAGCAGCGGGTGCGCGCGCAGCGCCGGGTCGCGGAGGAACAGCAGCAGCGGTTCAGCGCAGGCGGCCGCGCCGGCCGGCGCTGCCAGGCTGCCGGCGACCAGTTCCAGGCCGGCGGGCGCGGCGCGCCAGGCCGCGAGGAAGCGGTCGCGCGCCGCATGATCGATCATCGCCCCGACGGCTCCCGCGGGATCGCCGCTCGGCCGCCAGCGCTCGCGTTCGCCGCGCAGCGCCGCGAGCAGCGCGTCGCACCGCTCCGCCGGCACGTGCACCTGGCGCGTCGCCGTGCAGCGCTGCCCGGCCATGCGCCACGCGCCCTCGGCGATGGCCGCCGCCGCGGTCGGCAGGTCGGCGTCCGGCAGCACCAGCGCCGGGTTGACGCCCCCCAGTTCGAGGGCCAGCACCACTTCGGGCCGCTGGGCGAGCGCACGCGCCAACGCCAGGCCCATGGCCCGGCCGCCGACCGCGGCGACCACGGCCAGCGCCGGCTGGGCGATGAGCGCCGCGGCGGTGGCGTGGCCGCCCTGGACGATGCGGCACACCTGCCCGAGACCGGCCGCCCCGACGCACGCGCGGTAGAGCTCACCCAGTCCCGGGCAGCGCTCGCTGGGCTTGGCGACCACGGTGCAGCCCACCGCCAGCGCCGGCACCACCAGGCCGTGCAGCAGGTGGAGCGGGAAGTTGAACGGCCCGAGCACGGCGGCGACGCCGCGCGGTCGCCAGGCGATTCTGGGGTTCGCTGCGCGCGCCGTCGATGGCGGCGGGTCCAGGCGTGCGCGCCAGGGCCAGGTCGAGGGTGATGGCGATCTTGCGCGGCAGCAGGTCGGCCTCGTTCTCGGCGTCGCTGCGGCACTTGCCGGCTTCGCCGATCAGCAGCGCGACGATCTCGGCGCGGCGCTCCCCGAGCACCGCCGCGAAGCGGCGCAGCGCCCCGGCGCGGTCGGCGCAGGCCGCCCAGTCCGGGAAGGCCCTGGCGGCGGCGGCCACTTCATCGGCGACGAGCGCAGGGTCGGCGGCCGGGCCGCTCCACACCACCCTGCTCGGGTCCCACGGGCTGCGGCTGGCGAGGGGCTCGTCCATGCCCGCATCATGCGCTGGGCTGCTGCACCGAGAACAGGAACTTGCGCACCCCCGCGAAGGCCTCCTGCAGGTCGCGCGCGGTCTTCAGCTCGTGCGTGGCGCGCACCAGCTCGGGATCGCCGGAGACACCCGCGATGTTGGCGAGGAAGCGGATCAGCGCCTGGCTGCCGCCCTTCTCGTCCTCGACGAAGCTGAGCAGGCGGAAGATGTTGAAGCGCACGTCCGGCGGGAAGGCGATCAGCAGCCTCGGCAGGTTCGGGCTGGCGCGCACCACGCTCAGGCCCTTGCCGAAGGTCTTGGCCACCGCCTCGAGGGCGTTCGCGCGGTTGGTGGCGCCATCCAGGTCGGGCCACTCGGCGACCTGGGCGAGGTGCTCGATCACGCGCGCCAGGCCGGCGTCGGTGGACGCCATCTCGGGCAGCTGCTGGTGGTGGTTGGTCAGCCACTCGCGCGCCTGCGCGTCGAGGATGCGCATGCTCTTCACGAACAGCTTGAAGCGCTGGAACTCGCGCCAGTCGCCGAGCAGGAACAGCTCGCGGGCGAGCAGCAGCGGCACCGCCGCCTTGGTGGTCGGGTGGCGGTGCACGGTGCGCTGCAGCCAGATGAGCAGGCGCGTGCCCTTGTCGTAGGTCGGCTTGATCGAGATCTGGTGCTCGAAGACGTAGCGCCGCTCGAGGTAGATGACCTCGGGATGCTCGTCGACGTGGAGGTCGAAGATCTGCTCGTCGAGCACCGGATGCCGCTGGTTGCCGATCGGTCCGCTCAGCGTCACCAGCTGCTCGGCGAGGCCGATGGCGGTGATGAAGGACTCGTCGAGGACCGCGCCCTTGGCCATGCGTGAGCATACATCGCGCGTCCACCACGTCGCAACCTGTTTCCCTGGGAGATGATGCGCTCCAGCTGCGGAACCGGGACGGTGCGACTCGCGACTCTCAGGCGATGGGCGCATCCAGCGCCAGCAGCCGCTCCAGATCGGCGAGCGCGCGCCGCCCCTCCTCCCACAGCCGCGGATCGGCGAGGTCGGCGCGCGACAGCTCTTCGCGGTAGTGGCGGTCGACCCAGTGCTCGAGCACGCTGAGGCGCGCCGGCGTCATGACCACGCCGGGCGCGAGGTCGGCCAGCTCGTGCGCGGCGAGCGGCACGCGCAGGCGCAGGCAGGCCGGGCCGCCGCCGTTGGCCATGCTCTGGCCCAGGTCGAGGTGGACCGCGCGCGCCAGGAAGCCGTCCTTCACCAGACGCTGGATGATCGCGCCCGCGGGCCCGTCGCTGGCCTGCTCGGGGGCGAGCAGCACGCGGCCGTGCGGGGTGGAGAGCAGCTGGCTGTTGAACAGGTAGGTGCGCACCGCCTCGGCCAGCGACAGGTCGCGCTCGCCGACCTGCGCGACCACCAGCGAAGGCAGGCGGCGGCGCAGCTCCTGCAGGACGTGGCCCTGGTCGACCAGGGCGCGCTCGTGGATGAGCAGGTGGTCGCCGTCGCCGACCATGACCACGTCGTTGTGGAAGGCGCCGGCATCGATCGCGGCCGGGTGCTGGCGCGCGTGCACCGCGCGGCCCTCGGGCAGCTGCGCGCAGCGCGCCACCGCCTGGCTCGCTTCCAGGGTCTGGCGCGCCGGGAAGCGCGCCGGCATGGCGTCGGCCTCGGCGTCGCCGCTCAGCCTGGCGCCCGCCTCGGCGACGCGCCCGTGCACGAACAGGTGCACCGCGGGCAGGCCGGGCGCCCACAGGCGGGTGTGGTTGGCCGCGCCCTCGTCGCCGAGCGCCGGCAGCGCCGGCAGCGGGTCGTGGACGGCGACCGCCCCGCCGCGGAACAGCCGCCGCAGCTGCGCGGCGCGCGCGGCGCCCTCGTGCGCGCGGTGCGACATGGCGAGCAGGTTGGCCGCGACCACGTGGGTGCGGCCATCGGCGCTGTCCGCGCCCGGCACCACCGTGGCCGCGTTGGCCGTCCACATGAACGCGCTCGAGGAGGCGAGCTGGAGCAGGTACGGCGCGTGCGCCGCCGCGTGCGCGAGGATGGTCTGCGGGTCGTCGCCCAGTCCGCAGGCGCGCAGCAGGGCGAGGTCGGGCCGCGGCAGCGGCGGCAGCGCCACCTGCACCATGCCGAGCTCCAGCACCGCGCGCATCTTCGCCAACCCCTGCCGCGCCGCCGCGCGCGGCCGGCTGCGCCAGCCCCCGTGCGCCTGGCTGGCGAGGTTGCCGGAACTGAGCCCCCCGAAGTGGTGGGTGGGCCCCACCAGGCCGTCGACCTGCACTTCGATGAGCGCCGCGGACATGGGTGGGAGCGTAGCGTTCATCGCGGCCGTTGTCCGCGGATTTCCAAGGCGGACGGGATTCCGCTTGCATCGGCGACCCACCTGGGCCCCCAGCTCCCCCTTGCCCCGCCCCCCATCCACCCACGCTCGCCCGCTCCCCCAGCCCAGCGAGCCCGCATGACCGCCCCCGCCGCCCCCCTGCCGTCCATCGCCTTCATCGGCGGGGGCAACATGGCCACCGCCATGGTGCGCGCCCTGCGCGAGTTGCCGGCGGCGCCGCGCATCGCGGTCGCCGAACCCGACGCGGACAAGCGCGCGCTGCTCGCCGGACTCGGCTGCCAGGCCACCGCCGACAACCACGCGGCGATCGCCGGCGCGCGCCTGGTGGTGCTGGCGATCAAGCCGCAGATGGCGGCGCAGGTGGTGCCGGCGCTGGCGACGGCCTGGCAGGGCGACCAGGTGCTGGTCTCGATCCTCGCCGGCACGCCCAGCGCGAAGCTCGCGGCCTGGCTGCCGGCCGGCGCGCGCATCATCCGCGCGATGCCCAACACGCCGCTGGCGATCGGTCGCGGCATGGTCGGGCTGTGCCGCGGCGCGCACGCCTCCGCCGGCGACCTCGACCTGGCCGAGGCGTTGTTCGCGCCCTGCGGCAAGGTGCTGCGCCTCGCTGACGAAGCGCGCATGGACGCGATCACCGCGGTCTCGGGCAGCGGCCCCGCCTATTTCTTCCGCTTCGCCGAGGCGCTGGTCGCCGGCGCCGAGCAGCTCGGCTTCACCCGCGACGAGGCCATCCTGCTGGTCGGCCAGACCGGCGCCGGCTCGTGGGACTACCTGCTGCAGAGCGGCTTCGCCGCGAAGCAGCTGCGCGAGCAGGTCACCAGCCCCGGCGGCACCACCGCCGCCGCGTTGAGGGTGATGGAGGACGGCGATTTCGGCGGGCTGATCGTGCGCGCGCTGGTGGCGGCGGAGCGGCGGGGGAAGGAATTGGCGGGGTGAGGGCGCGCGAGGCGCGAGGCGCGAGGGTTGTGCCTCCCTAACGGTGGGCAATACCGTGAAATGGTTCGATCGCACGCGTCCTGACGATGAGCCCGCGGAGCGAGCGGAAGAATTGAGCCCAGGGCGAGAGCCCTGGGAATCGACGCCGTTGGCCCCGCCCGCGGAGCGGGCGACAGGATTGTCTCTCCTGGCGACCTTGCAGAGAACTGGCGGCACGAGCGTTCAGCCTGTGAAGCAGGTGTCGCCCGCTCCGCGGGCTGGATCGCTACATGATCGGGGTCCCAGGGCTCACGCCCTGGGCTACTTTTCTTCCGCCCGCTCCGCGGGCTCATGGCCAGTCGCCCAGCATCTCGAGCGCGACCCCTCGTCCTCTTGCTACACCCTTGTCATCCGCCTCGCGCCTCGCGCCTCGCGCCTCGCGCCTCCCCCCGAAAACAAAGAAGGGAACCGCCTTCCGGCGGTCCCCTCCTCAGCGCTCCACCCTCGCGGGGGGTTACTTCTTCGCGGTCGGCACGACCAGCGCCATCATGCGCCGGCCCTCCTGCCTGGGTTCCTGCTCCATGCGCGCGATGTCCTCGATGCGCGTCATGAACTTGCGGATCATCTCGAGGCCGAGCTCCTTGTGGCTCATCTCGCGGCCGCGGAACTGCAGGAGGATGGCGACCTTGTGGCCCTCCTCGAGGAACTCGCGGGCGTGCTTGCCCTTGATGTCGAGGTCGCCGTCGCCGGTGCCGGGGCGCAGGCGGATCTCCTTGGTGTCGACCTTGTGCGCGTTGGCCTTGGCCTGGCGCTCCTTCTTCTGCAGCTCGAAGAGGAACTTGCTGTAGTCCTGGATGCGGCAGACCGGCGGGCGGGCGTCGGCCGCGACCTCGACCAGATCGAGTCCGGCGGCGACCGCCTTGTTGAGCGCATCCTGGATCGCCACCACTCCGACCTGGGCGCCGTTCTCATCGATGAGGCGCACGGTGGGCACGCGGATCTTGTCGTTGATCCGGGCGCGGTTGTTCTGTTCGGGGAGCGGGAGGGGCAGCCGGCTCCGGCGTCGCATCATTGCCAAAAATCAGTCTCCAGCGGGGGTCGATCGGAAGGTGCGGGAGCGCCCGGGGGGCGCGGCGCACAGGTACGGACGGAAGCGGAGCATGTCAGGGGGAATGCGGAGCACAAGCAGGCGGACAAGAGGCGGGCCGGCGCGACCGGAGGTGTCCTGCGGACGACTCACCGCAGAGGGCGCAGAGGGGAGTGCAGGAGGCCGCAGGGGACGGCCTGATCGGGATGACGCTCCTGTCGTCGGGCGCGCATCCCGGACGGTCGCCCCTGCGGCCCTCCGCCTGGGGCCACCGGGCGGCGGCGGACGTTCACCCGTGGCCGGCGTCGACCACCGGCCCCTCGACCGCCACCGCGTTCGGATCCACCGGCACCGGCGTCGGCAGCGCCTTGGCCTTGAAGGTCAGCAGCAGCGGCGCGGCCACGAACACCGAGGAGTAGGTGCCCAGGGTGAAGCCGATCAGCAGGGTCGCGGTGAAGGGGCGCAGCGCGTCGCCGCCGAAGATGTACAGGATCGCCACCGTCGCGATCACCGTGCCCGAGGTCAGCACCGTCCGGGACATGGTCTGCGCGATCGAGATGTCGATGACCTCGGCCAGGGACTTGCCCAGCTTGGGCAGGTTCTCGCGGATTCGATCGAAGGTGACGATGGTGTCGTTGATCGAGAAGCCGATGATGGTCAGCAGCGCGGCGATGACGTTGAGGTCGATGCGCAGGCCGAACAGCGAGAGCAGGCCGACCGTCAGCACCACGTCGTGGAACAGCGCGACCACCGCGCCGATGCCGAAGCGGAACTCGAAGCGCGCGGCGACGTAGGCGAGGATGGCGATCAGGCTGAGCGCCACCGCGACCAGCGCGCGCACCTTCATCTGCCCGGCGACCTGGCCGGAGAAGTGCTCGCTCGACGGGTAGGGCCGGGCCACCGTCAGGCGCTCCTTGGCGGCCTGCGCGGCGATCCCGTTGAGCAGCGTGAAGGCGGCGTTGGCCTGGCCGCGCGCCAGCTCGGGCGTGGCGCCGGCCTTGGTGAAGAGCTCCTCCAGCCGGGTGAGGACCTTGTCGCTGAGCTCGGCCTTGGCGAGCGCGCCCGGGGCCTGGCGGAAGGTCGCGGTGACCTCGATGCCCGGCGTCGGCGCCAGCAGCGGGCGGGCGGTGGCCGCGCTCAGCTCGGTGCGGTGGCTCAGGGCCTCGGCCAGGCCGCTGGCCTGGTTCGCGTTCGGGGTCTCGAGCGTGGCGAGGCCGATGGTCAAGGCCTGGTCCTTCCAGGCGGCGGACAGCACTTCGTCGCCTTCGGCGGCGAGCTGGCCGGGGAAGGCCGCGGCGATCTCGTTCTTGAAGGCCTCGGTGCGCGCGGCGATGCGCGCCTGCACGTCCTTGACCTCGACCGCCTTGGCTTCGACGAGCTTGTCGAGGCGCCGCGCCTCGGCCTCGTTGGGCGGCAGCAGGCCGCGCTGCTCCTCGGACTGGCGCTGGAGCGCGTTGCGCTCCTGCTCGCGGGCGTCGCGCTCGGCCTCGTAGCGCGAGCCGACCTCGTCGCGGCCGCGGAACACCCACTGGCGGCTCCGCGAGCTGTCGGCGCCCACGCTGGAGACGTACGACTGGATGCGCAGGTCCTCGAGCAGCGCGGTGTCCTCGCGCTTGGCGCCGGCGGCGCGCAGCGCGGCGATGCGCTTGTCGATGTCGTCGAGGGTGGTGGGCTCCTTGAAGATCACCTGCACCATGTTGCCGCCGGTGAAGTCGATGTCGAAGTTGCGCTCGAAGCCGCCGCCGGTGACGCTGTGGCCGAAGGCGAACCACGCCGCGCCGAACAGGCCGGTGAGGATCGAGAAGGCGTAGCCGATGTGGCGCAGGCGCACGTAGGGCAGGCGCAGCGCGGGGATCCACGAGGCCATCGCCACGGTCTCCTTGCCCTTGCACAGCCAGTCGGTGAGCAGGCGGCCGACGAAGATGCCGCTGTAGAGGTTGATGACGATGCCGATCATCAGCGACAGGCCGAAGCCCTTGACCGGGCCGGAGCCGACCCAGTAGAGGATCAGCGCGGTGATGAAGGTCGTGAGGTGGGCGTCGAAGATGGTCCAGAAGGCGCGGCCGTAGCCGCGCTCGATCGCGAAGGGCAGGCCCTTGTCCTCGCGCAGCTCCTCGCGGATGCGCTCGAAGACCAGGATGTTGGTGTCGACCGCCATGCCGATGGTCAGCACCAGGCCGGCGAGGCCGGGCAGGGTGATGGTGGCGCTGAAGATCGACAGCGTGGCGAGCACCAGGAAGGCGGTGACGAACAGGCAGAGGTTGGCGACCATGCCGAGGCGCTTGTAGTACCAGGCCATGAAGGCGATGATCAGCACGAACGAGGCGAGCATGGCGAGCATGGCGCGGTTGACGGTCTCGATGCCGAGGGTGGCGCCGACGTCGCGCTCGCTGAGCACCTCGGGGGTGACGGTCAGCGAGCCGGCCTTGAGCGCGGTCTGCAGGCGCTCGAGCTCGTCCTCGGTGAACTTGCCCTCGATGATGCAGGAGTCGCGGGTGGGCTGGATCACGATCGGCGCCGACACCACCGACGCCGTCGTAGACGATGCCGAAGCGGCCGGTGTACGAGTCCTGGTCCTTGTCGTGGCTGGACTTCAGGCGCTGGGTGAAGGCCTCGTTGCGCGTGCCGCCGGTGGCGGTGAAGGTGATCGCCACCACCGGCTCGCCCTGGTTCAGGGTCTGGCTGGCGGACTTGATGTCGCGGCCGGTGACCTCGGCCTTGCCGAGCTGGTAGAAGGTGGTCGGGCGTCAGTCCCGGCTCGGTGCGCTTGGGGAAGATCTGGTCGGCTGCGCTGGTGCGGGGTGTTGGGGGCGAAGGTGATAGCTGCCGTCCTCGCGGCGCACCACCGGCGACGCGGGGTCGTCGAGCCGCACGCCGTCGAACTCCTCGATCAGCTCGCGGAACTCGAGGCGGCCGGTGTCCTCGAGGACCTTGCGCGTGCGCGCCGCGTCGGCGGTGGTGCCGCCGGGGATGACCACCTGGATGTCGCCGTTGGAGAGCTTGGCCACCACCGGCTCGGTCAGGCCGCGCACGTCGAGGCGCTCGCGCAGGACCTTCATCACCTCGTCGTCGGCGGCGACGCGCTGGAAGCTGTCGTTGCGCAGCTGGCAGATGAACTCCACGCCGCCGCGCAGGTCGATGCCCTTGGTGACGTGGAACAGGTCGCGCGGCTCGGCGGGGCGCTTGAAGGGGGTGCCCTGCATGCGCTGGCGCAGGGCCACGTCGTCGACGCCCTGGTCGACGGTGAACTCGAGGTTGTGGTCGGCCTCGACCAGGTGGATCTTCTGCAGCGTGACGCCCGCGAAGCGGCTGTTGGGGGCGAGGCGGCGCACCACCGCGTCCAGCTCGGACCGGGTGGCGTCGAGCGGGTTGCCGGCGAGGTCGGTGAAGACCACGCTGTAGGTGCGGCCGAGCTCGCCGGGGCGCTCCACCTGGTGCAGGGTGGCTTGCAGCTCCTGCTCGCCGACCATCACCTTGTTCTGGACGAAGAGCAGGCCGAAGGTGATGGCGATCACCACGAGGAACAGCACGAGGCGGCGGAGCATGGCTCCCTTTCAGGACGCGGCGGGGGCGGGGGGCGCGGCGGGGACGGCGCTGGCCGCGCCCGCCGCGGGCGGACTCACTTGGTCGGGGCGGCGGCGGCCGCGGCGGCCGCGGTCGTGGTCACGTTGGTGGCGATCGCGGTCTTGTTGAAGGTCAGCACCGTGCCGGGCTCGCCGACGCGCACGTCGACGGTGGTCTCGCCGATCGCGGCGATCTCGCCGTGCAGGCCGCCGATGGTGACGACCTTGTGGCCGGCCTTCATCGCGCCGAGCAGCTCGTCGCGCTTGCGCTGCTCCTTCTTGTTGGAGCGGCTCATGAACAGGAAGAGCAGGGCCACGCCGATGACCATGATGATCATCGGGTTGAACTCGGGCGGCTTGGCGGCGGGACCGCCGGCGCCGTTGCCCGCGCCGCCGGTGGTGCCGGGGGTCTGCGCGGGGGCGGTGGCGGGATCCGCTTCCGGGGCGCCCTGCGCCGCGAAGGAGACGGTGACGGCGCCGGCCAGGAGGCCGACGGAGGCGAGGCGGAGGACGAGCGGCTGCATGACGATTCTTTCGCACAGGTCCGCCACGGGCGGACGCGGGTTGATTCGGGAATGGAGGGCGGGTCGCGGCGCGCGTCAGGGCGCGCGGGGCCCATGGGCCGCGCCCTGGCGCGGCCCCGGCGCCGGGACCGTCACGACCGCCGGCGCGGCCGAGGCTTCCGGCCGGCCCTGGCTGGGCACGCGCGCCGGGCGTTGCCGGTCCCTGCGCGGTGCTGCGCGCGCTCGACGGGGCGGCCGCAGCGCGGTCCGACGCCTCGGCCCAGCGGCAGACCACTGCCGGCCGATCCTCGTCCCCGTCGTCGCGCACGGTGCGGTCGAAACCCTGGCGGAAGCCGCCAACGGCCGAGAGCAGCACTGCGAGGATGGCGGCGAAACCCGTGGACAGTCCGTGGGAAACGCGCCGGGGGAGGAGCGGCATGGGGCGGCAGTCTATGATGGGAGGGCCCGTGGCAAGGGCGGGCGGGGAATCGGCCCCCTACGCCAGGAACTGGGGAAAGGCGCGGCGGACGTGGTCCAGGGCGGCGAGGGCGGCGGGGTCCGCGGGGCCGGCGCAGCGGCGCAGGTCGGTGAGCACGCGTGCGAGGTAGAGATCGTTGCGCTCGTGGCGGCGACGGGGGAGGTCGTTCGCATGGGTCCAGTAGCTGGCCACCAGCAGCAGGCAGGTGTAGTGCGGGTCGTCGGACTCCTGCGCGCGCAGCGCGGCTTGGCGCGGGGGGGTCTCCTGGACGGGTTTGGGGTTGTGGTTGATGGCCAGGGATCGCCTGGTGACGGGGCCGCCGAGCTGTTCGGCGACGGCGTGCCCGAGCAGGGCGAGCGCGGCGGGCACATCGCCGCCATCCATCGCCGCGATCATCGCGGCCAGGGGCGCCAGGCCGACCACCACGCCCCCGATCAGCGCGGCCTCGTCGCCCTTGCGCACGCCGAGTTCGGCGACCACCCCGCCGCAGACGCAGGGCGTGCGGTAGCGGATGGTGGTGCGCGCCTTGATGGTCAGCACCTGGGCGCGCACCGCCTCGACCAGCGCGGCCGAGGGCGGGGGCAGGGGCGGCTGGGTGTTGAGGTGCAGGCGGCTCGGGCACTGGCGGTCGACCAGGTGCGCGAGCATCGGACGCAATTGGGGATGGTCTCCGACCAGGCCGACCAGGATGTCGGCGAGCGCTTCCGGGTCGGCGACGGCGAGCGCCACCAGATCACTGCGCAGATCGAGCAGAATCGTCCATGTTTCCCTGTCTTCGGAATCACGATATCCCTTTCCAGGATGCGGCAACCTGGCGGCAGAGAACGTCCGGGCGTCCGGAAGTCCGGAAGTCCGGAAGTCGGCAACCTGCGCCCCCAGCGCCAAGGGTCGGGTCCGCACACCGCCCCGCCGCACGCAGCACCGTGGCGCCCGCCCGCGGGAGTCCCACACGGGACGGTCACGCACGGCGGCCCGTCTTCCGGACTTCCGGATTCCCGGGCTTCCGGACCGGGCTCCGCCCCTGGCGGAGCCCACCCGTGATCCTGCCGCGCGAACACCTCGAACGGGCGCTGCGTCAGCGCCAGATCACCCCCGTCGATTTCGCGCGGCGCGAGGCCCTGCCCTTCGCCATCGTCCACCAGCTGCTGGCCGGGGACTACCCGACCGATGCCACGGCCCTGCACGCGGTCGGTCGCGCCATCGGCCTGGCGGCGGTGGACTGGGCGGAAGCCCTGGCCCCGGGGCTGGCCCGGCAATCGCCGCTCGAGGCGAGGACCTCGTTCGCCGGACGGCTGTGGCGGCTGCTGGTGACCACGCCGCTGACCCTGGCGGCGCTGGCGGCGGAGCTGGGCGTAGGGGTGCGCAGCCTGCAGGTGGCGCTCGGCCGCGGCCTGCCCGGCCCGCGCCTGCGGCGCGGGCCGCTGCTCGACCGCCTCGGCGTGCCGCCGGGGGACGCGCTGCGCCGCGGCCTGCCCCAGGCGGCGGACGCGGAGCTGGCCCAGGCGATCGGCGAGGCCCTGGAGCGCGAGGACCTCAGCCGCGCCGCGCTGGCGCGCGCCGCCGGCACCACCGCGCGCACCATCGCGCAACTCGCCGAGGGCGTGGTGCCCGCCGGGCTGGACCCGCGCCTGGCGCCGCGCCTCGCACCGCTGCTGCGGCTGTCGCGCGAGCACCTGGCCGGGCTGCTGGCGCGCTCGTGGCGCGCGCTGCCGATCGGCGCGGGCACGCTCACCCACCTGCTCATCCGCCACTGCTTCCTGCACGGCCTGACCACCGCGCACCTGGCGCGCCGGCTGGGGCTGCCGCCGCGCGTGGTGCGCGGCATCATCGCCGGCCGCTGCGGCGACGAGCGCGCGCTCGACGCGCTCTACCGCGAACTGCGCTGCAGCGATGGCGAGTGGGAGCAGGCGCTCTACGCGCAGAGCCTGCACCGCCAGGCGAGCGGCGCGCGCGCGCGCGGCGACCGCCCGCTCGCGCCGCTGCGCCAGCTGGTGTTCGACGCCGCGGCGCGCGCCGGCGTCACGCCCTACGCCTGGGGCGAGCGCCACGGCCTGCGCCGCGACGCCCTGCGCGGCCTGCTCGATGGGGGCCTGGTGCCGCGCCGCGAGGAGGTGCGCAGCCAGCTGATGCGCGCGCTGCGCCTGGACCGGGTCGCCTACGACACCGCTTCGCGCGCCCTGGCCGCCACCTTCAGCCCACGCCGCCACCAGCTCGATGGCATCGTGCCGGTGACCGGCGTGCAGGAGGCGCTGCTGCAGCTGGTGCGCCGCCAACGACTGCCGCTGGCGCTGATCGCCCAGCGCACCGGCGTCCCGCGCCGCGAGATCGAGCGCCTGCTGCGCGAGGGCGCCTGCGAGCTGCGGCCCGATGGCCGCGAGGGCCTGCGCCGCCTGCTGGGCCTGGACCGCGAGAGCTTCGCGCGCCAGTGCGCGCCGAGCGCGGTCGAGCGCGTGGCCGACGAGGAGCAGCGCCTGATGCGCGTCTTCCGCAAGCTGGCGCAGGGGCGCAAGAAGCTGCTGCTGGAGCAGGCGGGCAGGATCCTGGCGGCGCAGAGCGCGGGGTTGATGGCGGGGGCCTAGACCAGCGCCGGCCGCCGCGCGGCCCCTACCACCCCGAATCGTCAGCCTCCTGCTCCGCGGGCTCGGCGTGCAGGGCGTCGTCGTTGCCCACCTGGGTGGTGGCGGGGACCAGCGGGGTGCCGCGGTTGGCCTGACGCTGGATGCGCACGGTGCCGGGGCCGGGGATGGGGATGGAGGTGACCTGGAGCACCGGCAGCAGCACCTGCCATTTCTCGCGGAAGCGGTTGGAGCGGATCCGCACCTGGCCGGTGATCTGCACCAGGCCGCGCTTGGACAGGCGGATCAGCGCGTGTTTCACCGCGCAGGCGTTGAGCCCGGTGAATTGGACGAGGTAGTCGTGGGTGAACTCGTCGAGCGGTTTGAGGTGCTCGGAGATCGCGGCGCAGACGCGGAGGTCGATGTCGTCGGGATCGCGGCGCGCCTCTTCGATCGCCTGCAGGCGCGCCTGGCGGGCCTCCGGCGAGGTCTCGTAGCGCTCACGCTCGGAGGGGATCCGCCCCTGGAAGAGCTTGGCGCCGCACCACAGGCAGGTGGTCTTGCCGCGATCCAGGCAGGAGCTGCAGCCAGGACAAGGATATGATGTCATATCAACCTCCATTGCCGGACTGCCGGCGCTTGTCCCGACTTATGGAGGAGCAAAGGACAAGGTCAAGCATGACCTTGATGCTCTGCCGAGCAGCATGCCCGGGCCGGTCGCCGGCCCGCCGAGGGACGCGCATGGGGCAAACCTGCGCACGCAAGCCTGGTTTTTTCGCCAAGGCGCGCAGAAATCCCGCGAAATCGCCACGCATCCCTACGGGCCGGCTCGCATGGGACCGCGCGTCTGCGACGCGGTTTCCTGCGCGCGGCACGGCGATGCCGCCGGACCCACCAGCCGCGGTGCCGCGGAGGGGGCGACCGCACCCGCACCCGCGATCCGGTTCTTGCGCAACTGCCAGAACGCATCACGACCCCACGGAGGCGAGGAGTCGATCTTGTCCTTATCAAGGATCAACCACGAGCGTCAAGGGTGCTTCCCAGCCGACCACGCCCCGGGCGAGCCCCTGGCACCACGCGTCTGACACCTCGACCTGGCCTGGTCCCCGTGCCTCGCATCTCGCATCTCGCGCCTCCCAACGCCCTACCCCTCCAACGCGAAGATGCTCGCCTGCTGCGCCACCCTCCCCGCCAGCGTGGTGAAGGCCGCCGCGCTGCGGCTCTGCGGCGCGGCCAGCACCACCGGCGTGCCGTCGTCGCCGGCGATGCGCACTCCCGGCTCGAGCGGGATGCGGCCGAGGAAGGGCACCTCCAGTTCGAGCGCCTCCTTCTCGACGCCGCCCGCGCCGAAGATCGCCTCGACGTGGCCGCAGCTGCGGGCACACGAACTCGCTCATGTTCTCGACGATGCCGAAGATCGCGATGTTGAGCTTGTCGAACATCGCCACGCTGCGCCGCGCGTCGGCCAGGGCGACCGCCTGCGGGGTCGAGACCACCACCACGCCGGCCAGCGGCACGGTCTGGGCCAGGCTCATCTGCACGTCGCCGGTGCCCGGCGGCAGGTCGATCAGCAGGTAGTCGAGCTCGCCCCAGCGCACATCGGTGACCAGCTGCTCGACCGCCTTGCCGACCATCGGCCCGCGCAGCATCACCGCCTGCTTGGCCTCGAGCAGGAAGCCCATGGAGATGATCTTCACGCCGTGGCGTTCCAGCGGCACCATCTTCTTGTCGATGACGTAGGGCTGCTTGTTCACGCCCATCATCAGCGGGACCGAGGGCCCGTAGATGTCCGCGTCGAGCAGGCCGACGCGCGCACCCGTCGCCGCCAGCGCGCACGCGAGGTTGACCGTGACCGTGCTCTTGCCCACGCCGCCCTTGCCCGAGCCGACGCCGATCAGGTGGCGAACCCCCGGCAGCACGTCGGCGCGCGCCGCGCGCTTGGGCACCTCGGCGCTGACCGCGATCTCGGCGCTCGCGACTCCCGGCACCGAGCAGGCCGCCGCCCGGCACTGGTCCTCGAGCTGCTGCTTCACCGGGCAGGCGCCGGTGGTCAGCACCAGCTGGAAGCGCGCCACGCCGTCCACCACGCTGATCCCGCGCACCATGTCGAGGGCGACCAGGTCCTGGTGCAGGTCCGGATCCTGCACCGTGGCGAGAGCGTTGCGCACCTGGTCGACGAGATCGGTCATGGGCGGCATGGTCGGGCAGGCGACGGGGGGGCACAAGGGGGCGGCCTTGCGGCCTCAGGCGCGAGGCGCGAGGCGCGAGGCGCGAGGCGCGAGGCGCGAGGCGCGAGGCGCGAGGCGCGAGGCGCGAGGCGCGAGGCGCGAGGCGCGAGGCGCGAGGCGCGAGGCGCGAGGCGCGAGGCGCGAGGCGCGAGGCGCGAGGCGCGAGGCGCGAGGCGCGAGGCGCGAGGGAAGGCATACGCAAACCAGAGTCGGCGTTGATGTTGTCTTTTTCTCAATGCCGACGGGGAGACAGCCAGCCCCTCATTCCACGACCGGGATCGGAGTCGATCCACCGAGGGCGGACCCGCCACCCGCCGGCCCTCCCGTCACCTGCCTCCCCTCGAGCCCCGCTCCGAGCGCCTCCTACCATCCACTCCGCGCCCCAGCCCCCCAGGAGACCCGCCTCCCCTCGCGCCTCGCGCCTCGCGCCTCGTGCCTCCCGCCTCCCCGAAGGCTGTTGAATCACAGCTCATTGACTGCCCCATCCATGGCCTAGGGTGGCGCGCTTGCAGCCCACCATGCCGGCAGCCGTCGCCGTCCTCATCCCTGCCCGCCGCGCCTCGACCCGCCTGCCCGAAAAGCTCCTGCTTGCGGAGCACGGGGAGCCGCTGATCGCCACCGCCGCGCGCCAGGCGGCGAAGGCCTTCGGCGCGGCCGCGGTGACGGTGTGCGCCGACGATGACGCGCTGGTCGCGGCGGTGCGCGGCACCGGGGTGGCGGCGCGGCTCACGCGCACCGACCACCAGTCGGGCACCGACCGCATCGCCGAGGTCGCCGCCACCCTGCCGCGGAGGTCATCGTCAACGTCCAGGGCGACGAGCCCGAGATGGAGCCGGAGCACATCCGCCTGGTCGCCGGGCTGCTCGCGCGCCATCCCTGGGCGGGCATGGCGACCCTGGCGGTCCCCGGCGGCGAGGCCGAGCAGCGCAACCCCAACAACGTGAAGGTGGTGCTCGGCCGGCGGCGAACGGCGCGCTGTGGTTCACGCGCAGTGCGGCGCCCTACGACCGCGACCGCGGCGCGCCCGCGGCGGCCTGCCACCGCCACCTGGGCATCTACGCCTACCGCCGCGACGTCCTGCTCGGCTACGCGCGGCTGCCGGCCAGCCGCCTCGAGCAGCTCGAGAAGCTCGAGCAGCTGCGCGCGCTGGAGGCCGGCCTCGGCATCGCGTGCGCCGTGGTGCCGAGCGCCGTCGCCGGCATCGACGTGCGCGCCGACTACGACGCCTTCCTCGGCCGCGCCGGCCGCCCCCTCCGCCCCGCCCGCCTCGCCCCCACCCCGTCTCCCTGATCGAACCATGACCACCACGACCAAACGCGACGGCCCCACCCGCCACATCTTCATCACCGGCGGCGTGGTCTCGTCGCTGGGCAAGGGCATCGCCGCGGCGTCGCTCGGCCGGCTGCTGATCACCATGGGCTACCGGGTGCGCATCCAGAAGCTCGACCCGTACCTGAACGTCGACCCCGGCACCATGAACCCGTTCCAGCACGGCGAGGTCTACGTCACCGACGACGGCGCCGAGACCGACCTCGACCTGGGCCACTACGAGCGCTTCCTGGGCGTGCCGTGCACCCGCAACTCGACGGTGACCAGCGGCAAGATCTACCAGTCGGTGATCCAGAAGGAGCGCGCCGGCAAGTACAACGGCGGCACCGTGCAGGTGGTGCCGCACGTCACCGACGAGATCAAGTCGCACATCCGCAGCCTGGCGGGTCCCGACGTCGACGTGGTGATCAGCGAGGTCGGCGGCACCGTCGGCGACATCGAGGGCCTGCCCTTCATGGAGGCGGTGCGCCAGATGCGCCACGAGGTCGGCCGCGACAACGTGCTGTTCATCCACCTCGTCTACATCCCCTTCATCAAGGCCGCCGGCGAGATCAAGACCAAGCCCGCGCAGCACAGCGTGCAGAAGCTGCGCGAGATCGGCATCGTGCCGGACTTCCTGATGTGCCGCGCCGAGAAGCCGCTGTCCAAGGGCGTGAAGGAGAAGCTCGCGCTGTTCTGCAACGTCGACCAGGACAAGGTCATCGACCTGCCCGACGTGCCGACCACCATCTACGAGGTGCCGCAGGTGCTCGAGAAGCAGGACGTCCACCAGCTGGTGTGCCGCCGCCTGGGGCTGGCCGCGCGCGAGTGCGACATGAAGGCGTGGGACCTGATGGTCCAGCACATCCGCCGGCCCAAGGACACCGTGACCATCGCCATGGTCGGCAAGTACATCGACCACCAGGACGCCTACAAATCGGTGACCGAGTCGGTCGACCACGCCGCCTACAGCCACCTGCTGAAGGCCAACATCGTGCGCATCGAGTCGGAGTCGCTGGAGAAGGACCCGGACTGGCAGGACAAGCTCAAGGGCGTCGACGGCATCCTGGTGCCGGGCGGCTTCGGCAAGCGCGGCTTCGAAGGCAAGCTGCGCGCCATCCGCTACGCGCGCGAGACCGGGCTGCCGTACCTGGGCCTGTGCCTGGGCATGCAGGCGGCGTCGATCGAGTTCGCGCGCAGCGTGCTCGGCTGGGCCGACGCCAACTCCAGCGAGATGAACGAGAAGACCGCGTACCCGATCATCGTGGTGATGGAATCGCAGAAGGACGTGGTCGCCGCCGGCAACCTGGGCGGCACCATGCGCCTGGGCTCGTACCCGTGCACGCTGACCAAGAAGAGCAGCCGCACCGGCAAGCTCTACGGCGGCGCCGACGTGGTGATGGAGCGCCACCGCCACCGGTACGAGTTCAACAACGCGTACCGCGCCGCCTTCGAGGCCGCCGGCATGCAGTTCACCGGCGTCTACATCCCCGACCCGGCCAAGCCCGAGGCCTCGCTGGTCGAAATCATCGAACTGAAGGGCCACCCGTTCTTCCTCGCCACCCAGGCGCACCCGGAATTCAAGTCGAGCCCGGTCGAGCCGCATCCGCTGTTCCGCGGGTTCCTCGGCGCTGCGTACAAGCACCACACCAAGACGGGGTCGGATACGGAGGTGGGGTTGACCGCGGTGGGGAACGAGGGCTGACGAGGCGCGAGGCGCGAGGCGCGAGGCGCGAGGCGCGAGGCGCGAGGCGCGAGGCGCGAGGCGCGAGGCGCACGGGCAGCCTTCGCGACCTGGTCGCGGTCGTTGATGACTATCCGTTTCGCGGGCGCCGGGACCACCACACCGCTGCGAGCGCGGCGGCGGTGAGGGCGGACAGGGCGGTGGCGAGCAGGACGATGGGGGAGATGCGGCTGAAGCGCACCTCCATCGCGGTGCCGGTGGGGACCACCACGGTCAGGCCGGAGGCTTCTTCGAGGATGCGGCCCTGAGGGCTGGAGAAGCCGGGTGAGAACGACGTCCGCCACAGGTAGGGTCGTCCGGGGGCCAGCCCGCTGAGCCGGGCCGAGCAGCCGTCGGTGGACCAGGCGATCGTCGGCGGGGGGCGCAGCGGGCCGGGCGGGCGGGCAGTGCGCGCAGGAAGGCTTCGGCGGGGGCCAAGCGCGCGGTGAGGGCGCGGGCGAGGGTGCCGGCGGTGTCACCATCGCGCAGGATCTCGGCGCTGCGCAATGCCGGCAGGTCGTCCCACGTGAGCGCCAGGACGGATGGGCCGGAGGCCTCACCGGGGGCCGCGCTGAGCGCAGCGCTCAGCAGCGGATCGCCGGCGGGCGCCAGCACCAGGCGCGCGGCGATGCCGTCGCCGGCGCGCGGCGCGCGTCCACCACTCGGCCACCAGCAGGCGCAGGTCGTGCCGCCCACCGAGGTCGAGGCCGACCAGCAGCGGCACAGGAGCGAGGAGCGGCGCCGGGGCGGTGAGGGTCCAGACCTGGACGTGGGGCGTGGTGGCGGTGAGGCGCAGGCCGGCGGGCAGTGCCTGGGCGGACGAGGAGTCGCCCGCCGCCGGCCGCAGCCTGCCCGGGCGCGCGGAAGCGCAGCAGGTGCGTCACGCCCAGATCGCCGAGCACGGCGACCGCGCACCCGGACGGCATCGCCGCCGCCCAGCCGGGGTACATCGGCGCCAGTTCGAGGCTCGCCGCCGCGCCGCAGCCGGACGCCAGGGTCGGCGGCGCGCTGCCGCTGTGCGCGGCGTTGAGCGTCGCCCAGCCGGCGGGACCCTTGAGCGCATCGACCGCCCAGCGGTGCCAACCGACGGTATCGCCGGCCAGGACGCGGCTGCCGGGCGGCACCAGCGGCGCCGTGCGTGCCGATGCGGAGTTCACGGGCGACCGCGTCCACGCCGTCCTCGGCGTCATCGACCGGCCACGAGCAGGCGAGTTGGATGGCCAGGGCCGACCACGCCACGCCCAGCGCGGCGCGGCGCACCCCGCAGCGGACGCGTCGGTCCACCAGTCGTACCGCACCGCCACCTGCGCGCCGCCCGCCACCAGCAGCAGCAGCAGGCCCAGCGAGGCGAAGCGGTAGGGCTGGCTGCCCGGCGGCATCAGCGCGCGCAGCAGCGGCAGCCACGCGCAGGCGCTGACCAGCAGACCCGACCAGACCAGCGTGCGCAGCGGTCCAGGACGGCGCCACGCGTGCGCCGCCGCGCCGAGCAGCAGCGCGGGCAGCAGCAGCGCTGCCGGGAAGGCCGTGGCGTCCCCACCCAGGAGCAGCGGTCCGAGCAGCGCGAGCAGCGGGTCGTAGCCGCTGAGGTGGTGCCAGGGATAGAGCGGCACCAGCCGGTCCGCGAGCACCACCAGCGCGCTCAGGCTGCCCGCCGCCAGCAGCACACCGAGCGCGCCCGAGGCCAGCAGCACCAGCGGCCGCCGCCACGCCGCCACCGCCAGCACCAGCGCCGCGGCGAGCGCGGTCTGGGCGTGGCTCATCAGCAGCGCGGCGACGCACAGCACCAGCGGCAGGTGGACGCGCTGCGCCCGTGGTGCGGCCACGGCGCGCGCGCAGCAGCCCGCGAGCAGCAGCAGCAGCACCCAGCCGATGGCCTGGTTGAGCATGCCCATGCGCACCGCGCCATCGAGGCCGGTCCCGGAGATCAGGTCGGTGTTGGGGCAGGCCAGCCACGCGAACGCGGCCAGGGCGCCGGCGTGCAGCACGTGCCGGCGCGCCGCGGGGGTGGCCGCCGGCACCACCTGCCGCGCGCACCACGCCGCCGCCAGCGGCAGCGCCGCGAGCGCGGCGACGATCGCGCCCATCGCCACCAGCGCCGCCGGCGCGGCGGCCCCGAGCTTTCCCACCAGCACCGCGAGCGCGCCGAGGGCCAGCTCGCACCACCACCCATAGTAGGGCGTGCCATCGTGCCCGAAGGCCGCGCTGCGGTCGTAGGGCCACACCACCCCGTCGAGCAGCGCGCGCCGGTAGAGGTCGATGGTCGCGACGTGGCTGTCGAGGTCGCTGCTCGGCCACGTTCCACCGCGCACCAGGCGGTCGACGCCGATGGCGAGGAGGACGCCGGCGGCGAGCAGCGGCGCCAAAGCCGGGGCAGGTGGCGCGGGTGGCGCGGAAACCTGGGAGTGCGCGTGGTGCGGGCCCGCCATCGACCTCACCACCGTCAGCATCTTCCCGCCGCGGATACGGAGCAGGGAGAGCGACAGGCCGCGCATAGTGCGCGATGATCGCCGAGCGCAGGAAGCACGGAAGGATGGCAGGACCGTGATTTGAAGGCTATCCGGCAGACGCGGAGATCGGAAACGTCGGGAGGCGATGTCCTGCGCGTTTCTCGCAGTCGCCTCTTCTGATCAGGAAGGCGGCCCAGCGGGCAATGCTATCACGCTAAGCGTACAAGGCCGTTCCTACGATAGCCAGGAGTCGTCTTTCTCGCGGCTCTGGTCCCTCTGGTGCTCTGTGTTCTCTCACGCTGTCTGATCTTCCGTTCGGCCGAGCCGGAATGATGGTGGGTGGTACCGACCGCCGATCGAACACAGAGCACCAGAGAGACCAGAGAAGAGCTTAGCTTGATGGCATTGCCCAGCGGGCCGCGGTCCCAAGGGAGACAGCCATCCGCGTTCCCTCGCATCGCCCCGCCAGCGGCACGCCTCTCCCCCGGGCCCGCGGCCCGCCGGGCCGCTCTTCGAGAGACCCCGGGCTTGCACACCGCACCGAAGGCATTTTCCTCGCGCCTCGCGCCTCGCGCCTCGCGCCTCGCGCCTCGCGCCTCGCGCCTCGCGCCTCGCGCCTCGCGCCTCGCGCCTACTCCAGTTCCCTCGCCAACCGGTACTCGCGGTAATTCCCCTTCCAGTCCGTCAGCTTCGGCAGCCCGTCGTCGCCGTCCTCCATGACGATGGTGCGGTTGCCGATCGCATCGATGAACTCGCGGTCGTGGCTGACGAAGATCAGCGTGCCCTGGTACTCCTCGAGCGCCTCCTGCAGGGCCTCGATCGACTCCATGTCGAGGTGGCTGGTGGGCTCGTCGAGGACCAGCACGTTGGCCTCCTGCAGCATCACCATCGAGAGCAGGCAGCGCACCTTCTCGCCACCGGAGAGCACCCCGACCTGCTTCTTCACGTCGTCCCCGGAGAACAGCATGCGCCCGAGCATCGAGCGCATGTTGTTGATGTCCTGGTTGTCGGTGTACTGCTTGATCCAGTCGACGATGCTCAGGTCCTTGTTGGTGAACAGGCCCGAGCCCTCCTGCGGGAAGTAGGCGCGGCTGGTGGTCAGGCCCCAGGTCAGCTTGCCCGCCGACGGCTCGAGCTCGCCGAGCAGCAGGCGGATCAGCGTGGTCTTGCCGATGCCGTTGCGCCCGACGATGCCGAGGCGGTCGCCGCGGTCGATGCGCGTGCTGAACTTGGTGACCAGGTTGGGGCCGCCGGGGTGGCCGAAGGTGACGTTCTCGACCTTGATGACGTCCTGGCCGCTCGGCTTGGGCAGCTTGAAGAACAGGCGCGGGCGCGACGCGGCTGGAGGGCACGACCTTCTGCCCGGAGAGCTGGGCGATCTGCTTCTCGCGGCTGGTCGCCTGCTTGGAGCGCGCGGCGTTCGACTTGAAGCGCTCGACGAAGAGCTTGAGCTTCTCGACCTGGCGCTCGATGCGGCCGGCCTCCTTGCTGCGCTGGGCGCGCGCGAGCTGCTCCTGCGCCTGGTAGACGTCGTAGCTGCCGTTGAAGATGCGGATGGTCTTGTAGTCGACGTCGCAGGTCAGGTTGCAGACGCGGTTGAGGAAGTGGCGGTCGTGGCTGACCACGATGATCACGCCCTCGTAGTCGGCGAGGAACTTCTCCAGCCACACCATCGCCGGGATGTCGAGGTTGTTGGTCGGCTCGTCGAGCAGCAGCACGTCGGGCTTGGAGAACAGCGCCTGGGTGAGCAGCACGCGCACCTTCAGCGCGCTGTCGATGTCCCCCAGGTTCTTGTCGTGGACCTCGGGCGGCACGCCGAGGTCGGTGAGGACCTCGGCGGCGTTGCTCTCCTGCGCGTAGCCGTCGAGCTCCTGGAACTTCTCCTGGAGCTCGCCCAGGCGCGCGCCGTCGGCGTCCGTGAAGTCGGCCTTGGCGGTGAGCGCGGCCATCTCGGCCTGCAGCTTCCAGATCACCGGGTGGCCCATCATCACCACGTCGAGCACGCGCACGTCGTCGCTGCCCGAGATGTCCTGCTTGAGCCAGCCCATGCGCTTGCCGGGCTCGAGGAAGACCTGCCCGGTGGTCTGCTCCAGCTCGCCGGTGAGGATCTTGAGGAAGGTCGACTTGCCGGTGCCGTTCGCGCCGATCAGGCCATAGCAGTTGCCGGGGGTGAACTTCAGGCTGACGTTCTCGAACAGCACCTTCTTGCCGAAGGCCATGCTGAGGGAACTGGTGGCGATCATGACGGCTCCAACGGCGGGCGGGGCCGGGATGGTAGGGCTCTCTGTGACCAGGGAAGAGGTGGGGAGCCGTACGGGAGACCCTGGACCCAGGACCCTGGACCTAGACCCTAGACCCTAGGCAGGTGCGCGGAGTGGTGACGTCGGCGCGACGCGACGAGCGACGCGAAGATCACTTTCCACGTTCATCTCCCGCTTTGCACGCGCGGGTACGGTTTCGCCACTGGGGTCTAGGGTCTCCACGATTCCCCCCTGGACTCCCTCCGGCCCCGGCCAAGGTGGCGCCCCACGGAGTCCCGCGATGGATGGCATCGGCGCAGCTTGGTTCTACCTCCTGGCCGCGCTCGGCTTCGGCTTCGTCATCTTCATCCACGAACTCGGTCACTTCCTCTTCGCGAAGTGGGCGGGGGTGCGCGTCGACCGCTTCTCGATCGGTTTCGGACCGGTGATCTTCCGCAAGCGCATCGGCGAGACCGAGTACGCGCTGTCGCTGCTGCCGCTGGGCGGCTACGTGGCGATGCTCGGCCAGGAGGACCTGCCGGAGAACATCCCCGAGGCCGACAAGGTCAACCCGCGCAGCTACCTGGCCAAGAGCGCCGGCTGGCGCGCGCTGATCCTGCTCGGCGGGGTGCTCTTCAACCTCGTCTCCAGCTACATCATCCTGGTCGCGCTCTCGCTCTACGGCCGGCCGATCATCGCGCCGGTGGTCGGCGAGGTGGACGCGGAGGTGCTGGACGCCCAGGGGCACGGCCAGCCCAGCCCGGCCGTGCGCCTGGGCCTGCGCCGCGGCGACCGCGTCGTGGCGGTCAACGGCAACGGCCTGCGCTCGTTCGAGGACCTCTCGCTGCTGGTGATGACGTCGGGCCACGAGCCGCTGACCGTCACCGTGCTGCGCCCCGGCTCCCCCGGACCGTTGGTGCTGGCCGGCGAGGGCGGTCACGGCGTCGAACCCGCCTACAACTACGCCGGCGGCGTACCCACCCTCGGCATCGAGCCGCCACGCGGCTGGCGCATCGACGCCGTCGCGCGCGCCACCGGCGAGGCCCTGCCCGACGATCCCCGACCGGGTGAGCGCATCGTCGCCCTCGACGGCGAGGCCCTGCCCCCCGGCCTCCTCGGCCAGGAGCTCGAGGAGCGCCTGCTGGCGCGCGCCGGCCGCGAGGTCGCGTTCACGTTGGAGCGCGGCGCCGCGCGGCGCTCCGTCACGGTGCGTTTCGGCGGGCTGCTGATGGTCCACGACGCCGCCTTCGGCTTCCCGGTGCGCCTCGGCAAGCTCAAGCCCGACAGCCCGGCGGCGCAGGGCGGCCTGAAGCCGGGCGACGTGGTCCTGCGCGTCGGCGATCAGGCGGTCACCTCGGAAGGCGGGTTCCTGTCCCTGCTGCGCGGGCAGTTCGACCGCGGGCAGCCCTTCCCGATCACCGTCCTGCGCGCCGGCCAGGAGACGACCTGCACCGTCGCGGCGCGCGACTACTCCGGCAACCTGCGCATCAGCGCCGGCTACACCCTCATCCGCAGCGGCCTGCTGCCGGTGATCCCTGCGGCGCCCGACGGCACGCCCGGCCCGCTGAGCGCCGCCGGCCTGAAGCCCGGCGACGCGCTGGTCGGCCTCGAGGTGGCCAAGGCGCGCCCGGGCGGCGGCACCGCCAACCAGCTCGCCGCCACCTACGTCTCGGGCGGCACCGCCCACCTGGTGCCCTTCACCGACGAGGACGACGCGGCGCTCGATGTGGTGCAGAAGCCCTGGGCGCTGGCGCGCCTGCTCGGCGTGCGCGCCGCGCCCAGCCTCGCCGCGCAGCTGCTCGGCGCGCGCGTCCTCAACACCGGCGAGGGCCACGGCTTCCCGGCGCTCGACTTCATCCAGGTCGCCGACGCCGACGGCGTCGAGCACAGCGTCAACCTGGGCACCCTGGCCGACGCCACCCGCCGCGCCCTGTTCGCCGACCTCCAGCCCGGCGACTGGCTGACCGCGCGCACCTGGACCCCGGAGGGCGTCAGCGCCTTCGAAGTGGTGCGCGGCGCCGGCAAGGCGGAGCACGCCACCATCACCCCGCGCGACATCGGCGTGGAACTGGCCCTGCGCAGCGAGACCACCCCCTACCAGCTGCACCACTGGACCGAATCGTTCAGCATCGCCAACCACGAGGCCTACTCGATGGTGGTGAAGACGCTGCAGATCATCCCGCGCTTCTTCCGCAGCGCCGAGCAGGGCGGCATCGACGCCAACAAGTCGCTGTCCGGGCCGATCGGCATCTTCGGCGCGCTCAAGCGCAGCGCCGAGACCGCCGGCTTCGACTACTACCTGAACCTGGTCGCGCTGATCGGGCTCAACCTGTTCCTGGTCAACCTGCTGCCCATCCCGATCACCGACGGTGGCCAGCTGGTGTTCCTGGCGATCGAGACCATCATCCGCCGTCCGCTGCCGGCGTTGGCGCGGGTCATCGCCGGCTGGATCGGGCTGGCCCTGGTGGGCGCCCTGATGCTCTACGTGCTGAGCCTGGACAGCCTGCGTCTCGCCGGGGTGATGTAACCGCGCGATCGTCGCGCGACAGGCGCGGCGCCGCCCGGACCGACGGCCGCGACGGCGGTGCCGCCGAGTCCGGTCGACGCGGCTTCGCGGACTGGCGGCGCCCGACGACCTGTCTCTGAACCCCATGGGGGACTTCGGCGGTTGAGCCCGTTTCCCGTTCCTCCCACGGATCGCGCGCGTTGCATCACGGTAAATCGTTCCACCTGTTGCTCGCCCCTTGCTCACTCGGCCGCCGCCCTGAAAATCGGCCGCCATGAGCAGCGCGGAGGCACAACGTCCCCAGGTCGGTCGCGTACCAGATCGCATGGGCGACCAGCAGCGTGAGGAACTCTTCGCCGTCGTCGACCAGGAGGCGAAGGACGAGGCGGAGCGACGCGACTCGCGCATCCTGTACGACGCCCTCGCCGCGCGCCGCGACCAGGTCGGCGGGGTGAGCGAGATCCCTGCCGAGGACCGCACCCTGTCCGGCAAGATCCTCGCCGAGGCGCGCAACCGCTCCGCTGCGATCACCGCCTCGCGGCGCGGCGCCAACACCAGCCAGGCCCTGCAGAGCCGCTCCCGCCCCATCCCGTGGTGGCTGTGGTTGGCCTGGATCACCGCCATCGTCGCGGTGGTGCTGGCCTTCAAGTTCCTGTAGCGCCTGCGGCGCAGACCCTGGACCCTGGACCCTGGACCCTAGACCCTAGACCCTAGACCCTAGACCCTAGACCCTAGACCCTAGACCGGCGTCTCGGGGCTGTCTTCGCGGTCAAGACGTTGCTCACCTCCATCCTCAGGGCGCGCGTTCAAGCTGCGGATTCGTGTCTAGCAGGGTGATGAAAAATGGCGACCAGGCATCGTCGGCCCATCCAGCCTGGATGGCAAGGCTGACGAAGCGCAGGAAATGCAGGGCATTTTCGAGCTTCGTCCAACGCGGCCAGACAGGCTGGAGGGGCCGGCGAGGCGCCGGTCGGGCTTTTTCATCACCCTGCTAGGCTCTGGGGTCCAGGGTCTCCCGTCTGGAGTCCCCCTTCCCCGTTCCGATGCCTCCTTAGCATCCCCCCCGTGAAGACCTACCTCGACCTCCTGCGCCGCGTCCTCGACGAGGGCAAGCCGCGCAGCGACCGCACCGGCGTGGGCACGCGCGGCGTGTTCGGCCACCAGATGCGCTTCGACCTGCGCGCGGGCTTCCCGCTGCTGACCACCAAGAAGCTGCACACCAAGTCGATCATCTATGAGCTGCTGTGGTTCCTCAGCGGGCGCACCGACAACCAGTGGCTGGTCGAGCGCGGCGTGTCGATCTGGAACGAGTGGGCGACCGCCGCCGCGTGCGCGCGCTTCGGCCGCCAGGAAGGCGACCTGGGCCCGGTGTACGGCCACCAATGGCGGAACTTCGGCGCCACCAAGCTGCCGGACGGCACCTACGCGAAGGACGGCGTCGACCAGATCCGCTGGTTGCTGGCCGAGATCCGCCGCAATCCGGACAGCCGCCGCCTGATCGTCAGCGGCTGGAACCCGGCGGAGGCCGAGCAGGTCGCCCTGCCGCCCTGCCACACGCTCTTCCAGTTCCAGGTCCAGGACGGCGAGCTGTCCTGCCAGCTCTACCAGCGCAGCGCCGACATCTTCCTGGGCGTGCCGTTCAACATCGCCAGCTACGCGCTGCTGACCTGCATGATCGCGCAGGTCTGCGGCCTCAAGCCCGGCGACTTCGTGCACACCCTGGGCGACGCGCACCTCTACAACAACCACGTCGACCAGGCGCGCCTGCAGCTGACGCGCGAGCCGCGCGCGCTGCCGGTGCTGACGCTGGCGCCTGCGGCCACCGACCTCTTCGCCTTCCGCTTCGAGGACATCCAGATCACCGGGTACGACCCGCATCCCGGCATCAAGGCGGCGGTGGCGGTGTGACGGCGGACCTGCGCATGCCGCCCCTGGCGCTGATCGCGGCCATGGCGCGCAACCGCACCATCGGCGACCGCGGCGAGCTGCCCTGGCACGAACCCGAGGACCTCGCCCACTTCAAGCGGCTGTCGACCGGCCACGCCGTGATCATGGGGCGCAAGACCGCGGAATCGCTGAAGCTGCGCCCGCTGCCGCGCCGCCGCAACCTGGTGGTGACGCGCCAGGCCGGGCTGGCGCTGCCCGGCTTCGAGGTCTTCTGCGACCTCGCGGCGGCGGTCGCCGCGGCGCGCAGCGGCGATCCCGAGCCGCTGGTCATCGGCGGCGCCGAGATCTACCGCCTGGCGCTGCCGTCGATCACCACCATGCACCTGACCGTGGTCCAGCGCGACTGCCCTGGTGACGCGTTCTTCCCCGAGTTCGACGAGCGCGCGTGGCGCGAGCGCGACGCGCGCACCTCCGGCGCGCTGGTCTTCCGCACCCTCGACCGCATCCTGCCGTCCCCGCCCTGAGGAGGCCGCCATGGCCAGCACCAAGAAGACCGCCGACCGTCCGCTGCGCTCCGGCGCCGCCCTGCCGACCGCGACCCTGGGCAAGCGCCGCGCCACGCCCTTCACCTACACCCCGGCCCTGCTCGAGGCGGTGCCGTACGGCATCGGCCGCGCGTTCGCGCACGACCGCGTGTGGGTGACCAACAACTGCCTGCGCTTCACCAGCCTGTGCCCGGTGACCGGCCAGCCCGACTGGGCCGACCTGTTCATCAACTACATCCCGGAGCGCGCCCTGGTCGAGAGCAAGTCGCTGAAGGAGTACCTGGGCAGCTTCCGCAACCACGGCGACTTCCACGAGGACGTCTGCCGCATCATCTGCGACGACCTCGCCAAGCTGCTGGCGCCGCGCTACCTCGAGGTCATCGGCCAGTTCGACAGCCGCGGCTCGATCGCGATCTGGCCCTACGTGCAGTACGCGCGCCCGGGCGACGCCGTCGCCGAGGGCCTGCGCGACCAGCGCCTGGCCGGGTACGCACCGGGGAAGTACAGCACCACGAGCTACGCGCGCTCGGTCTGAACAGGAAGGGGCGCCTCGGGTATCTTACCGCAGAGGGTGCAGAGGGTGAAAGCAGGAGGCCGCAGAGGACGGCCCCTGGAGCTGATGCCGCTCGCGAGAATCCGCCGAACGCCTGTCCACACTTACCACCCCCGGGAGCGGTCGAGCGCCAGCTCGACCATGCGCACCGGAACCCCAATCGCTCCCAGAGGACGAGGTCCATGCATCCTTGTCCTCACGGCGTTTTCGGCCTCGCCCCAGACCCTGCCGAATGACCCGTGAGATCCCCACCGGGGTGGGATATGTTCCTGCAGGGAGCCCTGCGTGGACGAGTCCGCCCTCATCGCTGCCGCCTGTGCCGGGGACCGCGAGGCCTTCGGCGGGCTGGTGCGCCTGCACCAGGCGCGCCTGCGCGCCCAGGCGGCGCTGACCCTGCACGAGCGGGATGATGTGCTGGAGGTGGTGCAGGCGTCCTTCGTCGACGCCTGGCTGGGCCTGGCGCGCTTCGACCGCGGGCGCGAGTTCGGGCCGTGGTTGCGCACCATCTGCCGCAACCGCACGCTCAAGTTCCTGCGCGACCGCCTGCCGCGCCGCCGCCGCGAGCTGGCGCTGGTCGACGAGGCGCTGCTGGCCGCGCCGCCCGCGGACGAGGCGGCGGACGGCCGCCTCGCGGCGCTGCGGCGCTGCCTCGAGCAGCTCGACGCGGGCCACCGCCAGCTGCTGGAGCGGCGCTACGCGCAGGGTGATGCCGTGCAGGTCCTGGCCACCGCGCTCGGCAAGTCTCCCAACGCCGTGTCGATGATCCTGCTGCGCCTCAAGGGCGCGCTGCAGCGCTGCGTCGCCGGGGCGGCGCCATGAACGAGCAGCTCGAGCTGGCGATCGCCGCCTACCACGACGGCACCCTCGACGACGCGGGCGCCACGCTGCTGGCGCAGGCCCTGCGCGGCGACGGCGCGGCGGCGGTCCGCGCGAGCGTGGCCCTCGACGGGCTCATCGGCCAGGCCTTCACCAGCGACGCCGACGCCGAGCGCAGCATCGCCGAGCGCCTGGCGGCGGAGAGTTCCGCCAGCACCGTGGTGCGCGCGGTCCAACGCTCCCTGCGCCGGCAGCGCCGCGCGCCCAGCCCGTGGCCGACCCGCCTCGCCGTGGCCGCGCTGCTGCTGGTGGCGCTGGGGGGCGCGTGGTGGGCCGGGCTGATCCTGCCGCCGGCCGCGGAGGAGTGCCGCGTGGCGAGCGGACGCGGCCTGGTCGGGCGCGGTGGCGCGACCGTGGCCGCCGACGCCGGTACGGTGCTGCGCAGCGGCGACCGCCTCGCCTGCGACGGCGCGGTCGCGCTGGTGTGGGCCGATGGTTCGCGCCTGGAACTGGGCCCGGCGACCCAGGTGCGCGTGGAACGGCCCGGGAACGGCCCGGGCCTGGTCCTGGAGCGCGGCGCGCTCGAGGCCGAGATCGCCAAGCAGCGCGCCGGCCTGCCCTTCGCCATCGCCACCGCCGAGGCGCGCATCGAGGTCCTCGGCACGCACTTCACGACCACCGCGCAGGCCCAGCGCACCCGCGTCGACCTCTACACCGGCGTGGTGCGCATGACGCGCCTCGCGGACGGCAGCAAGGTCGTCCTGCAGGGCATGGAGACCGCCACCATCGCCGCCGATGCGGAGTTCGCCGCGCACGCGCTCAGCGCAGCGCCCGTCGCGGTGGCCGCACCGGGGCCCGCAGCCGCACCCGTCGCGGCCCCGGAGGAACCCGCCTGGGCGCCCGCGTTCGCCGCCGACGGCCTCGGCGATTGGCAGCAGCAGCACGGCACGTGGACGTGGCACGATGGCGCGGTGCGCGGCGAGGCCGGCGCCCAGGACGCGGCGCGCCTGCTCGGCCGCAGCGACTACCAGGACATCGAACTGACCTGCCGCATGCGCATCGGCGGCGCGCCCGTCGGCGAGGTCCAGGTCGGCGGCTACAACTGGTTCGCCGAGATCCCCGCGCACGACGGCGCCTGGGTGGCGGTCGCCCTCAGCCAGCGCGGAGCCGACCTGCGCGTCACCGCCGATGGCGTGGCGCTGCCGGTGCAGCCCGGCGACGGCAAGCCGCCGCGCGCCGGGCCGCTGGGCTTCTACGTCCGCCAGGGCGGCACGCTCGAGATCGACCGCGCGCGCATCCGCGTGCCCACGCCAACGCCGAGGTGACCATGCGCTTCCCCACCGACCGCGCGCGCCCGCGGCGCGCGCTCCTGCCCCTGCTCGCCGCGCCGGCGCTGCTGCTGCCCGCGGCGGCGCTGTCCGGGGCCGAGCGCATCAACCACGCCGGCCGCATCCTCGGCCCGGAACCGGTGGTGACCGCGCCGGTGCAGTTCAACACCCCGCAGGCCGACGCCATCGTCGCCGCGCTGCAGATCATGCCGCGCGACAACGCCTGGAACGAGGTCGTCGCGGGCCGCCCGAAGGACGCGGGTTCCAACGCGATGATCGCGCAGATCCGCGCCGACGTCGTGGCCAAGCACAGCCCACCCACCCTGCAGGTGTTCACCGAGATGAACTACGTGCTGGTGCCGCCGACGCAGCCGCTGATCGGCATCCGCTTCGTGCTCTACGCCGAGGATTCCGACTTCAACGGCGGCACGTCGCCGGTCGCGACCTGGCCGATCCCCGCCATCATGCCGGTGGAGAGCTGGCCCGCCGGCCGGCCGGCCGGCGAGACCCTCGACACCTGGCAGCGCACGGTGAACCACGAGGACCGCCACTCCATCGTCGTGCAGCCCGGCGCCACCCCGCGCCTGTTCGAGACCTGGCAGGCGGTGCTGACCGGCAACTCCCCGGCGTGGCAGGCCTCCAACGGCGCGATCTTCCGCTTCGACAGCAACGCCCTGCGGCCGGACCGCGAGACCTCCGGCGACGCCGCGGGCCTCGCCATGTTCCCGGCGCTGATCCGCTACGACGAGTGCGCCGTGCGCGGGGTGATCGAGCACGCCCTGCGGGTGGTCGTGGCCAAGTCGCGCCAGGAGCATATCTACCCGGCCAGCCACGATGCGGGTACCGTCGCCAGCGATGACCTCCTCTTCGCCCAGTACCCCGCGATGGGCCAGCGCCTCCGCCTGCGCGCCGGCTTCACCATCCCCTCGACCTGGACGAAGGAGTCCAAGGCCGTGGCGACCGCGCTGAAGACCTACGGCGGGCTGGTCGCCGACAACGGCGGCTTCCTCTCGGTCTCGGCCTGCCCCGACCAGCGCTTCGCCAGCGGCTGCTTCGACCAGGTGCAGACCATCGACATCAGCGACTTCGAGGTGGTGGTGGCCACCGGGCCGACGGAAGGCCCGCGCGCCGCCAACGCGCCCGCGGCCGGCGCGGGCGCCGACCAGACCGTGCAGCTCGCCGCCGGGGCCACGCTCTCCGGCAGCGCCAGCGGCAGCGGTCTGACCACCACCTGGAGCCTGTACGATCCCGCCAACGCGCCCGGCACCGTCAGCATCGCCGCGCCCGGGGCGCTCACCACCGCGGTGGGCTTCAGCGCCGCTGGCGCCTACACCTTCCTGCTCACCGCGGCCGACGGCTCGCACACCCCGGCCTACGACGCGGTGGTGGTGACGGTGCTGGCCGACGGCAGCGCCAACCCCGCGCCGACCCTGTCGGCCATCTCGCCCGCGTCGTGGACCGCCGGCGCCGGCGCCTTCACCATGACGCTGAGCGGCGCCAACCTGCTGCCGTCGTCGACGGTGTCCTGGGCCGGCCAGACCGACCTGGTGCCGCTCGCCACCAGCAGCGGCACCCTGACCGTGACGGTGCCCGCCGGCTACGTCGCCACCGCCGGCACGCCGCAGGTCCGCGTGGTGAACCCGACGCCGGGCGGCGGCGCCTCTGCGGCGCAGACCCTCGTGGTCACCGCGCCGAGCGGCGGCGGCGGTGGTGGTGGTGGTGCGCCGGCCAGCGGTGGTGGCGGAGGGAGTGGCGGTGGCTGCGGACTCGGAAGCGGCATCGCCGCGCTCGCGTCGCTGCTGCTGCTCACCCTGCGCCGTACTTCCTGAATCCGCGCTGGCCGCTCCTCGCACCCACCAGGCGCCAGTTCCATCTTCACCCTGAGAAGGATAGAACCGCCAAGACGCCAAGGCGCCAAGAGCCGTTGGAAACCAGACGGTTCGTCCGGGAATGGCGCGAAGGTCCTGGGACTGCCGACAACGGCCTTGGCGTCCTGGCGTCCTGGCGGTTCGATCCTGCGGTCCTGCGCGTGGTCAGCCGAACCTACAGGATCTTCCGCACCAGCTTGCGCACCTCTTCCAACCGGAACGGCTTGTACAGCACCGGCAGCGAGGTGTCGCCGAGCAGGCGCGCGAGCGCCGCCGAGTCCGCCAGCCCGGTGATCATCGCGAGGTGGCCGGCGAGGCCGGGGCGCATGGCGGTGAGCCGGCGCAGCAGGGTGGCGCCGTCGCCATCGCGCAGGTGGAGGTCGCAGATCACCGCGCGCACGCTCTGCCGCTCGACGGTGGCGACCGCGTCGGCGACCGAGCCGACCACCACCACCGGCAGCTCGCCCTCCTCGAGGCAGTCGCGCAGCAGCTCGGCGATGTGCGGGTCGTCATCGACGATCAGCACGGCGCCCACCAGCGGGCCGGCGGACAGCACCGGCTGGGACAGCGGCGTCGGCGTCGGCGCGGGCAGGCTGACCACGCACACCGCGCCGGGCGCGCCGCCCGGGCGGCGGTCGAGCTCGATGGTGCCGCCCTGCTCGCGCAGCAGGGTCGAGGCGATGGCCAGGCCGAGGCCGCGCCGGCCCTGCTGCGACATGGTGGTGAAGAACGGGCGGGTGGCGTTGTGGATGGCCTCCTCCGTCGGCGTCGCGCCGTCGTTGGCGAGGATGATGCGCACGCGCTGGCCGCTGGGCTCGGCGCTCAGCCAGCAGGTCGCGGCGCCGGCCAGGCGGGCGTTGTCGAGGACCAGCTCGAAGACCCGCACCAGCGAGCGCGGCGCGGCGAACACCGTGGGCATCGCGCCCTCGATGCGCACCTGCGGCGGCGGCCGGTCGGTGGTGCGCAGGCGCGCGCCGGCCTGGGCGAGGGCCTCCTCCGGGCGGCACGGCACCTGCGCCTCGTCGAGCGGCGCGGCCAGGCCGCGCAGCTGCTCGACCAGGCCGCGGCAGCGCTCGACCTCCTGCAGCACGACCTCGAGGCGCTGCATGGAGTCGGGGTCGGCGGCGAGCTTGCGCTGCAGGCGCTGGGTGTAGCCCATGATCGCGGCGAGCGGGTTGTTGAGCTCGTGGGCGAGGCCGCGCGCGAGCTGGCTGACCGTGCCCTGGGTCTCGAGGCGCACCAGCTCCTGCTGCTGGTGGCGCATCTGGTCGAGGGTCTGGCGCAGGTTGGCGGTGCGCTCCTCGACCATGCGCTCGAGCTGCTGGTTGAGGTACTCGAGCGCGGCGTTGCGCTGCGACAGCTCCTGCGCGAGCTGGCGGTTGTGGCGGCGCAGCAGCGCGGTCTCGCAGCCCTGGTAGAGCAGCGCGACGAGGTGCTCGTCCGACCACGGCTTGACCAGGAAGGCGTCGATCAGGCCGCGGTTGATGGCGTCGGCGGCGAACTGCAGGTCGGCCGCGCCGGTGAAGATGATGCGGAAGCAGTCGGGGTCGCGCTGGCGCAGCTCGGCGAGGAAGTCGAGGCCCGAGGGGTCGCCCGGGCCGAGGTGCTGGTCGACCAGCGCGACCTCGACGGTGTGCTCGGCGAGGGCGAGGTTCGCGGCGGCGGTGCCGGCGCACAGGTGCAGCGCGAACGGCGCGCCGAACTCCAGGCGGCCGAGCGCGCTGAGCACGTTCGGTTCGTCATCGACCACCAGCACGGAACCGAGCGCGGCGGTCATGGCGCGGTCTCCGGACGCGGGCCGGCCGCCAGCGGCAGGGCCGCGGCCGGGCCGAGCGGGATGGCGGTGACGACCACGCCGCGCCCGGCGAGCTGCAGGGTCTCGAAGCGCATGGTGCCGAGCGCGGTGGCGAGCAGCAGCGGGCCACCCGCGCCGCCGCCGGCGGCGGCGAGCCAGGCGCGGAAGGGCTCGGGCAGCGCCGGGGCCTCGCCGGGCATGAGGTTGGGGAACAGCTCGCGCGCCAGCGCGTTGGCCAGCGCCAGCTGGCCGTCCGACGCGAAGCCGAGCACCGCCACCGGCAGGCCGTCGAGCACCTCCTGGCTGAGCACCAGCGCGCGGTTGCGCAGCTCGAGGTCGGCGGTGCGGTGCGCGACCTTGTCCTCGAGCTCGGCGTTGAAGCTGCGCAGCAGGCGGTTCTGCTCCTCGGCCTGCACCGCCAGGGCGCGGTTGCGGCTGAGCAGCTGCCAGCGCTCGACGCCGTGGCGCACCGCCAGCAGCAGCTCGTCGTCGCTCCACGGCTTGGTCACGAAGCGGTAGACCTCGCCGGTATTGACCGCGGCGCGGATCAGCTCGACGTCGACGTGGCCGCTGAACAGGATGCGGCTGGTGTCGGGGCTGCGCTCGCGGATGCGGCGCAGCAGCTCGCCGCCGCTCATGCCCGGCAGGTGGAAGTCGCTGAGCGCGACCGCGAACTCCTCGCCCGCCAGCGCCTCCAGCGCCGCGGCGCCGTCGGCGACCACCACCAGGCGCCACGGCTCGAAGGCGAACAGCCGCGCCAGGCTGCTGCGGATCCCGGCCTCGTCGTCGACGACCAGCACGCGCGCGCTCACCCGCGCCTCGCGCCGGCGTCCGCCGCGGGCGCGCCGCCCCAGCCCGCCAGGCGCACGCTGAAGCGCGCCCCGCCGAGCGCCGGGCTGGCGTCGCAGGTGATGTCGCCGCCGTGGCTGCGCGCGATGCGCGCGGCGATCGCCAGGCCCAGTCCGCTGCCGCCGGCCTTGGTGGTGACGAACGGCGCGAAGATGCCCGCGCGGCGCTCGGCGGGCACCCCGGGGCCGTCGTCCTCGACGCTCACCGTGGCGCCGCCCGCGTCCTGGCTGCTGGTGATGCGCAGCGCGCCGCCGCGCTCGCCGAGCGCCTGCACGGCGTTGTGCACCAGGTTGATGAACACCTGCACCACCTGCGCGCGCACCAGCGCCAGCGGCGCGGCGGCGGCCAGCTCCTGCTGCACGGCGACGCGGTGCCGGAGCTGGTGCGCGAGCACGGTCAGGGCGGCGCGCACGCAGACGTCGGGCGCGACCTGCTCCGGCTCCAGGGTGCTGCGCGCGAGCGCCTTGAGCTCGTTCACCACCACCGTCAGGTGGCGGGCGCCGGCGCGGGTCTCGTCGAGCAGCACCGGCAGGTCGCCGCGCAGGTGGTCCCAGCGCGCCGCGGCCTTGGCCGCGTCCCAGGCCGCGCGGCCGTCCGGCGGGATGGCGGCGTCGGCGTGGGCGATGAGGCTGGCCAGCGCGGCGCCGTAGCGGCCGAGGGTGTTGAGGTTGCTGGCGATGTAGCCGATCGGGTTGTTCAGCTCGTGGGCGATGCCGGCGGTGATGGCGCCGAGCCCGGCCATGCGCTCGCGCAGCAGCTCGCGCTCGTCCGCGGCCGGCCCGGGCTGCTCCGCCGCCGCCATCCCTCAGCCGATCTTCTTGAGGCTGACTTCCAGCGAGAACGGCCCGCACTCGGACTTGAAGGTGATGACCAGGCACTGCACCCCGCGGCTCTGCGCGGCGATGTGGCTGCGCCCGGAGACGATGCGCGGCAGGCCCAGGTCGAACTTGTAGCCCTTCTGCACCAGGCGGTTCTTGGCGTCGCCGGCGACGATGTTGGTGAGCTCGCCGACCCCGTCGACCACCGACGCGTTGATCGAGTCGAACTCCTCGCCGACCAGCTTGCTGATGACCTTGCGCGCGGTGTCCTCCGGGAAGCTCAGCACCACCGCGCCCTGGGCCTCGCCGGCCAGGCCGATGATGCCGCTGACGCCGTAGTTCACCTGGTCATTGCCCTTGAGGAAGACCTTCTCGCGCGCCACCACCAGGGAGCACATCGACTGGAAGGTCGTGACCGTCGCCTCGATGAAGGGATTGATGTAGTCGACATTCATCCCGCTCGCGCTCGTCATGGCGACAGTCCATCCGTGTTGGTCCTGTCAGCCTACCTCAGCGCCGGACGGGCCGCAAGCCGGGCTGGACGCCTGCCTGGCTGACGCACCTCGGCGCAAGGCGTTCCGCGCGTCTGGATTGCGTGACCTGACCGCGTCGGATGCACAGCTGCAGCACCGCGCCTCGGAGCCCTGATGAACATCCTCTCCGGTCTCCTGCGCCTCATCGCTGGCGGCGCCGTGCTGGCCATGGCGGGCTGGGTGTGGACCACCAACCACGAGCGCCTGATGGAACGCGGCGGCCAAGGCACCATCGAGCTCTTCGGCACGGAGATCCCCCTCACCAGCGACACCCTGCTCGTCGCGGTCGGCCTCGCCGCCGCTCTCGGGCTGCTCCTGGTCATCCTCGGCCTGGTCACCGCCTTCCGACGCGAGGTCCCGCCCGCGCCGCCGACCCCCACGCCCCCGGCCTGAGCTCTGCGCACCTCCGGCCCCATCGTCCTATGGGATCGCGCGCCGTCGCGCCTCGCCAAATAGGGTTTGAATTGACCTGATTCTGCGCTAGGATTCACTCATGAGACCGCCATCCCCATGGCACCCGGCTCATTCCGGGCTGAACGGCAGGAACCAGGTCCCTCGCCTGCCCCGACGGAACAGGATCGTCCGCGCTGCTTGTCCGCGACCATCCCATTGACCCCCGACGGCACGCCGTCCTGGCGAGACCGTCGATCACCAGCGTGATCGCGGCCCGCTGACCGCTCCCGCTTCCGCACAGTCTGCGCGACCCCCGAAGGCCCCACCGCCTGCGGACCCGGCCGCTCCACCTCCATCGTGTCCGTGCCGGCTTCGACGCGGCCCCCAGGCCGCGGCGACCGGTTTCCGCACCACCCACGCGTATCGGTCCCTGGAGCTCCGTCTCCGGTGACGACGCGCTGGGCCGCCCCCGCACCACCGTGCGGCGGCCTGTCCCACCACCCGCACTGGAACCCGATCATGAACACCCTGCCGCTCGCCCAGCCCGTCCACGCCGTCGCCACCAGCCGGCTGCTGCTGCCCACCACGCTGGACATCCGCCGTTTCCCCGGCGTCCGCCGCCTCGACAGCCCCTTCGTCCTCGCCTACCGCGACGAGGTCCTGCACGCCGGCGCCGACCACCTGCTCCTCGCCGGCCCCGACGAGGTCGTGCTGCGCCTGCGCGGCGGCCGCGTCTTCACCTGGGACGACGCGCTCGCCGTGCTGCGCGAACGCGCGCCGCTGCTCGCGCCGCTCGCCGTCGACCTCGCCGAAGAGGCGCTGTGCGGCGGCGGCTGCTGCGCGATGGCGCTGTGGTTCACCAGTTCGCCCATCGGCCACCCTGGCGACGACTGGCATCCGCAGCCGTGCACTCCGCCGACATTCGAGACCGTGGCGTCCCCGACCGGCGCTACTTCCCGCGCGCGGGCGCCAGCGCCGGGTCGTCGAGGTCGAGCTTGTAGAGGATCTGGTTGTACTCGTAGCGCGGCGTCGGCGCCTTGTTGTCGGTGAAGATGGTGTTGTACGAGCCTTCGAAGTAGAGCGCCGATCCGCCATCGGGGGTGAACTCGAGGTGCAGGCGCGGATTGTAGAACGTGTAGTTGTCGTGGCTGATGACCTTCACCGCCGGTCCCCACGGGCCGGTCGGCTGGTCGGCCTCGGTGTACCACATCTCGCCCAGCATCGATGGCTTGCCGTCCTTCTGGGTGAAGACCGCCACCCAGCGCTTGCGCCCCGGGTGCCAGCCGAAGCAGCCGCCGTGCGGGGTGACCTCGCCGCCGCCCGCAGCCGGCACGCGCGCCTGCGGGGTCAGCGCCTCCCAGGTCGTGGGGTCGCTCCAGGCCTCGAAGGTCGCGGGGCAGCGCATCACCGGGAAGCAGCCGCCGAACAGCAGCCAGTCCTTGCCGGGGGCCTCGTGCCACGCCACGCCCTGCCCATCCGGCCGGGTGCGCGGCATCGGCTTCCCGCCGCTCTTCTGCCACACCACCAGGTGGCGCTGGAAGCCCTGCTTGGCGTCGTCCCACACCGTCAGGCCGGCCTCGTAGGGGTCGAGCAGGCCCTTGATCTTGGAGTAGAAGCCGCCCATGCGCTCGGCGCCGGTCCGGTCCTTCATGGTGACGATGCCGAACACCCAGGTCGGCCCCTCGCCGGGCAGCGCGGCGATGCCGCGCGGCTGGCCCTTGTCGTCGTGGTAGTAGGCGAGCGGCACGCGCAGCGGCTGGCCCAGGTCGGCGACCGTGAGCAGCGGCGAGGTCGCGCCCGAGCTGCTGAAGATGCCGAGCGGGTAGTGGGGCACGTCGCTGTCGCCCCACAGCCAGTGCAGCTGCCCCTTGTAGGCCACGCACTGCACGCTGTCGCAGCCGAAGATGCCGCTCTCCTTCCAATCGCGCTGCTCGCCGCACTTCTGGCTCTCGGCGAGCAGGCCGCCGCCGGTCAGGCGCCCGACGCGCTGCGCGACGTTGCGGCGCTCGACCTCGATGGTGAGGCGCCTGCCCGGCTCGGGCTTCACGCGCACGCCGCGGTTGCCGAAGCCGTCCTTGCCGACCTCGTAGCCCTGGCCGATGACGTCGAACCAGGTCTCGCGGCCCATGCACTCGGGCAGGTCGAAGGCGATCACGCCGGCGTTGTCGGTGACGAAGCGCACCTTGTTGGTGGTGCGCAATTCCACGAGTGGCACCGGGAGGGTCGTGCCCTTCTCGACCACCTGGATGCGGCAGGGCGCGGCGAGCGGGGCCACCTCCGCCGCCGACAGCGCGACCGCTGCCAGCGAGGTGAGCAGGATCATCCGGATGCAGGCGACCATGGTCGTTCCTCGGGGCGGGCAGGAGCCACGCCGGGCAGCGAAGCCGCACGCGTAGAGACCTTATGTCGCCGAAGGGTACAGGGTATTATAAAGTTCTCCCGCGCTTGCGAATTGCGCGCCGCGGGTTGCGGGCCTCGCAGCCCGACGCTCGCGACCCGCAGCTGCAGCCCCCTCCTGCCTTCCCCTGCCCCCCTCCCGCTCCATGATGCCCCCATGCGCATCGCCCTCGCCCAGCTGAACCTCGTCATCGGGGACCTGGACGGCGCGGCCGCGGCGATCCGCCGGGCGGCGAACCAGGCGGTGTTCCAGGGCGCCGACCTGCTGGTCTGCCCGGAACTCGCCACCCTCGGCGGCTACCCGCCGCGCGACCTGCTCGAGCGGCGCTGGTTCGTCGACCGCCAGTGGCGCATGGTGAACGCGCTGGCGCGCGACCTGCCGCTGCCGGCGGTGATCGGCTGCGCGGAACCGGTCGACCCCGGCACCCCCGGCCCACCCATCGCGAACGCCCTGGTGGCGACGGCGCGCGGGCAGATCATCGCCAGCTACCACAAGCGCCTGCTGCCGACCTACGACGTCTTCGACGAGCGCCGCTACTTCCGGCCGGGCGACCAGAGCTGCGTCATCACCCTGGCCGGCAAGCGCGTCGGGCTGACCGTCTGCGAGGACATCTGGAGCCAGGAGTTCGCCGGCATCGGCTACCACAGCGACCCGGTCGCCGAGCTCGCCGGCCGCTGCGACGTGATCGTCAACGCCTCGGCCTCGCCCTACGCCGCGGGCAAGCCGCAGCTGCGCCGCCGCCTGGTCGCGACGGTGGCGCGGCGGGCCAAGGTGCCGGTCGCCTACTGCAACCAGGTCGGCGGCCACGACGAGCTGCTCTTCGACGGCGACAGCTGCGTCATCGGCCCCGACGGCGCCTGGTACGCCACCGCGCCGCGCTGGCAGGAGGCGGTGGTGGTCGGCGACCTGGGCCAGGCGATCGCCGCGCCGCCCGCCGCCGAGGACCTGGGCGACCTCTGGCAGGGACTGGTCACCGGCATCCGCGACTACTGCGCCAAGACCCGTCAGCGCAAGGTCGTGCTCGGCCTGTCCGGCGGCATCGACTCGGCGCTGGTCGCGACCCTGGCGGTCGACGCGCTCGGAAGCGAGAACGTCATCGGCCTGCTCATGCCCGGCCCGTACTCCAGCCCCGGCAGCGTCAGCGACGCGCTCGCGCTCAGCCGCAACCTGGGCATCGCCCACCACACCCTGCCGATCGGCGGCGCGGTCGACACCGTGCTCGCCGGCCTGGCGCCGGCGTGGGGGCCGCGCCCGCCCGGCGTCGCCGAGGAGAACCTGCAGTCGCGCCTGCGCGGCGTGCTGGTCATGGCCATGGCCAACCGCTGGGGCGCGATGGCGCTGACCACCGGCAACAAGAGCGAGCTGGCGGTCGGCTACTGCACCATCTACGGCGACATGAACGGCGGCCTGGCGCCGCTCGGCGACGTCTACAAGACCCAGGTGTGGGCCCTGGCGCGCCACGCCAACCGCGCCGGCGCGCGCATCCCCGAGGCGAGCATCACCAAGCCGCCCTCTGCCGAGCTGCGCCCCGGCCAGACCGACCAGGACAGCCTGCCGCCCTACGAGCAGCTCGACCGCATCCTGCACGGCTACCTCGAACTCGGGCTGTCGCCCGACGAGCTCGGCGCGCGCGAGGATCCCGCCACCGTCGCGCGCGTCGTCCACCTGGTCGAGGTCGCCGAGTTCAAGCGCCGCCAGTCGGCGCCCGCGCTGCGCGTCTCCGCCAAGGCCTTCGGCCTGGGCCGGCGCATGCCGGTCGCGCGCTTCATCGGCTGAACCTGCCGTGGCGCCTTGGCGGTCAAAGCCGTCTTTGGAAACCGAGCTGCCTTCGTCATGGAATCTCCGCGGATCCGGCTAGCCTGCGCGACCCACGCGCCTGCGGAGATCCCATGCGTCCGACCCTGCTCCACTGCCTGCTCATCGCCAGCGCCCTCGCCCTGCCCGGTTGCGGCCGCGACGCGCCCGGCGTGATCATCACCGACGATGGTACCGTGGTCGCCAACAGCGCCGAGTACCAGCGCCAGCGCATCGCCAGCGCGGCGCGCCGCCAGCTCGACGACCAGCTCGGCGGCCACTGGCGCAGCCTGGTGGAGATCGCCGAACTGCCCGAGTGGGACAACGATCAGCGCGCCATGGGCCGCGAGTGGCTGTGGGCGCAGGCCACCGTCACCGTCACGCTGGTCGGGGACGGCGGCGCGCCGCTGCCCGGGAGCGCGGACGCCGTGCGCGACGCCGTGACCCGCTCCTTGCGCGGGCACGTCGACCGCCCCGGCAGGAACCTCGCCGTCACCGTCGACACCGTCACCGACGCGGCGCGCTTCGCCACGCTCTCCGGCGCGCCGGCCGCGACCGCCGGCGCGGCCGTGCCGACGGCCCCGCCCGCACCGCCGGCCCGCGCACCTACACCGTGCAGCGCGATGACACCCTGGCCGTGATCAGCACGGTCTTCTACGGCAGCGCGCAGTACTGGAGGGCCATCCTCGCCGCCAATCCCGGCCTCGCCCCGGAGGACCTGCGCGTCGGCTTGGTGCTGGTCATCCCGCCGAAGCCCCCCGCCCCGACCGCGCCCTGACCAGCGGGCGTTTGCGGGAACCGCCAAGGCGCAGCGCAATCCCTTCTGCCAGATCCGCTCCGTCAGTCGCGGCGCGCCGAGGCCGCCGCCAGGCAGCTGCCCAGGCCGAGGTAGCTGGTGAGCAGGCTCGAGCCGCCGTAGCTGAAGAACGGCAGCGGTCACGCCGGTCACCGGCATCAGGCCCATGGCGACGGCGAGGTTGATCGAGGCCTGGCCGATGAGCAGGCACACGAACCCGGTGATCAGGTAGCGCGCGCACGGGTCGCGGGCCTGCGCCGCGGCGTGCAGGCCCAACCACGCGAAGAGCAGGAACAGCGCCGAGCACCGCGCCCGAGCCGACGAAGCCGATCTCCTCGCCGACCACGGCGAAGATCAGGTCGGTGTGCTTCTCGGGCAGCCAGCCCAGGCGGTTCTGGTCGCCGTTGCCGTAGCCCTTGCCCAGCCACTGGCCGGAGCCGATCGAGCGCATGCTGCGCATGGTCTGGTAGCCCTCGGTGAGCGCGTACTCGTCGGGGTGCATCCAGGCCTGGATGCGCTTGTACTGGTAGGCCTTCGGCCCCTCCTTGGGCAGCACCACCACCACCGCGGCGACGCACGCGCCCATCAGCAGCAGGGTCGCGGCGAAGTACGACCAGCGCATCCCGGCGACCACCAGGATGCCGAGCACCATGAAGGGGAAGACGATCGCGCTGCCGAGGTCCTCGCGCGCCACCAGCAGCGCCGGGAAGGCGGCGGTGGCGAGCGCCGCGGCGCAGTGCATCAGCCTGCGCGCGTCGAAGGACTGCGCCGCGACCAGGCGCGCGCACATCAGCAGCGCGCCGAGCTTGATGAACTCGACCGGCTGCAGGCGCAGCGGACCCAGCGCGATCCAGTTGGCCTGGCCCTTGATGCGCGGCACCAGCGCCGTGCCCGCCGCCGCCATCATGAACAGCTCGAGCAGGATGCAGGCGACGAACACCGGGATGGCGAGCTGCTTCCAGCCCGACAGGGGCACGTGCATCGCGACCAGGCAGCCCAGCACCGCCACCCCCCACCACACGATCTGCATGCGCGCCTCGCGCCCCAGCCCGTACGGCTCGGTCGGCGCGTAGCAGGCGCTCGCCACGAAGGCCACCCCGACCGCGGTGAGCAGCAGCGCGCTGGCGAACCAGCCCCACGGCACGTCGCGCCAGTGGACGCGGCCGATCAGCGCCATGCCGCGCTCCGTGGCCGGGAGGCGCGCGGGCGGGCGCGGCGCCCGGCGCGCGGCGCGCGGCGCGCGGGGAGGCAGGTGACGAGGTCCGGCAGCGCGCGCCGGGATGGCCCGGGGCCCGGCGCCCGACAGGCGGTCAGGCGCCCGCGCCGCGCGCCGCGCGCCGCGCCCCGCCGCGCGCCCCACGCAGCGCGGCGCTGCCGCCCCAGGACGGCTGCCGCGCCGGCGGCGCGCTCACCCGAGCAGCTTCGCGAACTCCGCGAAGTCCGGGGGCAGCGGCGCGGTCACCACCAGCCGCTCGCCGGTCAGCGGGTGGTCGAGGGCCAGGCGGTGCGCGTGCAGCATCAGGCGCGGCGCCTTGGGCGGCGGCCTGGCCTCCTCGTCGAGGCGCGTGCGCATGCGCTCACCGTAGACGCGGTCGCCGTAGACCGGGCAGCCGATCGAGCCGAGGGTGACGCGGATCTGGTGGGTGCGGCCGGTCTCGAGGTCGACCTCGAGCTCGGCGCCGCGGTCGATGCCGGCCTGCGCGAAGCGGCGCAGCACCTTGAAGTGGGTGACCGACTCCTTGCCCGGCGCGTCGTCGTCGACCACCGCGCGCCGGCCGTCCTCGCCGTGGCCGAGCGCGGCGCGGATGGTGTCGGCGTCCTCGCGCGGGCTGCGCTTGGTGTAGCAGCGGTAGGTGCGCGCGGCGGCGTGCGACGAGAACTGCACCGAGAGCAGGCGCTGGGCCTCGCGCGTCAGGGCGAAGCACAGGCAGCCGCTGGTGTCCTTGTCGAGGCGGTGCACCACGCCGATGAACGTGAGGTCGCGGCCCTGCTTGCGGAAGGCGCGGCGCAGCAGCTCCGGCACGTGGCCGCGCTCGACCGCGCCGAGCGCGCGCGAGCCGGGCTTGTGGGTCGGCGCCGAGACCACGCCCGAGGCCTTGTTCAGCACGATCAGGCTGCCGTCCTCGTGCAGGATGGTGAACGGCTTGACGCTCGGCGGGACCTCGGCGTGGATGCGCGCGCGCAGCGGGGCCTTGATGCCGTGGCGCAGGTCGACCTCGACGCGCACCTTGTGGTCGGGCAGGGCGTGCTTGGGCTCGAGCACGGTCAGGCCGTCGACCTTCACCAGCCCGGCGCTGACGGTCTCGCGCGCCTGGCGGCGGCTGAGGCCGGACAGCGCGGCGCTCAACGCCTCGAACAGCGGACCGGCGTTGGGGGGAAGCGCGAGGCGGTGCAGGGAATACAGTTCGGTCATGCGGGCATCAGCCTCGCCGGGGATCCGGGCGAGTCCAGGGCCGTGGGTCGCCGTTCCGCTCCTCTTCCACCTCCCGGTGATCCCCTCTTCGAGGGCCCTTCGCAGGAGGATCGGCATGGAGGCGCAGGGAGATGGAGGAGCTCGGCCGGCCGGTCGCGCGGACGGCCGCCTACTCCGCCGCCTCGTCCTCGACCTTGTCGGTGCGGTAGCGGATGAAGACCACGTGGTCCATCTCGCTGCCCGGTTCGTTCTCGTCGTTGAGGTAGTCGCGCTCGATCGAGCGCACCTCGACCTCCTCCACCTGTTCGGCCGGGATCTGGCGCAGCGTGCGGTTGGCCAGGGTCTCGAGCTGCTCGAAGCTGTTCGCCGCCTCCTCGAGCAGGGAGATGAGCCGGATCTGGATATGGGTGGGCATGTCGGGTTTCTAGCGGGGGGGAGGGCGTGGGGAATGGCAGCGCGCGGATTCCTGCGGACGGCGCGGGGTCAGCCGGACAGCGCGGCCACCGCCGCGTCGTCGCCGTACCACACCGTGCGCGCGGCCGGCAGCATGCTGACCGGCACGGCGGGGTCGGGGCCCTTGCGCGCGCGCCGCGCGACCGCGCCCTTGGCGGCGCCGAGCGCGAGCACCAGCAGGCGCCCCGCGCGGTGCAGCACCGGCAACGACAGCGTCAGGCGGCGGGCTGGCGGCTTGGGGCTGTCGTAGACCGCGAAGACCTCGGCCAGCTCGCTGAGCCCGGGGTGGTGCGGGAACAGGCTGGCGAGGTGCCCGTCCTCGCCGATCCCGACCAGGCAGGCGTCGAGGCCGCGCCCGGCGGTGACCGCGTGCAGGGTCTGCGCGTAGAGGGTGGCCGCGCCCGGCAGGTCGTCGAGCTCGGCGGGCATCGGGTGGACGTGCGCCGGCAGGGGCCCGCCGAGCTGCCAGGCAGCCAGGGTCGTGGCATCGTTGCGGTCGGGGTGGCCCAGCGGCACCGCGCGCTCGTCCAGCCACAGCAGGTGCAGGCGCTCGCGCAGGAAGGGTTCGCACAGCCCGGCCAGGGCGGTCAGCACCGGGCCCGGCGAGCGGCCGCCGGGGATGGCCAGGGTGGCGCGCCCGCGCGCCGCCGCCGCCTCGTCGAGCAGGGCGAGCAGGGTTTCCGCGACGGTGGCCGGGCTGTAGGGCAGCATGGCTGCGAGACTCGACACAGGCCCCCGCCGCGCAAGCCCGGGCCGCTTGCCGTGGAGGGCCGCAGGCCTTCCGGGACCCCGGACTTAGCCGTTTGCCAGGCACAGGTTGCGGCATGCATCGCCACGCGCGCCGGGAGCGTGTTCCAGAGCGTCATTTTTCCCTTCTTGCGGAATGGAAGGTGTCGTTATCATCCCCTCTCCACGCTTGCCCGGCCCCACGGATGGAGCCTCTGCTTCCGCTCGCATATGCGTCGGCAGCTAACGACTCGCCCGGGCCTGCGGTTTTCCACTCAATCCCGCATACTGACGGCAGATGCGACGCGCAGACCCGGCGCTTCATTTGGAATGGCCCATGTCCCAGAACGCTACCGATCCAGCCACTGATACGATCACCGTCAGGCCCGGCACCCAGGTCGTCCTGACCCTCGGCCGCGCCCTGCCCGGCTGCAAGTACACCCGCACCCTGGTCATCGAGGGCGCCTCCGGCATCCGCCCCGAGCCCCTGCACGAGGTCGACTCGATCCAGCGCGCGCTCAGCCAGATCCGCGGCATCCACCCGCCGCCCATCATGATCATCGATGGCCAGACATACCCCTGCGTCATCGAGGGCAGCCCGCGCAGCCCGCGCCTGATGATGGAGGACAAGGGCGAGAAGGTCCGCCTCTACCTCGAAGTCGGCGGCGCCGCCGTGGCCAACGTCTGGTCGATCCCCGGCCCGCACCTCGTCTTCCGCGGCCGGGTCATCCCGCTGGAGTGGACCGGCCCGGCCGAGCACCTCGACCCGCTCATGCACTGCCCGGTCAACGTGCCCAAGGAGTGGCTGGTCAAGGACCCGTGGCGCTCGGTGCTGGCGCACGCCGGCCAGGTGCCGCCGCAGGCCGACCGCGCCAAGCAGGTGCGCGGCCGCCCGCAGCCGATCCTCGAGATGTACGAGGTCGACTCGCGCCTGTGCGGCAACGTCAAGTTCAAGTACCACGACGACCTCCCCGAGATCGACCCGCTCGAGCGCATCGGCCTCATCGTCGCCGAGGACAAGACCGGGCAGATCATCAAGTGCGAGCGCGACCGCGACCTGGAACTGCAGCGCTGCAACGAGTTCATCAAGCGCGGCGCGCTGGTGCAGCGCCGCGGCGCCTTCGGCTTCGTCGCCGACGGCGACGCCGCCGACCGCTTCCTCGCCCAGGTCATCCCCAACCTGCAGGGCTGGGAGATCCGCGGCCAGGACCGCCTGCACCGCGGCCGCCCGCCCGCCGACATCACCACCTCGGCCAAGGTCGTGGCCCACGACGACTACCTCGAGCTCGAGATCGAGGCCGAGGTCGACGGCCGCCACGTGCCGATCAAGGAGCTGCTCAAGAACGCCGCGCGCGGCCAGAACGTCATGGTCTTCAAGGACGGCCTGCGCGCGCGCATCAACGACGAGTGGCTGACCCGCTACCGCACGCTCGCCGAGTTCGGCGGCCTCAAGGAGCACAACGGCAAGGTGCGCGTGCCGCGCCACGCCGCCGCCATGGCCGTCAGCCTCGCCGAGTCCGGCGGCACCATGGCCCTGGACGAGGCCACCCTCGACCTCGCCAGCCTGGCCAAGGGCGGCGCCTCGATCCCGCACGTCGAGCTGCCCAAGGGCCTCAACGCCACGCTGCGCGAGTACCAGCACGCCGGCTTCGACTGGATGGTGTTCCTGTCCAACCGCGGCCTGGGCGGCGTGCTCGCCGACGACATGGGCCTGGGCAAGACCGTGCAGTCGCTGGCCTTCATCCTGCACCGCCACAAGGAGGACCCCGGCGTCCACCTGGTGGTCGCGCCGCGCTCGGTGGTCGACAACTGGGTCGACGAGTGCAAGAAGTTCTGCCCGGAAGTGCCGGTGCACACGCACCTCGGCCTCGACCGCGTCAAGTCGGTGGAGCGGCTGCCCAAGAAGGGCCTGCTGCTGACCAGCTACAACATCCTCCAGCGCGACATCAAGCTGCTCGGCTCGATCGAGTACAGCACGGTGATCCTCGACGAGGCGCACGTCATCCGCAATCCCGAGGCGAAGACCACGCGCGCCGCGCTCAAGCTCACCGCCAAGCGCCGCATGTGCCTCTCGGGCACGCCGGTGCAGAACTGCGCGGAAGACCTGTGGCCGATCTTCCACTACCTCATGCCGGGGTTCCTCGGGCCGCCGCAAGACGCTGAAGGAGACCCTGCAGGACGACCCCGAGGCCATCCACCGCCTGCGCGACCGCGTCGCGCCCTTCGTGCTGCGCCGCATCAAGAAGGAGGTCGCCACCGAGCTGCCGCCCAAGACCGAGATCCTGCTGCACGCCGAGATGAGCGACGAGCAGCGCGGCTTCTACAACGAGCTGCTCGAGAAGGAGCGCGTCGGGGTCATGGACCTGCTCGGCAGCAAGGGCCTGGAGCGCTCGCGCGTCTCGATCCTCGCCGCCATCACGCGCCTGCGCCAGGCGGCGTGCGCGCCATCGCTGGTCGGCGCGCCCGAGGTCGACAGCTGCAAGGTCGAGCTGTTCATGGACCTGGTCGACGAGCTCATCGCCGAGGGCCACCGCGCCCTGGTGTTCTCGTCGTTCACCAAGTTCCTCGCGGTCATCCAGGCCAAGCTCGAGGAGCGCAAGTACACCTTCCAGTACCTCGACGGGCGCACGCGCGACCGCGCGGCCAAGGTCAAGGCGTTCCAGAAGGGCGACGACCCGCTGTTCCTGATCTCGCTGAAGGCCGGCGGCGTCGGCCTGAACCTGACCGCGGCCGACTACGTGATCATCCTCGACCCGTGGTGGAACCCCGCCGCCGAGGACCAGGCCGCCGACCGCGCCTACCGCATCGGCCAGGACAAGCCGGTGATGGTCTACCGCATCGTCACCGTCGACTCGATCGAGGAGCGCGTGCTGCGCCTGCAGGAGGAGAAGCGCCGCCTGGTCGGCGATCTCGCCCTGGAGGGCCTGGCGCGCGCGCTCGAGGCCGGCGACGTCGAGAAGCTGTTCGAGGTGGCGGTCAACGTCGGGTCGTGAGGGGCGCCGTTGCGCGCTGACTCCAGCCGCGGTGGCGCGTCCTCCCGGCCCTGCTAGGCTCACGGTGTCTCCGCCGGCAGCGCCGGCCGCCCGCCCCGTTCCGCCTGGAGCCCGCCATGCGCCTCCCCGCCCTCGCCCTGCTGACCGTGGTCGTGGCCGCCGCCGACGGCGCCGTCGTGGCCGAACCGGCCATCGGCAGCGTGGCTCCCGAGTTCGGCGGCACGCGCTTCTACAACCTGCCCGCCGGGGTCACCAAGGTCACCCTCGCCGACGAGCGCGGGCGGGTCGTGCTCATCGACTTCTGGGCGACCTGGTGCGCGCCGTGCGTCGCCACCATCCCGCACGCCATCGACCTCTACGCCAAGTTCCACGCCCAGGGCCTGGAGGTGATCGGCCACACCGACGCGAGCAGCGAGGACCTCGACGCCTTCATCAAGGCCAAGGGCATCCCGTACATCATCAGCGTCGGCCCCGACATCGGCGACGCCTTCGGCGCGGCCCTGATCCCGCACGCCGTGCTCATCGACCCGGACGGCAAGGTCGCCTGGCAGGGCCCGCCGGGGGAGCTCACCGAGCAGACCGTCGCGGACCTGATCAAGACGGTGAAGAAGCCACATTGATGCGCAGCGGCCGTCGGCGGGCGGAGCGGGCCGACGAGGACCGCGACCGCCCGCCGCGCGCGGCGGGCGCGCGCTCCTCGCGGTGCACGGCGATCGCGAAGGCCAACCCGGCCACTGCGCCGACCAGGGCACCGGTGGCGAAGCGCGCCTTGAGGTCTTCGTAGCGGTCGGTGCGGACGGCTCGTCGGGCGGCGCGCGTCGGTGGGCGCGGAAGCGAAATAGGACTCGAGGCCGAAGATCAGCGCGAGGACCACCGCGCCGAGCACCGGGAAGGTCGCGTACATGCCGAGGATGCGCAGCCAGGGGACGTCCCACATGGGGGAGCCTACCACGGCCGGTGGGCCGGCGCTCAGGCGGGGCGCCGCGCCTGCAGCGCCCACAGCCGCGCGAAGTGGCCGTCGGGGCGCGCCTCCAGCTCGCCGGGGGTGCCGTCCTCGACGATGCGGCCCTGGCTGAAGACCAGCACGCGGTCGACGCCGCGCAGCGTCGACAGGCGGTGCGCGACGATGAAGGTGGTGCGGCCGCGGCACAGCGCGTCGAGGTCGACCTGCAGGCGCGCCTCGGTGTCGAGGTCGAGCGCGCTGGTCGGCTCGTCGAGGATGACGATCGCCGGGTCGCGCAGGAACACGCGCGCCAGCGCGATGCGCTGGCGCTGGCCACCCGAGAGCCGCCCGCCGCGCTCGCCGCAGACGGTGTCGTAGCCGGCCTCGAGGCGGCCGATGAACTCGGCGGCCTGCGCCTGGCGCGCGGCGGTCTCGACCGCGGCGTCGCTCGCGTCCGGGCGGCCGAAGCGGATGTTCTCGCGCACGGTGGCGTTCCAGATGAACGGCTCCTGGCCCATGATCGCGGTCGCGGCGCGCAGCTGGCGCAGGCCGAGGTCGGCGAGCGTGCGCCCGTCGTAGGCGATGCGCCCGCTGCTCGGCGCGTAGAAGCCCAGCACCAGGTCAAGGAAGGTGCTCTTGCCCGCGCCGGTCTCGCCGACCAGGCCGATGCGCTCGCCGGGGGCGATGGCGACGCTCAGCGCGCTGAGCGCCGGCTCGTTGGCCTCGGGGTAGCGGAAGGTGACGTCCTCGAAGCTGATGGCGCCCGCGGGGCGCGCCTGCACCCGCGCCGCGGGCGGTGGGCCCTCGACCTCGTCGCTGTCGAGGATGGCGAACAGCGCGGCCATGCCCGGCTTGGCCTGCTTCCACGCCTCGAAGGTCGACGTGTAGGCGCCGATGCCGGACTGCAGGAAGCCGAGCATGGCGGTGAACACCACCAGCTGGCCGAGCGGTGTGCCCACCGGGTCGCGCAGGTGCATGACCGCGCCCACGCACCACACCAGCACCGGCATGTACTGGTTCGCCATCTGCATGCCCATCTGCACCCAGCGCATCGCCACGCTCGCCTCGACGCCGGCGCGGCGCAGCTCCTCGATCTGGTCGCCGAGGCGGCCGGCGATCATCGCCTCGTTGCCGAAGCTCTTGGTCAGGCGCATGCCGGCGATGAACTCGACCATGCTCGCCGAGAAGCCCTCGCCGCTGCGCTGGGCGCGCAGGTTGAGGCGGTCGAGCTTCCCGCCCATCGCGCGCATCAGCACCATCTGCGGGGGGATCAGGCTGACCGCGACCAGGAACAGCAGCGGGTTCAGGCTCAGCAGCCAGATCGCGCTGGCCAGGCTCAGCACCAGGCTGGCCACCAGGCTGGTGACGACGTTGTGGAGCAGGTTCTCGACCCGGCCCATGTCCACGGTCAGCTGGTTGGAGAGCGCGCCGGCGCCGCGGCGGGTGAAGAAGCCCAGCGACAGGCGCTGCAGGTGGTCGACGACCAGGCGGCGCAGGCGCGCCACGCTGGCGCGCACCATGTGCTGGTTGGCCGAGAACGCGCGGACCGTGCACCAGCCGTGGAAGGGCCACCACAGCAGGTTGCCGGCGGCGTAGGCGGCGATCGGCCACAGCACGTGGTGGTCGCGGCTCCATGGGATGATGTCGTCGACCAGGTACTTGAGGCCGGCGGTGAAGGGGATGTAGGTCAGCGCCTGCAGCGCCTGGAAGACCGCGCCCACCCACATCAGGCGGCGCTCGACGCAGGCCAGCGCCCACAGCCGCCGCACCGGCCCGCGGCCGCGCGTGGTGCGCGCGATGCGCCCGGTCAGTCCGCCGATGACGCCGCCGGGTTCCGGCGGGGCCGCGGCGGGCGAGGACGCGTACTCCACCTCATCGGCGCTGGGCATGCCCGGGCGACTCTAGGCCGCAGGGGCGCCAACGCCAGACACGGCGACCCTGAGGACTCCTCGGGATTTTTACCGCCAAGGCGCCAAGGGAGAGGAGGACGGCTGAGAGGGGCTGAAGGCTCCTGGCCTGGAGCTCGGCCCGCCACGCGCTGGGCCGTCCCTTGGCGACTTGTCGACTTGGCGGTTAAAGCCCCTCTGCGCAGCCAGGGACCTGGTCCTAGTGGTGGTGGTGGCCGCCGGGACCGTGGGCGTGTCCGTGCGAGAGCTCGTCGGCGGTCGCCTGGCGGACCTCGACGATCTCGACGTTGAACTGCAGGGTCTTGCCGGCGAGCGGGTGGTTGCCGCTGACGAAGGCCTGGCCGTCCTTGACCTGGTGCACGGTGAAGACCACTTCGCTGCCCTGCAGGGTCGGGTGCTCGGCCTTGAAGCGGAAGCCGGGCTTCACCTGGGCGCGCGCCGCCTCGGGGAAGACCTCGACCGGCACCTGCAGGTCGAGCTCGGGCTCGTGCGCGCCGTAGGCCTGCTCGGGGGCGATGGTCGCCTTGACCTTGTCGCCGGCCTTGTGGCCGACCAGGGCCGCCTCGAGGCCGGAGATGATCTGGCCGTTGCCGTGCAGGTAGACCAGCGGGTGTCCCGCCTCGCTGCGGTCGACCTCTTCACCCTCGGCGGTGGCGACGTGGTAGGTGAAGGAGACGACGGCGTTCTTCGCGATATCCATGGGCGCCTCGGCTGGCGGGTGGGGGCCGGGACCGCACCGCCGGGTCCGGCGATGCTGGCCGGTGACCGGCGGCGACCCACCTTGCGGCGGAATCCGGCGAGGCAAGGCCGGCACGGCGCTACATCTGCGCACTCGCGCTGGAGCGAGACCGGCGGCCCGGCGGGCCGCGGTCCGGTGGTGTGCGGGATGAGCCCCGGGCTTGCGCCCGTGCCTGACAGCGCTTCAATCGGGCGCGATGAGCGTGCCCAGGCTCCCACTGCTTCTGGGCGTGGTCGTCCGCGTCCCATGGCGGCGCTCGCACTGGGCTGGTGGCTGCTGCTCGCCCCGCCCGCCATCGACCCACCCGGCCCCCGCGACCCCATCACCACCGCCGAGCTGCGCGCCCTGCGCGCCGACCCCGCGGTGGTCGCCGAGGGCCGCCGCCTGTTCGCCGCCAACTGCACGCTCTGCCACGGCGTGAAGGGCCAGGGCGACAAGGGCCCCAACCTGCGCGACGGCTACTGGCTCGGCGGCGCGCAGCTCACCGACCTGGTCGAGGTCATCGGCAACGGCCGCCCCTCCAAGGGCATGGTCGCCTGGCGCTTCGGCCTCAAGCCCGCGCAGATCCACGCCCTGGCGGTGTTCGTCGCCTCGCTGCAGGGCAGCGAGGACGGCACCGGCAAGGCGCCCCAGGGCACCCTCAAGCCGGTCGACGCTCCAGAGCCGGTCGAAAAGTAGTGGCGCCACGGAGCAGGATAGCACCCCAGAGGGTCATCGTCTTGAGACAGGATAGAACCGCAGAGGCCGCAGAGGTGGAAGACAGGAGGGCCGCAGAGGGGTCATCGTCTCGGCGGGAGCGAATCGCAGCGGTCCTGACGGCCCACGAGACCGAGCACCCCGCACGCTCCTGGTGGCCGTCCTCTGCGGCCTTCTGCCTTCCCTCTCTGCGCTCTCTGCGCTCTTAGCGCTTCTATCCGGCTGTGAGCGGTCGGCTGGCTTCGATCCTCATCACCCGAACGAAGCCAGCGGCACCTTCTCCTCGATCTTCTCCGGACCGAGGGTGCGCACCACGACGACGCCGTCCTTGACCTCGTTGCCGCCGAGGATGAGCAGGCGCTTGGCGCCGTCCGCCTCGGCGCGGCCGATGACGTTCTTGAAGCGGCGGCGCGCTGTAGTCGACGGCGACGCTGCGGCCCTGGGCGCGCAGCGCGGCGGCGATGCGGTTGGCGATCGGGAACTCGGCGGCCGTGACATCGGGTAGACCACGTCGTCGATGCCGCGCGGCGGCGTCGGCAGCAGGCCGCGCTCCTTGAGGATCTCGACGATCACCACGTCGCCGAAGCCGAAGCCGACCATCGGCGTGGCCGGGCCGCCGAAGGTCTCCATCAGCTTGTCGTAGCGGCCGCCGCCGGCGATCGCGCGCGGCAGGCTGCCGGACGCGTCGAACAGCTCCCACACCGTGCCGGTGTAGTAGGACAGGCCGCGGATCACCGACAGGTCGATCTTCACCAGGTGGGCGATGCCGCTGGCCTCGGCCAGCGCCAGCAGCTCGCGCAGCGCGAGCAGGCCGGGGTTGTCCGCCGGCACCTTGGCCGCGACCTGGTCGAGGCCGGTGGTGTCGAGCAGGCTGATGATCGCCGCGCTGCTATCCGGGTTCAGGCCGAGCTTGCCGAGCTCGACCGCGGTCGCCTCGTCGCCGATCTTGTCGCGCTTGTCGATGATCACGCACACCGCGGCGAAGGCGTCGCCGTCGATGCCGAGGCCGGCGAGGAAGTGCTGGATGACCTGGCGGTTCGAGACGCGCAGGACGACGTCCGGCCTGTCGACGCCGACGTTCAGCCCGGCCAGGCGCAGGAAGTCCACCTGCGCGGCCATCAGCTCGGCCTCGGCGGCGACGCTGGCCAGGCCGATGACGTCCATGTTCCACTGGAAGTGCTCGCGCTTGCGGCCGCGCTGCATGTTCTCGTAGCGGAAGCACTGCGGGATGGCGAACCAGCGCGCCGGCAGGGCCAGGGCCGCGCCCTTGCCCAGCACCAGGCGCGCCAGCGACGGGGTCATCTCCGGGCGCAGCGCGACGCGGTCCTCGCCCTTGGTGACGAAGTTGTAGAGCTGCTTGGTGATCTCGTCGCCGGCCTTGCGGGTGTAGAGCTCCTCGCTCTCCAGCACGCAGGCGTCGTACTCCTCGAAGCCGTAGCGCCGCGCGACCTCGCGCCACAGGCCGAACAGCCAGGTGCGCACGCGCATGTCCTCGGGGTGGAAGTCGCGGACGCCCTTCACCGGTTGCAGATCGATCGTCGCCATGCGGTTCCTTTGCGCGCCGCGAGCGTGCGGCGGGCGGCATCGTGGGCCGCGGTGGCGCGGCGCAACCGCGGGTCCGCCACTGCGCGATTCCGGAGGCTCGATGGCTTCTCGCCCGATTTGTGGGAAGAGTCAGGGGCAAGGGCGACCACCGACTGGCGTTCTCCTCCGTGCCCGCCCCTCCGCTCCCTATGTCTCCATGCGATCGTTCTCCTGGGTCTCTCGAAGATTTCGCCGAGACACGGAGAGACGGATGTGAGCGCGCGAGGCCGCGCGCGCCGAGGATCCGGCTTCACGACGACGGCGTCTAGGCCGCCGTCAGCCCGCGGCGGCGGCCGGCGACGCCGAGCGCCATGCCGGCGGCCAGCGCGCCGAGGTCCGCGCCGAGCGTCAGCGGCCGGTGGGTCGCCCACGCCTGCGCCACCTCGAACAGCGCGTAGCCCAGCGCCAGGGTGCGCGCGGAGGTGCGGAACAGCGGCACGTAGCCGACCACCAGCACCAGGTAGTAGGCCAGGCCCCAGCGCACCCTGCTGCCCGGGAAGAGCGTGGCGACCATGCCGATCAGGCCCATCACCAGGCCGTTGGCGCCCACCACCACCCCGTGGCCGTGCGCGAGCACGCCGGCGAGCAGCACCAGCACCGCCGCCAGGCAGGTCAGGGTCAGCATCGCGCCGGCGCAGGCAAGCGGACCGACCCAGCGCTCGACCGCGCGGCCGAGCACGGCGATCAGCAGCACGTTCACCACCAGGTGCAGCCAGCCCTCGTGCAGCAGCGTGTACGAGACCAGCTGCCACGGCTCGAACAGCTCGGGGTCGGTGTACAGGCTCCACGACGCCGAGGCGTAGGTGGCGACGCGCAGCGCCTCCTCGCCGAACAGCCCGCGGCCGCCGCCGGCCAGGCGCAGCAGCACGTGCAGCGCGACCAGCGCGCCGCACAGCGACCACGTCACCACCGCCGTGCGCCCCGGCCAGGGCCGGCTGGCCGGCGGGTCCAGGGTGGTGGGCAGGATCAGCATGGCCTCAGCCCGGCAGGAAGGGCGCGCGCTCCAGCCACGGGCGCAGCGGCGCGACCTGGGCGAGCAGCGCCGCGTGCAGCGCCGGGGTGGCGCCGGCGACGATCGAGCGGCGCTCGACCAGCTTGGCGGTGCCGCCGCGGTAGTCGCTGGCCGCGCCGCCGCCGCAGCGCACCAGCAGCTCGCCGGCGGCGGTGTCCCAGGGGTGGATGCCGAGCTCGTAGAAGCCGTCGAGGCGGCCGACCGCGGTGTAGGCGAGGTCGAGCGCGGCCGCGCCGCCGCGGCGGTGGTCGTCGCAGCCGCGCTGCACCGCCTCGAGCACGCGCAGCGCGTCGGTCAGCGCCTCGGGGTGGCGGAAGGGCAGGGCGGTGGCGAGCAGGGCGCGGCCGAGGTCGCTGCAGCCCGAGGTCTGCGCGCGCTCCTGGTTCAGCCACAGGCCGATGCCGCGCTCGGCGAGGAAGACCTCGTTCTGCACGGGGTCGAAGACCACGCCGGTGTGCGGGCCGTGCTCGTCGCAGAAGGCGATCGACACCGCCCACACCGGGATGCCGTGGATGAAGTTGGTGGTGCCGTCGATGGGATCGATGATCCACAGGTGGCGGCCATCGAGCTGGTGCCCGCCCGAGCCGGACTCCTCGCCCAGCACCTGGTGGTCGGGGTGGTGCGCGCGGATGCGGCGGATGATGGCGTCCTCGACCAGCCCGTCGACGTGGCTGACGTAGTCGCGGCTGGCCTTGGTGCGCACGTCCTTCTGGGTGACCGTGTTGAAATGGTCGCGGGCGATCTTGCCGGCGCTCTTGGCCAGCTCGACGATGAAGCTGCGCATGCCGTTCATGGCGGCCATGGTCGGTCACCGAAGCCGGGGGTCAATCGGGGGCGCGGGGCGCGAGGCGCGAGGCGCGAGGCGCGCAGGCGCGGGGCGCGAGGCGCGAGGACAGCCTTCGTCGATTCGGTGTTGCGTCGCGTTGGTGGTCGTTCCAGACCTGAGGTCCAATGCGGCCCGAACGGGCTGCTCTCCAGAGGCAGGGTAAGACGGCGCATGGACGCGAACGCGTCGCATGCACTGAACGCCGCGCGCCTCGCCCCTCGCGCCGCGCGCCTCGCGCCTCGCCCCTGCGCCTCCTCCTAGCGCTCGCCCATGCGCCTCCCCGCGCGCCTCCGGCAGGTACGTCGTCAGCTCCACCGACGCCCCCACGATCGCCCGCGCCTCGGCGGCACCCCGCACCAGCCCCAGGCCGTAGGCCTGCGCGAGCACGTTGCCGAGCGCGGTGGCCTCGACCGGGCCGGCCACCACCGGCAGGCGGCAGGCGTCGGCGGTGAGCTGGCAGAGCAGGCGGTTCTGCGCGCCGCCGCCGATGACGTGCACGGCCTCGAGCGGGCGGCCGCCGCCCGCGTCGAGCGCGCGCACGCTGCGCGCGTAGGCGGCGGCGAGGCCGTCCAGGACCAGGCGGATGAGCGCGCCGTCGCCGGCCGCGGCGGCGTGGCCGCGCTCGCGCAGCCACGCGCCGATGCGCGCGTTCATGGTGTCGTCGCCGGCGCCGGGCGGCAGGAAGCGCGCGTCGTCGACGTCCAGCACGACGCCGCTCGGGCCGGCGGCGTGCGCCAGGTCGGCGAGCTCGCCATAGCTGTACTCGCGGCCGCGCGCGCGCGAAGCCGCGCCGGCACTCCTGCACCAGCCACAGGCCCATGATGTTGACGTTGTGGCGGATCGTGCCGCCGCCGCCCAGGCCGGCCGCGATCTCGTTGCTGATCCCGCCGGCCAGCGCGGCGGCGCCGAGGTGCGGCGCCGACGCGACGCGCCCGACCAGCGACCACGTGCCGCTGCTCAGGTAGGCGGTGCCGGCGGGGTCGCCGGGCGACGCGGCCACCGCGCTGGCGGTGTCGTGGGCGGCGGGCAGCACGATGGCCGGCGCCGCCGCCAGCCCGAAGCGCGCGCACAGCTCCGGCCGCAGCCGCCCCAGCACCGTGCCGGGTCGGGCGATCGGGCTGGAACAGCCGCGCCGGCAGCCCGAGGCGCGCGATGAGCGCGATGTCCCACTCCGGCAGCCCGGCGCGGGCGAGCTGGGTGCTGCCGACGATCGACCACTCGCTGCGCTTCTCGCCGCTCAGCCAGAAGTGCAGCAGGTCCGGGATGGTGAGCAGGCAGGCCGCGCGCTCCAGGTCCTGCGGGCGGCGGCGCTGGTGGGCGACGAGCTGGTAGAGGGTGTTGATCGCCATCGGCCGCACGCCGGTGCGCGCGAACATCTCGGCCTCCGGGATGTCGCCGTGCAGCTGCGCGAAGGGCTCCTGGGTGCGGCGGTCGCGGTAGTTGAAGGGCAGCGTCACCAGGCGGTCGGCGGCATCGAGCAGGCCGTAGTCCACGCCCCAGGTGTCGACGCCGATGCCGGCGATGTCGCGGTGCCGGGCGAAGGCCTTGCCCAGGCCGTCGGTGATGTGGCGGAAGGTCGCCGGCAGGTCCCAGCGCAGGCTCTCGCCGTCGGCGTCCGCGACGGTGATCGGGCCGTTGGGGAAGCGGTGCACCACCTCCAGGCCGATGCGGCCGCCGGCCAGGGTGGCGACGATCACGCGCCCGGATTCGGCGCCCAGGTCGATGGCGATGAAGCGGACGGGCGACGGCATGCGGACTCCGGCGGGGCGGCGGCGATGAGGGGTGGTGGCGGTGGGCGGACGCGCGGGCTCAGCGGCTGGTCAGGCTGCGCGCCCTGAACTGCTCGTCCGGGCGCGCCACCAGGTGGTCGATGACCGCGGCGGGCAGCAGGTTGAGGCCGCCCGCGGCCAGCGCGCCGAGGCGGATGCGCGCGGCCTTGATCGCCATCGCGGTGATGTTGCCGGCCTCGGTGTGGGTGGCGGCCAGGGCGATGAAGCCGTGGTTCTGCATGTAGATCGCCTTGGGCAGCTCGCCATGGCGGCCCGCGTAGGCGTCGACGCCGCTGCGGATGGCGCGCGCCAGCACCACGCCCGGGTCCTCGTAGTCGATGAACACCGAGTCGCGGCCCAGCACCACCGCCTCGTCCGGGAACAGGCGGCCCGCGAGCAGCTCGCGCCAGCGCGGGCTGCAGGTCAGGCTGTTGACCGCGGTGGGGTGGGTGTGCGCGACCACCGCGATCTTCGGGTAGTTCAGCAGCGCCGCGTGCAGCACGGTCTCGACCGACGGCCGGCGCGGCTGCGCGGGATCGACCTTGGCCGCGGCGTAGGCGGCGCCGACCCGCGCCAGGTCGGCCCCGGCGTCGTCGAGCAGCGGCAGCAGCTCGGCGAAGCGCACGTGGACGAAATCGTCCGCGGTCATGGTGCCGAGCGCGCAACCGCTGCCCTTGACGTGGAAGGTCGCGGCGTCGTGGCGCGCGGAGATGTTGCCCTCGCCCAGGATGGCGGCGTCGGCGGCGGGGGCGCCGAGCGCGTGGGCGAGGGCGAGGAGGTCGGCGAGGCTGGGCATGCGGCGCATAGTGGCCCCGTGCCGGCGCGGTTCAATTCGCTTCCGGCTCCGGCGCTGAGACGTTCTTGACCTGACAACGATATCCGTGAGCTACCGTATCTGATCGGATAGCGGTATACGCCGTGTCCGAGCGTGGCCCCTACCGAGCTCGATAGCACGAAGTTGACCGGAAGGTGGTTCCGATGGATGCTGTCCCCATGCACGACCCCCTGCTGCGGCTGTCGGCGAAGAAGCTCTTCCCCGGGGTGGGCGCCCACCTGCACGTCAACCGCCCCGTGCACGAGGGCGAAACCCCCCTGCACGACCACGACTTCGTCGAGATCGCGCTGGTCTGCGGCGGGCGCGCCCTGCACCGCACCATCCACGGCGAGCGCGCGATCGGCCCCGGCGACCTCTTCATCCTCCACCCCGGGCAGTGGCACGCCTACGAGCGCTGCCGCGGCCTGGAGCTGATCAACTGCTGCCTGGGCGTCGAGCTGCTCTCGCGCGAGCTCGCCTGGGTGCGCAGCGACCCGCAGCTCGGCCAGCTCCTGCCCGCGCGCCTGCCCGCCCCGGGCGCCGCCGGCCCGTCCGACCAGGGCGTGCTCGCCCTGCACCTCGGCGGCGAGGCCCAGGCCGCCTGCCGCGCCGCGCTCGAGTCGCTGCTCGCCCTGCAGCAGGGCGGCGACCCGGTGCGCGCGCGGCCTGAGCAGGTCGCGCACCTGCTCATGCTGCTCGGCCGCATCGGCCGCGAGCTCGGCGCCCAGGGCGCCGCGCGCAGCGCGCAGCCCGGCGCCGGCGTGGTCGACCCGAGCGTGGCCAAGGCCATGGAGATGCTCGAGGAGCGCCTGGAGCACGGCTGGGGCCTGGTCGAGCTGGCCAAGCTGCTCGACCTCAACCGCTCCTACCTGGTGCGCCTGTTCAAGCGCCACACCGGCTTCTCGCCGATGGCCTGGCTGGCCCGCCGCCGCGCCGAGAAGGCCGCGGTCCTGCTGCTCACCACCGAGCAGCCGGTCGCGGCCATCGGCCGCATCGTCGGCTGGCACGACCCCAACTACTTCGCGCGCCGCTTCCGCTCCGCCTTCGGCGTCAGCGCGCGCGAGTACCGCGCCCAGTTGCCGGTCCCACCGCTGGTGAGCGGGGCCGACGACTGGATCCAGTGGTGACGGACCTGGCTCCAGGCACTCCCGGTCATCTCGACCGCGCAGCCGGATAGGACCGCCAAGGCGCCAAGACGCCACGTGACCGCATGCCGCCCCAGGACGGTTCGCGCCCTTCCGGCGAATGACCAGCGAACCTGTCCGGAACCCCTGGCGTCTTGGCGGTTCCACCCCTTCCGCGTGGCGCGGCGCGAGTCCGTGGTCGCAGGTGCGTCTGCCCGGCTGCGGCGATTTCGCGCTTGGGTCACAGCGGGCGGACGAGTACGGTCAGGGCAACCTGCGCGCGTGGCCGCGGCGTCTCCTCGCCGCTCGCCGTCCGCGCCCCCTGATGCCGGCCACCCCATGATCATCCGCGGACTCGCCCTGCCCCTGGCCACCTACCGGCGCCGGCGCGCCGGCGCCGCAAAGCTGCTGCGCGCCCTCGAGGACGCGCCGCTGCCCCTGCTGCTGATCGGCGCCGACGAGCACCGCCTGCGCGCCGTGCGCCAGGACCCGTGGTTCGACTACTACACCGGTTGCGCCGAGCCCGAGGCCGCGCTGCTGGTCGACCCGGCCGCTGGCGCGCGCGACACCCTGTTCCTCGACGCCGGCGACCCGAAGCGCGTGATCTGGGACGGCCCGCGCCTGGGTCCTGACGCGCGCGCGCGCAGCGCCCACGGCGTGCACGCGGTGGCCGCGCGCGACACCCTCGAGGCGCGCGCCATCGCCGCCGCCAAGCGCGCCGGCGGGCGGCTGGCGATGTGCACGCGCGAGCGCGAACCGGGCTTCCAGGCCGAGCAGTTCGCGGTGTGGAAGAAGAAGCTCAAGGGCATCAAGCTGGTGAACGCCGAGCCCGCGCTGGTCAACCAGCGCATGATCAAGGACGCCGACGAGGTCGCCTGGCTGCGCCGCGCCATCGCCATCACCCGCACCGGCCTGCTCGCGACCCTGCCGCGCATCCCGAAGCTGCGGAACGAGGCCGAGGTCGCTTCCGAGCTGGTCATGCACTACCGCAAGGTCGCCTACGGCCCGCTCGCCTTCCCGCCGATCGTCGGCTCGGCGGTGGGCGGCGCGACCCTGCACTACCCGCACAACGACCAGCCGCTGGTGAAGGGCGCGCCGCTGCTCATCGATTCCGGCGCCACGGCCGGCGGCTACTGCGCGGACGTCACCCGCACCGTCCCGCAGCACGGCCGCTTCAGCGACAAGCGCTTCCGCGAGGTCTACGAGCTGGTGCTGCACTGCAACGCGCTCGGCCGCGCCCACGCCCGGCCCGGGCTGACCCGCGAAGAACTCAACGACATCGCCTGGAAGCCGATCATCGACGCCGGCTTCATCCGCCACCACGGCCTGTGGCACCACATCGGCCTCGACGTGCACGACCCCGCCGACTACGCGCAACCGCTCAGGGCCGGGATGGTCATCTCGAACGAGCCTGGCATCTACCTGCCGGACGAAGGCTTCGGCGTGCGCATCGAGGACGACCTGCTGATCACCGCCGATGGCTGCGATGAGCTGACGAAGGACATCCCCAAGACGGTGAAGGAACTGGAGGCGGTGATGCGGGGGTGGAGGGCTCCCGGAGCGCCGAACGGCGCGGCCTAATCAATAATGCCGCATTTCCCAGGGCGTTGCCCTGGGCTGGCGTAGGGCGCGCCGCTGGCGCTCTTGAGGCCGGCTCCGGGACGGCCGCTGCTTCATTTGTGACACCTGACTCTGGGAACGCGGTTCCGGGACATCTCCCCCTTCCCTTGTCCCCCTCCCCAACCGCCTACACTCCCCGCTCACCGCGGAGACTCCATGGATTGGGAAGGCAAGATCGTCGCCCCCCGCCTCGCCTGCTGCAGCAGTGGCCGGATGCTGGCGCCCGGCGAGTGGTGCCATTCCGCGCTGCTGCTCGACGAGGGCGGCTTCGTGCGCCGCGACTTCTCTGTCGAAGCCTGGGACGCCGAGGACCAGGGACGCTACCTGAGCTGGTGGCGCACGCGCGTGCCCGAGGCCGGCAACGAGCGCAAGGCCTTCCGCCTCAACGCCGAGACGCTCGGCCAGATCTTCACCAACCTCAAGGACTCGCGCAGCCGCGCCCAGCAGTGCCTGGCCTACGTGGTGGCGCTGGCGCTGGTGCGCGCGCGCAAGCTGCAGTTCATCACCGTCGAACGCGGGCCGAGCGAGGCGGTGCTGGTGCTCGGTGACCGCCTGAAGGAGCTGCGCTACCGCATCCGCGATCCCCGGATGACCCCGGCGGAGGAGCAGCACGTGCTCGACGGGCTGCTCGCGGTCACGGATACGGGAGGTGGCAGTGGCGACGCAGCGGCGGCGGAAGCTCCCGGGAGCGGCAGCCCCCCCGTCTGAGGGCGCCTCACTTCAGGCGGATCGGATCCAGGCTCATCGCGTACGACGACCCGCCTTCGCTGCGCAGCGCGCTGCCCTCGGGCAGGGTGTCCGGGCGCTCCTTGGCGCGGCGGGTGCGTTCCAGGATGTCGTGGTCGCTGTCCAGGTGCAGCCTGTCCGGCGCGCGGTGCCGGCTGCTCGGCAGGTGGGTGTTCTGGTCCATGGCCCGCTTGGCCACCGCCTTGCCGTCCCAGGTCGCGGCCGTCGTCGCCCCGGGTGCGGTCTGGGCGTTGGGATCCTGGGCCGCGAGCGAATTGCGCAGCTCGGTGAGCTGGTCGGAGTTCTGCGGGTTCTCCTTGATGATGCGGTCGAGGTCCGACAGCGTCTGCGCGGTGTCGGTGAGCTCGTTCAGGCTGCCGGACGCCAAGACCTGCGCACCGCCGGAGGCGACCGCGTTGGCGGCGCCGCCGACGACCTCCTCCGGCGCGAGCAGCACGCCGAACATGGCGTCCGCGCAGCCGCTGGCGGCGAGGCACGCCACCACGATCAGGGCGCCGGAGACGATGTGCCAGGGCCTCGCCATGGCCGGATCATCCGCTGCGTGCGCAGACCGGCAACACCCGCCAGGGCCCTGCCGGACCAGGCACCTCACCCGCCCACGGCCTGGTCCACCGGGTGCTCGAGGCCTGCTGCGGGCTGTGCCCGCAGGGGCGCCGGAAAGAGCAACGGAAACCCGGAGCGGCCCACCCGGTTTTCGACGTTTCCCCCAGGCCCATCCCCCCTACGGGCCGGTCGTGGCGGAAACCCGCCCTTCCCGACGCCTGCCGGGTCGCTCACCCCGAGGATTTCGACATACCCAAGCCGCGATTCCGTAAACGCTTACCTGGAATCAGCCGCTTTTGACATGCGGAGGATGACGATTAGGATATGTCTCAGTCATGGAAAAATCCGCATCCAGCTCCCTCTCCCTGCGCTGCGACCGCAATGACCTGCTCGCAGGCATCCAGGCGGCCGATGCGGTGGTGCCCTCGAACAGCGCCAAGCCGATCCTGACCAATCTGCTCTTCGATGGCCAGAAGGACCACCTGGACATCATCGCCACCGACCTCCAGGTCGGCCTGCGCTCGCTGGTGCGCGGGGTGGTCGTCGACAGCCCCGGCCAGGCGGTGGTGCAGGCGCGCCAGCTGACCGCGATCCTCAAGGAGTCGCGCTCGCAGTCGGTGAACCTGCGCCTCGACCAGAAGGCCGAGAGCAGCCAGCTGCAGATCACCCTGGCCGACGGCGACTACCAGATCCCCGCGGTGGTCGGCGAGACCTTCCCGCCGGTGCAGTTCTTCCCCACCGACGTGCCGTACGTGACCCTGCGCGGTCCGCGCTTCGAGGAGATGATCCGCCAGACCGTGTTCGGCATGGACAAGGACCGCACCAGCGCGGTGCTGTCCGGCATCTTCGTCTCGATCGGCCACGGCGAAGTCGTGCTCGCCGCCACCGACGGCAAGATGCTCTGCGAGGCCGTCGAGCACAGCGACGCCTTCAAGCTCGCGCCGGGCGGCGAGGCGGTGCAGGCGGTGATCCCCGCGGTGACCATCAACCACCTGCAGCGCATCCTCGCCGGCATGCCCTCGGAGCGCGTCGACCTCGCCTTCGCCGGCAAGCTGGTGTTCGTGCGCCTCTCCGTCCAGGGCGGCCTGCAGGTCGAACTCACCAGCCGCCTGGTCGAGGGCAACTTCCCTTCGTACCGCAACGCCCTGCCGCAGTCGGCGCCGAGCGCGGTGACCTTCGACGCCGCCGAGCTCGCCTCCGCGGTGCGCCGCACCGCGCTGATGACCAGCTCGACCAGCAAGGGCATCGTGGTCAGCCTGGACAAGGACCAGGCGGTGTTCAGCAACCTGAACTACACCAACGGCAGCGCGCGCATCCCGGTGCCGTGCGCCTACCAGGGCTCGCCGCTCAAGCTCGGCGTCAACGCCCAGTACCTCAGCGACGTGCTCAAGGTCTTCAAGGGCGACAAGATGGCCATCGAGCTGAGCCGCGGCCTGATCATGCGGGAACCGAATGCGACGTACCTGATCATGCCGATCAGCTTGCCAAGTTGAGCGGCGAGGGGGCTGAGGGCTGACCGCTGACGGACATGCCGGCGCCTCGCGCCGGCATCACTCGTACCGAGCAGGGTGTTGAAAAATGGCGACCAAGCATCGTCGGCCCCTCCGGCCTGGATGGCGAGGCGGACGGAGCGAAGGAAATGCCGGGCATTTTCGAGCTTCGTCCAACGACGCCAGACAGGTCGGAGGGGCCGGCGAGGCGCCGATCGAGCTTTTTCAACACCATGCTAGGCTCCCGGTTCACGTCCTGGATCGCCGGCCCGCATCGCAGCACCTCCGTCAGCTGCCAGCCGTCAGCCGTCCTTCCTTCCCGGAGCGACCCATCAGCCATCAGCCATCAGTCATCAGCCGCCTAGTCTCCTGCCCCGCCGATCAGCCCCCGTGGCGCGAGGCCATCCCCATCGTCCGCGCTCTCGCTGCCGCGGGCCACGAGGCCTACCTCGTCGGCGGGTGCGTGCGCGACCTGCTGCTCGACCGCGCGGTGCACGATGCGGATGTCGCCACCAACGCCCACCCGGAACAGGTCGAGGCCTGCGCCGCGGCGGCCGGTTGGCGCACCGTCGCGGTCGGCCGGCAGTTCGGCGTGATCATCGTGGTCGCGCCGGGCGGAGCGAACGTCGAGGTCGCGACCTTCCGCCACGATGGCGCCTACATCGATGGGCGGCGCCCGACCACGATCGCCTTCACCAGCGCCGTCGACGACGTGCAGCGCCGCGATTTCACCATCAACGCCCTGCTCTACGATCCGCTGCGCGGCCTGGTCATCGACCACGTCGACGGCCTCGCCGACCTCGCCGCGCGGCGCCTGCGCGCGGTCGGCGACGCGGCCGCGCGCCTGCGCGAGGACCGCCTGCGCGTGCTGCGCGCCCTGCGCTTCGCCGCCCACCTCGACCTCGCCATCGAGCCCACGACCTGGGCCGCCGTGCGCGCCACCGGCCTCGCGGGCCTCGCGCCGGAGCGCCTGGTGCAGGAATGGGCCAAGGGCCTGGCCGGGCCGCGGCGCGGTGCGTGGCTGGGCCTGCTCGCGGACAGCGGGCGCCTCGCGGAATTCTGCCCCCGCTCGCCGAGCTGCCGGTCGCGGCCCGCTCGGCCACCGGCGCCGGCGCTGGACACGCTGCCGGCAGGCGGCGGCGCCCGAGGTCGCCGCCGCCGTCTGGCTGGCGGCCGCCGATCCGGCGCCGGGTCGGACCGCCTGGCTCGAGACCCAGCCGCTGCCGCGGGCCCGCAGCGACGCCATCCGCTGGCTGCTCGCCCAGCACCACGCTGCGGCGGCGCTGGCGAGCGGAGCGCTCAGCGCCCGCCGCCGCGTGCTGCAGCACCCCCTCGCCGCGGGGCTCGTGCAGCTCCTCGCGGCGTGCGCGCCGGGCGCCCCGGCGACCGTCGCGCTGGCTGCCGAGCAGGCCGCGGAGACCGCCGCCGGCCCTGGCGGCCGCTGCTGCGCGCCAGCGACCTCATCGCCCTCGGCGTCCGGCCCGGGCCGGCCCTGGGCAGCCTGTTGCGCACGCTCGAGGACGCCCAGCTCGAAGGGGCCTTCGCCGACCGCTCCGGCGCGGAGGCCTTCGCCCGCGCCCGGCTCCAAACCGACCCGCCCTAGGAAGCGCCGAGAGGCCCTCCGAGGTGCGGCGTGCTTCCCCGCGCAGCGGCAATCCTTGCCGCACGCGCGTTGACCGTCCGGGAAAGCCCCGTACGGTGCCCGACCCTCCGATCCGACCGATCAGAGGCAAAACCCCCACGCTCACACTGCCGCTCACCGCAGCGTAAAGGACCCCCCATGGCCAAGGCCGCTCCCGCGAAGAAAGCCCTCAAAGCCACCCGCCCCGCCGCGAAGGCGCCTGCGGCCGCGAAGGCGCCTGCGGCCACGAAGGCGCCGAAGGCCGCCAAGTACATCTACCACTTCGGTGGCGGGAAGTCCGACGGCGACGCTTCGCTGAAGAGCCTGCTCGGCGGCAAGGGCGCCAACCTCGCGGAGATGAGCCGCCGCGGCTTCAACGTGCCCGATGGCTTCACCATCACCACCGAGGTGTGCACGCACTACTACGCCAACAAGCGCACCTACCCCAAGGGCCTCAACGAGGTCGACGTCCCCGCCGCCATCGCCAAGCTCGAGAAGGCGACCGGCAAGAAGTTCGGCGACCGCGCCAACCCGCTGCTGGTCTCGGTGCGCTCCGGCGCGCGCGATTCGATGCCGGGCATGATGGACACCATCCTCAACCTCGGCCTGAACGACGTCACCGTCGAGGGCCTCAAGGCCAAGACCGGCAACGGCCGCTTCGCCTGGGACAGCTACCGCCGCTTCGTGCAGATGTACGGCGACGTGGTGATGGGCGTGCAGAAGCGCCACGAGAACGAGGCCGAGCCCTTCGACCAGGTCATGGACACCCTCAAGGAGGAGCTGCACCAGCACGACGACGCCAAGCTCACCGAGGCCGACCTGCAGCGAGCTCGTCAAGCGCTACCGCGCGCTGATCAAGGAGCGCACCGGCAAGGAGTTCCCGCAGAACCCGTACGAGCAGCTCAAGGGCTCGACCGGCGCCGTGTTCGGCAGCTGGATGAACGAGCGCGCCATCATCTACCGCGACAAGTACCGCATCCCGCACGAGTGGGGCACGGCGGTCAACGTCCAGGCGATGGTCTTCGGCAACATGGGCGACACCTCGGGCACCGGCGTGGCGTTCACCCGCAACCCGGCCAACGGCGCCAACGAGTTCTACGGCGAGTACCTCGCCAACGCCCAGGGCGAGGACGTGGTCGCCGGCGTGCGCACGCCCCTCAAGATCGCCGACATGGCCACCGACAAGGTGTTCTCCGGCATCCACAAGCAGCTCATGGTGGTGCGCGCCAAGCTCGAGAAGGAGTTCGGCGACGTCCAGGACTTCGAGTTCACCATCGAAGAGCAGAAGCTCTACATGCTGCAGACGCGCCACGGCAAGCGCACCGCGCAGGCCTACGTCAAGATCGCCCACGACATGGTCAAGGCGAAGCTGATGACGCCCGAGCACGCGGTGAAGTCGGGCGACCCGCAGGCCCTCGACCAGCTGCTCGCGCCGATCTTCGACATCGCCGACGAGAAGGCCGCCGAGAAGGACAGCTACATGACCGCGGGCCTGCCCGCGGGCCCCGGCGCGGCCTCGGGCATCATCGCCCTGACCGCCAAGAAGGCCGAGGAGATCGCGGCGTCCGGCCAGAAGGCCGTGCTCTGCCGCATCGAGACCAGCCCCGAGGACCTGCGCGGCATGATCGCCGCCGAGGGCATCCTCACCGCGCGCGGCGGCGTCTCGTCGCACGCGGCGCTGGTCGCCCGGCAGATGGGCAAGGTCTGCGTCGCCGGCGCCGGCGACATCGCCATCGACTACGCCAAGGGCGTGCTGACGTGCGGCGGCCGCAGCCTCAAGGAGGGCGACTTCATCTCGATCAACGGCACCACCGGCAAGGTCTACGGCCGCAAGGTCAAGACCTCCGACTCCGAGCTCAAGCAGGTGCTGATCAGCAAGACCATGAAGCCTGCCGACAGCGAGCTGTTCCAGGCCTACGACTTCGTCATGAAGCTCGCGGACAAGTTCCGCACCATGGGCCTGCGCACCAACGCCGACCAGCCCGACCAGGCCGCCAACGCCATCGCCTTCGGCGCCGAAGGCATCGGCCTGTGCCGCACCGAGCACATGTTCTTCGAGGGCGACCGCATCGACTCGGTGCGCGAGATGATCCTCTTCGCCGAGGACTACGCGAAGTTCCGCGCCGAGAGCGACGAGCACAAGAACGACGCGAAGAAGCTGGGCGAGCTCAAGACGCCAGTACGCCCAGGCGATCAAGCACTTCACCGGCGCGCTCGCCGTGCTGCTGCCCATCCAGCAGAAGGACTTCGAGGGCCTGTTCGAGGCGATGGCCGGCCGCCCGGTGACCATCCGCCTGCTCGACCCGCCGCTGCACGAGTTCCTGCCCCAGGCCGGCCCGCAGACCGAGGCCCTGGCCAAGAAGCTCGGCGTCCCGGCCTCGCGCATCGAGGCCCTCGGGCACTCGCTGCACGAGTTCAACCCGATGCTCGGCCACCGCGGCTGCCGCCTCGGCATCGTCTACCCGGAGATCACCGAGATGCAGTCGCGGGCCATCGCCCGCGCCGCGCTCGCGGTGGCGAAGAAGACCGGCAAGAAGGTCGTGCCCGAGGTCATGATCCCGCTCGTCGGCTACGTGCAGGAGCTCAAGCTCCAGCTCGAGATCGTGCACCGCGTCTTCGCCGAGGAGTTCGCCGCGGCCAAGACCAAGCTCGCCTACCTGGTCGGCACCATGATCGAGATCCCGCGCGCGGCCCTGACCGCCGACGAGATCGGCGCCGAGGCCCAGTTCTTCTCGTTCGGCACCAACGACCTGACCCAGACCACGCTGGGCATGTCGCGCGACGACTCGGGCAAGTTCCTGCCCCCGTACCAGAAGCTCGGCATCGTCAAGGCGAACCCCTTCGCCTCGATCGACCAGACCGGCGTCGGCAAGCTGATGAAGCTCGCCATCGAGGGCGGCCGCAGCACCAACCCCGGCATCAAGCTGGGCATCTGCGGCGAGCACGGCGGCGACCCGGCGACGATCGAGTTCTGCCACCAGATCGGCCTGACCTACGTCAGCTGCTCGCCGTTCCGCGTGCCGGTCGCGCGCCTCGCGGCGGCCCAGGCCGCGCTGCGCCACGGCGGCGCCAAGCCGGCCGCCACGGCCGAAGCCGGCCGCGCCCAAGCTCAAGGCCGCCGCGGCCCGCTGAGCAGGCCCATCAGGAGTGCGCGGGCCCGGGCCGCGCGTCGCGACACCCGCCGGAGCCTCCGGCGGGTGTCCGCGTTTCCGGGCCACGCGCCCACACCGGCCGCGCGCGCCCTGAACGCGCTTGCCGGCCCCGGCGCGGCGCGAGCATGGCGCCATGCCGACGCTGAGCTGGTTGGGCAAGGACGCGGTGGTCGACCACCACCGCCACCTGCCGGTGCGCGACCTGCGCGAGGATCCCGCCCTCGCCATCCCCGGCCCCCCCCTGCACACGCTGATCGAAGGCGACAACCTCGAGGCGCTCGCGGCGCTGCTGCCGGCCTACCGCGCGCGCGTGCGCTGCATCTACATCGACCCCCCCTACAACACCGGCAACGAGACCTGGGTCTACAACGACGCGGTCAACAGCCCGGCGACGCGCTCGTGGCTCGGCCGCGTGGTCGGCCGCGACGACCTCGACCGCCACGACAAGTGGCTGTGCTTCATGTACCCGCGCCTCGCCCTGCTGCGCGAACTGCTCGCGGCGGACGGCTGCCTGTTCATCAGCATCGACGACACCGAGCTGGCCGCGCTGCAGTTCCTGCTCGACGAGCTGTTCGGCTCCGAGAACCGCCTCGCGACCTTCACCTGGGTGCGCAAGAAGAAGGGCAGCCACCTCGACCGCCACCTGCGCCGCATGACCGAGTTCGTGGTCGCCATGGCCAAGGACGCGGGCAGCCTGCCGCCGCTGTTCGGCGAGGCCGCCTACGCCGAGAAGTGGCAGCCGCTGGTCAAGCGCACCAACCGCACCCAGACCCTGGTCATCCCCGCCGGCGCCACCGAGACCACGCTCGCCACGGGCGTGCACCCCGCCGGCGTGCGCGGCACCGGCGGCACCGCGCTGCGCTTCCACGAGGACCTGGTGGTCGCGGAAGGCCGCATCGCGGCCCCCGTCACCATCACCGGCAACTTCGTGTGGACCCAGCCCAAGCTCGACGCCGAGCTCGCCCTGGGTACGCGCATCGCGTTGTCGCGCGCCTACGGCCTGAACGTGCGGCGCTGGGACCAGGCGCAGAAGACCAAGCGCCCGAGCACGCTGCTGAGCGCGCTCAGCGGCGTCGGCACCAACGAGGACGCCAGCCAGGAGGTCATGGAGATCCTCGGCAGCGAGCGCGGCGCCGCCTTCGCCTTCCCCAAGCCGGTGTCGCTGGTCGAGTGCCTGCTGCGCACCGTGTGCCGGGACGATCCGACCGCGCTGGTGCTCGACGCCTTCGCCGGCAGCGGCACCACCGGCCACGCGGTGATGCGCCTCAACGCCGCCGACGGCGGCACCCGCCGCGCCATCCTCGTGCAGCTCGGCGAGGATCAGGGCGGCGGACCCAACATCGCGCGCACCATCACCCGCGAGCGCCTGCTGCGCGCCGCCGCCGGCTACGTGGTGCGCGACGTGGCGGTGCCCGGCCTCGCCCAGGGCTGGCGCTACTGCCGCCTGGGCAATCCGGTGGGCAAGCTCGACCTGGTCGATTGATCCACGGACTCCCGCGCGTCCGACGGGCTTCGCCGCAGAGGCGCAGAGAGGACGGCCCGAGGGCCGCAGAGCAGAGAGCGGAGGGACTGCGGCTGTGGGGGCGCAGGCGTGCTTGGCTGCGTTTTCGGCGGGCTCTGCGGACATGCGCCCCTGAGCGGCTGTCCTCTGCGGCCCTCCTGCCTGCCCTCTGCGCCTCTGCGGCGATGACCCTCGGACGCGTGCGGGTGCGTTGGAGCAGGACGCGATCAGCCGCCGTTGTTGGCCTGCTTGATGATGCGGACCATCTGGTCGATTGATTCACGGACTCCCGCGCGTCCGACGGGCTTCGCCGCAGAGGCGCAGAGAGGACGGCCTGAGGGCCGCAGAGCAGAGAGCGGAGGGACTGCGGCTGTGGGGGCGCAGGCGCGCTTGGCTGCGATTTTCGGCGGGCTCTGCGGACATGCGCCCCTGAGCGGCTGTCCTCTGCGGCCCTCCTGCCTGCCCTCTGCGCCTCTGCGGCGATGACCCTCGGACGCGTGCGGGTGCGTTGGAGCAGGACGCGATCAGCCGCCGTTGTTGGCCTGCTTGATGATGCGGTCCATGATCGCGACCACGCGCTGGAAGTGGTCCTTGCTGTCGAAGTGCAGGGTCATGGCGCCCTTGCCGCCCTTCTCCTTCACGCTCACGCGCGTGCCGAAGAGGTGGAAGAGGTTGGTCTCGAGCTCGCGCAGGTGCGGCGGCTTGCTGCCAGGGGCGGCCACCGCCCCGTCGCTGGGAACGGGGGCCCCCTCCTTGGCCAGGCGCTCGGTCTCGCGCACCGAGAGCTCCTCGTCGCGGATGCGCCGGGCCACGGTGAGCTGCCAGGCGCGGTCGGCCATCCCGGCCAGGACCTTGGCGTGACCCAGGCTCAGGGCCTGGCTGCGCACCAGGACGCGCAGCTCTTCGGGCAGGGCGAGCAGGCGCAGCGCATTGCTGATGCTGCTGCGCTCCTTGTTGAGGCGTTCGGCGAGCGCCTCGTGGGTCAGCCCATGCTGCTCGATGAGCGCCTGATAGGCCTCGGCCAACTCGATGGCGTTGAGGTTCTCGCGCTGGATGTTCTCGATCAGGCGCAGCTCGGCCTGGTGCTGGGCGTCGTTCTCCTCGCGCACCACGACCGGGACCTTGGCCAGGCCGGCCTTCTTCGCCGCGCGCAGCCGGCGTTCGCCCGAGAGCACCTCGTAGCCGACGTCGCGTTTGAGCACCACGATGGGCTGCAACATGCCGTGCTGCATGCAGACTCGCGGCCAACTCCGCGAGGGCGGGTTCGTCGAAATCCTGACGCGGGTTGGCGCGCGGAGGGGCGATCAGGCCGATATCGACCTCCAAATATCCCTTGGGAGGGTCGCGCCGCACGGTCTTCGCGAACACATCGCTCAAACTACGACCTAAACTATTGTCATTTAAGGACATATAACAATTCCTTGGCGGCGGCGAGGTAGGCCAGGCCACCAGGACTAAGGGGATCGTAATCAAGGATGGTCTGGCCGTGGCTCGGTGCCGCCGCCAAGGCGATGTCGCGAGGGATGGCAGCGGCGAAGGCCTTTGGTCCGAAATGGTGTCGGACCTGCTCGGCGACTTGGCGGGCGAGGGGGTGGCGGGCTTCGTACATGGTCAATCAGGATCCCCAAGACCGCGACATCGGAATTCACATCCTGCCGCAAATCCTCGATGAAGGCAAGCAGCTGCGAAAGTCCTTCCATGGCGAAATATTCGCTCTGAAGCGGGATCAGCGAGATGATCGGCGGCCAAAAAAGCATTCATCGGTAAGAAAGACAGGTTTGGGGGACAATCGATGAAGATCAGGTCGAAGTCCTTACGCAGGGGGGCCAACGCATATTTCAAGGCGAAGCGGCCCCCTTCAGTGCGCGCAAGAGCCTTTTCCTGCTCGAGGAGGTCCTCTCCCGCCGAAATGGCCCACAAGTTCGTCTTGGACCGTCTGATGAGGAAGCTGTCCGCTGTACACTGAAGGTCCCGAAACACGCCCAAGGAGGACGCTCGTAGCATTTCCTTGAGGATCATTATCGATAACCAAGGTCCGCTTGCCACTCAAAGCGCAGAAAGCGGCCAAATTGACCACTGAGGTCGTCTTCCCGACGCCTCCCTTCTGATTCGAAACGGCAAGGATATGGGCCATGCATGATCCAGAGGGCTTGGTTCCACGTGGAACACAGCCCTTGAGGGGCTGTTCCACGTGGAACATCACAGACGTCGGAGGGTCACCGTGGGATGAAGGGTCAAACCACTATCATCGATATGCTTGATCGCCTTGAGAAAATGGCCACCGCGGAGCGGGTGAGTGGTGATTTCGATGCAGGCGCGGCCTTGGGCGTCAGCGGCACCTTGGTGAATGCTCAGCACACTGACCCCCTGCTGGCTCAGACCGTTGGTGATGCCAGCCAGAATGCCAGCCCGATCGGGTACCGCAAACCGCGCATAGCTGCTGGTCACTTCCTCATCTTCAGGCAAAAAGGTCAACGGTTCAGCATTCGTGAAAAAACGGAATCGGCGGGCTGTTGCTTGATACCGGCCCGTGCACACATCCACGACATCCGCCATGACTGCGCTGGCTGTTGGGAGCGCGCCAGCCCCCTGGCCGACCAAGAGGGTCGGACCAGCGGCGGAGCCGACTATATAAATCCCGTTGTAATTACGACTTACGGAAGAAAGGGGGTGCTCGATCGGGACCAGCGTGGGGGCCACCAGCAGTTCGAGGCCTTCCGGACGCCGCTTGGCGACCGCCAGGAGCTTGATACGAGCTCCCATGGTCTTAGCAGATGTGATGTCCTGAAACGTGATATTTTGAATGCCCTCAATGCGAACGTTCTCTATCGGTATGCGCGTATGGAATGCGATGCGTGCGAGGATCGCAAGCTTATGGGCGGTATCGGTGCCATCGACATCGAGAGTGGGATCGGCCTCCGCATACCCGAGACGCTGGGCCTCGGCCAGGGCCTCGGTATAGCTACGGCCCTCCTCCTCCATCTTGGTGAGGATGAAGTTGCAGGTGCCGTTGAGGATGGCGGAGATCGCCTCGATGCGATTGGCGACCAGGCCATCGCGCAGGGCGGCGATGACGGGGATCCCACCGGCGACCGCCGCCTCGAAGGCGATGCTGACGTCATGGGCGGCGGCGGCGGCGAAGAGCTCGTCGCCATGGACCGCGAGCATGGCCTTGTTGGCGGTGACCACGTGCTTGCCGGCAGCCATGCAGGCCAGGGCGATGTCGCGCGCGACCGTGGTGCCTCCGACCAGGTGGATGACGGTGCGGATCTCGCGGTCGCCGAGGATGGCGTCGAGGCGATCGGTGACGGTGGCGCCGGCCGGCGTGCGGCCGCGCGGTCGCGAGGGGGTGCGCGTGACGATGGTGCGCAGGTGCAGGTCGAGACCGCAGCGCGCGCGGAACAGCTCGGGGTCGCGCTCGAGGATCTCGACCACCCCACCGCCCACCGTGCCCCAACCCACCAGTCCGAGCGGACAGCGCTCCATGTCGGAATCTCCTTGCCGTTGCGTCGGCATGGTGGCCCCACGGGGGCGGGCGCAAGGCGGCGCTGCGCGTCAGAGGGGCAAGACCCTAGACCCTAGGCCCTGGACCCTCGGTCGTTACGCGGGGTGAAACGCGAGTCCCGGGGTCGTCCAGTGACTCCAACGAAAACAAGGATTCTTGTAAGTCCACGCGAACAGCGTGGAAAACAGGTCTAGGGTCTAGGGTCTAGGGTCTAGGGTCTAGGGTCTAGGGTCTAGGGTCTAGGGTCTAGGCCCAGGGTCTGCGCCACAGGCGCCCGCTACATCCCCTGTTCGAGCCGCTCCGCCAGGAACCGGCTCAAGCCGGCGCTGATGATCTTGTCCTGGGTGCGCTGGAAGTCGTAGCGCAGGCGGTGGAAGGTCAGACGGTCGCCGTCGAGGGTGGCGAAGCTCGCGCGGTTGTCGCGGTCGCGCGGCTGGCCGACCGAACCGACGCAGACGTAGGCCTTGTGGCCCTTGGGGATGCGGAAGGTGCGGTGGCCGTCGTGGGGCACCATGATGCCGAGCGTGGTGGCCAGGAAGGGGGTGTGGTTGTGCCCCGCGAAGCAGATGTCGAAGCCGGAGAAGTCGCGGCTGAGGGTCTCGATCATCTGCTGCGATTCGACGGGATTCTCCGGCTCATCGACGTAGTCGTGCACGGGGTCGTAGATCGAGCCGTGGACCAGCAGCAGGTTGCCCTTGAGCACGAAGGGGGTGCGCTCCTTGAACCACGGCATCGCGGCGTCGGGGCCCGCGGTGTCGGCCAGCTCGATGCGCGTCCAGTCGATGGCGCGGGCGGCGAGGGGGTTGAAGCGGTGCTTGCCGGTGACCAGGGCCTCCTCGTGGTTGCCCATCAGGGAGACGTTGAAGTGCTTCTGCGCGATGCGCGTCACCGCCAGGGGGTCCGGGCCGTAGCCGATGACGTCGCCCAGGCACAGGAACTGCTTCACGCCGAGCTTGAGGCAGTGGTCCATCACCGCCTCGACCGCCTCGAGGTTGGAGTGGAGGTCCGAGACGATGGCGATCATGGGCGCGGTCCGGCGGCGAGGGCGTCCAGGCATTGCTGGTGGAGGCGCAGGAGGATGGCGACGTTGAGGCCGACCACGGTGTCCCAGCCGCCCTGCAGGTCGGTGACGAAGCGGTCGCCGGTCTCCTGGATGGCGTAGGCGCCGGCGCGGCCGTCGCTCTCGCCGCTGTCGACGTAGGCCTGGATCTCGGCGGCGGTGAGCGGGCGCATGGTCACCCGCGCCGAGGCCAGGGCCACCGCCTCGGTGAGGTGGCCGCCATCGGGGGCGAAAGCCGTGCAGGTGTGGCCGGTGAAGACCTGGTGGGTGGTGCCCTGCAGGCGGCCGAGGATGCGCACGGCGTCGGCGCGGTCGGTGGGCGAGCCGAAGATCTCGTGGCCGAGCGCGACCACGGTGTCGGCGCCGACGGCGATGCACGGCTGCGCGCGCAGCTGCGCGGCCTCGAGCACGGCCTCGCGCGCCTTGGCGCGGGCGCGCTCGATGGCCAGCACCTGCGGTTGGGGGACGCGGATGCGCTCCTCGTCGCAGCGCGAGCCGACCACCTGGAAGGCGACCCCCGCCCGGGTCAGGAGCATGGCGCGCTGGGGACTGCGGCTGGCGAGGTAAAGCACACCCTAGGGTAGTCCGAGGGCGGAAGAGTCGCAAGTCGCGGTTGCGACATGGACCCGGGGTGGGCGGCCGGCTTCGGCTTCGAGCTCGAGCTCGACCTGTGGCTCGTGACCCGCAGCCACCAACTCGGCCTTGCGTCGAGCGGAGCGCCATGCGACGAGAAGGCATGCCCACGCGCCGCTCACCGGTCCCCGCTCCCAGGCCTTGTTCAAGAAGGCGCTGCGGCGCATTCCGGGGGGGGTCAACTCGCCGGTGCGGGCGTGGAAGCGGCTCGGCGGCAAGCCGCCGGTGATCGCGCGTGGGGCCGGCGCGTGGCTGACCGACGTGGACGGGCGGCGCTACGTCGACTACGTGCTGAGCTGGGGGCCGCTGATCCACGGGCACGCGCATCCCGCGGTGGTGCGCGCGATCACGCGCGCGGCCAAGGATGGCACCAGCTTCGGGGCGCCGACGGCGGCGGAGGGGACCTACGCGGAGACCCTGTGCGCGGCGCTGCCGGGGATGGACCAGGTGCGCCTGGTCAACTCGGGCACCGAGGCGACGATGAGCGCGCTGCGCGTGGCGCGCGCGGCCACCGGGCGCGACGTGATCATCAAGTGCGATGGCTGCTACCACGGCCACGCCGACCACCTGCTGGTCGCGGCGGGCAGCGGCTGCGCCACGCTCGGGCAGCCCGACAGCGCCGGCGTGCCGGCGGCCTTCACCGCGTGCACCATCTCGGTGCCGTACAACGACCTCGCTGCGGCCGAGCGCATGTTCAAGCGCAACCGCGGGCGCGTCGCCGCCTTCATCGTCGAACCGGTGGCCGGCAACATGGGCCTGGTGCTGCCGCGGGCCGGCTACCTCGCCGGGCTGCGCGCGCTGTGCACGGCGCACGGCGCGCTGCTGGTCTTCGACGAGGTGATGACCGGGTTCCGCACCGCCTGGGGCGGGTACCAGCGCCTGTGCGGGGTGCGCCCCGACCTGACCTGCCTGGGCAAGGTCATCGGCGGCGGCCTGCCGCTGGCCGCCTACGGCGGGCGGCGCGACGTCATGGCGCAGCTGGCGCCGCTCGGGCCGTGCTACCAGGCGGGGACGCTGAGCGGCAACCCGCTCGCCGTCGCCGCGGGCGCGGCCACCCTGGCGCTGGCGTCCAAGCCGGGCTTCTACCGCCGCCAGGGCGCCGCGCTCACCGCCCTGCTCAGCGGGCTGCGCGCGCTCGCCGACGAGGCCGGCGTGGCCATCCAGTTCGCCCAGAGCGGCACCATGTGGGGGTTCTTCTTCAGCGATCGCCCGGTGGTGGACTACGCCACGGCCGCGGCCAGCGACGTCGAGGGCTGGCGCCGCTTCTGCGCGGCGATGATCCAGCACGGGAGTATACTTGGCGCCGAGCCCGTTCGAAGCGGCGTTCTGGTCGGCGGCGCACGGGCCGCGCGAGGTGCGCGCGACCTTGAAGGCGGCGGCGCAGGCGTTTAGGGCGGTTTAACCGCGTCGGAGCGCGCGGCCTTGCCCGCCGCAAACAAGGTCGGGGCAAGGCGGGTTGCTTTGGGTGCCGGGCGGGATTTATAATGCACAGGTTGGGAACTCCCAATCCAAGCATATCCCGGACCAGGTGCCATTCATGCCGTTAGCTCGTGTCACTCCAGGCGGATGTCCCCGCGGTCCAGGCGGGCCGGTGGCGCCGCGCGCCGCGGCGCCGACCCGCGGCGCCTTCAGCCTGCTCGAGATCATGATCGCGATGGCGCTTCTCGCGACGGCGATGGTCGCGGTGCTGAGCAACGTCTATTCCCTGAACGCGGCCCAGATCGCCGGGCGCGAGGAAGCCAAGATCCAGATCCTCGCCAACCAGATGATCGAGCGGGTGATGGGGGCGAACTTCGTCTCCATGGGCCAGGCCATCAGCGCCACCATCCAGGCGGACCAGAACGCCTGGTCCTGGCACCGCCGCGCGACCTGCGCGCCGGGCACCACGGCACCGGTCAATCTGCCGCTGGCGGAGAACATCCCGGCGACCGACCCGACATATGCGACGCGCGACCTGGTCGCGCTCGGTCTCGAGGACAAGCCGTCCGGCATCAAGGACCTGCGCATCTACCTCGAATACTACAGCATGAACATCATGACCGACCTGGCGAACGCCGCCAACGCCGGGCAGGACCCGCGCGCGACCTGGAAGGCCGAGGTCGGGGACGTCACCAAGACCGACCCCACCACCTCGCCCCCCACCGTCCCCGCCACCGCCTCGCCGACCACGGCCTCGGCGATCTTCCCGCCCGAGAACTCCAGCGGCGTCGGCGCCATCGACCTCGGCAACATCAAGTCGAACACCACCTCGCAGAACGACGCGGTGCTGGTGCGCATCGTGGTGTTCTGGACCGCGAACGCCGGCGGGCCGCGCTGGCACGAAGTCGCCATCGTCAGGAGGAAGTGACCATGGCGCGCGCGCTCGGCAGGGGTTTCACGCTCGTCGAACTGTCCATCTCCCTGGTGGTCTTCGCCGGGTTGATGGTCCTGCTGCTGCAGTCCCTCATCGGGGTGACCGGGTTCGTGGCCCAGGAGGAGGCGCTGGGGGACGTCGAGGTCTCGGGGCGCTCGGCGGTCAACCGCGTCACCAACGAGATGGCCAACTCCGCCTGGTTCTTCAGCTACCTGCCCTCCATCCACCAGTACGACAGCAACGCCGCACCGCTCTACCCGGCCATCACCCTGGACTCGGGGACGGCTGGAGCCGCCGACGAGAAGGACGCGCTGGAGTACATCAAGATCCGCACCTCCTCGACGATCGCCGCGTCGCCGGACCAGGAGCGCTACGATTTCCTCCAGTCCAGCACCAGCGCGGCCCCGGCCGTGGTCACCCTCGACCAGTACAACGCGGCCACCAGCTTCACCGCCTGCGCGACGCCGTTCCTGATCCTCAACCCGAACTACCCGCAGGCGCCCAGCCCGGCCGACATCTACGTCACGCACGTGTGGGAGTACTGGCTCGGCTCCGCCACCACCCAGAAGACCTTCGACGAGAACCTCGACGCGACCAAGGTGCGCCACTACCGACTGAGCGTGGCCAACATCGACGCATCCACCGGCACCGGCCAGCTGGTGCGCTCGTACTACAACGCCAACGGCAGCCTGCCGACCAGCGCGAGCTGGATCCAGCTCCAGCCGCCCCTGCTCGACAACGTCAAGTCGCTGGTGATCACCAACCACTACACGGCGGGCTCGAGCCTGAACGAGAACCAGTTCCGCTTCTCGGTCGTGGTGGTGAAGCCCGAGCCGGGCCGCGCCACGACCACCGTGATCAGGACGTTCACGTTCACCTGCGCCATGCGCAGCATCACCAGGTAGACTGGGCCCCCGCCAGGCGCCGCGGAGACGGCGAGGCGGTGGTCCGAATGGAGCCGATCATGATCACCCGCATTCCGCACCCGCGCGCAGGCAACGCCCTGCTCATGACCATCATCGTGCTGGCCGGCGTGGCCGCCATGATGACCCTCAGCAGCCAGCGCGTCCTGGGGATGCACGTGCTCGCGGGGTTCAACCTGCGCAACCAGGCCGCCAGCTCCGCCGCCGAGGCGGGGGCCTCGATGGTCGAGGGCGGCCTCTACGCGACCAGCGGCGACAACACCACGCTGACCCGCGACATCGCCACCGTCCCCATCCAGCCGAACCTGAACCCCTGGTTGAGCTACATGGGCTACGCCGGCACGGGCTCGTGGCCGAACCTGTGGATCGGGAACTGCATGATCCGCTGGCGCCTCGAGCCGGTGACGGTCTACGCGCAGACCTACGCGGGGACGCCGGCGGCGGGCACCAACTTCACCTACAACTACCAGGCCAACGCGAATCTGGTGGGCACTCCGCCGGCGAACTCCCTGGTCAACCCCGGGTTCTACCACTACCGCATCGTGTCGACGGCCTGGTACATGGACGACCTCGGCAAGCACAAGACCAGCGGCGGCGCGGCGCTGACCATGGCCAACGCCACCCCCTGGAACAACCCGGAGCAGGCGCTGGCCACCGCCCAGGTCGAGCGCCTCGTCGAGCTGAAGATCGTCAACCTGTTCCAGTACGTGATCTTCTACGCGGCGACCAAGGAGACCGGCGACATCGAGTTCCACCCGGGCGCGTACGCTCAACGTGACCGGCGCGGTGCAGAGCAACGGCTCCATCTACTGCGGTGGCGGGGCCACCGCCTTCCAGACCGGCAACTACCACGCCTCGACCTGCCAGGGCAGCCCGGTAACCATCGGCAGCAGCGCCAACCCGGTCGGCATCAACGGGGTCGGCGGCATCTATCCGCGAGCGCAAGGCGGTGAACTACCAGTATGTCCAAGGCGCTCCCCGCGGCCGCGGCGGTCACCGACCCGAAGGTCGTGCCGATGCGCAGCCAGGCGATCGGCGGCGTCGCGATGGGCCGGGCAACAACGACCTCAACGGCGACGACGAGTCGAGCACCATGTTCACAGCTCAACGGCCAGAACCTGACCAGCATCAACGACTCGCGCAGCAACCTCGGGATCGCTGGGACCAGCGGCTACATCAAGGACAGCAACCACGGCGCGGCAGTGGTGGCGACGCTCTCGAACTTCCCGCAGCTCGCCGGCTACCCGTTCGAGTCGCAGCAGATCGTCGCGTCCGCGGTGGGTTCCCCGCCCACCCAGCTGTACTGCCACCACGCGCCGGTACCTTCACCATCAACCCGGGCTACTACGCCGGCGCCCTGCCGCTCTACTACGCCGGTGGCGTCGGCTCCTCGTGGCCGACCACGCACCAACACCGGGGCTAAGCCGATGTACGCCACCGACCTGCCGCTGTTCACCTTCATCAACGCGTCCGGCACCGCTTACCGGGACGTGTGGCCGTACCAGCCGTTCGCGACGCGTCGAGCCACCTGGGCCCACCAGCTCCTCGCCACGCATCCATCTCGGGCGGATCCCGCGCACTCTACATGTGGCCGCCGCTCAACGATGAACAACAGCCGATCCGAAACTGGACACCTACCTGCCCAAGACCTCGGCGACGCCGACCAGCGGCTACGCGGTCGAGGGCTACTTCCTGAACATGTCCCTGCACGGCCTGCAGGGCAGCGGCAAGACCGGGCTGACCATCCGCGAGCGCGGCGCCTGCAACACCAGCTTCACCTGGTTCACCGACCAGGACATCGCGCTCCTGCGCGTCGTCCCGTCCGGCGGGCTCGCGATGCAGTCCACCATCCCGCCGGCGCAGCCCGCCGTCCTGACGTTCTCGCAGTGCGTGACCGGGGCCGACGGCAACATGTTCCTGGTCGCGACCGTGAACAATGTCGGCACCGTCACGCCGCCGCGTCCTTCAGCGCTGGCGAGACGGTGCGCGCCTACGCGGCCATGATGGAGGCGAACTACGCGGTCTACCTCGGCATCAACTCCACGACCGGCGAACCGCTCGACATCACCGTGCCGTTCTTCAACTACTCGCTGGCCAACCCGCAGGCCACCGGGCTGCCGCTGAACCCGACGACGCCCGCGCTGGGCATGATCGCCACCCAGGACTTCTTCCTCAACTGCCGGGAGTCGAGCTGGTTCCAGTTCAACAACTACATGAACCAGGCGACCGCGGCGGCCTTCAAGGTCGATGCGTTGACCCTCAACGCCGGCCTGATGTGCCAGTTCATCGCCAACACCACCTGGGCCTCGGTCGACACCGACCATGTCACCTCCTACAGCGGCAACCTGTCGAACATCTTCAACGGGGTCGTCTACGTCCACCGCACCCCGCGCCTCGCCCAGTACGTCACCCGGCCGCCGCTGCCCACCCGCCTACCCGGTTACCTGCACCTCCCCGACACACCACCTACCCGCCGCTGCCGGCCTACGACCCGGTCGCGCCCCTGGGCTACAACCCGATCTTCAACTCAGGGCTTCTCCGCCGTCGCCGACCATCCCGGTGAACAGCCCGGCCTCGGTGTCGCCCCAGGCGTGCATCGGCAACAGCACGGTCTCGGCCTACCCGGTGGTCGGCAGCGTCGGCAGCGTCGGCGGCGGCGTGCGCGTCGGGCAGTCCGACGTGTGGTCGGTGTACCCCTTGGCCAAGACCGTCCGGGTGTTCAACGGCTCGGCGATCAACTGGGGTGGGGTGCAGGCCACGGCGAACAACCGCCCGCAGGGCCTGACCTTCATCACGCCCAACGCCGCCTACCTGTGGGGCAACTACAACACCACCACCTACACCGACAGCACCGGCAACGCCCAGGTCACCCCGTGCGCGATCTACTGCGACGGCCTGTCGGTGCTGTCCAACGCGTGGAGCGACACCGGCAAGACCTACACCGGCGGCAACAACGGCAACGCCACGGCGACCACGTACGTGATCTCGGTGGTGATCAACAACACTCCGACCGACACCGAGAACACCTACAGCGAGGGCAGCGCCGGCACCCACAACGTCATCCGCTACTGCGAGAGCTGGAACGGGAACAACTGGAACTTCACCGGCAGCCTGGTGGTGCTCAACCGCATGCGCTACAGCCGCGCCTACAGCTCGGGCGTGCCGGCCGCGGGCCCGTGCCCGATCTCGCTGAACAACGGCAATTACGGAACCAACAACTCGGGTGGATACTACGGCGCGCCGAGCCGCAATTACACGTTCAACAGCGACCTGCTCACCTCGATGGGCCAGCCGCCGGCCTCGCTCTCGGGGATCTCGGTGCAGCGCGTGGTCAGCACGATGAACCTGGTCAACCACTGAACCAGGTCCGCCTGGGGGCGCCCGCCGGCGCAACGCGTCGGCGGGCGCCCGGTGGGGTGGCGGCGGACTCCCGCCATCCCGCCCATTTCCTTTTGCCCGCAGGCGCTAGCGTGCCGACCTTCGCAGGCCGGTAGATCCCGGCCGGGGAGCAGCGCATGGCCGGCAGCAGGGGTCCGTCACCGTCCAAGGTCGCCAAGTTCGGCGGCACCTCCGTCGCGACCGCCGCGCAGCTGCGCAAGGTCCAGGCCATCATCGACGCGGACCCGGCGCGGCGCTTCATCGTGCCGTCGGCGCCCGGCAAGGCCGACAGCAAGGACACCAAGGTCACCGACCTGCTCTACCTGACCCAGCAGCTCGCCGCCCAGGGGCAGCCGCTCGGGACGGTGTGGGACGGGATCGCCCGGCGCTTCACCGGCATCGTCGCCGACCTCGGTCTCGACCTCGACCTGCGCCCGGTGCTGGACGAGGTCAAGGCGCGCATCGAGGGCGGCGCCAACGCGGACTACGCCGCCAGCCGCGGCGAGGCCATCCACGGGCGCGTGCTCGCGGCGCTGCTGGGCGCGGAGTACGTCGACGCGGCCGACGTGGTGCTGTTCGACCGCGCCGGGCGCCTCGACCCGCGCACCTACGAGCTGCTCGCCGCGCGCTGCGCCGGGCCGGGCCGCTACGTCATCCCGGGCTTCTACGGCCGCGATCCGCAGGGCGAGATCAAGACCTTCAGCCGCGGCGGCTCGGACGTCACCGGGGCGATCGTCGCCAACGCGCTGGACGTCGCGCTCTACGAGAACTGGACCGACGTCTCGGGCGTGCTGATGACCGACCCGCGCGTGGTCGCCGAGGCCAAGCCGATCGTCGAGATCACCTACCGCGAGCTGCGCGAGCTGTCCTACATGGGCGCCAGCGTGCTGCACGAGGAGGCGGTCTTCCCGGTGCGGGCGAAAGGCATCCCGATCAACATCCGCAACACCAACCTGCCCCAGGACCCCGGCACCATGATCGTCGCCGAGCGCGACGCCGGGCACCAGGTGGTGGTGGGCATCGCCGGCACCAAGGGCTTCACCGTGGTGCACCTCGAGAAGGCGCTGATGAACGCCGAGGTCGGCTTCGGCCGGCGCGTGCTCGACGTCTTCGAGCGCCTGGGCATCAGCTACGAGCACACCCCCACCGGCATCGACACCATGTCGGTGGTGGTCGCCGACAAGCAGCTCGGCCACCGCCTCGACGAGGTGCTCGAGGACCTGCAGGCGGCGCTCAAGCCGGACGCGCTCAAGGTCACCGCGAAGATGGCGCTGATCGCCACCGTCGGCCAGGGCATGAACCACGCGGTCGGCACCGCCGCGCGGCTGTTCTCGGCCCTGGCCAAGGCGCGCGTCAACGTGCGCATGATCGACCAGGGCTCGAGCGAGCAGAACATCATCGTCGGCGTCGAGGAGGCCGACCTGGCCACGGCGATCCGCGCGGTCTACAACGAGTTCGCCTGAGATCGAGGTGGCCGGTCAGCCGAAGAGGACAGGAGGCGCCGAGACGCGGAGATCGGAGGAGGGGACCAGCCGGCTTCGCCTGCCCCGTCCTCGCGCGGGCACGGACGGTGGCGCTCCGCCAGCAGCAGCGAGGACACGTCCGTGAACGCCGAAGCGGAGGCGACCCGTTGCCCAACGCGAGGCCGCCCTCCTCTTCCCTGCGCGCCTCCTGTCCCATCCCTCCCCGCGCATCCTCACCCGCGCAGGTGCTCGCTGAGCAGGCGGATGTACGGGGCGTGGTCGGCGCTGGCGGCGCACTCGCGGGCGCTGTGCATGGACAGCATCGGGTTGCCGACGTCGACCACGGCCAGGCCGAGGCGCGCGGCGGTGGCGGGGCCGATGGTCGAGCCGCAGCCGAGGTCGCTGCGCACCACGAAGTCCTGCAGGGTCACGCCCGCGCGCTTCGCGGTGGCGCGCAGGGCGGCGGCCGATTCCGCGGTGGTGGCGTAGCGCACGTTGGCGTTGCTCTTCAGCACCGGGCCGCCGCCCAGGCGCGGCTTGTGGCGCGGCTCGTGGCGGTCGGCGTAGTTGGGGTGCGACGGCGTGGGCCATGTCGGCGCTGAGCAGGGTGCTGCCGGCGAGCGCGGCGAGGAAGGCCGCGCGGCCCAGCCCGCGCTCCAGGGCGATGCGCTCCAGCACCGCGCCGAGCAGCGGGCCGTCGGCGCCGGTGTCGCTGCCAGAGCCGACCTCCTCGTGGTCGAAGCAGGCCAGCACCGGCACCGTCGCCGCGTCGCCGTCCGCCGCGGCGAGCAGCGCGGCCAGGCCGGCGTGGCAGGAGGCGAGGTTGTCGAGGCGGGGCGCGAAGATGAGCTCGTCCGCCGCGCCGCCGAGGGTGCTGGCGGTGAGGTCGTAGAGCGCGAGGTCGTGCGCGACGACCTCGCCGGCGGGGACGCCGGCGCTGCGCAGCAGCGCGGTGAACGCGGCCTCGGCCTCCTCCTTCCCGGCTCTGCCGTCCTTGCCGCCCTGGTCATCGCCGGCCAGCCCCCACAGCGGTGCGAGGTGGAGCTGCGGGTTGAGCTTCAGGCCGTCCTCGCCGATCTTGCGGTCGAGGTGGATGGCGAGCTGCGCGACGCGCGCCAGCGGGCGGTGCAGGCGCACCAGGTGGCGCGCGCCGTCGGCGGTGTGCACGGTACCGGCCAGGCCCAGGTCGCGGTCGAGCCAGCTGTTGAGCAGCGCCCCGCCGTAGACCTCGACGCCGAACTGGCGGCAGCCCTCGCAGTGGTACGCGGCGCGCGGCTTCAGGCGCAGGTGCGGCGAGTCGGTGTGCGCGCCGATCAGGCGGAAGCGCTGCGGCGCCGCGGCCCCGCGCAGGATGAAGGCGATGACCGTGGCGCCGCGCCGCACCAGGAAGCGGCCGGGAGCGAGGTGCCACTCCGGGGCGCGCGCATCGAGCTCGTGGAAGCCGGCGGCCAGCAGGCGGTCGGCCAGGGCCTGCGCCGCGTGCGCGGGACTGGGCGCGGCGTCGATGAAGGTGCAGAGGTCGCGGGCGGCGTGGTCCATGCGCCCATGGTGCAGGGGGAGGGGAAGTCGGGTCAGCTGGAAGAGTGGGCCGAGGCGCGCGAGTCGCGAGTTGCGGAGCTCGAGAGCTCGCAACCGGGCGCAGCCCGCAGGCCAGGACGTTCCCGCGGTCACCTCTGGAAGCGCCGCTCCAGCTCTGGCCAGGGAAGGTCCAGCGTGGTCGGCCGGCCGTGCGGGCAGTGCTCCATGTGCTCGAGGCGGTAGAGCAGGGAGACCAGTTCGAGCTGCTCGGCGGTGGAGAGCTCCTGGCCGGCCTTGACGGCGCCGTGGCAGGAGAGGCCGTGGGCGATGCGCTCGCGCAGTCGCGCCACGGCGTCGGCGGAGGAGCCGCCCTCGGCGAGGGTGGCGAGGAAGGCGGACCAGTTGAGGCGGCGCAGCGCGGCGGGGTGGGCGCGCACCAGCACGGAGGTGGGGCCGAAGACCTCGGCGACGATGCCGAAGGGCGCGAGCTGGGGCAGCAGGCCCTCGAGCGCGGCGACCTCGTGGGCGAGCAGCTCGACGGTGCGCGGGATGAGCAGCTCCTGCCGGCCTCCGGCGGTCAGGTCGGTGGCGGCCGGGATCGAGGCACAGGAACAGCGCCTTCTCGTGCAGCGCGTGCTGGTCGACCAGGCGGATGCCGCGGTCGGTCTCGATCAGCAGGTACATGCGGTTGAGCTGGACGACGCGGCGCACGCCGGGGAGGTGGGTGGAGGACGCGGTCGCTGCGCCGGAAGGCGAGCTGCGGGCTGCGGGCTGCGGGTCGCGGGTCGCGAGCGGGGCTGAGGAGCTCGCAGCGGCGGCCGCTGGGGCGTCGGAGCGCGCCGCGGACTCGTACCCGGTGCCGGTGTCGGCGACCCGCGTGCCAGGCTCGGGCGTTTCCTGCGTCCGCGCCTGCCAGGGCGCGCTCGGCGCCGGCGTCTGCGGCAGGAAGCGCTCCTGGTAGGCGGGCGGCGCCGCGGGCTCCGGCGCCGGGCGCACCACCGTGCGCGCGACGATGCCGACCGCGCCCGCGCCGCCGCCGAGCAGGCTGAAGCCGCCGGCGCCGGCGCCGAGCGCCTGCTGCAGCGCGTTGCGGACCAGGGTGAAGACCTCGCCCTCGCGGCGGAAGCGCACCTCGGACTTGGTCGGGTGGACGTTGACGTCGACCAGTCCGGGGTCGAGGTCGAGGTGCAGGAACACCGCGCCGTGCAGGCGCGGCTCGAGGAAGCCCTTGAAGCCCTCGCGCACCGCGGCGAGCAGCAGCTTGTCGCGCACGAAGCGGCCGTTGAGGAAGACGTACTGGCGCTTGGCGGTCGGGCGCGCCTCCTGCGGGTGGGCGATGAAGCCGGCGAGCTGCATGGTGTCGGCGTGCGCCGCCACCGGCAGCAGGCGCTCGGCGAACTGGCGGCCGAAGAGCGCGCGCACGCGCAGGTCAAGCGTCTCGCCCGCGGGCTGGTCGATGACCGTGCGCGCGCCGGACTCGCCGGCGGTCTCGAGGCGGAACGCGACGCGCGGGTGGCTGAGCGCGAGGCGCATCACCTGGTCGGTGACGTGGCCGGCCTCGGCGGCCTCGGTCTTGAGGAACTTGAGCCGCGCCGGCACGTTCCAGAACAGGTTGCGCACGCTGACGCGCGTGCCGCAGGCCATCGCGCAGGGCTCCAGCGCCACGCGCGCGCCGCCCTCCAGGCGCAGGCGCCAGCCCTGCTCCTGGTCGGCCGGGCGGCTGGCCAGGGCGAACTCGCTGACCGCGGCGATCGAGGGCAGCGCCTCGCCGCGGAAGCCGAGGGTGGCGATGCGGAAGAGGTCGTCGGCGCTGGTGAGCTTGCTGGTGGCGTGCCGCGCCAGGGCCAGGGGCAGGTCGTCGCGGCGCATGCCGTGGCCATCGTCCTCGACCTCGACCAGGCGCCGCCCGCCGTCCTCGAGGCGCACCACGATGCGCGTCGCGCCGGCGTCGAGGCTGTTCTCGGCGAGCTCCTTCACCGCGGCGGCGGGGCGCTCCAGGACCTCGCCGGCGGCGATCTGGTTGGCGACGGCCTCGGGCAGCTGGCGGATCGGCGGCGGCAGGGGGGGCATGGGCGCACCATACGAGCGCGCCGCCGCGGCCAACCGGCGCCTGGGTCGGCCCGGAAATCAGCTGGATAGAACCGCCAAGACGCCAGGACGCCAAGGTCCAGTCAAGAGGGCCGCGCCTGCTTTCCTCTCCGAATGCTCCCAGTGCGGCACGCCCATCCCCGGCACTCGCACCACCGTGTCGGCAGACCTGGGCGCCTTGGCGTCTTGGCGGTTCTATCCGTCGCGCATCCCGTAGCCGGAATCAGCCCGCGCTGGGCAGCCAGGCGAAGCGCTCGCCGTCGCGGGCCGCGGCGGGCGCGCTGGGCTGCGGCTCGGGCGGGGCGCTGCCCTGGGGCTCGTGGCGCTTGGGCGCCGGGCCCAGGCGGCGGCTGCCGCGGCAGCGCGTCAGGCTGACGGCCACGGCGCGGAAGAAGCGCAGGGTGTCGTACAGCGGGTGGACGCCCGAGACCTTGTCGTTGTAGATGACCGTGATCGGCACCTCGCGGATGCGCCAGCCGGCGCGCGCGGCGAGCACGCACATCTCGGTCTCGAGGTCGTAGCGGCGCCCGGCCAGGGGCAGGCTCAGGATCAGGCGCGGGTCGCAGACCCGGTAGCCGCTCTGGCTGTCGACCACGCGCCGGCCGGCGGCGAGGGTGACCAGAATGCTGCTCAGGCGGTTGAAGCCGCGCCGGTGCAGGGGCTGGCGGCCCAGGTCCAGGATGCGCTTGCCGATCACCAGGTCGGCGCCGCCGCGCGCGGCGGCGATCAGCTGCGGGGCTTCGCGCGGGTCGTGCTGGCCGTCGCCGTCGAGCAGCAGCACGCGCTGGTAGCCCTCCTGCACGGCCCAGCGGCAGCCGGCGATGATCGCCGTGCCCTTGCCGCCGTTGGCGCGGCGCAGCACCTGGGCGCCGGCGCGGCGCGCGGCCTGGGCGGTGTGGTCGCGGCTGCCGTCGTCGACCACCAGCACCGGCAGGCCCTGCTCGACCAGCGCGGCGACCACCGGGGCGATGCGCGTGGCCTCGTTGTAGGCGGGCACCACCGCGAGCAGGTCGCAGCGGCCGGAAGCGGGTGGCCGGCTGGGCATCACCGCGAGGTTAGGCCGGCCACCCTGGTTGCCAGCAGGCTTTTCCGTCAGCCCAATTCGCGATTGCATGGCCGTGCAGCTCATTCTGGTAGCGGCCGGCCCTTGGTTTCGGGGCAGAACCAGATCACCACCAAGCCGACGATGTAGATCAGGGAGACGGTCGCGCACATTTCCGCGAAGCTGCCGTGGAAGACGTCCTTCACCAGGCCGTTCATGACCAACACGCCCACCGCGGTGAGGATGCGTCCGGAGTTGAAGGCGAAGCCCTGGGCCGCGGCGCGCAGGCGGGTGGGGAAGAGCTCGGGCAGGTAGAGCGGCAGCCAACCGTAGAAGCTGGCGGTGACCGCGCCGACCACGAACACCCAGCCCAGGAACGCGCCGTCGTAGACCTGGTGGGTGCGGAACAGCCAGGCGCAGGCGCCGAGCGAGAGCAGGCACATCAGGGCGTAGGTCAGGCGGCGGTTGAGGGCCTGGGCGAGCACGGCAGCGATGAGCGCGCCGACCACCGACCCCGAGCCGGACCAGATCTGGGTCCACTGGCGGGCGGTCTCGGACTTGCCGTCGAGGCTGTCGGCGACGATCGGCAGGATCTGCACCGAGCCCCAGGTGCCGAGCAGCGCCACGGTCGCCAGGGCGGCGGCGAGCAGGGTGCGTCGGCGCAGGGAGGCGGAGAACACCTCGCTGAAGCGCGCCGCCGGCGCCGTGCTGGCGGCGTGCTCCCAGGCCTTGGACTCGGGCACGAAGATGGTGAGCAGGAAGGTCAGCAGGGCCGGGGCCGCGCCCAGCATCATCAGCAAGCGCCAACCGCCATTGGCGGTCAGGGTACTGACCGCCTCGTTGCCCAGGCCCATCTCGCTCAGGCCGGCGCCGAGGTCCTTCACGTACAGGCCGGCGACGGCGATGGCCACCAGGCCGATGTTCAGCGCCGCGCCGATCACGCCGGCGAGCAGCGGCCGCCAGCGCGCCGGCCACACCTCCATGACCAGGGCGACGCCCAAGGCCCACTCGCCACCCATGCCCAGGGCGGAGCAGAAGCGCAGGCCGGCGAGGGTGTAGGGGTCGTGGGCGAAGCCGCACATCCCGGAGAACACCGAGTAGGTGAGGATCGTCCACGAGAGCGCCCGCACCCGTCCGAAGCGGTCGCCAAGCCAGCCGAACACCGCGCCACCGCAGGCGGCGCCGAGCAGGAAGGCGGCGACGATGATGCCGTTCCACAGCGGGCGCTGGGTCGCGTCCGTGACCAGCTCGGTGAGCGCCGGCTTGCTGACGAGCGGGAACAGGCCCATCTCGACACCATCGAACATCCAGCCCAGGAAGGCGGCGAAGAGGGCCATCCAGGCGCCCTTGGGCAGGCCTCGGGCGGGAATGGCGGGCGTGGGGCTGGTCATGCGCGGTCCTCGATGATGGCGGGGGCCCAGTAGCGCCGCGCCGGGCGCGAGCGCCAGCGTGGAGTTCCGCCGGCGCGGCGCGCGCGACTCACTCAAGTCCTGTCGGGAGGATCGTTTTCAGCAAAAAGCCGCCCGCTCTGGCCGAGCCGGCGCGAATCGGCGTGGGGATTGGCGGTTCCAGCCGGCAACCGCCGCGCCGACACTCGGTACTCCCTCGCCAGCGCCAACCGAAGGTTCCGGAGCCCCCGACCGATGCGCCCACACGTCCGCTCCGCCCGTGCCCGGTCCGCCACACCAGTGCGCTCGACCCGCGCGGTCGGGACCGCATCATCACCGCCACGCCCGCCGAGGAGATCCCCGTGACCCGCCCTGCCCCAGTGGCCACCTGACCATGGCCGACGCCCCCGCCCTTCCGCCCGTCGGCTTCGCCATCATCGGCACCGGCATGATCGCCGCCCACCACGCGCGCGCCATCCGCGCGGTCCCGGACGCGCTGCTGGTCGGCGTGCACTCGCGCGACGCCGCCAAGCGCGCGGCCTTCGCCAGCGAGCGCGGCATCGCCGCCTTCGCCACGCTGGCCGAGCTGCTCGCCGACCCGCGCGTGCAGGTGGTGGTGGTGGCGACGCCCTCGGGCAACCACGCCGAGCACGCCATGGCCGCCGCGGCCGCCGGCAGGCACGTGCTGTGCGAGAAGCCGCTCGACATCACCGTGCCGCGCGCGGCCGCGATCGTCGCGGCCTGCGCGCACCACGGCGTGATCCTGCTGCCGGTGTTCCAGAACCGCTTCGGCCCGGCGGTGCTGGCGATCCGCGAGGCGCTCGCCGCCGGCCGCCTCGGGCGCGTGCTGACCGGCCGCGCGACCATGCCGTGGAAGCGCACCATGGACTACTACCGCAGCGGTGCGTGGCGCGGCACCTGGGCGCTGGACGGCGGCGGCTGCCTGATGAACCAGGCCATCCACACCATCGACCTGCTGGTGCACTTCCTCGGCCAGCCGCTCGAGGTCTTCGGCTACACCGCCACCCTCACCCACCCCGGCGTCGAGGTCGAGGACACCGCCTGCGCGGTGCTGCGCTTCGCCAGCGGCGCGATGGGCGTGATCGAGGCCAGCACCAGCTGCGACCCCGAGCTGCCGGTGACGGTCGCGGTCACCGGCTCGGCCGGCGCCGTGGCGGTGCGCGGCGAGCGCCTCGCCCAGTGGGAGTTCGCGTCCCCCACCGCCGCCGACACCGTGCTGCGCGCCGAGCTGGTGGTGCCGCGCCCCGACCCCGAGGACGTCGAGGCGCGCTTCCCCAAGCACCGCGCCCAGGTCGAGGACCTGGTCCGCGCCATCCGCAGCGGCGGCCAACCCTCGATCAGACCCCAGGAGGGCGTGCTCGCCATCGAGGTCATCACCGGGATCTACGAGTCGGCGCGCACCGGGAAGCCGTACCGTTTCGCTGGAACGACGGCGGCCCCCGCATCGGTCTAGGATCGCCACATCGGTCCAGGGTGCCCCCCACATCGGTCCAGGGTCGCCCCGCGACGGTCGGGTTTCACCGCCAGGGCGCCATGACGCCAGGGAAGGATCTGGGCGTGGCTGTCCGCGCCTGGCGCGGCGGCGGCCCACTCCGATTCCGCCTTCTTCCTGCCTCCCCTGGCGCCTTGGCGGTTCAAAACCGGAGTCGCGGAATGGAGGCGCAGGCGGTCAGTGCGCGGCGGCGGCGGCCTCGGCGGCGGGGGCCTTCGGCGTGAAGTGCGCCGCGTGGGTGAGCTGGCGCGCCACCACCATGAACAGCAACGCCAGGGCCAGGGTGCCGGTGATGTAGCCGTGGCGCTGGCCGGGGCCGCGCGTGGGCACGCTGATCTCCTTCCACAGCCAGTGCAGCGCCGGCAGCGCGAACAGCACGCCCAGGCCGATGGCGAGGTGGTAGCGCAGGTCGTGCACGCCGGCACCGGCGACGTAGAGCAGGGGCCCGACGAGGACCTGCAGGGCGAGCGTGGCGAGCGCGACGCTGGCGAGCTGGGTCTTGATCTCGGTGCGGCTGAGCGCGCGGAAGCGGCCGGTGACGTCGAAGGCGCTGCGCCCGACCACGCGCATCAGGAACACCGCGCTGAGCGTCAGGCTGGCCAGCACCAGGTGCAGGAGGTGCGGCAGCACGCCCGGCAGCAGCACCGCGTCGGCGAAGCGCATAGGCTGGCGACCGCCCTGCAGCGCGGAGTCGACCCCGGTCACGTAGATGAGCTGCACCGCCAGGAACAGCACCGCGGCGGTGGCGATCATGGTCACGTGCAGGCCCTTGTGGCGGGCGAGCGCGTCCCAGCTCTGCTTGTGCAGCCAGGTCACCGCGAAGGCGGCGGCGAGCGGCGGCAGCAGCAGCGGCCAGACGCTGCCGATCGGCGAATTGCCCTCGTAGAAGGGCGTCGGGTAGAGCGTGGTGCCGAGCATGATCTCGACCACCCCGGTGAGCGCGGCGAGGTTCATCAGCGCGATCAGCGATCCGGCGACGTCGCGCGCCAGCACGTCGTAGTCGCGCACCGCCAGGCCGCGCAGCTGGTAGACCAGGGTGAACAGCACCCCGCCGACGGTCAACCCGGAGAAGACCAGGTGCAGGAAGGCACAGAGCGCGAGCGCGCCCCCGAGCAGCGGGTGGGCGGCGAGCACATCGCCGGCGGGCAGCGGCGCGGCGGAGGGGGTGGCGTCCATGGCCGCGAAGTGTGCGGCCTGATGCATCGGCGCAACGGCAGATCACGGCCGGGGACGGTGTCGCCTCCGTCGCCCGGTTCCACGTGGAAGGTCCGCCGCTGCGGCCTCCGGTCCTCCCTCGGCGCCTCTTCGGGAAGCCCTCTGCAAGCTGAGCTCGCCGAGGAAGCGGGCCCGCCGCACGACCCGGCACATGGCTATAAGCCTGCCATCCGGTTGCGATCCGCGGGGCGGGGATGTACAGTGCGCCCCCTCGCGGGTATTGAATGGGCCCTTCCACCCTACGCCGCGAATCCTGGGCGGGCGCTGCCCGCGACCGGATATTCCCGTCCACGTCCGCCATCATCGCCGGTATCACCATCTCCCATTTCCCGTCCCCTGCGACCGGCGCCAGGCCGCCCGCCGCCATCACCATCCAGGACCGCAGCCCATGACCCCCGCCCGCACCGGACTCCGCCTCACGTCGCTCGTCTCCCTCCTCGCGGCAGTGGCCGGCGCCGGCGCCGCCGACCTCGCCCCCGGCCTGGTCGGCGAGTACTTCGCGATGGACGCGGGGCTGGCCGACTTCCCGGCGCTGGCCGCGGACCGCAAGCCGACCCTGGTGCGCGTCGACAAGGACATCAACTTCGCGGGTACCGAGGGCGAGTTCCACAAGACCCGCCTGACCACGGATTTCTACGCGCGCTGGAACGGCGTGCTGCACGTCGAGAAGGCCGGCACCTACACCCTGGCGACCGAGTCGGACGACGGGTCCCGGGTGTCGGTCGACGGCAAGCAGGTGGTCGATAACGGCGGCCCGCACGCGATGATCCGCAAGGAAGGCCAGGTCGAGCTCGGCGCCGGCGACCACCCCATCCTGGTCGAGTACTACCAGGGCAACGGCGGCTCCGGCTGCCGCCTGCTGTGGAAGGCGCCCGGCGGCGCCGACGACACCCCGGTGCCGGGCAGCGCGCTCAAGCACGCCAAGGGCAGCCGAGGCGCAGATCGCCTGGGACCAGGCGGCCTGGAAGAAGCGCAAGGGCGGCGGCGGCGTGGGCTCGGGCTGGTTCTATGAGACCCAGTACGGCCCCTTCATCGCCGACACCATCGAGGCGCCCGGCAAGAACATCGCCATCAAGGGCACCGCGGTGAAGCTCACCGCCGGCGGCGCTGGCGAGGAGGCCGTGGTCGGCGCGGTCGCGTTCGACAGCGACCTGCTGCGCGTGGCGGCCGGCTGGACCGGCGGCTTCCTCGAACTCAAGGGCGTCGCCTACGACGGCGCGCACGGCGTGCCGGGCCCGCTGGTCAACGGCACCGAGATGTTCGGCACGCCGGTCGGCCCGGGGTGGGCCAAGGGCGACAGCTTCGCCGATCCGCGCAGCGAGCCGTACGGCCCGCTGCCGGCGGACTGGGCGCACTTCAAGGGCCTCTACCAGTACGGCGACCAGGTGGTGTTCTCGTACAGCGTCGGCGGTGGCGCGGTGCTCGAGCTGCCCGCCTTCGAGGGCGGCGGCAAGGCCATCAGCCGCACCTTCAACCTCAGCGGCTTCTCCGCCGCGACCATGGTGGTCGCCGAGCTGGCCGGGGCCAAGGGCGCCCTCGACGGGGCCGTCGCCGAACTCACCGGTGGCGATCGCACGGTCAGCGCCGGCCTGGTCGGCGCGCCCGCGGGCGTCACCCTGGCGGTGGTCGACAACCGCATCGTGATGAAGGTGCCCGCGCTCAAGGCCGGGGTCTTCAAGCTGGTGATCACCTCCGAGAAGGCCGCCGACCTCGCCACCCTGCTCAAGGGCGCCGCGACCATCACCGATCCGGCGACCCTGACCAAGGGCGGCCCGCCGCACTGGGCGCAGGCGATCGAGACCAAGGGCGCGAAGGGCGAGGGCGAGGCGGCCTACGTGGTCGACACCATCACCGTCCCCGAGGACAACCCCTTCAAGTCGAAGATGCGCCTGACCGGCTTCGACTTCTTCAGCGACGGCCGCGCCGCGGTCTGCACCTGGAACGGCGACGTGTGGGTGGTCTCGGGCATCGACGCCGGCCTCGAGAAGGTCAGCTGGCGGCGCTTCGCGGCCGGCCTGCACCAGCCGCTCGGCCTGAAGATCGTCGACGACCAGGTCTACACCACCTGCCGCGACGGCATCGTGCGCCTGAAGGACCTCAACAACGACGGCGAGGCCGACTTCTACGAGAACTTCAACGGCGACGTGCACACCACGCCCGCCTTCCACGAGTTCGCCTTCGACCTGCAGACCGATCCGCAGGGCAACTTCTACTACGCCAAGGCCGGCCCGGTGCGCGCCGGCGGCCGCGGCTGGGAGACCATCGGCGAGCACAACGGCGTGATGCTGAAGGTCTCGAAGGACGGCAGCACCTCGGAGGTCTACGCCACCGGCTTCCGCGCCCCCAACGGCATGAGCATCAGCCCCGACGGCCAGATCACCACCGGCGACAACGAGGGCACCTGGACCCCGACCTCGCGCATCAACCTGATCGAGAAGGGCGGCTTCTACGGCGTGCCCGACCTCGCCCACCGCAAGGTCGTGCCCACCGACTACGACAAGCCGATCTTCTGGCTGCCCCACGGCGGCATCGACAACTCGTGCGGCGGCCAGGCCTGGGTGATCGGCGACAAGTGGGGCGCGCCCAAGGGCAGCCTGGTCCACCTGTCGTACGGCACCAGCTCGCTGTTCCTGGTCGCGTGGAGCAAGGAGGGCAGCATGCCCCAGGGCGGCGCGGTGCGGATCCCGGTCAACTTCAACACCGGCATGATGCGCGCCCGCTTCAACGCCAAGGACGGGCAGCTCTACCTGTGCGGCATGAAGGGCTGGCAGACCAACGGCACCAAGGACGGCGGCTTCCAGCGCGTGCGCTACACCGGCAAGCCGATGACCATGCCGATCGGCTACGTGGTCAAGAAGAACGGCGTCTCGCTGACCTTCCAGGTGCCGCTCGACCGCGCCCTGGCGGCGGACAAGGCCAACTGGTCGGCCACCCAGTGGAACTACCTGTGGACCGGCAACTACGGCTCGCCGGAGATGAAGCCGAGCACCGAGAACAAGCAGGCTGGCCACGATCCGGTGGACATCACCGCGATCACCCTGTCGGCCGACGGCAAGACGGTGTTCCTCGAGATCCCGGCGATCAAGCCGGTGATGCAGATGAAGCTCAGCGCGCACATGGCGGCCGCCGACGGCACCGAGATCAGCCAGGACTTCTACAACACCGTGAACGTGGTGGGCGAGAAGTCCGGACCCTGATCCAGGGGCCCGGGCACCGGCTGCGCGCGCTCCCCGCGGCGCAGCCGGACCGATCAGGTGACGCGGAAAGTGACTGGACGAAGCTGGCCAAAACGGTCAGCTTCGCGTCGCTTTCAAGCACTCAGGAGTTCCCGTGAGCAGCGCTGCGCAGACCCCCGGATCCGATGACGACACGCCGCGCCCGCCGGGCCGGAACCAGGCGCGGGTCGCGCTCGCGGTGGCGCTGCTGGCCATCGTCGGCGCGGGGGCGCTGCTGCTCGCCGGTCGCGCGGCGCCGGTCGCGGCGGTGGTGGCGACGGAGGCCACCACGCAGCAGCCCGGCGCGGCGACCGCGAGCATCCCGACGCCGGGTACGACCCAGGCGGCCAGCCCGCCTGCGGCCACCCCGCCTGCTGCCACCGCCGGGACGGCCACCCCGGTCGCGATCGGCGGCGCCCGCGTCCGGCGGCACGCCCGCGCCCGCCACCCCCGACAAGCCGGCCGACGAGAAGCTCGAGCCGGGCCTGACCTTCGGCGTGACCAGCGCGTCCGGCGGCTCCACCGACCTGCGCACCGCGCGCCTGGCCGCGCTCTACGTGCCCGACCAGGAATCCGCGTCGCCGTTCATCGCGCCGGGTCCCTTCACGGCGACGTGGGAGGGCTACATCACCAAGGACATCTGGGAGAAGACCACCTTCTCGGCCGAGGGCAGCGGCGCGCTGACCGTCACCCTCAACGACAAGGCGGTGCTGACCTGCCCGGGTCCCGACCTGGCGGGGCCGACCGGCACCATCCGCGTCGACAAGGGCCGGACGCGCCTGCGCATCACCTACACCGCGCCGGCGACCGGCGTGGCGCGCGCGCGCCTGTTCTGGGAGACCCGCGACATCCCGCGCGAGCCGGTGCCGCCCACCGTGTTCGTGCACAACGTCGCCGACAAGCCCTTCAAGGCCGCGCTCAAGCAGCACCACGGCCTCGCCCAGCTCGGCGCGCTGCGCTGCACGAAGTGCCACCAGAGCGACGCCAGCGCTGCGGCCGGCGGGCTGCCCGAGCTGGCCACCGACGCGCCCGACCTGCGCGAGGCCGGCGGGCAGTTCAACGCCGCGTGGATGGCGCGCTGGATCGCCGACCCGCAGGCTCTGCGCCCGGGCGCGGCGATGCCGCGACTGCTGCACGGCGCGGACGCGCCGCAGGCCGCGGCGGACATCGCCGCCTTCCTCGCCACGCTCGGCAAGGCCGCCGAGTTCACTCCGAGCCGACGAGCAGCGCATCGCCGGCGGCTACATCTTCACCAAGCTCGGCTGCGTGGCCTGCCACGCGCCGGCCGGCGACACGCCCGCGCACATCTCCCTGGCGGGCGTGAAGGCGAAGTGGCAGCCGGCCGCGCTCGCCGAGTTCCTCAAGCAGCCGAACAAGCACTACGCGTGGATCCGCATGCCGACCTTCGGCTTCACCGATGACGAGGCCAGGCAGCTCGCCGCCTTCGTGCTGTCGCGCGCGGACAAGGACGCGGACAAGGACGCGAAGGCCCTGGCCGGCGACGCCGCGCGCGGCAAGGCGCTGGTCGCGAGTTCCGGATGCGCGGGCTGCCACCAGCTCGGTGACGGCTTCGCGCGCGCCGCCGGCGCCCAAGCTCGCCGAGCTCGCCGGCAAGACCGCGGGCGGCTGCCTGGCCACCGGTGGCGACGAGGCGGCGCGCGGGCGTGCGCCGGAGTTCACGCTCAGCGGCCCGGACATCTCGGGCCTGCGCGCGATCCTCGCCACCGACCTGGCCGCGCTCAAGCGGCGCAGCCTGCCCGAGTTCGCCGAGCGCCGCTTCGCCGCGCTGCGCTGCATCGCCTGCCACACCCGCGACAACACCGAGGCGCTGCTCGCCGACTACAAGCCCGAGGCCGACAAGATCCTCGCCGACCTGCCGCCGAAGCCCGACGCGGCCAACACCGACGGCGCCACCGGCGCGTTCGAGCAGCCGCGCCCGCTGCTGACCTTCATCGGCGACAAGCTGCGCCCGGAGTGGGCGGCGAAGTTCATCGCCGGCGAGCTGAAGTGGCGCCCGCGCCCGTGGCTGCAGATGCGCATGCCGGCCTTCCCGGCGGCCGCCGACCTGCTCGCCCAGGGCTTCAGCCTGGAGCACGGCCTGCCGCCGGTGACGCCCGCCGACCCCGTGGTCACCGACCCGCCGGCCTCGTTCGGCAAGGACCTGACCGGGCCCAACGGCGGCTTCAACTGCTCCGGCTGCCACGGCATCGGCTCGGCCGCGCCCACCGCGGTCTTCGAGGCGCCCGGCGTGAACCTCGGCTACGCCACCCAGCGCCTGCAGAAGGACTACTACCACCGCTGGCTGCGCGCGCCGCTGCGCTTCGACCCGCTGACGCGCATGCCGCAGTTCTCGACCGACGGCACCACCCCGATCACCAACATCCTCGATGGCAAGGCCAAGGACCAGTTCGAGTCGATCTGGGGGTACCTGGTGGAGGTGGCGAAGGGCACGGACTACGTGCATTGAGGCCCTGCCCGATACCCCGCGGATGGCGTCGCAAGGCGGCTGACGGGGAACCAAGCGGCGAAGGCTGGGGAAATCCGCGGTGCTGCACGAGGAGAGTCCGCAGGTTTCGCAGGTGGGCGAGTGATCGAGCGGGTGGCTGATACGTGGACTGACGTTCGGGAGGGTGGATAACGGCTTGAATCGTCAGTGTACCTTTCTGGTACCGCCGTGGAACTGGCTCGGGAAATCCACGGCAACACGTCGGGTTTCTTTCTGTACCTTTCCTGTCCCACATGGCTGGCCCGACCCTCTCTCCACGCGCGCGCTCGCTCCGGCAGCTGCGCACCTGGCTGGCCGACGGTACCATCGCCATCGGCGAGCGGCTGCCGGCGGAGGTGGAACTGGTCGCAGCGCCTGGGCGTATCGCGGCGCACGGTGCGCGCGGCGCTCGCCGAACTGGCGGCGGAGGGGCGCATCGATGACCGCGGCCTGCAGGGGCGCTTCGCGGTGCGCGCGCGTGGGGCGGGGGGCGGCAGCCTGCTCGCCGAGACCGTGGTGGTGCTCAGCCACCTGTCCGAGGAACTGGCGCCCGGCCGCCTGCCGGGGGCCTTGCTGGCGATCGATGCCGGTTTCGTCGAGGCGACGCGCGGGGCGGGGCTGACGCCGCTGCTGGTGCACCTCGATGGGCTCGCGGAACCACGCGCGGCGGAGCGCTGGCGCGCGCGCCTGCTGGCGGCGCCGCCGGCCGCGGTGGTGTTCGGCGCGCGCGCGTCCACCCTGCCCACCGCCTGGTTGGAGCGCACCGTCACCGAGCTGCACGCCAGCGGGGTCCCGGCGCTGGCGTACGGCGACGAGCCGTGGGCGGCGGGCTGCGATCGCGTCGAGAGCGACCACGCGCACGGCGCCGCGGCGCTGACCGCCTGGCTGATCGCGCGCGGCGCGACGCGCGTCCTGCGCTGCTGGGCGCCGGGCGCGCCGGGCACCTGGCAGGCGCGCCGCGACCTGGGCGTCGCGCGCGCCGTGCGCGCGGCCGGGTTGGAACTGCTGCCGCACGCGCCGCCGCTGCCAGGCGGCGGCGACCTCGAGACGCGCGCGCGCCTGCAGGCGGCGGCGCTGCTCGGGCGGCTGCCGGCGGGCTGGCGACGCGGGGGACGACCGCGCTGCTGGCGATCTCCGATTCCGAGGCCTTCGCCTGCGCGCGCGCGGCGGCGCTGCTCGGCCGAACGGTGCTGGTCGGCGGCTACGACCACTACTGGCGCCAGCGCGACGAGCTGGCGCAGGGCGCGGCGCCGCCGCTGGCCTCGGTCGACAAGCGCAACCGCGAGCTCGGCGCGGCGCTCGCCGGGCTGTGCCGCGCGCGCCTCGCCGGCGAACTGCCGGCGGCGGCGCAGCTGCGCCTGCTGGAACCCATCCTGGTGCCGACCGGCGAGGAACCGTCATGATCCGCAACTTCATCCTCGCCCTCGGCACCCTGCCGCTGCTGTCCGCGGCGGAGGACATGGCGTGGGTCAACGTCGACCCCGCGCGCGCCCCGACCTTGGCCGCGGCGGCCACTGCGCTCGGCCTCGCGCCGCTGGCGGCGAAGGACACCGCGCGGCCGACCCGCGTGCTGCTCTACCAGGCGGAGCAGCAGGGCGTGGCGCTGACCCAGGCGGTGGTCGCGGCGCTGCGCCGAGCACCTGCGCCAGGGCGGCGCGCTGCTCATCACCCTCGGCGAGCGGCCCGGGCACGAACGCCTACGCGCTGACGCTCGCTCGCGCCGACCAGCGCCTGGCAGACGCTGATCCCGGGGGCGTCGCGCGGGATCGGCTCCGTGGCGGTCGAGAGCGGCGGCGGCGGACGCGGAGTTCTTCCCGGAGGCGCCGGCGCTGCGCCTCGAGCACGCCTGGCGGCTGAAGCCGCTGCACGCGGCGGAGCGCGGCGAGACCCGCTACGAGCGCTTCGCGCGCACCCTGTTCTACGTCGACCGCCAGGCGACAGGCGGGCGAGCCCTTCCTCAGCCGGCCGCTGCTCGACCGCGACTGGCGCGTGCGCCTGCGCAGCGCCGACGACCGCGGCGACGGGCTGCTCATCACCGGGCGCTACGGTGCGGGCCGCGGTGGCGGTGTACGCGGCCCAGGCCACGACCGGCGACGCGGCGCTGTGGACGGCGACGCTGCGCTGGCTCGCGGCGACGCCGCAGGTGGCCGCGACGCGGCGCCGGCGCCGACGGCGGACAGCCTGGCGGCGACCGTGATCGTCGACCGCGCGGCGCGTGCGCTGCGCGTGCACGCGAGCAACCCCGGTGCGGTCGGCGGTGCGCCTGCCGGTGGTCGCGCGCCTGTCGACCTCGGATGGCGCGCTGCTCGGCGACGCCACGGCGCAGCTCGACGCTGCCGGCGCACGGCAGCGGCGAGGCGACGCTGGCGCTGCCCGCCGACGACGAGCTGGCGCCGCAGGCGCTCACCGCGCGCGACGCCTTCGCGGTGCGCCTCGGCGTGCTCGCGCCGGATGGCGCCATGGTGTGCTGGGAGACCCGCCTCGAGGCCGACCTGACGCCGGCGGTGACCGTGCAGATCGCGCTCGACGAGTTGCGCCGCGCGCCGCGCAGCTTCCACGCCCCGGGCCCGGAGACCCTCAAGCTGCCCGACCGCGGCGGCCTGGAGGTGGCGGCCTACGCGGCGGCGCCCGGCCAGGAGCAGCACGCCCTGGTCACCGTCGCGAACGGCGCGTGCGACCTGGCGCTGGCGGCGCAGGTCGCCGATGGCCGTGGCGACCCGTCCGCCCAGGCGCTGAACGACGGCGCCGCGTCGCAGGCCAAGCCCAGCGATGGCCACACCGGCTGGGGGCAGTGGCAGGGCGTCGAGAAGGAGGACCAGACCCTGGTCTTCCGCCTGCCCGCCCCGTCGACCATCACCCAGGTGGAGCTGGTCGGCAACGTCGCGGAGGCCGGCAAGGGCACCACGAACCCCGGTGCGGTCGAGATCAGCGTCGATGGCAAGGCGGTGGCCTCGCCTGCGGCGACCTCGACCAGCGCTTCGCCGGCACCGGGCGCGCGCTCCTCGAGCTGCCCGCCGGCACCCTGGGCGCGGAGGTGCGCCTGCGCCTGCCGTGGAGTGCGACCACGCCGGCGCAGGAGAAGCGCCGCGCCCTGCGCCTGGGCGAGGTCGAACTGTGGGGCTGCGCGGGCGCCGCGCCCGCCGCGCGCCAGGCGGAGGTGCGCCTGCGCCTGGTCGGGCCCGGCGGCGCCGCGCGCGAGCTCGGCGCGCGCACCCTGGCCGTGCCCGGTGGCGCGCGCGCCAGCGCGAGCGTCGCGTTCACGCCGGACGCGCCCGCCGCCGGCCGGTTCGGCGCCTGGCGCGTGGAAGCGACCACGCCAGGACGCTCCGCCCGCCAGCGCGCCGCTGCTGGTGATCGACCCCGCGCACGCGCTGGCGCCGGTCGGCGACCTGCAGGACGCGGGGCACACCGCGGAGTTCGGCTGCATCGTCACGCGCGGCGTGCGCACCTACCTCGAGCTCGGCACCGGCAGCCGCGAGACCGGCGAGGGCTGGGGCCAGCCCGAGGACCTGGTGTACTGCTACGCGCACGGCCTCAAGCAGGTCGGCATGAACGCGCGCACCCAGCCCGGGCGGCTCTACCTGAGCGAGAACGACTTCCGCCACTACGCCAACCCGTGGACCTGTTACCCCGACGGCGAGCTGTTCTTCAGCCTGGCCGCGCCCAGCCTGGTCGCGCGCAACCGCGGGCAGAAAGCCTGGCAGGACGCCACCGCGGTGCGCATCTTCAACAGCGACCGCTGGGATACCGGTCCGTCGGTGAACAGCATGTTCACCTGGCCGGAGCTGGTCGAGTTCGACCGCTGGCTGGGCACGCAGAAGTCGCCGCGCCTGGCCGGCCGCACGCGCCAGGCGCTGTGCCGCGAGATCGTCGAGCAGCACCTCGGCCAGTTGCGCGCGTGGCAGTTGAGCCGCTATGCGGCGGACGTCGCCGCGCTGCACGACGCGGTGGCGGGCGCGGGCAAGCGCCTGGTGGTCAGCGGCCAGGGCGTGCCGCTGGTTCCGCTGCGCGCGCTCGAGCCGCTCGCCGCCACCATCCAGGGCATGAGCGACGACGACACCTGGGGCGGGATGGAGGAGGACCTGGCGATGACCGCCGGCCGGCAGATGGCGCTCAAGGCGCTGAACCCGTCGTGGCGCATGAACAGCAACCTGGTGTGGGGCTACGACACCTGCGTCTTCGACGACCCGCACTGGCACGTGCCGGTCGGCGTCACCGAGACCAGCCGCCGCCACCTCGCCACGCGCGCCTGGCGCGGCAGCATCGGCAACGATGGCGTCTACCGCTCGATGCACACCTTCGGCTACGGCATGAACGCCGGCATCTCGCTGCTCGCCACCGCCAATGACTGGCAGCAGGGCTGGAACGCCGCCGAGCGCGAGAGCCTGATCGCGCCCGACGGGCCGATCGGCGTGGGCGTGGCGGTGTCGACGGCGCTGCTCGACGATCCGCAGCACCCCGATTTCAGCGGCGGCGGCATGGGCGGCAGCGCCGCCGACGGGTACGTCGATGGCGTGGCGCGGGTGATCGGGCGGCTGCACCACGCGCAGGTCAGCGTGCCCTTCGCCGCCAACGTCGCGTCCCTGGCGCGCTGGACCGGCGCGGCGCCGCTGATCTGCCTCGACATCGCCGGCTGGCTGCCCGTAGAGCGCGCCCAGCTCGCCGCCTGGGCGGGGCGCGGAGTGCCGCTGATCTGCTTCGCCGGCGCCGCGCCCCTGCCCGACGACCTCGCGGCGCTGTTCAGCGCAGCCGCGGTCGCGAGCGGGAAGGTCGGTGCGGCCACGGTGCGGATCGCCGGCAACCGCGTCCTGATCGAGGGCGGCTACGCGCAGCTCGACGGGCCCGCCGCGGTGCGCCTCGCCGCCGTGCTGCAGCGCCTCGGCCTGCTGCCGATCACCTACCCGCCCGGCACCGCCGGGTACGGCTTCACCTGCGGCGGCGTGCGCTGCGTCGCCATCGAGGACTGGGCGGAGCAGCCGCGCCGGGTCGAGCTGCGACTGCGCGCGGTCGCCGGCGGCGCGCGCGCCACCGCCACCGGACTGAACGAGCACCGCGACTACGCGGTGCGCCGCGACGGCGCGGACTGGGTGATCACCGTGCCGCTGCGCGCGGGCGATGGCGAACTGATCGCCGTGGAGGAATTGCCGTGAATCCCACCCTGATCTCCGGCTGGCTGGTGCTCGCCGCGCTGGTCGCCGCCCCCGCCGCCAGCGCCGCCGAGCACCCGGTCCTGATCGTCGCCTGCGCCGCGGACGCGCCGGCGGCGGTGCGCGCCAGCGCAGAGCGCGTGCGCGCCGCGGCGGCGACCCAGCCGCTGCTGCAGGTGTGCGCCGCCGGGCGGCCACCGGCCACGCTGGCGGACGCGCGCGCGCTCGCCGCGGGCAGGCGCGAGGCGCTCGCCTACGCGCACGTGGTGGTGGTCGGCCTCGCCGACGATCCGCTGGTCGCGCAGGCCTGGCAGCACGAGGCCGCGATCACGTCCCAGGGCCTCTACGCCTTCGGCTTCGGCGCGCTGGCCGGCGACCTCGGCTGGGTCGAGGCCGGGCCGAATCCGTGGCTGCACAGCCCGACGGTGGGGCGGCTGCCCTTCGAGGCGCAGGCGGTGGTGGTCACCGGTACCACGCCGGCCGGTGTGGACCTGGCGGTGACCGCCTTCATCGACCACGGGCTGGTCAACGGCGTGGTCGCCAGGGACGGCTGGAAGCGCACCTCGACCACCGTGCTCGACCAGGATCCGTTGACCGGCGCTCCGGGCCTGCCGGCGTGGCTGGGGCCGCGCGCCGGCGACTGGACGCGCATCGCCGTGACCCAGTGCGGCGCGGACGTGGCGCGCGGCGTCCTCGCTGACAGCGGCGGCGAACCGCAGGCGTGCTGGCTGGTGAAGTACCACCGCGCGGGCTGCTGGGACGAGGCGGGCGCGCCAGCGGCGCGGCGCATGTACCTGGCTGGCCTGCACCGGCGCGCCTACGGCGACGCGCTGCTGCTCGCGCGCTTCGCCACGCCGCAGGCCGCGCAGGCCGCGACCACGGCGGTGGCGAAGGCCGACCAGCTGCGCGAGGAGCACGGCCGCTGGAGCGGGCGGCTCGCGGCGCTGGATGGCGATGCGTCCGCGCCTGGACCGCTGGCGGTGTGGGCAGAGGACGGGTGGCTGGTGATGAGTTCGCTGCCCGAGGCGGTGAGCGCGACGCTCGGGCGTTGACGCGCCGCCGGACGGCACCGCGGGCGACTTGGCGGCGATGCGCGACCGCGTCACCGCCCTCGCCTCCACCCCGGACGCCAGCCGCCTGGTCAGTGCCGGTCCCGACGGCCAGCCGCTCGTCCGGGAGGTCGTGAGCGGCCGGCTCCTGAGCACGTTGCGCTGCCCGTTTACCCCGCTGGCGAGCAGCAGCGCTGGGAAGCGATCGATGACTCGTGGGCCGCACGACGACGGTCGATGGATGGTGAGGGTCGCAGCGGAACCGCATTGTTTCAGGACATAATGGTCCCATTATCCACATATGCCCGGGCCGTCGTTGTGCCGCGGTCTCATGGTCGTGCTGGTCTCCGTGGGCGCCACGCTCGCCGCTGCCCAGGACCTGCCCGCCGCGCGTCCGCTCACTCCGCCCTACCTCGACATGCCCGAGGACGCCGATGGAATGATGCCCGCGCTGCTCTCGCAGACCGGGGCCTTCGCGCCCGGTGCCGCGGGCGGGCCGCCGGTGCCGGTGGCGGCGCTCATCCCCTACGAGGTGAACACGCCGCTGTGGACCGACGGCGCGCGCAAGCAGCGCTGGATCGCCGTGCCGCAGCAGCCCGCGGGCGATGACGCGCTGGAGGTCGAGGAGCGCATCGGCTTCGCCGCCACCGGCACCTGGTACTTTCCGCGCGGCACGGTGCTGGCGCAGGAGTTCGCGCTGCCCCGCGACGAGCGCGCGCCGGGCCTGCGCCGGCTCGAGACGCGGCTGCTGGTGTGCTCGTCCGCGGGCCACGTCTACGGCGTCACCTACCGCTGGCGCGCCGACGGCAGCGATGCGGAGCTGTGCGACGCGGCGGGCGCGGACGAGGACGTCGCCGTCGTCACGCGCAGCGGCGGGACGCGCACGCAGCGCTGGCGCTACCCGAGCCGCGCCGAGTGCCTGATCTGCCACAACCCGGTGGCCGGCGGGGTGCTCGGCGTCTCGACGCGCCAGCTCAACCGGCCGGTGCCCGGACCGGGCGGCGCGGCCGTGCCGCAGCTCGCCGCCTGGGGCGCGCTCGGGCTGTTCCGCGGCCCGTTCGCGACGGACGCGGTCGCCACCTACCCGCGCCTCGCCGCGCTCGACGACGCCGGCGCCAGCGTCGAGGAGCGCGTGCGCTCGTACCTGGACGCCAACTGCAGCCACTGCCACCGGCCCGGGGTGATGGCCTTCCAGAGCTACGACGCGCGCTACGAGACGCCGCTGGAGCAGCAGAACCTGATCCAGGGCCACGTCCTGACCGATTACGGCATCGAGCGCCCGCGCTACATCAAGCCGCGCGACCCGTGGCGTTCGATGGTGCTGGTGCGCCAGGAGCGCACCGACCTGCTGCGCATGCCGCCGTTCGGCCGCACCCTGGTCGACGGGCCGGCGATGGCGCTGCTGCGCGCGTGGATCGATGGCCTGCCCGGCGCGCCGGCGCTGGCGCCGCCCGAGATCGAACCGGCGGGCGGGCGCCTGCCGGCGCCCATCACCGTGCGCGCGCACCACGCCGATCCGGCGGCTGAGCTGCACTTCACCCTGGACGGCAGCGCTCCGGACGAGGACTCGCCGCGCTGGACGGGCCCGCTGCTCATCGAGCGCGCCACCGTGCTGCGCGTCAAGGCCTACCGCCCGGGCTGGTCGGGAAGCCTGCCGGTGGTCGCGGAATTCACCGTCCGCTGAGCGGCGCGGTCGTGGGCTTCCGGCGGCGCGGGCACGGCCTAGGCTGCGCGCATGCTCCAGCCCGGCACCGTCCTCGGCGGCATCCGCATCGACGCCCTGCTCGGCAAGGGCGCGATGGGCGAGGTCTACCGCGGACTGCAGCTGTCGCTCAAGCGGCCGGTGGCGGTCAAGCGCGTGGCCGAGCACCTGCTCGGCGACGAGCAGGCGGTGGCGCGCTTCGCGCGCGAGGCGCAGTGCGTGGCGCGCGTGCAGAGCCCGCACGTGGTCGGCGTGCACGATTTCGGGCGCTTCCGCGACGCCGCCGGCGCGGAGCACCTGCTGCTGGTCATGGAGCTGGTCGACGGCGGCGCCAGCCTGCGCGCGCTGCTCGCCGGGCGGCGGCGCGCGGCGCTGGACTGGCGCACCGCGACGGCCTTCGTCCTGCACGTCGCGGAGGGCCTGGCGGCGGCGGCCGAGTTCGGCGTGGTGCACCGCGACATCAAGCCCGACAACATCATGATCACGCGGAGGGGCGTGGCCAAGCTCGCCGACTTCGGCCTGGCGCGCGCGGTCGACTCGTCGGCGATGACCATGGAGGGCGCGGTGCTCGGCACGCCGCTCTACCTCTCGCCCGAGGCCTGCCGCGGCCTGCCGGTGGACGCGCGCGGCGACCTCTACTCGCTCGGTTGCACCTGGTTCCACCTGCTGGCCGGCGGTCCGCCCTTCCAGGCCTCGACCACCATCGCGCTGCTGCGCGCGCACCTCGATGACCCGCCACCGCCGCTGCGCAACCTGGCGCCGGAGGTGCCGGAGGCGGTCGCGAGCCTGGTCATGCGCCTGATGGCCAAGGATCCCGGCGCGGCGCTTGCCCAGCGCCCAGGCCCTGGTGGAGGCGCTGCACGGCCTGGCGGCGCAGGGGCTGGTCGTCCCGCGCAGCGCGCCGGAGGTCTTCGGCGACGAGCCGGCGACCACCGCCACGCACCTCGCGCCCGCGTCCGGCCATGACACCGCGCACACCCTCGCCAGCGGGCAGGCGGCGCTTCCCGGCAGCGGCGCCGCCACCGTGCCGACGGTGCTGGCGGCGACCGTGCCGACCGCGGCGGCCGCGCGCCCGACCGGCGACGACGGTGCGGTCACCGCGACGCTGGGTCCGCCAGTGACGCCCGTGGGACCGGCAGCCGCCGCGTCGGGCGCCGCGCCGGTGCAGCCCGTCCGCCCGCGTCGGCTGGCGCTCGCGGCGACCGCCGCCGTCCTGGCGCTGGCGGCCGGCACGGCGCTGGTCGTGCGCGCCGCGTCCCGCGATGCGGTCGCCGAAGCGCTCGCCGCGCATGACTGGACACTGGCGGAGCAGCGCGCCGAGGCGCGCCTGGCCGCCCACCCCGACGATGCCGCGGCGGTCGCGCAGTTCCGCCAGGCGGTGCATGGCGAGGCCCTGGAGCTGGCCGGCGGCGGCCGCCACGACGATGCGCTGGCGCGGCTCGCGCGGCAGCGCGGCGCGCGCCCGTGGCTCGACACCGCGACCTGGGAGCGCGAGGTGCGCATCGCCAAGGCCGCGCACCTGGTCGCGCACCAGCACCCCGAGCAGGGTGGGAAGCTGTTCGTGGCCCTGCGCGAGGAAGCCCCCGACGACCCCGACATCTGCCGCGCCATGCTCGCCGCCTTCGCCGGGCGCGACGACGCGCCCGAAAGCCTGGTCGGCGCCGCGATGGTGGTGGCGCGTCAAGGCGGTGGAGCGCTGCCGGCCGACGCGCTGCAGGTGCTGACCGCGGCGCTCGCCCGCGAAGGCCCCTTCGGCGAGGGCATCGAGAGCCTGCGCGCGCTGCTGCTCGCCCGCGCGCCAGGGATCGCCGCGACCGTGCAGCCGTGGCTCGACGGAGATGACTACACGCGCCGCTTCAACGCCTTCGCGCTGCTCGAGAAGGCGGGTGCGCTCGGCGATGGGGACCGCCTGCGCTTCCACCTGGTGACGCTGCTGTCCTATTCATCCAGCTACACCGTGACCAGCGAGGCCGCGACCTGGCTCGAAACCGAATCCGCCAAGCCGGGCTGGGCCGAGCGCAAGGCCGCCGCGCACCTGCCGGCGATCAGCGCGGCGCAGGCGCTGCGCAGCGGCGACGCGCTCGCCGACCGCGTGGTCGCGCTGCTCGCCAGCGCCTTCGGCGAGGAGTCCGCCGTCGCGGCCCTCGCGTGGTGCGCCGACACCGACCAGGAACTGCGCTGGAACGGCTACCGCATCCTCGCCGCCGGCCACCGCCTGGAGCGCCTCGACGTGCCCGCCTTCCACGCCGCGACGCTCACCACCTTCGATCCGCTCTTCTCCACGCCCGCGTTCCTCGCGGCGGTGACCTGGTGCACGGGCCAGCGCGGCGCGCCGGGCGCGGCGGCAGCGCGCCAGGCGCTCGCCGCCGGCGCGCAGCACATCGGCAAGGAGGTCGACCTCTACGAAAAATCCGAGGCCCGCTTCATGAAGCAGCGCGCCGCCGGCTGCCGCGAGCAGCTCGCGCGCGTGACGGCGGCGCAGGCCGAGCTGGGGCGGTGACGGGCGTCACGGCGCGTCGTGGACGAAGCACCAGTGCAGGAAGCGCTCCAGCCAGCCGCGCCTCCGGTCGGGTGCGAGCACGGCGCGGAGCAGGCCTGCGCGATCCGCGCCGATGAGGCCGAGCAGGGCGCCGTCCTGGTCCTTCCAAGCGGCGCGGCCGAGGTCGCGCGCGGCGCGCAACCGCTGCGGGGCGGCGCGTCCAGTGGTAGCCCAGCAGCTGCGCGAGGCGGTAGGCGTGCTCGGAGGAGGCGGGGTCGCGGAAGGCCGCGCCCGACCAGAACGGGCCCGCCGGATGCTCGCGCCAGTACGTGAGGGTCGCGCGCCAGTTGTAGGGATCGGCGAGCGGCGGCGCGCGGTTGCCCATGCGCGTCTCGAGCTCGGTGGCGATGCCCTCCTGCAGCCAGGTCGGCACGCCGCTGCCGCTCAGCACGGCGTGCACCAGCTCGTGGCCGAAGGCCGCGTCGAGCGCCTCCCGGCCGGTCACCGGGACCGCCAGGTGCCCGACCGGGAAGGAGCGCCAGCAGCCGCCGCTGATGATCGACGCACCGCTGCCGCCGAACAGGCCCTCGTAGGCGAGCTGGTCGTCGGTGGACGCGAACAGGATGGCCGGCCAGCCGCCGGGTGGCGGCTCCGGTTCGAGTCCCGGGATCACCTCGGGCAGGCGCAGCAGCGCGTGCCGGGCGTGCGCAGCGAGGCGCTCGTGGTCGGCGCCGAACGGCGTCAGCCAGTGGAAGGCGCGGTCCGGCACGAGAGCGTACGGCGCGCCGAGCGCGCCGGCGACGTCAGCCAGGAAGCGCGCGGGGGTGATCGTCTCCGCGAGTGATCCAGCCGCGGTCCAGGTAGGCGCCGCCGGCTCGGACGCCGTGGGCGGGTCGGCGGGTGGTTGGCCGTCAGATGCGTCCGTCATGGGAAAGCTCCGGTGCGGCCTCGTCACGATCGCGCGATCAGTCGGCGGCGCCAGTGGTCGAACGCGGGGCTGGTCGAATCCCACGCCGCCCACAGCGCGATGCCGTTGCGGCGCAGGCAGTCCAGCCAGGCGGTGCGCTCCTTGGCGCGCACGGTCTTCAGCAGGCACTGGATCTTCTCGTCGTCGCTCAGCGCGCGCGGCTGGCTGCGCAGCGGCATGCCGGCCTCGTGCGGAGTGCGCGCGTCCTTGCGCGCGTTGCAGGCGCGGCACGCGGCCACGACGTTGCCGAGGGTGTCGGCGCCGCCGCGGCTGCGCGGCACGACGTGGTCGCGGGTGCCGGTGGCCATGGACAGGCGCGCGCCGCAGTACTGGCAGGCGAAACCGTCGCGCACGAACACCGCCTTGCGCGTCGGGGCATCGAACAGGCGGCGGCGGCGCTGGGTGCGCACCTGGTGGCGCATCACCACCACGGCCGGCAGCTGGAAGCTGGCGTGGGCGCTGCGCACGGTGTCCGGGTAGTGCTCGATGGGCACGGCCTTGCCGGCCAGGACCAGGGTCAGCGCGTCGATCCAGCGCTCGGCGACGGCGAGGTACTCAAAGCTGGCGTTCAGCACCAGGCAGCGGGTCATGGGATTCCTTCGCAGATGGGACGGAACGGTGGTGCGGTCCACCGGCTTCGCAGGAGGTTCCGCGCCGCCACGAGGCGGCGCGGAGCGGGAAGAAGAGCCCCCGGGAGGGGTCGCACCTCCACCGCCGGTTTACAGGACCGGTGCTCTGCACTTGAGCTACAGGGGCGGGTTGGAAGGAGCGGGCGACGCGTCCGCCCGTGGGCGATCCGGGGTGCGGATCGCCCACGGGTCCAGGAAGTCCGGGCGGGGCCCAGGTGGACTAATCCCTGAAAGAAGTGCTGGCGGTTGCTGCCGTCCAGACGGCCGCTGCGCAGGCAGCAGCCGCGGAAGAGCCGGTGCGAACCGCACGGGCAGAGGTCCTTGCGGCCAAGCCTTTCGACCAGGTCCTTGCCGCCGTGCACGCGGCGCAGGCCGCGCAGCACGCGGGTTTCCGAGGGGAAGCCGCGGCGGCGCTTACTGCTGGTCGTGAAAGGAGGGCAGGTCGTCGGGGAAGCGGTGGCGTGACATGGGAACCTCCTGGGGTCCGGGGTGGATGCGGACGCTGCGGACGCGGAAGGGATCCGCGCCCCCGGACGTGCTCAGGACAGCGGCGCCTCTTCGGCGACGGGCTCGAGGACGAGGCGGGCGAGGGCCTTGGCGCGCCGGGCGGCGCGCTTGCCACCCTGGCCAGGGCCGAGGTACGCGGACTCGCGCAGGTAGCGGTCGGCGTGCTGGCGGAGGGGCGGGTAGTACTTGAGGGAGAGGTCGTGGGGGAGGGGGATGCGGATCATGGGATTCAGGTGGGTGGGAGGGGAAGGCGTGAGGGGAGGGCAGGAAGATGGGGAGAAAGGGAGCAAGGAAGCAACAAGACCGGGGAGAGAGGGAGACGAGGGGGGCTCGAATCGGGTGTGGTTTTGCGGGTGATCCTGCGTCTGAAGGGAAAGACCTCTGCGATCGCGCTGTCAGTGCGCATGGGCGCCGGTCTGCCGGTCGCTGTGATCGCTGCTCTGGCAATGTCCGTCGAGGTCGGACGGTGAGTGTCGGTGGTGGGGTGCCCAGGGATCGAACCTGGTTCATCCGCTTAAGAGGCGGATGCATCGCCATGTATGCTTGCGCCCCACAGGGAAAAGAGCTGAGGTAGGAGAGAAAGAAAAGGGGCGAGCTGGAAGGGTCTGGCGCCGCACGTTGGCCGCTTCCGCGCCTGAAGGGAAAAGAACGAGAAGGCTTGATGGCGGATTCCGAAATGGGGCACCCTGGACGCGAACCAGGTTCCTTTGCTTGAAAGGCGGATGCATCGCCGCGTATGCTTGCGCCCTGGAAACGCATCGCCGCCCCCGAGGAAGAGGTCTGCCGCAGCACGTCGGCCTCTTCTGAAGGAGGGATGCAGAGATGGACACGTCGGGTGGAGTCCGACCACGAGCCGGCAGGGTTGCAATCTGCCCCGTCCGCAGGACGGATCATGGCTCCGACGTGATGGCGCCCCCAGCGGGATTCGCACCCGCGTTCCCGGATCGACAATCCGGTGTCCTGCTTCTGGACGATGGAGACGTGAAAACGGTAGCGGGTGTGGGACTTGCACCCACCTGCATGGCGTATGAGACCAGACTGGAACTGCCTCCAGCGAACCCGCGATGAGAAAAAATGGCTGCCGGTCGGGGACACCGACGGCCTGGATTCAGTCAGTCACGGAAAATCATGTGACCCGTGACTACCAGGCTTGAGACCGAGAACATCAGAACGCGGAGCGTTCCTGCAGCAGCCGAAAGAGGGGATGGAAATCCAGGGCAGCCGACGTCGACAAGCGCCGACCCAGCCCTGCCTGACCTAGCAGGGTGATGAAAAAGCCCGACCGGCGCCTCGCCGGCCCCTCCAGCCTGTCTGGCCGCGGTGGATGAAGCTCGAAAATGCCCTGCATTTCCTGCGCTTCGTCCGCCTTGCCATCCAGGCCGGATGGGCCGACGATGCTTGGTCGCCATTTTTCATCACCCTGCTAGGGGGCAGCGCCGTAGGCGCGTTCATCGGGATAGCCGCCTGATGCGGCTCCACCAACAAAAGCGCTCCCCCAGCGAACAGCAAAACCACGATGCGAAGATGTCAAAGAAGCGGAAAAAAAGAAAAACCCCCGGCTGGCTGGCCGGGGGTTCGCGAGTGCTGCGGAAGGACTGGGTCCTAACGTCGCATTCGGGATTCCCCGGAGGTGGAACGATCGCTGCCGGCATCCGCGCTCGGTGAGAAGGCGCTACGGTCGAGCGCACAGCGTCCCGATTCCGTCACAGACCACTCCTGGTGACGCGGCTGCATGGGCAGCGCGGTGATCGCCAAGGCTTTGGTTGTGGTGGAGTGGGACATGGAAAGCGCGTGTCCTGGAAGAGGTGGAAGGAAGGTGAACGGTTCTGCGATGATTCGGTTCATCGCGCTGGGCCTATACATAACCGGCACCGGGCGAGTGTCAACAAAGAATATTCCGCGTGGCATGCTCCAGCAGGGAGTCGAACCCTGCTCCCCGGGGTGAAATCCCGGAATCCTGGCCGCTGGACGACTGGACGGATCGCGGTGGGCGCGTGAGCTGGCAGGGCCGGAGTCGAACCGGCATCGTCCCGATTAACAATCGGGCGCTCGACCCATTGAGCTACCTGCCATCGAGAAGATCAGGGAAAGAGCACAAAATGCCTGGCCGTGGAATCGAACCACGATCTCCCGGGCTTCGACCGGGCGCCCTGCCATTGAGCGAGCCAGACACGGGATCGCGGACGTGGGTTCCGACCGCGAGCGCGAGCGTTGAATCGCGCGTCAGACATGAAACCGTCCTGCCGTAGAGGATCGAGCAGGCCAACCACCGCCTGCCTCATTCGGACTGAGGCATTCTTCCGCTGAAATACGGACCAACTTCTCATCTCCTCCATTCTCATTCAAACAGCTGGCTCGGATGGACTCGAACCATCGACCTCCTCCTTCGCAGGGAGGGATTCTTCCGCTGAACTACGAGCCAATGGGAAATCAGGATATTGCAATGGGATTGCCAGCTACACCAAGGGTCCGAGCCTCAGGTAACAGGTCATCCTCCGCTGGTTTCCGCAGCGCGAGACACTTGGTCGAGCTGGCGCTCGACCCTCCCGGCGAAGGCATGGGGGGACGTGGCGATGAGCGGACACCGGGCGGTTGCCGGGAGGGTTGAGCGCCAGCTCACCACGAGATCGAATCACCCGTGGACGCGGAGGTGCACCCTCCGCAATCCCGAAAAACGACATCAACCATCTCGTATTGTCAAAGCGAAGCGAGTCCACGAAACGCAGCGACCCCCGGGGGTCTCCCGGGGGTCGCTTGCGGCGGTGTGCGTGGCGGAGGTCTGGACCTATCCGCTCGTCACCTGGCAAGGCGCCCCCGGCACCACCGGGAAATCCCGGCGATTCTGCTGATGGCCAGCACGGATGGATGGGGACGCGCAGCTCATGGCCGTATGGATACCTACTCGAAAGGCAGTGTCAACAAAAAATGCAGAAAGGAGCGATGCGGCTGGAAAAATCGACGTCGAACGCTAGGTATACCACCAGCAGCGGAGAATCACCCGGTATGTCAACCGCCCGACTCCCGTTGCCCGGCATCCTCCACGGACTGGTCCTCGCCGCCGGGCTGAGCCAGCAGGAGACGGCGATGCGCTCCGGCATCAGCCCGGGCTCGGTCGCCGCGCTGTGCGCGCGCATCCCCAAGCCGCTGCTCACCTGGCTGCGCCTGGTCGCGGCGCTCGGCGGGCGCGTGACCATCACCTGGCAGGACCAGGTCTGGGCGGTGGCGATGCCCCGCGCCAGCGGCCCGGTGCTGGAGCGCGAGTGGTCGGCGTGGCGCAGGCGCCGCCTGGTCAGCACGGTCAACCACCTGCGCGGCACCGCGCCGGGCGCGACGCGCGCGGCCCTCGAAGCGCGCGCGCGCGCCTACGCCGCCAACGAGGAGGTGCGCCTGCGCGGCCGCCTCGGCGAGATCGCTGCGGCGGCGAAGGCGCTCGCCGGCGCGCAGCGCTGCCCCGGACTGCGCGCGGCGCTGCGCCAGCTCGCCGGCCGGCTGGGGCTGAAGGCCGAGGAACTGACCCTGCTCTCCGGCGCCAGCCTCTCCGCCTGCCAGCTCGCGCTCGGCGGGCTGCACGACGGGCGCCTCGCCACCCTGCACCGGCTGTGCTCCGGGCTCGGTGCGCGCATCGGCATCCAGGTCGCCGCCGCGCAGCTCGACATCGGCTTCTGCCCGCCGGGCGACTGGCGCCCGGGCATGGCCGAGCCGGTCGGGGACGCGGACGGCGCCCCGGCGCCGCGCCCCGCGCGCCCGGCCAAGGGCAACCAGAACCGCAGCCGCCTGGCCAGCGACGAGCTGCTCGCGCTCTACGACCAGGGCCTGTCGATCGGCGAGATCGCGCGCCGCGCCGGCGTCAGCCGCCAGCGCATCCACAAGCTGGCCATGGACCACGGCCGCACGCAGCGGCGGCAGTCGGTGCGCGCGCAGCGCGTCGCGACCGGGCGGGAATTGCTCAGCATCCCATGAGGCCCTCCTGCCTCCAGGCGTGACAGGGCACCGCGGGGGGCCGGTGCGATAGTTCGCGCACCGTGCGCGCGTGGGGCGGCGCCGGATCCGGGTACTCCGCCCGGCAGCTGGTCCGCTGCGCACGGTGCGCCCGACCATGAAACCAAGGGCCCCCGTTCCAGGGAAGGAAATGCGCATGCGAGCGCATGGCTGCATGTACGCTTTCCCAGTCTGGTCGCCCCTCCCGGGGTGTTAACGCCGGTCGCGCGACGGCTGTTCCCTGTCCACCATCCACCCGTGAGCCACCCATGAACCGCACCGCTCCGTCCGCCCGCGCCCTCCGTCTCGCCTGCTGCGGTGCCCTGATCGCCCTCAGTGGCGGCCTGCTCGGCGCCGCCGACCTGCCGCTCAGCGGCGGCCACCTGCCGACGCGCTGGGACAAGCAGGTCTCGGCGACCGCCCCGCTGCCCGAGTACCCGCGCCCGATCATGACCCGCGACGCGTGGGTCAGCCTGAACGGGGTGTGGGACTGCGCGCTGAGCGACGCGCAGGCGAGCGTGGCGCCGACCGCCTTCACGGACGCCATCCGCGTGCCCTTCCCCTACGAGGCGGCGCTGTCCGGGGCCGAGCGGAAGAGCGTTCCGGACAAGCGCCTCTGGTACCGGCGCGGCTTCACCGTGCCGGCGGCGTGGAAGGGCCGGCGCGTGCTGCTGAACTTCGGCGCGGTGAACTGGGACAGCACGGTGGCGGTCAACGGCAAGGCCGTCGGTGCGCACCGCGGCGGCTTCGACGCCTTCCAGTACGACGTCACCGACGCGCTGCAGGACGGCGCCAACGAGCTGGTGGTGTCGGCGTGGAACCCGCTGAAGGTCGACGGGGCCGACGCCCAGGTGCTGGGCAAGCAGCGCCGCGAGTCGGGCGGCATCTTCTACACCGGCGCCACCGGCATCTGGCAGTCGGTGTGGCTGGAGCCGGTGCCCGCGGCGCACGTCGCCGACCTGAAGATCGTCCCCGACCTGGCCGGCGGCCGGGTCGCGGTGACGGTCGCGGGCGAGGGCGGCGCCGCCGCGCCGGTGACGGTGACGGTGCTCGATGACGGCAAGGAGGTCGCCACCGCCAGCGGGACGGCCGGTCAGGAACTGGGGCTGGCGATCGCCGCTGCGCACCCGTGGAGCCCCGAGGACCCGCACCTCTACACCCTGCGCGTGACCCTCGGCGCGGACACCGTCGGCAGCTACTTCGCGCTGCGCTCGATCGGCCTGGGCAAGGACGACCAGGGGCGCACCACCATCCTGCTCAACGGCAAGCCGTACTTCCAGGTCGGCGCGCTCGACCAGGGCTACTGGCCGGACGGCATCTACACCGCGCCCACCGACGAGGCGCTGCGCTACGACATCGAGATCGCCAAGAAGCTCGGGCTGAACATGCTGCGCAAGCACGCGAAGGTGGAGCCGGACCGCTGGTACTACTGGACCGACAAGCTCGGCGTGCTGGTGTGGCAGGACATGCCGCAGGCCTACGGCGACCTGGACGAGGCCGCGCGCGCGCAGTGGGTCACCGAGTGGAAGCGCGAGATCGCCACCCACGCCAACCACCCCAGCATCGTGGTGTGGACCACCTTCAACGAGGCGTGGGGCGAGAAGGCCTTCGACGTACCGGCGATCGTCGCGCTCACCAAGCAGCTCGACCCCACGCGCCTGGTGAACAACGCCAGCGGCTGGGACGACAAGCACTGCGGCGACATCGCCGACACCCACGCCTACCCCGGGCCGTGGTCGGGCAGGCCCGAGGCGACGCGCGCCGCGGTGTGCGGCGAGTTCGGCGGCGTGACCATGACGCCGCCCGGCCACCGCTGGAACGAGACCACCGGCGTGATGGGCTACGGTGCGACGCTGAAGGACGGCGCCAAGGTCACCGCCAAGTACCAGAAGCTGCTGATGACCGCGTACCGGCTCAAGCAGGAGCAGGGCACCTGCGCCTTCGTCTACACCCAGATCACCGACGTCGAGCAGGAGCTGAACGGCCTGCTGACCTACGACCGCGAGGTGATCAAGCCGCTCGCCGACATCGTCACCGCGGCCAACCGCGGCAGCTTCCCCGCGCTGCCGCCCAGCACCGTGGCCCCCGACCTGGTGCCGACCGCGGAGGAGGAGCCGATCGCCTGGCGCTACACCACCGCCAAGCCCGCCGACGGCTGGAACGCGACGCGGCGTTCGACGACGCGGCGTGGGCGAGCGCGCCGGCGCCCTTCGGCCACGGCCTGGGCGGGATGCGCACGGAGTGGACGAGCGCCGACATCTGGATCCGCCGCGACCGCGACCGTGCCCGCGGACGATTCCGGGCAAGCTCGACGTGCTGCTCAAGCACGACGAGGACGCCGAGGTCTACGTCAACGGCGTGCTCGCGGCGTCGCTGGCGGGCTACAACGACGAGTACGCGCCGGTCGCGATGTCCGCGGCGGCGCGCGCGGCGCTGAAGCCGGGCGCCAACGTGATCGCGGTGCACTGCCACCAGACCGGCGGCGGGCAGGGCATCGACGTGGGGATCGCCGCCCACCAGTGACGGCGCGGCGGCGCGTTGCCGCCTGAATTTGTGTTTTCCAGGGGTTTGGGCTATGATCGGAGGTTGGGGCGGGTCCACCGCCCCATGCCGGGTTCTGCGCGCCGTGACCGCGGGCGGCGACCGGTACCGTTCCCCGGGAGCCGCATGCCCCAGCCGCGCCAGCGTTCGACCCGCCCCCGCGGCCAGGGTACCGGCAATGGCAGGCCGGCGGGTGACGACACCGAGCGCGTCCGCGTCCAGTCCGCGGCGCGTGGGACGCAGGCGGTCATGGTGGGCGCGGCCGCGTTGATCGGCCTGGGCGCGCTCGGCATGTGGCTGCTGTGGGGCGGCGGCCAGGCGCAGCCGGTGATGGCGCCTGCGCCGCCGCGTAGCGCGGTCGCAGGCGGCCCTCGCGGACCCCGTCTCCGACGCGCCGGCCACGGTGGCCGCGCCGGCGCCCGCGGCGCCGCTCCAGCACGCCTTCGTGCGCGGCATCAACCTCGGCGGCGAGGGCCTGACCATCGACGGGCACCGCTGGCTGGGGCAGGCCCAGGCGCTCGCCAACGGGTTGGAGCTGGGCAGGGGCACGGGGACCGCCCCTCCACGCCGATCACCGCGGCGCGGCTGGACTTCGAGACCAAGACCATGCTCGACAGCGGCCTGGCCGCGAGCGGACCGCTGCGGATCGGCCAGCGGCTGCCGAACGGCGCGTACGAGGTGTCGCTGTGGGTGGCCGGGGCGCAGGGCCTCGACCCGGCGCTGCTGGTCCTGCAGGTGGACAACGTCGACGTCCCTGTCGGCAAGGCGGTGGGCGCCGCGACCTGGAGCCGCCTCGGCCCCTACCGCGTGACCGTCGGCCAGCGCCGCCTCGACCTCGCGCTCACCGGGCTGGGTGCGGCCCACCTCGCCGGGTTGGCCATCACCGCCCTGGGCACGGGCGAGGCGAACGTGCCACCGGTGGTCGGTCTGAGCGCCCCCGAGGCGGGGGCGCAGCTCTATGGCGACGAGGTCGTGCTGCTCGCCGACGTCATCCCCGCCAACGGCGGCGTCGCCCGCGTCGAGTTCTTCGACGGCCGGCGCAAGCTCGGCGAAGCGCTGGCGCCGCCCTACGCGTACACCTGGCGCGGCGCGCCGCTGGGCGCGCACGAGCTGTCCGCGGTGGCCAGCGACCGCGGCGCGGTGCAGGCCGGTACGGGCGCGGTGGCGGTGACCGTCAAGCCCGAGGACGACGCGCCGGAGCACATCCTCGAGCGCGCGCGCGCGACCATGCGCCGCCTCGCCATCGAACCCACGCGCCTGACCCCGGACGGCGCCGGCCTGGCGCTCGACCTGAACGGCACCGACGTCGCGGACCTGGCCTGGGTGAAGGGCCTGCCGCTGACCTCGCTGTCGCTCGCCAGGACGAAGGTCACCGACCTCGGCGTGCTCGTGGGCATGCCGCTGCGCCGGCTCGACGTCGGCGAGACCCACCTGCGCGGCTACGCCTTCCTCAAGGGCCTGCCGCTGGTCGAACTGCGCATGTGGGGCTGCGACATCGCCGACCTGGCGCCGCTCGCGGGCATGCCGCTGGAGTACCTGCTGATCGGCGCCTCGGCGGTGACCGACCTGCGCCCGCTCGCCGGGCTGCCGCTCAAGCACCTGTTCATCCAGCAGACCGCGGTCAGCGACCTCGCGCCCCTGGCGGGCCTGCCCCTGGTCGACCTCGACGTCGGCGCCACGCCGGTGCGCGACCTGGCGCCGCTGAAGGGCGCGCCGCTGACCTTCCTCAGCATCTGGAACTGCCCGGTGACCGACCTGCGCCCGCTCACCGGCATGGCGCTCACCAACTTCACCGCCGACGGCGTGCAGGCCGACTTCACGCCGCTGCACGGCATGCCGCTCGGCTACCTCTCGATCGTCGGCACCCCGATCGCCGACCTCGCTCCGCTCGCCGGCAGCCCGATCCGCTGGCTGCGCATCTGGAGCACCCGGGTCACCTCGCTCGCGCCGCTGGCGGGCATGCCGCTGGAGAGCCTGAAGGTGGGTTCGACGGCGGTGACCGACCTGACGCCGCTCACGGGCCTGCCGCTCAGCGAACTCGACCTGACGGATTGCGGGGCGGTGCGCTCCCTCGCCCCGGTGGCGAGCATGGCCAAGCTGCAGACCCTCACCCTGCCGCGCGTCCTGCGCGACGTGGAGAGCCTGCGCCAAATGCCGGCGGGGCTGCGCGTGCGCGACGGCGCGCACGACCAGGCGGTCGCGCTGGCGGACTGGTTCAAGGACTACGACGCGGCCCAGCGCGCGGGGAAGTGACCATGCCGCCACCGCGCCGCCCGTCGGATCACCCAGCCCCAGCGCGGCGCCGCGGGCGCGAGCCGGGCGACGACACGCAGCGCGTGCGCACCAGCGCGGCGCGCGGCAACCAGGCGATCACCATCGGCGCCGCCGCGCTCGTGGTGGCCGGCGGGGTGGCGTTGTGGATGATGTGGTCCAGGCCGGCGGTCGTGGTGCCGCCCGCTCCCGTTCCGGTGTCCGCGGCGGAACCCACGCCGGCGGCCGCGCCCGCTCCCGTGATCACGGCACCGCCGTCCAGCGCGGTCCGCGAGCGCACCTTCGCGCGCGGCATCGCGCTCGGCGGCGAAGGGCTGACCATCGATGGCCACCGCTGGCTGGGCCTCGCGCAGGCGCAGGCCAACGGCCTGGAGCTGGCCGCCGGCACCGCGCCCGCGCCGGTCGCCCCGATCGCCGCGGCGCACCTCGACTTCGAGACCAAGACCATGCTGGGTGGCGGGCTCGCCGCGAACGGGGCGGTGAAACTGAGCCAGGCGCTGCCGAGCGGCGACTACGAGGTGACGCTGTGGGTGGCGGGCGAGCAGGGGGTCGATGCGTCCCGGCTGGCGCTGCGCCTGGGCGGCGACGATGTCACGGTCGGCAAAGTCGCGGGCGCGGCGACGTGGAGCCGCCTCGGTCCGTACGCGGTGCGCGTGCGCGACCGCAGCCTGGCGGTCGCGCTCACCGGCCTGGGCGCCGCCCACCTGTCGGGCCTGGCGATCACCGCGCTCGGTGGCGGCGAGGCCACCGTGCCGCCGGTGGTCGGCCTGACCAGCCCGGGCGGCGGCGCGGTGCTCTTCAGCAGCGACATCCCGCTGGTCGCCGACGTCCTCGCCGGCAGCGGTCGCCTGGCCAAGGTCGAGTTCTTCGATGGCGCCGCCAAGCTCGGCGAGGCGCTGGCGCCGCCGTGGACCTGGACGTGGAGCCACCCCGCGGTCGGCCGCCACGAACTGTCGGTGGTCGCCAGCGACAGCACGGCGGTGCGCGGCGGCAGCGGCGCGGTCGCGGTCGCCATCAAGCCGGACGATGGTTCCGCGGAGCTGCTGATCGAGCGCGCCAAGGACGCCATGCGCGCGCTCGGCCTCGAGTCCACGCGGCTGCTCGCGGACCGCGACGGCCTGCACCTGAACCTGTCCGGAACCACCATCACCGACCTGGGGTGGGTGAAGGGCCTGCCGCTCACCGAGCTCGACATCCACGACTGCGTCCAGTTCACCGACCTCGGCGCGCTCGCGGGCCTGCCGCTGCGGCGGCTGGTCATGCACAACGTCAAGGCGCGCGACTTCGCCTTCCTCAGGGGCATGCCGCTGACCGACCTGCGCATGTGGGGGTGCGGCATCGCCGACCTGTCCCCGCTCGCCGGCATGAAGCTCGAATCGCTGGAAGCCGGCGGCAACCCGCTGGTCGACATCCACCCGCTCGCCGGCATGCCGCTGCGCTACCTCTACCTGCAGCACGACGCGATCGGGGACTTCAGTCCGCTCGCGGGCATGGCCCTGCAGGAACTGGACGCCGGCGGCACCCGGCTCAGCGACCTGACCCTGATCGCGCGCATGCCGCTGAACGTGCTGCGCATTCGGAGCTGCCCGGTGACCACGTTGGCGCCGCTCGCCGGTACGCACCTCAAGCTGCTCCACATGGGCAGCATCGCCGTCGACCTGGCGCCGCTCGCCGGCCTGCCCCTCGAGGAGCTGTCCCTCAACGAGGCGCCGGTCAGCGACCTGTCGGCGCTCGCGGGCATGCCGCTGCGCCGCCTCGACCTGTGGGGAACGGCGGTGACCTCGCTCGCGCGGCTCAAGGGCCTGCCGCTGACGCTGCTGCGCCTGGGCCGCACCGCGGTCACCGACCTCGCCCCCATCACCGGCATGGGCATCGAGGAGCTGGACCTGCGCGAGTGCGAGCACCTGGGCTCGCTCGCGCCGGTGGCGACGCTGCCCAGGCTGCGCCTCCTGGGCCTGCCGAACCAGCGCCCGGACCTGGACAGCCTGCGCAAGCTGCCGGGCGTGCTCATCCGCGAGAACGGCCGCGACGAGACGCGCGATGTCAGCGAGTTCTTCACGGCGTGGGACGCGGCCAACGGGAAGAAGTGACGTGGCGCGGAGGTGCGCTGCGCGCAAGGGTCGGAAGTCCCCGCTTTGGGATCCCGGAGCGGTCTTTTAGCATCGGTGCCATGATCCCCGACCCCGCGCGCATCCGCGCCACCCGCCGCTGGGCGCTCGGCGAAGGTCTGCTGGTGGGCGCGGTGGCGGCGGTGGTCGTCATCGCGCTGGTCCCGACCTGGCCGGGCGGACTGCTCGCGGGGGTGGTGGGCGGCGCGCTGCTGGCCGGCCTCTACCGCGGCGAGACGCGCATCGTGCGGAGGCGCCTGGCGGTGATGGCGCGGCCGTTCCCCGCGGCGTGGGAGGCGGTCCTGCGCGAGCGCATCCCCTATTACGCCTCGCTGGAGGCCACCGAGCGCGCGCGCTTCCAGCACCTGGTCGCGCTGTTCCTGGCTGAGAAACCGATCCACGGCGTCGGGTGCGCCATCGACGACACCTGCCGGCTGCTGGTCGCGGCCAGCGCCATCATCCCGGTCTTCGCCTTCCCCGGCTGGGAATACACCACGCTGCGCAAGGTGCTGATCCGCCCCGAGGCCTTCGACGCCGAGTTCCGCGCCGAGAGCGCGCCGCCGGGGGCGGGGCCGGCCATGGCGCTGGGCATGGTCGGCGCGTCGGGCTGGTTCGACGGGGTGATGATCCTGTCGCTGCCCGACCTGCTCGCGGGCTTCGCGGAGGGCGCGGGCAAGCACAACGTCGGCATCCACGAGTTCGCCCACCTCATCGACCGCTCCGACGGCGCGATCGACGGCGTGCCGGCGACCCTGCCGCGCGCCTGCCTGCGCCCGTGGACCACGCTGGTGCACGAGCACCTCGCGCACCGCGCCGGCGCCGACTCCGGGCTGCCCGCCTACGGCTACACCAACGAGGCGGAGTTCTTCGCGGTCGCCAGCGAGTACTTCTTCCAGTCGCCGGCCGAGCTGGCGCGCCGCGACCCGCCGCTCTACGCGCTGCTCGAGCGCGTCTTCCGCCAGGACATGCTGGCGCGGGCGCGGCTGATGGAGCCGGGGCGGGCAGGCGCGCGCTGACCGCGGTGGGCGCGGTCGCGCCGGCCCATCAGCGGGTCGCCGGCCCGTCGGAGTGGCCCGCCCAGGTCTCCATGATGTACCACCAGCCCCCCACGCGGAGGCAGGGGTAGCGGCTCAGCGACGGACGGTGCAGGTACGGGTCGTAGAGTACCGCCTCGACCATGGTCTAGGGGACGAAGCCCGGCCTGGCGTAGGCGGCCAGGTCCTTGGCGTCGGGCGCGCGGGTGGTCAGCGCGAGCAGGCGGTAGCCGTGGCTCGCCAGCCCACCGTGGCCGTCGACGCAGTTCTTGAAGTCGAAAGCGTGGCGCACCGCAGGCGGAGCGCGCACGAACAACGAGGCGAGCTCGTCGCTGTCGCTGGAGGCGAGCGCGCAGCGCACCACGCCGCGGGGCGAGAAGTGATGGCGGTGCGCGGAGAGGAACCAGCCGCCAGCGGCGAGCAGGACGGACGCGAGCGCGAAGGCCGCGGCGCGGGCCGTCACCGTGTCGGAGCGCGTGGAAAGGGCATCGCGGCGATTGTGGGCAACGCGCAGGCCGCGCAATCCGCGCAGGCCGCGGCGCGCAGCCGGGTGGCGCAGGTCGCTCCGGTGCGCACCGGCGGGGCAGCGGCTGACCGCACGCTGTCACCTGCCTGACCCACCCCTGTGCCGGCCATCGCCGCATCGATTGGCCAGGTGGGTAGCGTGGTCAGCATGAGCCCGGCCACCGACGAGCTGATCATGCAGCGCAACCTCGACGCGCTGCCGGCGTCGCCCGCCTGCCCCGCCGGCTGCGCGCTGGAGGAGGCCACCAGCGCCGCGGCGGACGGCTTGGCGCGGCTGCTGGCCACGTCCTTCGCCGAGACGTGGACACCGCCGCGCGTCGTGGCCGAGTTCTTCAAGCGCCCGGGCCGGGTCGCCACGCTGGTGCTGCGCCGCGGGGACATCATCGTCGGCACCGCCAGCATCGAGCACGAGGCGGCGATGGGCATCAACGCCTATCTGCGCGCGGTGGCGGTGGCGCGCGCGCAGCGCGGTCGCGGCCTGGGCGGCGCGCTGGTCGGGGCGGCGCTGCTGGCGATGCGCATGCGCGGCTACCGGCGCGCGTTCCTCTTCACCGACGAGGGCAGCGGTACGGCGATCCGCCTGTTCCTGCGCGCCGGGTTCCGCCCGCACTGGGGCACCGTCCACCACGAGCGACGCTGGCGCGCGGTGGCGCGGCGGCTGGAGCTGCCACTGGTGGCGGGGCCGGGGGGCGGCGCGCGTTCGCTGCTCTAGACGCGAGTCGGTGCGCGCTGCGGGTCGCCGCGCGCATGGTCGAGCTGGCGCTCGACCCTCCCGGGGGTCGGGCACGCGTACAGGGTGCACCGCTGACGCGCGGGGCTGTCGCCGGGAGGGTCGAGCGCCAGCTCGACCATG
>CAWFSD010000013.1:0-127287 GCA_963818245.1 uncultured Planctomycetota bacterium
ATGAGCAAGGTCTGAGCGACCTTCGCCTACAACGTGCCTGAGACCCCCTCGCATCGGCCGGTGCGAGGGGTTTTCTGGTAGAGGGCTGCCGATGATTGCTGCTGTTGCGCTCGGCCTGGTGCTCGCTGCCGATTCTGTCGACCTCGGCACCGCGGATCATGACCTGCTCTCGCAAATAGCGGCGAACACCGCTGCGACGGCTGCAGCCGTGCAGGCTGCTGGGGACGCTGCTGCCGCCGATGCGGCGGCCGGCAGCACGTTCCGTCAGCAGCTACTGTTTCTGGCGCAGGTAGCAGCTTTCGGCGTCTGCTTCTCGGCCGGCGCGCTGTCGTGGCGGCTGTTCATCTTGGCCAAGAATCAAGGGAGGTTCTGGTAATGCGCCTGCTTGTGGTGCTTCTGCTGCTCTGCGGACTGGTGCGCTCGGCGTCTGCTGAGGTTGGGCACACGACCGATGGAACGCCGGTATTTTCGATGGAACCAACGTTATGATTGGGAGCAGCCCGTTGGATGCTCCAACACGATTACATATGTGTGGGTGTTTCCGTATGCTGGAAATATGGTAGCGGCGTACAATTTTATTTCGGATACGGGCCGGGTGCATGGCGGGTGTTATATGAATTTAGATCATAATACTCCTTTCGATTTCAGTCCTAATCCTGGAACAAATTCCTATCGGATCATTCGCCCAGGATCGTGGGACTTCAGAGTTCAAGTCTATGCGGAAACTGGAGATACTCCGGGGTCTGTTGCTACTACGATGCGGAATTTTTGTACGAGTTTACAGGGGAATTGGGTGAATTGGAACGCCAGTTTGCCACATGTGGTCCCGTATAATGCGCAGAATTTGTACCTATTCCTGACCAACTGGGCCTTCCATGAGCCAACGCCGCCGATTGTGGGCGGTGGTGGTGGTGCGGGGTCTGCTGGTCCACCTGGGTCTGTCGGCCCACCTGGTGCGACCGGCCCTGCTGGTGCTGCTGGTGCGACGGGGCCTGCTGGTCCGACTGGGCCGGCTGGAGCGACCGGCCCTGCTGGTGCGGATGGTCGCAACGGCGCTGATGGCGCTGCGGGCGCGCAAGGTCCCAAAGGCGACAAGGGCGATAAGGGCGACAAGGGAGATACGGGCGAAGCTGGGGCGGCGGGTGCGACTGGTGCGACTGGCGCGCAGGGGCCTCGGGGGTTCGCTGGTGCCGATGGGCTCAACGGTGCGGCTGGAGCGCCTGGTGCTCGTGGTGCCGATGGTGCGCCGGGCACGACTTTCGACGGTGTTATTACGCTTGCTGATAGCGACAAGGGCTCGACGCCGAGTGACCTGACGGGCCTTCCCTCGGGCTTTTCTGATCTGGTCGGTACCTCGACTGGGACGGCGGACAAGGATGCTGTCTTGAGCCTGCGTCCTACGACCGATCCGGTTGTGGCCACGTTTCATATCTTGGACCATGATTACACCATCAGCACTGCACCGGCCTCAGGGTCTATGATGGATACGATCCGCATTACGGTGCGCGCGGTGCTGATAGTGGTCTTCTGTCTGATTCTGCTGCGCGCGATTTACAACACCCTTTCGCAGGCGTGACCTATGTTTGACGCAATTATCAATGCGCTAAAATCCTTTTTTCTATGGGTGCTCGACCAGTTCGTGGCGATGGGCCATGGGATCATCAACCTGCTTCTTTCCGCGCTTCCGCATGACGCGAATGCCCTCATGGGCGAGGCTGGGTCGACTATTGGGTGGTTCGTGAACGCGGTGAATGGCTGGATTCCGCTCGATACTGCGGTGTCGCTGTTCACCATCTGGATAGCGTGGGTCATGATAACCACGCTGTTCCGCACCGTGCGTCAGCTGATCCCGTAAGCCATGGCCACCATCCAATTCACGTCGGCCCCCTCCGGAACGGGCAAGACGTTTCAGCGGTGCGCGCGTTTCCTTGCCGATGAGTGGTTGCCGAATGAGGAAGGTGTCCATTACTCAAATTTCCCGATTTTTACGGAGAAAATGATTGATTTTGTGATGGAACGCCACCCGGATATGCATCGTGGAATGCTTGAAAAGCGGGTGCAGCTGATCCCCGCGGATGTGATGGATTCATGGAAAAAGGGCCTGTCTGGTCCTTGGGAGTACTTCCAGGATTTTGACCTGAACGGCGCGCACATCGCGATTGATGAAATCCATAATTTTGTCAATGCGTCGAGTAAAAAAGAGTTCGTACAGCGCTGGATGGAATGGGCCGGGGAGGTCCAACATCGTGGCTGCACCGTTGAATTTCTGAGCCAGCATGAAACGAAGGTCCATTCCATCATTCGTAATGAAGCGAGTCTCAAGCGGTACATGTTCAACGGTGAGGATCGGCGCGATCCTTGGTTGAAGGTGAAAATGGGGGATTGGTACAACCTGCGTGCGAAGTTTTTGACAGGCAAATACCGCTCAACCATCTTCGTCACTGAGCAGGTGGTGGTGAACGGCAAATGGAAAGAATCGCATACGCATCGCTTTGTGCTCGGACCCCCGTACTTCGCGTTGTACGACTCTTACAGCGCGCCCATCGCTGGGGGGCGTAAGGCAGACGGGAAAAAGCATGCGTTTGAGACGCGTGGGCGGCTGCGGCTGCTCGGGTGGTTTCTCGCGCGCAACTGGGAGACGGTGATTCCGCGGCTGCTGCTGGTGGCTGCGATCGTCCTGGCGTTGGCGAACGGCACCTGGCTGATGAAGCAATTTTTTGAGCTGATGGGGTCTTTTGCCCCGAAAAAGCATGTTTCATCGGCTCCTGCGGCTGCTGCTGCTTCCCGGTCCCGTGGCTGCACCTGGTGGTGCCGTGCTCGAGATGGTGCCGGCGCAAACCGCGGCAAATACCGGCAATTCTGCGGTGATGCCTGAATTTGTTCAACAGTTGAAGAAGGACCTTGACGACGTGAGAGCGAAAAATGCGGCGATGGAAGCGAAGCTAAAAGCAGCTGAGGAGGAAAAGGCGAGGGCTATCGAATTGGTGGCAATTTCGAATAAAACGGTGCTTTTCCGTTCCGGCCAGGCTGTGCAGCTTGGCGAAAAAATCGAGTTCGGCCCTTACAAGGGAAAGGTATTGCATGAGATTTTCAATGCGCGCCATTTTGTCGTACTGGACGATGGCACTCGCCTGTATCTCGCTCACTGACTGCGGGGCGAGCTCGTCGACCAGGTCGTCAGCTGTGCCGGAATTTCGGGACTTCTATCGGCAGCTGTCTGTCACGACGGCTACGGCCGGGCCCGCTGCTGGGCATGGCCCGCGGCTGACGTTCTCCGCGGATGGTGTCAACCTGGTGACCTTCCTTCGGTTGCTGGCTGATAAAACTGGAGTGTCGGTGGTGGCGGCTCAAGATTTGGACAAGGCGACTGTGTCGCTTGAGTTGCGCGATGCGGAATTGCCAGAGGTCCTTGGCGTGCTTGGTCGCCGTCTGAATTGCAGGGCGACGCGCATCGGCAATGTCTGGTTTCTCGGTGCGATTGCACCAGAGGATCGTGGCGTGCTGGTGCGTTCGGTGCGGCGGTTGAAGGCTGAGGAATTGACGAAGGTCTGCACCTTGTTCGCTTCTGAGGTCGGACGGCAGGTTGCATTTGAGGACGGCCTGGTGGTGGTTGCTGATCGGGTGGAGGTCCTGCAGCGCCTGGTGCAGGCGCTCGACCAATTGGAGGCGACGCCGGCAGGCTGCTGGGTGGTGCAGCTCTACCTGGTGTCGTTGGGTGACGCGCTCAAGTACCAGTTGGGGCTCGATGCGACGAACACCGTTCAGCTGTCGCTTGCGGTCGCCAATGGTGCGTCTGGTGCCGCTGCGGCCGGCGCGCTCAACTCGATTTTGTCGTCGGCCTACAACTCGACTGATTCCCGGGTGATCGCGCAGCCGTTGCTGATCCTCCGTGATGGTGCCACCGCGAAAATTCAAAACGGTGATGATATCCCGGTGCCCAAAAAGACGGTGAGCGGCTATGGGGTCGTCCAGACAACCGGCTTTGACACGATCAAGGCGGGACTCCAGGTGGAGGTGACGGTGCGTGAGGAAACTGCCGCGCGCTGCCAGGCGGCAATCGTGGTCGACCTCTCGCAGGTGACAGGGCAGGTCGAGGACGTCCCGATCGTCAACCGCCAGCGGCTGGAGATAAACGCATCGCTGCTCTCGGGCGGGGTGTACCTGCTTGGCTCCCTGCAGGAGGGCGCGGATCGTCGTGGCTTCGGTGGCCAGGTCATCCCGGCGACCTGGTCGAGGGATCGGACGAATGCGGACATTCAGCTGTGGGCGCGCATCTACCGGTGCGCCGGTGCCGCGGTGGACGCTGCGGCCGCTGCGCAGCCGGCCGCAGGGCGGGGGGAGGCTCCACCGCCGCCAGCGGTGGAGAGCCCCGACCGCAGGCCGGCCAGCCGGCCCCGGCGACGTCGGGCGGCGGAGGCTTCTTTCTGCAGGGCTCCCAGTCCGTGGCCACCCCCACGCCGTAATTCTTCGTCCTTTGGCCACCCAGCGCCCCTGGCAAGCCTGCGCGCTCGCCGGGGGCGCGCTGTTTCGCGGCACCCCTCTCCCCCACCTGAGAGCATCGACCCGTCCGGGCGGGCGGCGCCGCCTCCGTGCCTCGGGGTGAGCGCGCCGTGGTCGTGCAGTGACCGTCGCCGGCCGAACCCGGAGGGCCGGCCCCGGCGATCCCCTGCGCGGGCTTTCACCGGTGCTGCGCGGTTGGTCGGTCCGCCGGTAGGAATCGTTCTCAATAGCACGCCGGCGCGTAGTTGAGAACGATTCCTACCGGCGCAGCGCTGGTTTGCGTGCTGGTGGGTGCACGGCGCTCCTGCCTCCCGTGCCGTCCTTGGTAATCGAGGGAGATCTCAGGCCAAACGTCCGCAACCGCCTTCGGCGCGGGAGCGCACGTCGGCGCGTAGCGCCGTGCTTCAACCCCCCCGGCTGTTGAGCTTTACGAACCGTGCAACCCAGTCGTCGCCGTCGTCCAGTAATGACCAAATCGTCTGCTGACCGTCAAGTCCCCGGCTGCATGCCGGCATGGGTCGCCCGCTGTGCTTGCCCGTGTCATCGGTCGTCGCGTTGCAAAGCTTGCACCTGTATTGCTTTACAAGCCCTTGCCCCTTCGTAATGTAGTGCCCTATCGTCTGCCATTGGTGCCGGGTGCCTGTCATGAGCGCCCAACTACGGGGCAGGTAGTGGGCGAACCGGAAGTGTGTAACGTTGACACTTAACGAGATTGAAGAAGTTGTAACATATTGTCGAAAAACGACTTATATATTATCAGACATTACATGCATCAGGGCCACCAGCCGGGATGGCGCTGGGATCGGTCTGCAAATCGGTCGGCGATCCGGTTCATCGGTCAACGGGTCGCGGGCCGGTGGCGATGGCGGATCGGCTCCTTCCGGCATGGTCCCCCGAAGCGGCATGAGGAGGGCGCTGGCGCCTATCTCCGCTCGAGTCAGCCGAGGCGGTTGCGTCCGTTCTCAGCTAGCAGGGTGATGAAGAATGGCGACCAAGCATCGTCGGCCCCTCCGGCCTGGATGACAAGGCGGACGACGCGAAGGAAATGCAGGGCATTTTCGAGCTTCGTCCAACGCGGCCAGACAGGCTGGAGGGGCCGGCGAGGCGCCGGTCGAGCTTTTTCATCACCCTGCTAGGTCCGAGGATTGACCTCCGCTGACCTGGCGGCATCCAGGGCTACGCTCCCCAGTCTGCCCGAAGCCGCCGATCTTGGACGACCCACGACCCATTCATGAACTCGGCAATGAAATACCTGCTGCTGCCCATCTGCATCGTCGCTGGCGCCATCGCCGGCGACAGGCGGCTGATGGGGACCTGCCACGCCACCATCGTCATCGGCGGCGGATCCCGGAGCGCGGTGACGACGGTCTTCGACGGGCTTCCGTGACGCGGGGGCAGGTCGGATCGAGCCGGTTCAGCGCCTGGGCCGCATGGCCTATGGAGCCGTGAGTCTGCCGATGGGGTTCGCGCTCGCAGATGTGAGCCCGTCCCTGGTCCCGCCTGGCTCGGCACCTTCGGGGCGCTTCCGACCGCACTGGCGATCCGCTTGCTTCCGCGGGCGGATCCACTGCTCATCGTGGCCTGGTAATCGGGTGGTGTTCTTCGTCTTCGTCGGGGTGCTGGTGGAATTCCACTGGCTGTGGATCCTCGATCCCCTGACGGACCTGGATCGCGTGCGGCACTGAGCGGGTCATGCCGATATCCACGAGGGAAGGCGTCTGAGGCGTAGTTTTCGAGGTTGTGATCCACAAACACCCGGCATGGCCCGCTATCGAACACCATGGCCCCCTCCTGACGCGGTCGAGCGGATCCCCGCTCATCGCAGTCTCCGCGCATAACGATCGCGGACATGCTCGCTTATGAATCCGCTCAGGCCGCGGCCGGCACGGGCGAGGACGGTCATCGCAGCGACGAACTCCGGGCCAGGTCGCTCATCCGTGTACTCGTAGACGCGGCCGCCGCGGAAGCGGACGGCGATCCACCCCGGGCCGGTGGCGTAGGCCACGACCCCCGCGTCGCCGGAGCGGTTCGCGTACCTTTTCATCGTGGCCGTTCCGCCCGGAACTTTGCCCGAAGTCGCGGATGGTCCACGCAATACTGCCCAAGGCGGAGCAATGCCGGGTGGATCCGATCCGGGATGGACGCGGCGCCCTGGACCGACGGCCTGCCTTTGGTTTATTCGGTGGCTTCCGGGCAGGATTCCGTCACGATCGGCCGCATTATGCGCAAGCGCTGGTACCTCATCGGATCGTGTGCCGTCAGTTTCGCGCTGACGTTGTCGTTCCACGCGTCCGGGTTGGGCTCGAGGCAGCGCGACCCGGCCGACCCACGGCATCGGACGGACATGGGTGACGGTGTCTCGGTGACAAGCCAGCTCGCGCTGACGGACGGCTCGCTGCTGCGGTCTTGGGCGATCGGGACGGTCATCGATCTGCGGCCCGACGGTGAGCAGCCGGACCAACCCTCGTCGGCGGACATGGCGACCATGGTCCGTGGGCAGTCCATGCAATTCGCCTACGTGCCCATCCCGCATGGCGAGGTGCCGGCCGAAGCGGTGCAGACCTTGGCGGACACCGTGCGGGGAGCCCGCCGGCCGATCCTGCTCTACTGCCGGTCGGGCAACCGTGCGGTGCGTGCCTGTTCGCTGGTGAGGGCCTCCGATCCGCACGGGCCTGGATCCGACGCGATCCTGCGCATGGCCCGCGCTGCCGGCCATCCCGTGGATGACCTGGAGGCTGCCATCCGGCAACGCATCGCTGCGCGCGTTTCCGCAGAGGATGGTGCAGGCAAGGAAGGTGTCCGATGACCGGGCAGGAGACCGGGAATGGACCGTCCGCACCGCGCCCCGACGAAGGGCAGCGGCCGGCCGTTCCAGGACAGCCCGCAAATCACGGGTCCGCTGCGACGACTCCTGCGGAAGCGCTCCGCCCTGTTCCCACCTCGGACGACGGTGCCGGGGCGGGAATCTTTGCGCCCACCGCGACCGGCAGGCGGCGAACGCTGGGGGCGGTCGTTGCCCGTGTCGCGCTCGTCGTGGTCGGGACGCTGGTCGGCTTCGTCCTGGCGACCCTGATCGGCCTCGTGACTGGGTTCATTCCGTTGTGCTGATCCGGCGCCGTGCCGGCCCGTCCCTGCCCGAGAGCCCCCCTGCGAGCAGCATGACGGACAACGGAGATGGAATCATCGCCGTGGGCTACGATGGGCCGCGCCGTTGGCGCTCTGGACCGGGCAGGACGGGGTGACGGGAGACGTGGGTACTGGGTAGTACGCAGAGCCCAGGACGGCCGTGGGTCGCGACCCCGGCAGCGGACGGGTTCCGCGCCGGACCGTCTGCGGCCCGGGCCAGTGGGCTGCGCCCCGCGGCGGGACTCTGAGCGACGACCCTCAATCAGGTGGCAGGAAGCGGTCGAGCGAAGCGATCCAGCGGGCGAGCTCGGCGCGGTCCTCGGTCTTGCGCATGAAGTCGCCGATGGCGAATCCCCGGCACGCCACCTGGTCGCTGTCCTTGATGGTGCCCGACAGCACGACGATCGCCACCTCCGCGGGCGGGTAGACCGACCGCACGATGCGGAAGAGGGCCATGCCATCCATGCCTGGAATGCACAGGTCGACGACCAGCAGGCAACGGAACGGGCCAGCACTGAGGGGTCTGGGCCGGGTCACCTGGCGGACCGCTTCGGGGACGCTGAAGGCGTGGCTCAGCGAGACGCGCAGACCGCTGAGCGCCAGGGCATCGCGAAAGAGGTCGTGATCGTCCTTGCGGTCGTCGACCAGGAGGACTTCAGGAATCTGCATGCTTTTCAGGTCTTCCAGGGGTAGACGACTATGTCGTAGGTCTGGGATAGATCATCGCTGGCGCTTGTCCACAATGACCTGCGGTCCTACCGCCCGGTCGGTGCGGCACCGCGTCCGACGCACCTGCACGACCGCACCTGAGGTTCAGGGATTTGGCTGTTGAGCCCCGTGGCCCCTGCAGTTTGCAACGGACCGGGGCGCCCATGGACGACAAAGTTGTATCGTGGCAAAAACGTGCGGGACGTAGAATACAGGGGATGGCTGGACGCTCCTTCAAGGTCGATTCGCTGCTCGCGCTGGTCCAGGAACTGGCCAGGCGCGAGAAGACCAATCCCTATCAAATCGCCAAGGCCACCGGCCTGCCGCTGCGCAGCGTGCAGAAACTGCTGTCGCAGGCGACCAACCCGACCCTGCGCAACGTTGAGACCATCCTCGGTGGGTTCGGACTGGCGATCCATGTCCTGCCCGGCGGGCCGGTATCGATCCAGCCGGGCAGGCGCACCCAGCGCGGCCCGCGAAAAGTCGCTACCTGACGGCCTGGGCGCTTGGTCCCATGAGTGCCGGCACCGCACGCGCAGTGCCGGTCGCCGGAAGCGGCGTGTCGCCAGATGGAGGAGGTGCAGGCGGGCAACGCAGCGACGCGGGCGCCCGGACCGGGAGCGTCTCCTCCTTCTCCACCGCCGGATGAGGGCGCCGGATCCGAGGCGCTCGTGACGGTCGCGTGCTGTGGATCGGGCGCTTACCCATGCGACCGCTGAGCCGCCTAAATGGTGGGCCTGCCGGGATTTGAACCCAGAACCGAGCGATTATGAGTCGCCTGCTCTAACCGTTGAGCTACAGGCCCTTTACGTAGCGGGGCGAAATGCGTGGGCTCTGGCATTCAGATCGCACCTGCGGCGGCCCTTTATGGAAGCCCGGCCGTCCGCGTCCAGACCTGAGTAGGCGGATGCGTCTGGACCAACTCGTCCGTAACGCCTCCCCCTTGGCCAAGGCCGCACCGACCTGCATAGTCGGGACATGGTCAAGCCCCCCTCCCCGCCGGTGGTCTTCTGCTTCCTCTTCGCGCTGGTGCTCCAGGTGGGCTGCCAGAAGAAGGATCCTCACATCACGAGCGCTGGCACGGCGAGCGGTACGGTGAGCCTCCCCTTCTCGTTCGCAGTGACGGCGGACGGCGGAGCGAGCGGGTTCACCGCCACCCCGCTGCCGACCGGACTGACCATCGACCCGGCGACCGGGATCGATCTCCGGCACGCCCACCACCGCCGGCACCGTCACCAGTTCCCTGACTGCGACCAACTTCGCGAGAAAAGTCGCAACCGGGACCCTGGTCATCACCATCCTGCCGCTAACGACCACTCCGAGCATCGATGTGGACATCCTCGTCGGGGACGGAAACGATCCAGCCGATCCGAACCTGAGCTCCAACGGGGTGACCATCACTCCGAATCAGCGGATCGTCGAGTTCACCGACATGAGCGGTAGCGGTTGGACGCAGGCACAGGGGCCGAGCGGCAACCAACTGGTCCTACCCAGCGGCCTTTTCCTCGATGGCACAGGACGGATCTTCCACACGGACTTCATCCGCAACCGCATCGTACGCATGAACGACATGACGGCCGCCGGGTGGACGGTCTCGCCGACCTTCATGAACGGCGCCTCGGGGCTCCACCTGACGAACTCAGGGGCCATCTTCGTCTGCGATTTCAACAACAATCGCATCGTGCGCATGAACGACATGTCGGGCAGCGGGCTCGTCACCTTAGGAACGTTCGGCAGCGGCAACCTGCAATTCAACGGACCCAGCCAGATCTTCGTCGACCGCAGCGGCAGGATCTACGTGCTCGATGCCGGCAATGGCCGCGTGGTGCGCTTCAACGACATGACCGGCGCTGGCTGGACGACATTCGGATCGGTCGGCAGCGGCCTCAACCGCTTCGATTCGCCGAACGGCCTGTTCGTGGATCAGTCGCTGCACATCTTCATCGCCGACCAGGAGAACAACCGCATCGTGCGCATCGACGACATGACCGGAGCGAACTGGCTCGAGCTCGGCACCCAGGGAAGCGGGACCAAGCAGTTCAAAAGACCGCGCGGGCTCTACGTCTCGCACAGCGGCCACATCTACGTGGTCGATTCCGGGAACGAGCGCATCGCCCGATTCGACGATATGGACGGGTTGAACTTCACCACCTTCGGTAGCTTCGGGAACGGCGTCGGCCAGTTCGTCAATCCGACCACCATCTTCGTCGTCGAGTCCCCGTTCTCGGTGGGCAGCCGTCGCCCTATCGCAGGCGAGACGCTGCACGCGATGCCCTGATCCGCTCCGCTTTGCTGGGAGGATCCACGCTGCGACCATCGGAGGGGCGAGGCCGCCTTTCAGCGCCGCGGGCGCAGCGCGAACGCTGCGACCGCTAACACTGCGGCCGCGCCGAGCGTCACCCAGGGCCAACGTGCTGGTGGCGCCCGGGTCAGCGACAGCTCCACCTGCAGGTCGCTCCCCTGGCCGCGCAGCACCAGGCCGTCGCCGTCCGTCGGCGGGATGAGATCGATGCCGAGCAGGCTGGCGGAGGCGCTGGCGCGGTGGCCGGGCGCCGGCTCGCCCGCGCCGAGCGCGGCGCCGCCGGCCAGGATCTGCGCGGGCTGCCAAGGCGGATCGCCATCATCGATGCGGCGCAGGTAGTCGGCGAGCTGCGCCGGCGCCGTGGTCGTCCCGCCGTTCCACGTCTGCACGGAGTTCGACAGGCCGAGCGCCTTGCGCCGCCCGAGGCGCGCGCCCGCGAGCTCGTCGAGGCGCTGCAGGTCGCTCTGGATGTCGCGCCGGTTGCCGACCACGTCGGCGATCGCGGCCTTGGCCTCGCGGGCCTCGTCCGGGCTGCGCGCGCGCGCCGCCGCGGCGCTGAGGTCGGCGTCCTCGCCGCCCAGGCCCTTGAGGTCGACGAGGTAGTCGTCCAGCTCGAGGTCGAGGACCTCGAGCTGGTCGTGCAGGCGCTGCACGCCGCTGTCGCTGAGCGTGCCCACGCCGCGCAGGCGCTTGAGGTCCTCGATGACGCGGCGCACGCGCTGCGCGGCGGCGTGCGCCGCGGGGACTTCCGCGAGGGTGCCGTCGCGGCGCGCGATGGCGTACCCGGGCGGCGGCACGAAGCGCCACAGCGCCTGCATGATGCGCAGGTCGCCGAGCAGCGGCGCGCCGGGGTGCAGGTGCGCGCTGTCGCCGACCTGCTGGCGCCAGGTGAGTTCGATGCGCAGCGTCGCCTCGCCCGGGCGCAGGGGCCGGACCGGCAGGAGCAGGTCCTGGCCCGCGTCGGCGGCGCTGGCGCGCGCAGTGGCCTCGGCGAGGCGCGGCCGCACCACCGCACCGTCGACGCGCGCCTCCCACAGCGCGAGGCCGGGGGGGACGCGCAGCGGCAGCACCTGGCGCGTGCGGTTGAGGACGTGCCAGGTGGCGCGCGAGCGCAGTTCGCCGTCGGGGGCGATGACGCTCACCACGTCGACCAGGGTGGCGACGCCATCCACGCCGCCGCTGGCGGTGGCGGCCTCGCGCGCGATGCCCAGGCTCCAGCCCGGGCGCGCGGCGCGCCAACGCTGCTGCACGCGCGCGGGATCGACGCCGTCGGGCAGGTTGCCGGCGAGCTCCGCGCCGGCGATCGCCTCCAGTCCGTCGGGGTCGAGGTGGAGCAGACCGAGCTCTTCCTCCTCGACCACCGCGACGGTCTGCGCCGCGAGCGCCTGGCCGGCCGGCGTGGCCAGCGCCGTCAGGTGCCCGGCGGCGGCGAGCGGAACTTCCAGCGACAGGTCGAGCGCCACGGCGCGGCGCGCCGGTGCGGCGAGGGTGGCGATCAGCTCGGCCCCCTCCACGCGCCAGGAGCCGAGGTCGGCGGCGTGCAGCGCCACCAGCCGCGCGCCGGCGGGCAGGGTGCAGCGCAGTTCCTGCAGGGCGCCCTGGTCGATGCGCCAGGCGAGGCGCGCCCACCAGCGCACCTGCTCCTGGCCGATGACCAGGTAGTGGCTGGCGGTGACCTGCACCACCGTGCTGTCGGCGCGCAGCGTGAGCAGCGGCGCGGGGCCGCCGCGGCGTTCGCAGGCGCTGCGCCAGGACTCCCCCGGGCGCAGCGCGACGCCCTGCGCGGCGAGCACGCTGGCCAGCGCCTCGACGGAGAGCGGGGTGAAGCGTCCCGCGTCCTCGAGGCGCAGGCGGCGGTCGCCGGCGTCGCCGAACAGCCACTCCTGGCGCTCGAGGACGACGCCGGGCCCGACCGGGGTGCCGTCGGGCGCGCTGAAGGAGTCGCCGAGCGCGCCGCGCTCGGTCTCCAGCTGCAGGGTCACGGAGCTGCCGACGCTCCACGGGGCGGTGGAGCGCAGCGTCACGACGAGGTCTCCGCCCGGCGGAGGCGGCCGCCATCGCCGCCTTCCGGGAACGGTGGCGGTGACGCCGGCGGGCAGGCCGATGATCCGCCACGGCGCGGGCAGGCGCAGGTGCAGGGCGTCGCTGGTCGCCGCGCCCGCTGAAGGTGGTGATGAGGGTGGCGCGCAGGCGGTCGAGGCCGGCGACCAGGGCGCCCTGCTGCACCACGCGCAGCTCGGTGGGCGCGGCCTCCCAGGCGATGACGAGGTCCGTGGGCTGGTCGGACCAGCGCACCGCGAGCGCGGCGCCGGGGCGCGGCTCGGCGCGCTCGATCTGGGGCTGCTCCGGGCGCAGGAAGCGCTCCTCGCCGCCGTGGACGAGGTCCAGGCGGCCGGTGCTGCGCTCGGCGCCGGTCCACGACCACGCGGCCGGGGCCTGGCCGGGCGCCGCCGCGCGCGGCTGCAGGCCCTGCGCGCGCACCACGATGGCGCCGCTGCGCGGCTCGCTCCAGGACAGCACCAGGTCGGCGCCGTCCTGCCGCCACGCGGCCAGGGCCTGGCCGGTGACGGTGGTGATGACCAGGCCGGCGGGCAGGCGCAGGCGCGCCTCGCGCACGGCGCCCCCCTGCGCACCGAGCGTCAGGGTGGCTTCCCACTCGATGCGGCCCGGCGCGAGGGTGGCGCGCAGCGCCTGGTCGAGGGTGCGGTGCAGCTCGTGGCTGGCCTGCGCCTCGTCGCGGCGCAGCTGCCAGGCCAGGGCCTGGGCGCCCGCCGGGAGGTCGAGCGACCACTCGCCGTCGGGGCCGGCGGGCGCGCGCACCGGCGCGCCGTCGCAGCGCGGTGTCCAGCCGGCGGGCAGGCGCAGGCGCGCCTCGCCCCCGTGCGTGGGCAGGACCGGCAGCGCGAACGTCGAGGTCGCCGCCTCGAGGCGCAGCGGCAGCGCGAAGGCGACGGTGAGCAGGAACTGGCTGCGCGGCGGGCAGGCGACGATCAGCGCGCCCCCTTCGCTGCGCGCCGCGAGCTGCGCGGGCGGGGCGGCGGCCCCGAGCGCGGCCGCGCGCACGCTGCGCACGGTGCCGGCGCCGAGCGGCAGGCGCACCTCCTGCCAGGCGTCGCCGGGCACCGCCACCGGCATGGTCAGGAGCGCTTCGACCGCGCTGGCGCCGGCGTCCAGCGCGTAGCGCGCGGCGCCGGTGGCGAGCGCGCAGACCGGCGCGGGCGCGGGGCCCTCGCCGTGCGCGCGCTGCCACAGGGTGGTGAGCTGGTCGCGGGTCAGGGCGACGCGCACGGCGTTGGGCACGCCGGCGGCATCGAGGTGGTCGTAGCCCATCAGCACGCTGTCGGCGGCGCCGACGCGCGCCGCGCAGGCGAGCAGCAGCGCGAGCGGCAGCGCCGCGTGCAGGCGCGGGCGGCGCGCGGTCGCCTGGCGCAGCAGCCAGCGCAGCGTGGGCAGCGCCAGCAGCGCCACCGGCAGGCCCTCGGCCAGGGCGAGCAGCGGCCCGGCGCTGGCGAGCAGCGCGTGCAGCGAGCACGCGGTGAGCAGCGCGGCGGTGGCGATCAGCAGGCGCTGGCGCCAACCCGCGACGGCCAGCGCCACGCCGCACATGGCGGCCAGCGCCCAGCCGGTGCGGTCCGCGGTGCGCAGGCGCGCGAGCTCGACGAGGTGCAGGCGCAGCACGGCGCCATCGCCGCTGCGCTCGCCCGCGAGCATCTGCCCGGCGAGGATGAGCGTGGGTTCGCCCGGCGCGGCCGGCGCGGCCTCTGCGGGGGTGAGCCGGCGCGCATCCTCGCCGGCGTCCTGCCCGGGTCCGGGTGGGGGCGGCACGTCGCTGCGCACCCACGGCGTCCGCCAGGTGCGGAACCACGGCCGGGGCGGCGTCCCGCCGTCGCCCGCGACCAGCGGCAGCGCGTCGCTGGCGGCGATGGGGGTGACCAGCCAGCGGTCATCGACCGCCACCTGCCAGCTGCAGGTGGTGATGGGCAGGCCGGCGAGGCGCGGCAGCGGCTGGACGAGGTCGCCATCCGCTTCCGGCGGGGCCGGTAGCGCATACAGCAGGGCGATCACGACCTGGGTGCGGCCGGGCAGGGGCAGCACCAGGTCGCGCCCGTGGCGGCGCACCGCGGTCGCCTGGCCATCGATGGTGGCGGCGAGCAGGGTCGCGCCGTCGGGCAGGCCCAGCGGCAGCTCGGTCAGGCCGGGGGCGGCGAGGCGCAGGCGCAGCCAGGTCGAGACGGCGCCGGCCGAGACCTGGGTGCGGACGCTCGCGTGGTCGATGAAGCCCACCGGAATGGCGGCGAGGGCGCGCTGGACCAGGGTCAGGGTCCCGGGCGCGGCCCCGGCCGGCACGCGCCAAGCGCCGGCCAGCTGCGCGCCGGGGATGGGACGGCTCCACGCCGGCAGCTCGTCGGCGTCCAGCGGCAGCGCCGCGCCGCCGGGCGCGATGGCGAGGTCGAGGTCGGTGGGCGACTGCACCGCGGTGATCTGCCGCAGCGGCACCGCGACCCCCTCCACCCCGTCGGCGCCCGCGGTCAGGGCGAGCTGCGGCAGCCGCGCCGCCTCGCCGGGCGCGAGCGGACCTTCGATGCGCAGCAGGTGCTCACCGCGCCACGGCGCGCGCGCTTCGAGCAGGACCGCGCCGGCGAGCGCGCTGACCGTGAACAGCGCGTCCTCGACGTGCAGGTGGGCGGCGGCGGCGACGGGCAGGGCGAGGCGCAGGCGCGTGAGTTCGCCTTCCTGGACCTGCAGGCGCAGGTCGATGCGCGCCCAGGTGTCCCCGGGGCCGCGCGGCAGCAGGTAGCACACCGCCTCGGCGGTTGCGGCGAGGCGCCGCGGAGCGACCGCGAGGACCAGTGCGGGCGCGTTGCCGGTGCAGAACAACTCCGCGCGCACCTGGTCGGCGCGCGCGGCGGCGAAGGGCGCCGGGCGCTCGGCCAGCCGCCAGCCGCCGGCGGTCATGCCGACCTCGAGACCCGGCGCGGCGAGCACCACCAGGCGGTTGCTGAGGCGCGCCGCGCCGGGGACCGTGGCCAGGCCCACGGGCACGGCCGCCGCGTCGCCGCTCAGGGTCAGGGTCAGGGTGACGTCCTCCGCCGCGGGCCGCGGGGTCAGCAGCACGGTGAGGTGGGCGCCCGGCGCCAAGGCGGCGGGATCGTCGCTGCCGGCGAGTTCGGCGATGGTCGCCGGAGGCGCGGCGGAGAAGGCGGTGAGCCGCCAGCCGGCGGGAAGCTCGAGCGGCAGCGCGAAGCGCGGCCGGCCGGCGCCGGAGACGGTGAGCGCCTGGGTCAGCCGCGCGCTGTGCGCATCGGGGCCGATGGCGACGCTGGCGCTGCTGGCGACGGTCGCGCCCTCGGCCACGGGCTGCAGCGTCACGCGCATGCCCGCGGCGGGCGCGGCGAGTTCGAAGCGGCGCACCACCAGGCCGGCGTCCGCAGCGGCCGCCACGGCCCGCCAGCCGGGCGGCAGCGTGTAGGCGAGCGGGCCGGCGGCGGTGAGGGTCACCGCGCCGCCCTGGTAGGCCGCGTCCTTCACCTGCGGCAGGCCGATCGCCGCGCCGGCGGCGAGGAAGCCGCGGCAGGAGACGTCGCGCGCCTGCGCATCGAGGGTCAGGTGCACCGGGTCCGCGGCGGTCCCGGCGCCGGAGACGGCGAGCACTCCAGGGCCGGGCCTGCCCATCGTCCAGCCTGCGGGCAGCACCAGGTCGAGGGTGGTCGGCAGGGTGCCGCGCCGCGCCGTCATGCGCGCCGTCCAGGCGAATGCCGAGGGGCCGTCCGCGATCGCGACGTCCAGGGCCTGTTCGATGCCGAAGATCGCGCTGTCGCTGCCCGAGAGGCGGCCTGGGTGCCAGGTGAGGGCGAGCGCGCTGTCGCCTCCTCCGGCGACGTGCCAGGATGGGACCGCCGCGGCCTCTTCGACCACGCCGGGTCCGCTGAAACCGCCCGGGGTGGCGGCGCGCAGGCGCACGTCCAGGCCCGCGGCGAGCGGCAGCGCGAGCTGGCCGCTGTGCGCGCGCTCGTCGCCGCCGGCCAGGCGCGCGCCCCAGGTGAGCGCCACGTGGTGGCGGCCGGGCGCGGGCACCACCAGCTCCAGGGTCGCGCCGGCCGCGTACAGCGCCGGCTGGCCATCGATGGTGGCCGCGCCGAGGCTGGCCGGCGGGGTGGCGAAGAGCGGGCAGCGCGTGGCGCCCGTGGCCACGCTCGCCACGGTGAGTTCGGCCGTGCAGCGCAGTTCGCGGTCGCCCAGCAGCTCGCCGGTGACGGTGGCCTGCTCGATCCAGGCGCCGCCCGGCGCGCTGACGGCGACCTCTGGGGCCCGCCGTGCCGCCTCGACCAGCGCGTGGTAGTCGGCGAGCGGCACGAACTGCCATTCGCGGTGCAGGTCGAGCTGGCGCAGCAGGTCGGCCATCGGCAGCAGCAGCGGTTGGGTGGGCTGCTCCGCGGCGCGCAGCGCCGGCGCGGTGCCGAGGGCCAGCGCGACGAGCAGCGCGAGGGCGGCACGGCGCGCAGCGCGGTGCGGGGCGCCGCTCATGGCTGCTTCCGGTCGTCCGGCGCGCCGTCCGCCCGGTCGCCGGTGGAGGGTGGCGCGTCCTCGTGGGCCTGCGGAGCATCCTGGCCATCCTCGCCGACGTCGGGAGCGGCGTCCCCGGAGTGCCGCCGGCGTCGCGCGGCGCGGCGCTTCGAGCCAGGGATCGGGTGCGACCGCGGGCGCCGGCGCGCGCCAGGCGGCGAACCTGCCCAGCAGGCCGCGCACGACCAGCAGCGCCACCACCGCGCCCACGCCCAGGGCGAAGCCGGCGATCACCGGGAACCACGCGCCGGCGGCGGCGAGCGCCAGCACCAGCGCGGCGATGGCCAGCGCGCCGACCGCTTCGCTGCGCCGGCGCGCCAGCCACACCAGCACGCCGCCGGCCAGCGCCGCGGCGAGCGCGAGCAGGCCGAGCAGGTCGCGGTCGATCCAGCGCAGGTGCACGCTGCCGCCATCGCCGAGGCGCACCAGCTGGTGCGACGTACCGGTGATGGGCAGGGTCACGGTCAGGCCGTCGTCGCCACCCGGCAGCGGGGCGATGCCGGCGGCGCGCGGTGCGGCGGTGGCGCCGAGTCCGTCGAGCAGCCGCGACCACGCGTCGCCGCTGGCGGCCACCCGTTCCAGGTCGCCGGTCCAACCGTACGCCACGAGGCCGTCGGGCACGAACAGCACGCACTCGACCCGGCCGACCGGCAGCGGCCGCGCGCCCTTCTCGCCCTTCTCGCCCTGGGGCGCGGTCCCGAGGTGCGGCAGGGCGATGGTCGCGGCGCCGCTGCGGCCGACGCGCCCGTCGCCCAGGCGCTGCTCGTAGACGAAGGCGACGCGCTGGCTGCGCAGGCCGTTGCCGTCGCCCAGCGGCACCACCACGCTGCCGTCGGGACGCCGGCTGGGACGGCCCTGGTGGCGGTCGACGGCGACCTCGAGCAGTTCGGCCCCCTCGGGCAGGCGCAGGTCCAGCCACGGCCGCCCGCGCGTCGCCAGCACCAGGTCGCCGCGCACGCGCAGCACCTGGTCGTCGCCCAGCACCGCGGTGTAGCGCGCGGCCGCGACCGCGCCGTCGGCCATCGCCACCAGATCGTGGCGCACCAGCTCGAGCGCCAGCGCGCCGGGCTTGCTGCCCTGGAAGCCGGCGACCACGCCCTGGCCCTGCAGGCCGGCGGGCAGGTCGGCGGCGGCGAGGCTGTCGAGGCCGTCGGCTGCCGGCGGTGACTTCGATGGTGCCGCTGCGCGCGACCGCGACCACGCGCGTCAGGCGCAGGCCGGGCTCGACCACGCTCGCGGCCGGCACGGTGATGGAGATCGGCGTGCCGGCGGCTGAGCGCGGGCAGCTCCTGGGCGCTGTCGATGGTGAGGGTGAACGGCCCCAGGACCGGCGCCTGGAAGCGCAGCTCCCACGTGGTCAGGCCGCCCTCGCGCGCACCGGCGACGTGCTCGGCGAGCAGCGCACCGCCGAACACCACCTGCGCGTCGAGCGCGCTGGGCAGGCGCACGTGCACCGCGGCGGCGGCGCTGTAGCGCACCTCGCCGCGCAGCGTGACCAGGCTGCGCACGCGGCCCTCGGCGACGCTGACGGCCTCCTCCTGCACCACCGCGAGCTCGCGCGCGCGCGGCGTCGCCGCGAGGGTGACGCCCGCGCCGGGCCCGAGCACGGTGAAGGCGAGCGGCAGGTCCTCGTCCTCCTTCAGTTCGTGGGCGAGGGTGGCGAGCGGCCCTTCGCGCCGCACCTGCTCGGCCTCGGCGCCGCCGAGCGCGCTGCGCGCGCCGCTGGCCAGGGCCCAGCTGCGCGGGCCAGCGATGGCGAGGGTGCCGCGCACCTGGTGCGCGCCCTGCAGCTGCAGGAGCGGCAGGACGATCGGCGCGGCCGCGGTCGCGGCGTCGCGCGGGATCGAGGCCGGCGCGCGGAAGCGCAGCACCGCTTCGCCCGCACCGAGCAGCCGGCCGCGCAGCGCGATGTCGAGGCGGCGCACGCCGCCCTCGGGCCTGCCCAGGCGGGTGTCGTCGACGCTCAGGCCGCTGAGGTCGGCGAGCTCCCAGCCGGCGGGGACGTCGAGGGCGAGGGCGAAGACGCCGGCCTTGCGCACGTCGAGCTGCAGGACCACGGCGATGAGGTCCTCCTCGACGCCGAGCCGGACGAGCTGGTGGACGGCGACGCGCAGGTCGCTCTGCAGGCGCGTCACCGCGATGGCGCTGGCGGCGGGCGGCGCCAGGAAGCGGAAGGCCGACACCGCGCCCTGGCCGCCGGCGATCTCGGCGGGATCGACCTGGGCGAGGCCCTCGGCGCGCTCGACGGCGACCGCCAGGCCTTCGGCCTGGACCACGGCCACGCTGCCGGTGCTGCGGCCGGCGCCGGCGACCAGCGGCCAGGCGACGTCGACGGTGCGGCTGGCGCCGGGCGCCAGGGCGGGCAGCAGGCGCTCGAGGCGCAGCGCCACGGGGTAGGGACCCTCGACCGGTTCGTGCAGGTGCAGCACCACGCTGTCGCCGGTCTTCTCCCAGGTGCGCAGGGTGCGCGCCTCCACCGCCAGCACCTGGGTGTCGGGCGGCAGGGCCACGGTGATGGTGTCGATCGGCCGGCGCAGGATGGTGAGCTGCGCGGCGAGGTCGTAGCGCAGGCTGCGCTCGGCCACGGTCAGGCGCAGCTGGTGGTCGGCCAGGATCAGCGCTTCGCCGGCGACCTGCTGCACCGGCGGCTGCCACGCCACCGCCAGGTTGGCCGCGCCGCCGAGCACCGCCTGCACGCGCGTACCGCCCTTGCCGGGGATGGTGGTGGCGGCCACCACCGGATCGAGGGCGACCTCCGCCTCGCTGTCGGCGATGAGCAGGTCGAGGCGGCCCGCGCCGGCGACCGGCAGGACCAGCGCCAGGGTGCGCCGCCCGCCCGCGTCGCGGCTGATCGGGAAGGACAGGTGCGCGCTGAAGTGGTAGGTGCCGGGTTCGGGCAGGTGCAGCTGCATGGCGTCGCCGCTGCGCTGCAGCACCACGCGCCGGTCGTCCGGGGTGAAGTCGGTGAGCGCGAGGCCGCCCGGCAGCGCCAGCGCCGACCAGCCCTTGGCGAGCGCGGTGGCGGTGCCGTCCAGGACCAGTTCGGCGACGTCGCCGTGGGTCTGCCCGGTGACGGTGAAGCCGGCGAGCACGGCGGCGACCGGCGGGGCATCGATCACCGGCGCCGGCGGCTTGGGCTTGGCCGCCTCCCACAGCGTGATGAACTTGTCGTACGGCAGGAACACGCCCTGGCCCTTGGGGTCGAGCTGCGGGACCTCCTTGATCGGCACGTAGACCAGCGGTGGCAGCTCTTCGGCAGGCGCGGTCGCGGCGGAGGCGGCCGGCGCTGGCGGCGGCGCACAGGACGGCGAGCAGGACGGCGAGGGGCAGCAGGCGCATGGGGTGTTCCCGTGGGGTCATGGCTATTGGGGCGGGCCTGGCGCGGCTCGGCGGCGGCGGGTTGGCCGTCCTGGACCGGCGCTTGGGATTGCCGCTGCGATCGAGACTGTCCGCCGCGCTGGTTGCGGTTCCGGCGCAGCGGCGATCGGGCTCCGGGTCGCGGCTGCAGCGCCGCGGCGCGCTGCACCAGCTCTTCGAGCTCGCGCGCTTGCGGCTGCGGGCAGCGCGCCAGTTCGCCGAGCAGGCGCGCCGGCGTGGTCGGGCGCACGTTGCTCCACCAGCCGCGCTGCAGCCACGCGGCGAACTCGGCGGCGCAGGCGACCAGGCGCAGGCGCTGGCCGGGCTCGGCCTGCAGCACCGCGCCGGCGAGCGGGCAGGACAGCTCGCGCACCTGCTGCAGGCGGGTGTCGAAGTAGCGCACCGCGGCGCTGCCGAGCGGGCCGGTGGCGCCGTCGACCAGCAGCACCTCGTAGAGCGCGGTGACCTGGGTGTCGTGGCTGATCTCGCCGGCGTCGACCGCGTCGTTGCGGAAGTCCTGGTGGGCGAGGCGGCGCTGCTCGTAGCCGATCAGGCGGAAGTGGCTGACGCGCTGCGGATTCCAGGTGACCTGCACCTTGGCGTCCTTGGCCAGCACCGCGAGGCGCTCGGGCAGCAGGCGGCTGGCGAAGGCGCTGCGCGCCTCGTCATCGCTGCCGAGGAAGACGTGCTGGCCTCCCGCGCGGTCGGCGAGCTGCTGCAGGGTGCGGCCCTGGTAGGCGCCGCCGCCGCAGCCGACCACCAGCAGCGAGATGCCGCGGCTCTTGTAAGGCGGCGACGCGCTCGATCACCACCTGCGCGTCGGCGCCGGCCAGGGTGCCGCCGTCGGTGGCGAACAGCACGCGGTTCTCGCTGCCCGGTTCGAGGTGCTCGGCGGCGAGCTGGTAGGCGAGGGCCAGGCCCTCGACCGCGTTGGTCGCGCCGCCCGGCGTCAGCCCGGCGAGGGCGCGGGCGATCGGCGCGGGATCGCCGCCGGGCGTCGCCGGCAGCACCACGCGCGCCTGGTCGCTGAACGCCACCACCGCCACGGTGTCGACCGGGCGCAGGTGGGTGAGCAGCTCCTCGAGCCCCAGGCGCACGCGGTCGAGGCCTCCCGGCTGCGCCATCGAGCCGGAGCAGTCGAGGGCCAGGGTCAGGTGCAGCGGTCGGCGCTCGTCGGGGGCGGCCGGGCGCGCCACCGCGCCGATCGCCACCACCGCGGTGCGCGCCGGCCCACGGCGCGCGCGCCGCGGCATCGGCGGGCCCGAGCGGCGAAGGGCGAGGGCGCGGCCTCGGCGTAGAGCGCGAAGGCCTCGGGCCCCTGCGCCGCCGGGTAGTCCATGGGCATGGCGTTGATGAAGTGCTCGGCCTGGATGGCCGCCGGGTCGGGTGGCTGGCCGGCGCGCAGCTGGGCGCGCGCGCGCTCGAACGAGGCGGTGTTGGCGTCGAGGGCGAAGGTGCTGCGCGCGTCATCGGCGGTGGCGACCATCGGCACGGTGCCGAAGGCCTTGGTGAAGGTCGCGCGGTCGAGGCCCTGGGTGTCGGTCGGGTCGAGCTGGCCGCGCGCCACGTCGAGGGTCAGCACGCCGCCGAGCACGCGCGCCTGCAGGCCGGCGCCACGCGCCAGCTGCAGCAGCGCCTGGCCGCTGGGCAGGTCGTGGGTCTCGAGGTGCGTGGGGAGCGCGAGGACCTCGTCGAGGGCCGGGCTGGCGGCGAGGGCGCCGTCGGGGCCGGCGGCGGTGCGCAACAGGGTGGCGAGCGGCGCGGTGGCGTTCACCGAGGCGGTGGCGAGCAGCGCGGCGACGCGGTCGCGGGGGGAGCGCTGGGCGTTGCCGGCGGCGAGGCGCTGGCTGGGCGTGGCGGACGGGCCGAGGGCGGCGGCGCTGTCGACCAGGGGCGGGCCTCCGAGGCCGTCGGAGGCGGGATCAGCCGGCTGGGGTCTGCGATGTGGTGTCGCTGACGTCGTTCCAGACCTTGGGGTAACGCTCCTTGACGATGGCCGGCTTCGCGGCCGCGTCGTTGTCCGGCGTCATCAGCCCGGTGCGGTCCTCTTCGCGCTGGGTGGGTTGCGCGGCGGTGCTGGCCGAGTCCCCCTCGACCTCGCCGAGCCTGCCCTCGAGCTGGAAGGCGGTGGCACGGGCGACCTGGGCCATGTGGGTCTTGTCGGCGTTCCACAGCGCGGGCGCGGATGGGGCCTGCCGGCCAGGAACCGCGGGCGGACCCTGGAGGAAGCCGAAGGGATCGGCTGGCGAGGTCTCCTCGTCGTGGACCAGCGGTTCGCGCTGCGGAAGCAGGCTCTTGTGGATCTCCGTCACCCGTCCCCCAGCGGACGCTCCTTCAGCGGCGGCCACCACGCTGCCGCTCACGGCGGGTGCGCCTCCGGCGGTCGGGGGACCTGCTGGAGGCCGAGGATCCGCGCATCCCGGTTGCCGGGCTCCGCTGGCGGTGCGGTCAGCCCCCGCGCGCGGCGACGCCATGGACGGCGCTGGGCGGAGGCAGCGTCGCCACGGCGGCTCGCTTTGCCGCCGGCAAGGGCGCCGGCCTTGCCGTCGGTCTGGAGTCGCCGACACCGAAACGCGGATGTCCTCGAGAGGCGTTCCTGCACGCCGCCAGCCGCGACGCCGGCGACGGGCGCGGCAGCGGCCTTGGCGTGGGCGACACCGCCGCTCGGGTCCGCTGGTTGGTCGAGGCCAGGCGCCCCTGTTGCTGGTCGCCCGCCTGGGCCACCGGCCCGCGGGAACCCGCAGGCCGAGCCGCACCCGCGCCTGCGCGCCCTTCCCACCGCTTGCGCGGCCGTCCGCCACCTCGAGTCCGGGTTGGGCCGCTCCACCGCGGCCGGGGTGGCCGGCGCGGTTAAAACGGAGGAAAGCGTCGCATCCCGATCTCCACCCGGCTTCATCAGCGTGTCCGCCTGGCGTCCGACCTCGACGTCCTTCTCGCGGCCTTCGACCTGGTCCGGTCCTCGCGCGAAGGCGAGCGTCCCCGCCACGTCCCCACCTTTGGCCTCGGGGGCGCCGTCCCCAGCCTCCCGGTCCGCGACGGGGTCGGCGCTCACCCCACCCCGCTGCTCCTGCACCTCCTCCCTGGCATCGGCGATCGTGGAGGCAGCCGGTGCCGGTGGTTCCACCGGCGGAAAATGGGCTGCGGTCACATCCAGGGTGCTCACCCGCATCGCAGCGGACTCGCCCATGGTCACCATCACCGCCATCACCGACACGCTCACCCCGATCACCAGCAGCGCCGCCAGCGCCCAGTGGCGGCGCGTCGACGGCCGCCCGCGCAGCGCCGCGTCCAGCACCTGCCCGCGCGCGAACCCGCCGAGTTCCGTCGGCGCCGGGAAGCGCGCGAATTCCGCGCGCAGCGCCGCCTGCAGGCCGCGGATCTCCTTGAGGCGGGCGCGCAGCTCGGGGCGGCGGTCGAGCTGCTCCTCGACCCAGGCCATGCCTTCGAGCGCGAACTGGCCATCGGCGTAGGAGGTGAGCAGGTAGCCGAGGTCGCCGTCGCCGTCCGCGGGCGCCGCGTGGTGGTGGTGGGCATCGTTCATGGCATCACTCCCGCGCGCAGGCGTTCGCTCTGGCGCAGCCGTCCGAGTCCCTGGTGGAGCAGCACGCCGATGTGCGTCGCGGTCTTGCCCAGGCGCTGGGCGATGTCCTGGTAGCTGAGCCCGTCGCGGTAGCGCAGCACCACCGCCGCGCGCTCGAGCGGCGGCAGGGTGGCGACCGCGCGCCACAGCGACTCGCCCGCGTCGCTGTCGGCGACGGCGGCGCCGGGAGTCGCGCCGGGGCCTTCCTGGTGCTCGGCGATGGTGGTCATGGGCGCGTGGCTCCGGCGGCGCAGGACATCGATGCAGGCGTTGCGCACGACCGTGCACAGCCAGCCTCCGAGCGAGTCCTGGGAGGCGCCCCCCCGCCCCAGCCGGTGCGCCTCGCGGCACAGCCGGCAGAAGGCCTCCTGGACGGCGTCCTGGGCGGCGTGCGCGTCCCCCAGCAGGGAGTGCGCGAAGCGCAGCAGGTCCCCCTGGTGCCGATCGAGCAGGCTGCCGAACGCCCCGACGTCGCCATGACGGCAGTAGCGTTCGAGCAGTCGACGATCCGATGGTTCGGCATCACCTGGACTCACAGCCACTCCTACGCACCGGGACGCGGTTTCTTAGCCGGTCTCCGGGATGGGGGCAATGGCGGGGTCAGGAGGTGACGAAACCGTTACCGGCCCGGGGGATGGAGCAGTGCGACCGCAGCCGGGACGCCGGGAGGGCCGAGCGCCAGCTCGCCGATCGTGGTCGAGGTCGGTGCGTGGTCGAGCTGGCGCTGCCCTCTGACAGCCTCCAACGTCCGTCGACCACCGATTCTTCCGATAAAGACCCGTATGCCACGGCGCGCGCCGATGCCAGGCTCCTGTTCGCGCGCCATCGACCGATTCGAAGAACGGGCCAGCCCGACCCTCCGGGGTAGCGGTGCGGGGTCGCGGATGGGACCCGGTCCTGATCACCACGGGAGGGTCGAGCGCCAGCTCGACCCCCATGCCTGGGAGACGATGACCGTCCCGCCCGTCAGGCGCCGGCCCCGGCCATGAAGTCGTCGACCGTCGGCAAGCGCTCCCGCCGCACCCCCAACCGCGGCCGGCACGCGAGCAGGCCCTTGGTGTACGGGTGCTGCGGGATTGGTGAAGATCTCCGCCACCGGCCCCTGCTCGACGATCGCGCCGTGGCGCATCAGCACCACGCGGTCCGCGAGTTCGGCGACCACGCCCAGGTCGTGGGTGATGAACAGCACGGCCAGGCCCTGCTCGCGCTGCAGGCGCTTGATCAGCTCGAGGATCTGCGCCTGGATGGTGACGTCCAGCGCGGTGGTCGGCTCGTCGGCGATCAGCAGCTGCGGGCCGGCAGGCCAGCGCCATGCTGATGCAGACGCGCTGGCGCATGCCGCCGGACAGCTCGTGCGGGTACTGGTCGGCGCGCGTCTCCGGCTGCGGGATGCCGACCTGGCGGAACAGCTCGACGCGTGCGCGCGCGCCGCGCCGCCGCATCGAGCCCGGTGTGCAGGGCGAGCGCCTCATCGACCTGGTCGCCGCAGGTCCAGGTCGGGTTGAGCGCGGTCATCGGCTCCTGGAAGATCATGCCCGGCCTCGCCTCCGCGCAGCCGGCGCAGGCGCGGCGCGTCCATGCGCAGGATGTCCTCCCCCTGCCACAGGATGCGGCCGCGCGGGTAGGTCGCGGGCGGCTCCTGCAGCAGGCGCAGGACCGACATCGACGGACACCGACTTGCCGGAGCCCGACTCGCCCACCAGGGCGACGACCTCCCCGGGGCTGACCGAGAAGCTCACCCCTCTCACCGCTTCGACCCGGCGGTCGCGCAGCGCGACGAGCGCGACGACCTCCCCCGGCTCCACCGAGAAACTGACGCCCTTGACGGCTTCAACGCTGCGGTCGCGCAGTTTGAAGGTCACGTGCAGGTCGTCGAACTGGAGGAGGGGCGCTGCGCTCATGGGGTTCCCATCACTGCCGCTGCTTCGGGTCGATGGCTTCGCGCAGGTTGTTGCCGAGCAGGTTCAGCGTCATGACGATGGCGAAGATCGCCAGACCCGGCGTGTAGATCAGCCACGGGTAGCGGATGTTCTCGCGGCCCTGCTCGAGGAGCACGCCCCAGCTCGGCGCGGTGGGGTCGCCGAGGCCGACGAACGACAGCGCGCTCTCCGCGCCGACCGAGCCGGCGATGCCGAAGGTCAGCGAGATCAGCAGCGGCGCCATCGCGTTCGGCAGGATGTGGCGGAACATGATGCGCCAGCGCGGCAGGCCGAGGGCCTCGACGGCGGTCACGTAGTCGCGCACCGCGTGCACCATGAACTCGCCGCGCACCAGGCGCGCGGTGCCGGCCCAGCCCGTGAGGCCGATGACCAGCATGATCTTGAAGATGTCGCGGTCGAGCATCGCCACCACGGTCAGGATGAGGATGAAGGTCGGGAAGCACATCATGATCTCGGTGATGCGCTGCAGGACGAGGTCGACCCAGCCGCCGAAGTAGCCGCTCGCGGCGCCGATGAGCAGGCCGATGATGAACGACACCCCGGTCGCGAACAGGCCGACGGTGAGGCTGATGCGCGCGCCGAAGAACAGGTGGGTGAGGACGTCGTGGCCACCGGCGTCGGTGCCGAGCCAGTAGCGGCCGCCGGTCGCCGGGTTGATGGTGCCCGGCGCCTGCAGGATGGCGCCGGGGTAGGTGGCGTCGAAGCGGTGCTTGACCGGTGCGAAGACCGCGAAGGGGCGGGTGGGCTCCGGACGCGCGCGCCACTCCTGGATCGCGGCGCTGCTGAAGGCGCGCTTGCTCCACAGGGCTTGGGCACCGTTCGGCCCGGGCAGCACGTGGGACCATGCTCAGCAGCCAACCGGCCACGGGGATGGCGATGACCAGGGCGACCCGCCGGCGCGTCGGCAAGCGGTGGCGCAGCAGCCACTGCGCCACCAGCGCGAACGGCAGCAGCAGCGCCGCGACGTTGAAGAACAGGTCGTAGACCTTCGCGTAGCTGCGGCGGTTGAAGAGGTCGGCGATCAGGGGGGAGCGCAGGCCATCGCCGTCCCACCACACCAGCGCGACCTCGTTGGAGAGGAAGGGCGCGTAGATGCCCATCAGGGCGATCAGCGCCATCACGCCCAGCCCCCAGCGCGAGCTGGGCCGGGCGACGAAGCGGGACCACGCGAGCTGGGCCGGCGAGCCGTCCTGGTCAGGCATAACGGCTCCGCACGCGCGGGTCCGCGACCGCGTAGAGCAGGTCGGAGACCAGCAGGCCGACCAGGAGCAGCGACACCGTGATCACCGTCGAACCCATCAGCAGCGGCGCGTCCTGCTGGATGGCGGCGTCGAGCAGCAGCCAGCCCAGGCCGGGGATGCTGAAGATCAGCTCGACGATCAGCGCGCCGCTGAACAGGTCGGCGAGCAGGCCGCCGCCGAGCGTGATCATGGTGATCAGGCTGTTGGGCAGGGCGTGGCGGTAGACCACCGCGTCGTCGCTCGCGCCCTTGGCGCGGGCGCTGCGCACGTAGTCGGCGTCGAGCTGCTCGAGGAGGTTGGCGCGCATGTAGCGCGAGAGGGCGGTGAAGCTGTTGTAGCTGAGCACCACCAGCGGCAGGAAGGCGTGCCAGAGCAGGTCGAGGAGGTACCGCCCGGTGGGCATCCACAGCGAGTCCTCGCTGGACAGACCGCGGTTGGGGAACCACGCCTTGCCGCCGCTGCTGTCGGTGCACAGGTGGAAGAGCAGCAGGGTGCCCAGGAACATCGATGGCAGCGACCAGGCCAGGAACAGCCCGCTGGTCGTCACGGTGTCCTCCAGGCTGCCGCTGCGCCGGGCCGAACGGATGCCCAGCGCGACCGAGCCCGCCCAGGCGATGACGATCGACAGGAGGTTGAGCCAGAACGTGATGTACCAGCGGTCGGCGAGCACGCTGAAGACGTACTCCTTGCGCGACTCGGAATAGAGGTTCCCGGTGAACAGCTTGGCCACGAAGTCGGTGAAGCCGGTGCGCAGCAGCAGGTCGCGCCACGGGTGCGCGCGCGCCGCCGCGAACTCGGCGCGCGTGCGCGGCTCGGCGAACAGCGCGAGCAGGTCCGCGCGCTTGGCCGCGGCCCGGTCGTCGACCGTGCGGAAGCCATCGCTGCCGTTGGTGAAGGCGATGCGGTCGTTGCGCAGGCGCTCGTTGCGCGCCTGGATCTCGCCCAGGCGCGCGGGCGACAGGTCCTGCAGCTCACGGCGCTCGATGCTGAGGTAGGCGCAGTAGGTCAGGGCGAGGGCGGCGGGCGCGTGGACGGCGCTGCACGCGTCGTCGGCGAGCACGGCGACCAGGGGCTCCACCGCTGGTGGGCCGTCGAGCCACAGGCCCTTCTCGATGCGGTTGCGCACGCTCGGCTCGGCGCGGTGCGGACCATCGCCGGCGCTCGCGCGCAGGCGGGCCAGCGCCGCGTCCTTGCCGGCGAAGCCGCGGAAGGTGATCAGCGCGTCGAGGTCGAGCCCCGAGCGGCGGAAGCGGTCGATGTAGTTCTCGACGTCCTTGGCCGCGCCCTGCGCCTTGCGCTCGCCGCCGATGCCCTCGCCGCCCTTGGGTCCGCCGCCGCCCGCCTGCATCTGCTCGACCAGCGTCGGGCCCTGCAGGCGCAGCACCGCGAAGTTGATCACCAGGATCCCGATGAAGGTCGGGACCATCAGCAGCAGGCGGCGGACGATGTAGGCGTACACGGCGCGCGGCTGTCAGCGGCTGAAATGCCAGAAGTTGCGGTCGCGGCTGCGCAGCGGGTGGAGGTGGTCGAAGCCGTAGGTGACCCCCTCCAGGCGCTGGCCCGGCCCGCCGCCGTTCTGCCACACGATGATGCCCTCGCCGCTGCGGAAGAAGGTGTAGGGCTGCTCCTCGTTGAGGATGGCCTGCAGCTCCTTGACGATGGCGATGCGCTCGGCGGTGTCGAAGGTCTCGCGCAGCTTGACCGCGAGCTCGTCGACGCGCTTGTTGACCAGCCCGCAGTGGTTGCTGCCGCCCTGCACCTCGGCCTGCGACGAGTGCCAGAGCTGGAAGTAGTCGATGTCCCAGTCGAGGGTCCAGGCCCCGACCACCGAGTCGAAGTCCTTGTCCTCGTAGACGCGCATCAGCTCCTTCCACTCGAAGGGGCGCGGGTTCATCTCCACGCCGATGCCGCGCAGCACGTTCTTGTAGATCAGCAGCGCCGAGTCCCACTCGGCGGAGTTGCTCATGTACTTGACGTCGAAGCGGAAATCCTGCTTGTGCCCGTCGATCACCTGGTCGAGGACGCCGTCGCCGTCGCTGTCCTTCCAGCCGGCTTCCGCGAGCAGCGCCTTGGCGCGCTCGACGTCGAAGGCGAAGGGCTTGAGGTCCTTGTTGCAGTAGATGCTGTCCGGGTGGACGTCCGAATTGATCGGCTGGCCCAGGCCGAAGAAGATCTCGTCGATGATGCGCTGCTTGGGGAAGGCGCAGGTCATCGCCTGGCGGACGCGCTTGTCCTTGAACAGCGGGCGGCGCATGTTCCAGCCCAGGTACGAGAAGCTGAAGGCCTTGAAGCGCTCCCAGCCGAGCTCGCCGCTGCGCCCCGCCTTGGGGTTGGCCGCGTCGACGGCGGCGAAGCGGGGCTCCTTGTGGTCGATGATCTCGGACTTGTACTGCAGCGGCCGCAGGCCGGCGACCGATACCTGGCCGTTCTTGAAGGCGATCAGCTGGGCGTCGGGCTTCTTGATCTCGAGGTTCCACTCGATGGCGTCGAAGTGCAGCGGCGCGCCCCAGTAGCCGGGGTTGCGGCGGAAGCGCATGACCTTGTCGGGTACGTAGTCGTCGAGGATGTACGCGCCCACCCCGACCACCCCCTTGCGCTCGTCGAACCAGTGCTGGTTGAAGGTCACGCCGCGCTTCTCCTTCGCGATCGGCTGGCCGTGCTCGTCGCAGCCGTAGATGTGGCGCGGCAGCGGGCTCAGGCCCATGCTGAAGGCGAGGCTGACGAAGGTCTTCTTCTTCCACACCAGGCGCAGGGTGTAGGGGTCGGGCACCTCGGCGTGGTCGAAGTCCTCGAAGTAGTTGCGCATCGACGGGCAGTCGACGGCCGGGTCCATGACCATCTCGAGGTAGAACTTGAAGTCCTCGGCGGTGAGTTCGACGTCCTTGTCCAGCCACGCGAACTGCGGCTGGCTGGCGATCTGCGGCCGCTGCCACATGACGCCCTTGCGCAGGGTGAAGGTGTAGGTCTTGTAGTCGTCGCCGATCACCACCGCGGTGGCGAGCAGCTCGCTCCACTGGTCCGGGGTCGCGGCGGTGCGGTCGCAGAGCGAATCATTGACGGTGCTGTGCACCGACGCGGTGATCGCCGAATTGTCGGTGAGCGGGTTGAGGCGCCGCGGGGTCTCGTCGAAGACCTTGAGCGTCCCCCCCTGCCACTCCGGGTGGTAGAACGAGCGGTCGTAGGGCAGCAGGAAGTTCACGCCCAGCTTGGGGTTCCCGTCGCGGTCCTTGCCGGCGGGCGGCCGCGGCCGTGCGGTGGCGCGCCGGTGGTCGGACCCTCCGTGGGACCGGAGGTCGGCGCCGGTACCGGGCCAGGCACCACCGCCGGCCTGCGCGCCATCTGCTCCGCCAGCTCCTTCTGCGTGCGCTCGAGGTCCTCCAGCGCGCGGTTCAGGCGGTCGATGCTCTCGCTGACCTTCTCGAGCTGCTGCGGCTGCCGCCAGCGGTCGATCGCCATGTAGGCCAGGAGCAGGGCGGTGAGGACCAGCAGCGACCACTTGGCACCGTTCATGGGCAGACCTCGCGCGGGGAGAGTAAGGGGCGGAGCGGCGGGGCCAAGGGCGCTCCGCGCCCGAAGACCCTAGGCCGGGACGTAGACCCTAGACCCTAGGAACTGCTTTCGGCAAATTTCCGTGAGCTCGGAGTCGACCAAGTCCGCAGACACCCTGGGCCAGGTTCCCCGAAGAACGCGGTGTCACGTGGTGCACCTGATCTACGGGTCTAGGGCTGGGTCTAGGGTCTAGGGTCTCAGCTCCACGCGACAAGCGCGTCTCGACCCCTTCCCGTTCCCGACATAGCCGGACCTCAGGTCGCCACCACCCGGTACAGCGCGACCTCCTCCAGCCACTCCGCCCGCTGCCGCCCGCAGGCCAGGAACTTGTCGAAGTCCTTGCCGCGGCCGGGCAGCGGCAGCGCGACCAGGGGCGGCGCGTTGGGCAGCGCGGCGAGCTCGGCGCAGGCGCCGTCGAGGTTGTGCAGGGCGTGGCGCAGCAGGTGGTCGTCGGCGAGCAGCGCGTTGTCCGCGTCGCCGAGCACGAACTCGTTCGCCACCGCCTCGCCGAACGAGGTCTCGCAGATCGCCGCCAGCGCCGAGAGCTCGGCTCCCAGGCGCGTCACCGCCTGGATGGCGCCCTCGCGCTTGGGCACCTCGACGCGCGGGATGGGCTCGCCGCGCGCCTGCTCGACGGTGCGGTGGTAGAGCGCCACGCACTCGCCCAGCACCGGCGCCAGGCTCGCGGCGGCGGGGCCGGCCTTGGCCTTCTTGCGCAGCACCGACTCGAGGTCGCTGGCCAGGATCGCGGGCAGGGCGAGGATGCCGCTGCCGCCGTCCATGCTGATGGTGATCGAGACCGGCGGCGGGTCGCCGAGCTTCTCGCGCCAGTGCGCGACCAGCGAGACCATCTCCTTGAACACCGCGCGCAGCTTGGGCACCTGCTTGGCGAGCACCGACAGCCCGACCGCCCAGCGCGCGCGGTCGAGGTACTCGTTGAGGTCGCGGGACGCGTCGCGCAGCGCCGCGACCTGGCCCTTGAGCGCCTTGAAGTCGTACTTCGAGCCGAAGAAGCGCGGGCGGAAGCGCTTGGGGTCGTCGGCCAGCGGCACCAGGCCGCGCAGGTCCTCGAGGCACTTGGCGAGCTCGGCGAGGTGGCGGTCGAGGGCGCGCACCGCCTGCTGCTCGTCGGCGGCGGGCAGGCTGACCACGCGCTCCAGCTTGCGCACCTGCTCGAGCGCGGCCTTCGGGTCGGCGCCCTGCTCCCAGGCGGCGAAGGCCTGGCGGTAGAGGCGCAGGCGCTCGTCGAGCTGGTGGTCGTCGCCGGCCTCGTAGCGGGTGATGCGGCGGTCGCGCGCGGCGACCTCCTCCATCAGTTCGACGCGCTCGGACTCGAGCTTGGCGACCTGGCCGCGCAGCTCGCGCACCGTCACCTCCAGCTCGCGCCGCGCGTCGTCGAGCTTGCGCACCTCGGTGAACACCGCCTCGGCCTCGGGCGGCAGCGGCGGCATCTCGCTGCGCGTCGCCACCGCCTTGAGCGCGTCGAGCAGGCGGCGCACCGCCGCGATCATGCCCTGCGCGTGGCGGCGGCTGGCGGCCAGGTCGGCTGCGGTAGCGGCCGACCAGGCGGCCGACCTGCTGGCCGAGCGGCTCCTCGGCGGGCGGCTGCTCCTTGATCTCGGCGAGGGCGGCGCCGACCACCTGCGCGATGCGCGAGAGCTCGTCGCTCTGGTGGGCGGTGGCGAGCTGCACCGAACCGAGCTGGGCCTGGTGGGTGGAGAGCTCGCCGATCAGCGCGTCGAGGCGCTCGTTGATCGCCTGGTGGCGCTCCTCCCACAGGCCGCTGAGCGTCTCGAGGATCTCGAGCGTCAGCGACGGGTCCGGGCGCTCGCCCGGCGCGAGGTCGGCGACGTGGCCGTCCAGCAGGCCGGCCTTCTCCTGGAAGCGCGCGGCCTCGAAGGCGGCTTCATCCGGGCGGAAGTTGGCGAAGAAGGTCTTCCACAGCTGCACCGCCTCCTCGCCGATGCGGTTGGCGAGCGGCGCCGGGGTCAGCAGGTGGCCGAGCCCGCCGAAGGGATCGCTGCCCAGGTAGCCGCGCTCGCGCGCCGCCGCCAGCAGCGCGGCCGAGAGCTGCTCGTAGGCGTGGTGCAGGGCCGCCAGGGAACGGGCGTTCTCCTGGTTGATCTCACGTTCCAGGCGCAGGATGGTCGAGCGGAGGACGGGCATGCCCCCAACCTTACGGCGCGGGTCCGGCGGCTCCAGCGCCCAGTGGCGGCCCGCGCCCCGGCGGGCGACTCACTTCTTCGGCAGCACGAAGACGCGCAGCTTCTTCAGCACGAAGCCGCCGCCGTTCGCGGCGAAGGTCCAATCAGGGTTGGCGCGCTCCCCGGTGGCGGGGTTGTTGCCCATCCCGAGGTCGGCGGCGCCGCCGGCTTTCCAGTTGTTGATGGCGAACACCGTCTGCTTGGCGGCGCTGTTGTGCACCTGCATGCAGCCGTAGCCGTCCTTCGGTTCGCTCGGCTGGTCGCCGAAGTCGTAGAGCGCGTCGGAGGCGCCGGGCACGCCGGCGGTGTTGGGCTGGGCGTAGTTGTTCGGCCAGAACTCGATGTTGCCGCCGGTCGCGAAGCTGCCGTTGGCGACGCCCGGGACGTTGCTCACCACGGTCAGGTTGGCCACCGCCTGCTGGAACATGGCGTCGGAGGCGACCGTCGGGACGGCGATCTTCGCCGCGTCGGTGGTGAAGGCGTCCATCGCCGCCCAGGCGTACTGCACGCTGCGGCCCTCGCGCTGCAGCTCCAGGAGGTAGGCGACGCGCGAGAAGGCGCCAGCGGTGGCGTGGGCGTCGAGATCGTAGGCGATGGTCCCGCCGAGCTTCGCCAGGTCGAGGGCGTAGGCCGGGACGTAGCCCTTGGCGTCGGCGATCTTCGCCAGCGGATCGGCGTAGGCCACGCCGCCGGATGAGAAGACGTTGGCCGGCAGGCCCGCGCCGTTCATCAGGTTCGGTTCGGCGTGGCGGTGCCAGGCGAAGCGCACCGCGGTGGGGTTCGCCACCTGCGGCGCGCTCAGCACCACGCTGCGCCCCTCGATCACCGCGGTGGCGGGCACGAAATCGCTGTCTTCGCCGCAGAATCTCGAACCAGTCCGGCGCCTTGCCGTCGCGCGTGGCCAGGCCCTCGGCGTGGTCGAAGACCACCCGCAAGGTCCCCTTCTCGACGGCGAGCGACCCGAACACCGGCCCGGAGCTGACCACCCCCGCCTTCCCGTAGGTGTGGTCGAGCGCCAGCAGGGCCAGGCGGCGGCCGACCTCCTGCTTGTTCTTGGGGTGGATGTCGTTGACGTTGCCGATGTCGGTGGTGACGACCATGCCGGTGTTGGGGATGGCCAGCGCGGCGGTCTGCGCGAGCCAGAAGCGCGGCATGATGTTGGGGTCCTCGCCACCGTACTCGTAGGGCGCGATCTGAACGAAATTGAAGGGGAAGTCGCCGATGCCCCAGACCGCGCGCCAGCCGTAGATCAGCGCCTTCATCTTCTCGGTGTAGAGCGCGCCCTCGTAGTGGTTCGACTCGCCCTGGTACCAGATCGCGCCGCGCAGGCCGTAGCCGACCAGGGCGTGGATCATGCCGTTGTACAGCGTGGTCGGCTGCTGCTGCGGGTCCTTGCGCGCCGTCAGCGGCTCGAGCTCGGCGGGCAGCGCCGGGGGCGCGGGCGCGGCGCCACCCGCGGCCAGCGCGGCGCGCGCCTCCTTGGTCCAGGCCTCGACCTTGGCGAGGTGCGCCGCCATGACCTGCTGGTAGGCGGGCGTCTTCGGGTCGGTGGCGCGCACCTGGTCGGCGATGTCCTTCAGCGCCGGCAGTTCGGCGAAGGCGGCCGCGGGCGTCCACGGCTCGATGCGCGTGCCGCCCCACGCGGTGTTGATCAGGCCGATGGGCACGCCCAGCTCCTTGCGCAGCTGGCGGGCCATGAAGTAGCCGCACGCGGTGAAGCCGCCGGCGGTCGCGGGCGAGCAGACCGTCCAGCGCGCGTCCATCTTCGCCGTGGGCTGCGCTTCCGGGACGCGCGGCACGTAGAGCTGGCGGATCGCGCCGTCGGTGGCCTCGGCCTTCTCCTTCGCGGCGTCGTTCACGCCGTCGACGGTGAACTCCATGTTCGATTGGCCGGAGCACAGCCACACCTCGCCGACCAGCACGTCCGCGATGCGCAGTTCGTTGCCGCCCTTGACCACCAGGGTGAAGGGTCCGCCGCCGGCGCTGGCGGGCAGCTTGACCTTCCACGTGCCATCGGCCGCCGTCGTCGCGGTCACCGCGGCCTGCGTCCCCAGCTTGACGGTGACCTTCTCGCCGGGCGCCGCCCGGCCCCACACCGGGATCGGCAGGTCGCGCTGCAGCACCATGTGCTCGCTGAAGAAGGACGGCAGCTCCACCGCCGCGCTGGCGGCCGGGGCGCCGGCGGCCAGGCCGAGCAGCGCGAAGAGGACGGCGCGGGCTGTGCGGGGCATGGCGGATCTCCGGTGGAGCTTGTACCCGCTCTGGCGCCGGCGTTGCCGGAACCCACAGGCGGCCCAGGGACTTCACCGCCCCCACCCCGGGCGCAAGGCCCAGGCGGGCGGGCGGTACAGCCGCCCGCCCGGTGCATGCCCCGCCATGACTGGGGCGCATGCGCCGCTACCATCCTGGCATGGTCCCGCTGGCCACGCTGCTGCTCTGGCTGGTCCCGCCGCTGCTCTGCCTGGCGCTGCTGCGCCGGTCCTGGCGCGCGGCGGGTGGCTGGCGCGTGGCGATGCGCATGGCCTGGGCGATCGGCGCGACCGCCGGCCTGGTGGCGATCGCCGGTTGCGACCTGCTCGGCCTCCTGGGGCTCGGCCCGTGGACCGCCCACCCCAGCCGGGTGTGGAGCTGGACGGTGCCGCTGGCCGCGGCGCTGGCCGCCGGTTTCGCCGTGCCGATGGGGTGGGCCTGCGGGCTGATCCACCTGCACCTGCGCGCCCACCGCCGCGGTGGGCCCCAGACCATCCGCGGCCTGGAGGTCGCGGTGGCCTGGCTGACGGTGGTCACGGTGCTGGTGGTCTACGCGACCGGGCTGGCCTATGGCGTGGCCGCCCTGCGGCCCCGGCAGGGTGTGGAGGCACCGCTTTTGCCGCCTTCCAATCCCTGATGTAGACTCGCCATGCATGCCCGCCGCCGCCCTTCCCGCCGACGAACCCGCCCGGCTCGCGGCGCTGCGTTCCTATGAGCGTGCTCGACACCCCGGCCGAGCCGGGATTCGACGACCTGGTGCGGCTGGCCTCGCGCATCTGCAAGGCGCCGCTCGCCCTGGTGAGCCTGGTCGACGCCGAGCGCCAGTGGTTCAAGGCGCGCCTCGGCCTGGACATCAGCGAGACCCCGCGCGACGTCGCCTTCTGCGCCCACGCCATCCTCCGGCCAGGCGAGGTCCTGCACGTCCCCGATGCGACGCGGGACGCGCGCTTCGCCGACAATCCGGGCGTCACCGCCATCCCAGGCATCCGCTTCTACGCGGGCGTGCCGCTGGTCACCGGCGAGGGCCACGCCCTGGGCACGCTGTGCGTGGCCGACCGCAGCGTGCGCGCCCTGGACGAGGAGCAGCTCGACGCCCTGCGCGTGCTCGGCCGCCAGGTGGTCGCCCAGCTCGAGCTGCGCCGCCAGCTGCGCAGCCTGTCGCGCCTGGTCATCGACGAGCAGGCGCGCCACCAGGACACGGACCGGCGGCCGACGCGGGCGCGGTGGGCACCTCGTCGCGCTTCCTCACCCGCACCACCGCGCTGCTGTGCCTGCTCAGCCCCGAGGGCCGCGTGCTGCGCGCCAACCAGGCCGAGCTCGCCTACCTCGGCGTCGGCGCCGACGGGCACCTCGGCCGCCACCTGGACGACTACCACGAGGACCCGGTCCAGGTCGCCGACCTGCTGGCGCGCCTGCGCGCCGGCGAGCACGTGCGCGGCTTCCGCGCGCGCCTGCGCGCCGCCGACGGCGCCCTGCGCCCGGTGGTGATCGACGCGCAGCTCATCGACGCGCCGGGCGAGGCGCCGCACATCCGCTGCTACACCCGCGACGACAGCGCGCGCGCCTGGCTGCAGGCGGCGCGCGCGGAGAGCGAGGACCGCTTCCGCCTGCTCGCGACCTTCGCGCCGGTCGGCATCTTCCAGGCCGACGCGGCGGGCCGCTGCCTGTTCGTCAACCGCCGCTGGAGCGAGATGGCCGGACTCAACCTGGCGGCCGCGATGGACGACGGCTGGCTCATGGCGATCCACCCCGACGACCGCGCGCGCGTCACCGCGGCCTGGGCGGCGGCCACCGCGCGCGGCGAGGCCTTCCACGCCGAGTACCGCTACCGGCGCCCCGATGGCGCGGAGGCGCACGTGACCTGCGCGACCATCGCCATCGCCCAGGGCGGCAGCGGGGCCGTCACCGGGCACCTCGGCACGGTGGTGGACATCACCGAGGCCACCGAGGCGCGCCGCGCGCTGATCGCCGCCAAGGACGCCGCCGAGGCCGCCAACCGCGCCAAGAGCGACTTCCTGGCGATGATGAGCCACGAGATCCGCACGCCGATGAACGGCATCATCGGCATGACCGGGCTGCTGCTCGACACCCCCCTCAGTGAAATCCAGCGCGGCCACGCCGAAACCGTGCGCAGCAGCGGCGAGGCCCTGCTGACCATCATCAACGACATCCTCGACTTCTCGAAGATCGAGGCCGGCCGGCTGGAGATCGAGCGCATCCCCGTACGACCCGCGCCACGTCGTCGAGGACGCCGCGGCGCTGCTCGCCGAGAAGGCCCACGCCAAGGGCCTGGAGGTGGTCGTGCACGTCGACCCCGGCGTGCCCGGGCTGGTCCACGGCGATCCCGGCCGCCTGCGCCAGGTGCTGGTCAACCTGCTCAGCAACGCGGTCAAGTTCACCGCCAGCGGCGAGATCGCCGTGACCCTGGCCTGCGAGTCGGGCGGGTCCGGCCCGCGCCTGGTGTGCCTGGTCCGCGACACCGGCATGGGCATCGCGCCCGAGGTCCAGGGCCGGCTCTTCACCCGCTTCGTGCAGGCCGACAGCTCCACCACCCGCCGCTTCGGCGGCACCGGCCTGGGCCTGGCGATCTGCCGACGCCTGGTCGAGCTGATGGGCGGCTCGATCGCCGTGGCGAGCACCCCGGGCGAGGGCAGCACCTTCCGCTTCACCGTGCACGGAGCCCCGGCGACCGGGACCGCCGGCCCGGCGGACGAGGGCCGCGCGCGGCTCGCGGGCCGGCGCACCCTGGCGGTGTGCGCCCACCCGCAGGCGCGCGCCAGCCTGGTCGCCCAGTTGCGCGGCTGGGGACTCGCCGTGCAGCACGTCGCGGATGGCCGCTGCGGCGCAGGAGGCGTTCGGCGCGGCCCACGAGGACGGCCGGCCCTTCCGCCTGGTGGTGATCGACCAGGCGGTCGGCAGCGGCGCGGGCCTCGACCTGGCGCGCGCGCTGGCCGCGGACCCGGCCCGGCGCCCCGGCGGGGTGGTGCTGCTCACCAGCGTGCCCGGCCCGGCGTCGGAGGAGTTGCGCGCCGCCGGCGTCGCGGCGCGCCTCGACAAGCCGGTGCGCGCCGCCCCGCTGCAGGCCGCCCTGCTGACCTGCAGCGGCGATGGCGGAGCGCGGCCCACCCTCGCCGCGCAGATCACCGTGGCGTCGGCCTTCACGGGCCGCGTGCTGGTGGTGGAGGACAACCGCGTCAACCAGCGCCTCGCCGCCGCGCTGCTCGGCAAGCTCGGCCTGCGCGTCGAACTCGCCGCCGATGGCGCGGAGGCCCTCACCATCATGCGCCGCATGCCCTTCGACGCGGTGCTGATGGACTGCCTGATGCCCGAGATGGACGGCTACCAGGCGACCGGCGAGTGGCGCCGGCACGAACTGGCCGCGAACGCCACCCGGCGCCTGCCGATCATCGCCATGACGGCCAACGCCATGGCCGGCGACCGCGATGCCTGCCTGGCCGCGGGCATGGACGACTACGTGGCGAAGCCGGTGCGCCTGCAGGCGTTGACGGAGGTGCTGGGGAAATGGCTGCCGGGGGCCGCCAAGGGGCCGGCGGCGGAGGGGTGACGCTGGTCTGGGCGCCTGGCTGTGGTCGGGGGGTAGCCGGTCGAGCTGGTCGAGCTGGCGCTCGACCTCCCGGCGACGGCCGGCGGGCTCGCGGAAACCCGCGTCAGCCGTTGCGATCCCCGGGAGGGAGCGCCAGCTCGCACTCGATGCGGCATCCGCGATCTCGCAGGTCGCCGCCGACCGCCTGGTCGAACTGGCGCCCGCCATGCGCGGCGATGGGCCATCAGCCACTGGACAGCCGGCATCCGTTTCGAGCATCGCCCCCATGACCACGCTGCTCATCGAGATGCCGAGCGGGATCGCCGGCGACATGCTGCTCGCCGGCTTGCTCGAGCTGGGCGGCGATGCGCAGCGCCTGGAGCGCGACCTGCTCGCGCTCGGCGTCGGCCCGCTGCGCCTGACCGCGACGCGCGTGCAGGTGAGCGGCATCGGCGCGCTGCGCGTCGACGTCGCGGCCGATCAGGAGGCGACGTGGTCGACGGGGACGGCGCCGGCCCACGGCCATGCGCACGGCGACCACGGGCACAGCCATGACCACGGTGATGGCCACCACCACCACCACCACCACCATGGGGACACCCCTCTCGCACCGCCAGGAGCCGGCGCCGCCCTGCCGCTCGTCGATCTCGCGTCCGCGGCGGCGGTGGCCGGCGCGCCCGTCCCGCACGTCCCGCATCGCCCGTACCACCGGATCCGCGAGCTTCTCGAGCGCGCCCCCCTGCCGGCCGCGGTGCGGGCGCGCGCGCAGCGCGTCTTCCGCGTCCTGGCCGAGGCCGAGGGCGCGGTGCACGGAGTTCCGCCCGACCAGGTCGAGTTCCACGAGGTCGGCGCGCTCGACGCCATCGCCGACGTGGTCGGCTGCTGCCTGCTGCTCGAGCAGCTCGGCGTCACCCGCGTGCTCGCCACCCCGGTGCAGCCGGGTCGCGGCACGGTGCGCTGCGCGCACGGCCTGATGCCCGTGCCGGTGCCCGCGGTGGCGGTGATGCTGGCGCAGACCGGCGCGCCGCACCTGGTGATCGGCCGCGACACCGGCGAGCTGACCACGCCCACTGGCTGCGCCCTGGTCACCGCGCTGGCCGACGGGTGGGTGACCGCCGACACGCGCCTGGCGGTGACGACGCTGCGCGTCGGCTACGGCGCCGGCCACCGCACCATCCCCGGCCTGACCAACGCGCTGCGCGTCAGCCTGGTCGTCGAAAGCGGCGGCGGCGTCGACCAGGACACCGTCGCCGAGCTGCGCTGCGCGCTCGATGACGCCACCGGAGAGCAGCTCGCGGTCCTGCTCGACGAGCTGCTCGCGGCCGGCGCCCGCGACGCGTGGCTCACGTCCGCTGGTGATGAAGAAGGGCCGCCCTGGGCACGGACTGACCGTGCTCTGCGCCCCCGACGCGGTGGCGCGCTTCGCCGACCTGGTGCTGTCGCGCTCGCCCGCCATCGGCCTGCGCTGGCAGGTCCTGGCGCGCCGCGTCCTGCCGCGCCGCGCCGCCACGGTCGACGTCGCCGGCCACGCCATCCCGCTCAAGATCGTGACCCTGCCGGACGGCGGCTCCCGCGCCAAGCCGGAAGCCGACGCGGTGCGCGCCGCGGCCACCGCTCTCGGCCGATCCTTCGCAGAGGTGCAGGAGCAGGCCCTGCGCGCCTGGCGGGACCAGGCGTGAGCGCGGCCGACGTCCGCCTGCTCGCGCGCGGCGACTGGCCCGCGGGCCGCCTGCACGCCACCTGGACGGTCAGCAGCCACCACCTGGACGCCGCGCAGCGGGCCGCGGTCGACGCGGCCTGGGCCGCCGCCGGCGCGCGCCCGGGGGTCTCGCTGTTCGACGGGCCGATGTGCCGGCTCGAGTCGTTCCGCGTCGCCGCCGACGGCCTGCACCTGCTGCTCAGCCCGACCAGCTACAAGGCCTTCATCGGCACCAACGGCAGCCACGCCGGCTGGGCCGACGCGCACGGCGCCGGCGTGCTCGCCAACCCGGTGGGGACGAGCGCGGCGGTGCTGAGCAGCGACGGCCACCTGGTCTTCGGCCGGCGCTCGCAGCGCGTGGCGCTCTACCCCGGCTGCGCGCACCCCTTCGGCGGCACCCTCGAACCGCGGGCGGGCGGCGCCCCCGACCTGCTCGACGAGATGCGCCGCGAGCTGGAGGAGGAGATCGGCCTCGACCGCAGCGTGCTGCGCGACCTGCGCGCCATCGGCCTGGCCGAGGACCGCAGCCTGCGCCAGCCGGAGCTGATCTACCGCGCGCTGACCACGCTCGACCGCGCCGCGCATCATCGCCCGCCTGGAGCTCACCGAGCACGACGCCTGCTGGACCGTGCCGGCGGACCCTGGTTCCATCGCCGCGGCGCTCGCCAGTCCGGAGCCCATGACCCCGGTGACGCGCATGACCCTGGAGGCGTTCGCTGCCGCAGCGCGCGCCGAGCGCATGAGCGGCTCCCCGGGCGACGGCCTGATCGACGACCTGGTCGCGGCGACCGCGCCGGGCGTGGCGAGCGGGGACCTCGCCGAACGCCTGCAGTGGGCGGGCGACGCCAGCATCTACCGGCTGGTGCCGCGCGTGGTGGTGCTGGCGCGCCACGCCGACGACGTGCGCGCGGCCATGCTGGTGGCGGCGCGCCACCGCGCCCCGGTGTGCTTCCGCGCCGGCGGCACCAGCCTCTCGGGGCAGGCGGTCGGCGATGGCGTCCTGATCGTGGTCTCGCGCCACCTGCGCGCCATCCGCGTGCACCCCGGCGGCGGCGCTGGTGGCCTGCCAGCCGGGCGCGGTCGGCGCGTGGGTCAACGCCGCGCTGGCGCCGCACGGCCGGCGCATCGGACCCGATCCGGCCAGCATCCAGGCGGCCGAGATCGGCGGGATCGTCGCCAACAACGCCTCGGGCATGTGCTGCGGCGTGGCCGAGAACAGCTACCGCACCATCGCCGGGCTCGACCTCATCCTCGCCGACGGTTGGCGCATCGACACCGCCGCGCCGGACGCCGACGCGCGCTTGGCCGCGGAGCGCCCGCACCTCGCCGCCGGCTTGCAGGAGCTGGCCGCGCAGGTGCGCGGCGACGGCGCGCTGGCGGAGCGCATCGCGCGCGCCTTCGCCACCAAGAACACCGTCGGCTACAGCCTCAACGCCTTCCTGGACGCGGACACGCCGGTGAAGGTCCTCGAGAAGCTGGTGGTGGGCTCGGAAGGCACCCTCGCCTTCATCGCCGAGGCGACCTTCCGCACCCTGCCGCTGGCGCGCCACCGCGCCACCGCCTGGCTGCTCTTCGCGGACGTCGCCGCCGCCTGCCGCGCCGTCGCGCCGCTCGCCGCGGCCGGCGCCGCCGCCATCGAGATCCTCGACGCCGTGGCCCTGCGCCGCGTCGCCGCGCGCCTGCCCGACCCGCTGCCCAGCCGGCGCGCCCGCCGCGCTGCTGGTGGAGTTCCAGGAGGCGGACGCCGGCGCGCTCGCGCTGCGCGTCGCCGCCGCCGGCCCGGTGCTGCTCGACTGCGCGCTCGCCGCGCCCGCGCAGTTCACCCAGGACCCGGCCCGCCAGGCCGCGCTCTGGACCATCCGCAAGGGCCTGTTCCCCGCGGTGGGCGCGGTGCGCGCCGCCGGCACCGCGGTGGTCATCGAGGACGTCACCTTCCCGGTCGCGGACCTGGCCGGGGGCCTGCTCGCCCTGCGCGCCTGCTGCGACGCGCACGGCTACGGCGAAGCGGTGATCTTCGGCCACGCCAAGGACGGCAACCTGCACTTCACCCTCACCCCCGACCTCTCCCTGCCGGACGAGGTCGCGCGCTACGGCCGCTTCATGGCGGCGCTCGTCGACCTGGTGCTGGGGCGCGGCGGCGCGCTCAAGGCCGAGCACGGCACCGGGCGCAACATGGCGCCCTTCGTCGTGCGCCAGTGGGGCGCGGACGCGGTGGCGGTGATGCGCCGCATCAAGGCGCTGCTCGATCCCGCCGGCCTGCTCAACCCGGGCGTGCTGCTCAGCGATGATCCCGAGGCGCACCTCCGCCACCTCAAGACCATGCCCGCCGTCGATCCGCTGGTCGACCGCTGCGTCGAGTGCGGCTTCTGCGAGCCGATCTGCCCGAGCCGCGATCTCACCCTGAGCCCGCGCCAGCGCATCGCCGCCCTGCGCGAGACCGCGCGCGGCGGTGCGGGCGCGGCGGCCGTCGCTCGCCACCTGGCGGCACCAGGTGCTCGACACCTGCGCCGCGGACGGCACCTGCGCCAGCGCCTGCCCGGTCGGCATCGACACCGGCGCGCTGGTGCGCGCGGGCCGCGCCGCGGGCCACGGCGGGCTCGCGCGCCTGGTCGCGGGCCAGGTCGAGCAGCACCTCGAGTTGGTGGCGATGGGGGCGCGCGGGCTGCTGCGCCTCGGCCGCCTGGTCGGGGCGGCGCGGTGGCTGGAGTCGCCGCCCCTGCCAGCGGCGGCGGCGCCGCTGCCCGCGCTCTGGCCGCAGGCGGAGGCCGGGGCTCCGACCATCGTCTACCTGCCCTCGTGCCTGGCGCGCACCTGCGGCGACGATCCTGTCCCCGCGGACCTCGCACGATTGTGCGCCGCGGCCGGCATCGGCGTGGTCGTACCCGAGGACGTCGCCGGGCTGTGCTGCGGGCAGGCCTTCTCCTCGAAGGGGTTTCCCGCCGCTGCGCGGACAGCGGTGACGCGGGTGTTCACGGCCATCGCCGCGACCGCGACGATCGGGCAGATCGTCGTCAGCGATGCGAGCACCTGCGCCGGCCACCTCGCGGAGACGCTGCACGCCGCCGGCGCGCAGGACGAGGTCGCGGCGGCCGCGGCGCGGCGGACCCTGCTCCACCCCGCCGCGTTCGCCGCCGAGGTGCTGATCCCGCGCCTGGTCGAACGCGGCCGGCTCACGCGCGACGCGGCCGCACTGCTGCTCCACCCCACCTGCAGCGAGACGCGCCAGGGTTGGGAGCCCGCCCTGCGCGCCGCCGGCGCCGGTTGCACCAGCGGCCCCGTCATCGTCCCGGATGGCGCCGCCTGCTGCGGCGCCGCCGGCGACAAGGCCTGGACCTTGCCCGCCTTGACCGCGGCCGCGACCAGGCGCGAGGCCGCAGGCATCCAGGACAGCGGCGCGCGCCACGGCGTCGCGACCAGCGCCCCGTGCGCGGCAGCGCTCGCCGCGGCGAGCGGAGTGCCGTACCGGCACCTGTTCAGCGCGCTCGCGGCGCGGCTGGTCACCGAGCTCTGAGCAGGTGCCGACCGGATGTACCCCCCACCTCTCCTGGCTGCGCATCCCCGCGAGCGCGCCCGATCCCGCGGCGGCGCCCTCCGGCGCCGACCTGACCTGGGCCTATGGCTGGCCCGCGGGCCAGAAGCTGGGGGCCGACCTCGCCGAGCTGGTCGCCTGCCAGGGCCTGCGCGTCGCCGACCTCGGCTGCGGTCGCGGTCACAACGGTTTCAGCGCGCTCGCGCTGGGCGCGGCCGTGGTCGCCTTCGCCGACGCCAGCGCCCTGGCCCTGGACTTCGTCGCGGCGGTCGCCGCCGCGAACGCCCTGGAAACGCGCTGCCGGACCTGCCTGCACGAATGGGGCGAGCCGCTTCCCGGGGCGCCGTACGACCTCATCCTGGGCGGCGACATCCTCTATCGTCCCGACTGGTTCGCGCGCCTGCTGGCCACGCTCGCCAGCAGCCTGGCGCCGCGCGGCCTGGCGCTGCTGTCGGATCCGCGCCGAGCGCTCGACGCCGATCTGCCACGGCTCGCCCGCGCCGCGGGCCTGACTTGGGAAGTCACGCGTCAAACGCACGGCTACACGCTGGTGCGCGCGGCCTCAGCGATGCAAAGCGATGCAATCCATACACTTCCCCCATAGTCGGAAGCGCATCCGTGCATGAACGGCGGTGCTCGTCGAGCGAATACGGGGGTTGTCCTCATCACGACCCCTCCTATCCTGTGCTTCCATGACCGAGACCAAACCCAAGTACGCCAATTTTCCCGAACGCGAACTCAAAGTCGTGATCGGCCCGAACATCAATGCCGTGACCACCAAGGCCTTGGGTCGGCTGTCCATCGGCACCTACGAGATGTCCTTCGTCCAGCAGGAGCGCGGCCTGGCCACCAATGAAGCCGTGCGTTCCGCGATCAGCCACCTCGCCCGCTCCACCGGCCTGACCTTGACCACCGAGTCGCACCGCGACTACGTCGGCGTGTTCATCGCCCAGAACGCCGAGGTCCAGTACAAGGTCTGGATCACCACCCCGTTCGAGCTGACCCAGAGTGCGCACATCATCTGGATCCGCTACAGCGAGCTGACCGGTGAGAAGAAGGTCGGCGTGGCCTTCAAGCTCTCGACCGGCTACGTCGCCGACGACATCACCGCGCTGCTCAAGGTCGCGCTGAAGAACGCCCAGGTGCTGCCCGAGGGCGAGCCCTACACCATCAAGGGCAACCCTCCGCCCCGCTTCGCCAAGAAGGCCGCCGCAGCCGATGCCGAGGCGCCCGCCGCCGCGACCGCGCCGGCAGCCGACGCGCCGGCCTGAATTCCGTCCCTGCCGATGAAAAGCCCTTGGATGCCTTCGGCACCCAAGGGCTTTTCATTGGCAGGGACGGCCGGCTGGCGGCTGACGGCGGAGAGATCGCAGCAGGTACAGCGGTTCGAGCCCGTGGATCGGCAGGGACGGCCGGCTGACTGCTGACGGCGGAGAGGTGGCTGCCGGTTCGGCGGTGCGAGCACCGGGGATATCGCTCATTCCGCAAACGCGAGAACCCGGCGCAGCGCGCCGGGTTCTCGCAAGCCGTCAGCCGTCAGCCCTGGCAAGCAGCAATCAGCCGTGGCGATCACTCTTCGAAGTTCCGCCCATAGAAGATCTCCTGGATCTCCGTGGACAGGCGCTTCTTGACCTTCTCGCGGTCGTTCTTGGGCAGCTTCTGCGCGGCGGTGCCGCCGAACAGGTAGTGGTCGAGGTCGACCTCGTTGCGCATCATCTTGGTGTGGAACAGCTTTTCCTGGTAGTTGTTCACGTCGATGGCGGCGTAGTCCTGGAGGATCTCCTTCGAGATGAACTTCTGGATGGTCGTCATCTTGTGGTCGATGTAGTGCTTGGTGCCCTCGATGTCGCGGGTGAAGCCGCGCACGCGGTAGTCGATCGACAGCACGTCGGAGTCGAAGCTGTGGATCAGGTAGTTGAGGGCCTGCAGCGGCGAGATCTTGCCGCAGGTCGACACGTCGATGTCGGCGCGGAAGGTGGCGATGCCGCTGTACGGGTGCGACTCCGGGTAGGTGTGCACGCAGATGTGGCTCTTGTCGAGGTGCGCGACCACGGCCTCGGGCAGCGGGCCCGGGGCCTCCTTGTTCTCGGGGTCCTGCTCGATCGGCTCTTCGCTGATCAGCATGGTCACCGAGGCGCCCTGCGGGTTGTAGTCCTGGCGGGCGACGTTGAGGATGTTCGCGCCGATGATGCGCGTGACCTCGGTCAGGATCTGGGTCAGGCGCGCCGCGTTGTACTCCTCGTCGATGTAGGCGAGGTAGTCGCGGCGCTCGGTGGCGCTGCGCGCGTAGCAGACGTCGTAGAGGTTGAAGCTCAGCGCCTTGGTCAGGTTGTTGAACCCGTCCAGCTTGAGTTTCTTGAACTTGTTGCCCATCGCAGTGGCGCCCGGGGTGGTGAGGAGTGGATGCGAAGGGGCAGTCTTTAGGGGCGTTTTCCGGAGGGGGCAAGTTATGTCCCTGTGAGCATGAGGGAAAAGGGCACGGCAGGAGGGCAAGCGACGACGGTGGAGGCAGGCGAGAAATCCGGGGGAAGGACGTGCGAAGCGGCGTGAAGGCGTTCCAACCCCTCCTGCCTTTCCTTCTCGCCGCCTTCTCCCACGATATCGCCATGCCCGGCAACCTCTTCGGCAGCGCCTTCCGCGTCACCACCTTCGGCGAGAGCCACGGACCGGCCGTGGGCTGCGTGATCGACGGCTGCCCGCCCGGCCTCCCCCTCGACCTCGCCGCGGTCCAGGCCTTCCTCGCCCGCCGCCGCCCCGGGCAGAGCAACCTGGTCACCCCGCGCGACGAGGAGGACCGCGTCGAGGCGCTGTCCGGCCTCGACCGGACGAGCGGCCGCACCCTGGGCACGCCGATCTGCCTGGTGGTGCGCAACCAGGACCAGCGCTCGAAGTCCTACGAGGACTGGCACCACGTCTACCGGCCCAGCCACGCCGACTTCGGCTACGACGCCAAGTACGGCCTGCGCGCCTGGGAAGGCGGCGGCCGCTCGTCGGCGCGCGAGACCGTCGGCCGGGTCGCCGCCGGGGCGGTCGCCGAGCAGGTGCTCGCCGCGCGCTTCCCGGGCCTGGCCATCACCGCCTGGGTCGAGCGCGTGCACCGCATCGACGCGCGCGCGCACATCGACCCGGCGGCGGTGACGCGCGCCGCGGTCGACGCGCACCCGACGCGCTGCCCGCACCCGGCCTCGGCGGCGGCGATGGAGGAGGCGATCCTGGCGGCCAAGAAGCAGGGCGACAGCCTGGGCGGCTACGTGCGCCTGGTGGTCGCCGGCCTGCCGCCCGGCCTCGGCGAACCGGTGTTCGACAAGCTCGACGCGCTGCTCGCCCAGGCCTTCCTGTCGCTGCCCGCCTGCAAGGGCGTCGAGGTCGGTTCGGGCTTCGCCGGGCCCGAGCTCACCGGCCTGCAGCACAACGACCCCTACGCCTGGGACGAGGCCAGCCCGCAGGCCATGCGCACCACCACCAACCGTTCGGGCGGCATCCAGGGCGGCATCAGCAACGGCATGCCGCTCGACCTGCGCCTGGTGTTCAAGCCGACCGCCACGGTGCTGAAGCCGCAGGCCAGCGCCGACGACCAGGGCCACAACGTCGAGCTGCAGGCCAAGGGCCGCCACGACCCGTGCGTGCTGCCGCGCGCGGTGCCGATCGTCGAGGCCATGACCGCGCTGGTGCTGGTCGACTGCTGGCTGCGCCAGCGCGGCCAGGTCGGCGACCCGTGGCCCGGCCTCGCCGGGCCGCTGCGGAGCTGACCGTGGTCGCCCGGAAGTCCACTTCGGGCACGTCCAGGCGCGCGCGGACCGGAGTCGCCGGCTGGTCGATCCCCGGCGCCCACGCCGCGCACTTCCCTTCCGTCGGCACCCATTTGCAGCGTTACGGCGCAAGCTTCGCCGCGGTGGAGATCAACTCCTCGTTCCACCGCCCGCACCGGCGCGCCACCTATGAGCGCTGGGCGGCCGCGGTGCCCGCCGATTTCCGCTTCGCCGTGAAGATGCCGCGCACGATCACCCACGATCAGCGGCTGGTCGGCTGCGGCGAGGCCGTGGCGCGCTTCCTGGACGAGGCGGGTGGCCTGGGCGACCGCCTCGGCCCGCTGCTGGTGCAGCTGCCCGGCAGCTTCGCCTTCGACGCGCGCGTGGTGTCGGGGTTCTTCACCCGCCTGCGGGCGGCGTTCGCGGGAGCGGTCGCGTGCGAGCCCCGCCACGCGGGCTGGTTCACGCCAGCGGCCGACAAGGTGCTGCGCGGGTTGCGCATCGCGCGCGTGGCGGCCGATCCGGCGCGGTCGCCGGCGGCGGCCGAGCCGGGCGGCTGGCCCGGCCTGGTCTACTACCGCCTCCATGGCTCGCCCGAGATGTACCGGTCGGCCTACGGTCCACGAGCGCCAGGCGGAGATCGCCGCGCGCCTGCGCGCGGCGCCCGCCCGCTCGGACGTCTGGTGCATCTTCGACAACACCATGTTCGGCCACGCGACCGCGGACGCGCTGGCGGTCGCCGCGCTGGTCGCCGCGCGCTGATCGGACAACGTCGCCGACCCGCGAAGGTTCAGCTCCGCGTGCCGCTGCGCGCGGTGAACCGCGCCCGCCACCGCCCGTTCGCCACGGCGGAGGGCACCGCCATGCACGACCCCGACGACTCCGGCAAGCGCGAGGGCAGGCTCGATCTCGTGCCGATGATCGACTGCATCATGCTGCTGCTGCTGTTCTTCATCCTCACCACCAGCTTCCGCGCCCCGGACAAGCAGATCGCGGTGCTGCTGCCGGCGAAGGGCCCGCCGCCACCGCAGAAGCAGGTCATCGTCGAGGAGCCGCACGTCCTGCGCATCGCGGTCTACCCGGACGGCGTCGAGCCCGGCGACAGCGCGGCCGTCTACCAGCGCCGCATCGACACCCTGCTGAAGCAGGGCCGGGTGCCCGCGGTGCGCGTGCGCATCGGCGGCGCCGAGCCGTTCCTGCTGCTGGGTTCCGACCTCGACCGGGGGGACACGCCCGAACTGGGAGCCGCGCTCGACGGCCTCGCCGCGCGCATCGGCGCGGCGCTGAAGGAGCGCGAGGTCCTTGCCGCCTCCTCCCGCCACGACCAGGTGCCGGTCGAGATCCACTGCTTCTCCGGCCTCTCGTGGAAGTACGCGCTGGTGGTGCTCGACGCGGTGCGCTCGTACGAGAAGGACTTCGAGCACGACCTGCCCGACGACGCCAACCAGGCCGCGCTGCTGCGCCGCGAGATCGCCTTCGCCCCGCCGCGCCTGCGCAACTACCGCCAGAACGAGCGCGGCGAGGAGCTGGCGGAGATCCTGGCGGTGAAATGAGTCACTCGCAGCCGCACCCGCCCGTGCCGCAGCCGCCGCCCGCGCCGTCCTCGATCTCCTCGACGTGCTGGTTCAGCACCAGGCCGTGACGGTCCGCGGCCTGCTGCCAGTAGTCGGGGGCGGTGCCCATCGTGGTCAGGTAGTTGCCGACCATCACCGCGTTGACGCCGGCGGCGAAGACCTCGTGCAGGCGCTCGCCCAGGGTGACCTCCTTGCCGCCCGCGGCCATGATGTTGCGGTCGGGCAGCATGTAGCGGAACACCGCCAGAGTGATCAGCGCCTCGTCCGGGGCCATGGTCGGCCGCTCGCCGAGCTTGGTGCCCTTGATCGGGTTGAGGAAGTTGATCGGCACCATGTCGGGCTCGATGAAGCGGATCTGCTCGGCGAACTCGATGCGCTGCTCGCGGCTCTCGCCCATGCCGACGATGCCGCCAGAGCACAGCCCCATGCCCGCCTGCTTGATGTACTGGATGGTCTTGAGGCGCTCCTCGTAGGAGTGCGTGGAGCAGATCTCGCCGAAGAAGCTCGCCGCGGTCTCGAGGTTGTGCCCGTAGACCGCCGCGCCCGCCTCCTTGATGCGGTCGGCCACGCGCTGCGACTCGAGGATGCCGAGGTTGACGTCGGCGCGCACCTTGCCGTTCTGGGAGAAATTGCCGATCGCCTCGCAGACCATGTCGAGCTGGCTGCCCTCCTTGACCCCCCACCACGCCGCGACCAGGCCGAGCGCGGTGGCGCCGTTGGCGGCGGCGCTGGTGCTGGCCACCGCGATGTCCTCGTCGGGGAGCCACTTGTGCTTCTGGTAGTCGGTGCTGGCGGTGCCCGACGCCTGCGCGCAGTACGAGCAGTTCTCGGAGCAGTTGCCGGCCTTGACGTTGAGGATCGAGCAGCACTTCACGCGCTTGCCCAGGAAGTGGTCGCGGATGCGCTGGGCGCCGGCGAACAGCGCCGCGGCCGCCGCGCTGCCCGGCTCGACCTCGAGCAGCTCGCGCGCCTGCGCGGCCGGCAGCGACTCCCCGGCGATGATCCCGTCCGCGAGGGCGGTGATCGAGGCGGCTGAAGCGAGGGCGGCGGTCGGGGGCATCGGGAGTCTCCTGCGCGGGCGATCGTGGGCCGGCCGGCCCGCGAAGAAAGAGGCAAGGACTGGCATCCACTGGCCAGCGCCGGGACGGCACAACTCTGCAATTCCAGTCCCACGAAGGACCTGCCTCCCCTAGCGCACAGGGCGATGAAAAATGGCGACCGGCGCCTCGCCGGCCCATCCGGCTGGATGCAAGGCGGTCGAGCCGGACATGCAGGGCATTTTCGAGCTTCGTCCAACGCGGCCAGAGAGGCTGGAAGGGCCGCGCGCCGGTCGCCTTTCCATCATCCTGCTCGTGCCCCTCCCCCCGCGCGTTCCCCATTCAAGACGCTTCCTCCCGCCATAGGCTCCCCCATGCCCGTGATCATGCCCGTCCGCGGCCACACCCCGCAGCTGCCCGCCTTCCTCGCGCCCAACGCCACGCTGATCGGCGAGGTGCGCTTCGGTCCGGGCTGCTCGGTGTGGTTCGGGGCGGTGCTGCGCGGCGACATCAACGCGGTGGTGCTGGGCGCGCGCTGCAACGTCCAGGACACCTGCGTGCTGCATGTCAGCCGCAGGCTGCCCTGCCTGCTCGCCGACGAGGTCAGCCTGGGCCACGGGGCGATCGCGCACGCCTGCACGGTGGGTAGCGGCAGCCTGCTCGGCATGGGCTCGCGCGTGCTCGATGGCGCGGTGCTCGGCCAGGGCGTGCTGGTGGCGGCCGGCTGCGTGGTGCCCGAAGGGCTGCAGGTGCCGGACCACCACCTGGTCGCGGGCGTGCCCGGCAAGGTCCTGACGCCGCTGCGCGCCGAGACCCGCGAGCGCATCGCGCGCATCGCCGGCGACTACGTCGCCTACCAGGCGCTCTATCCGGAGATCATGGCGGCGGCGGTCCCATGACCCGGGCGCGCGCGGCGCTGCTGCTGCTCGCCTGCGCGGTATTGCTGCAGGGCGAGGAGGCGCCCGACCTGCAGCTGACCGAGTGCGATGCGGTGGCGCGCGATGGCCTCGCCTTCCGCTGCAGGATCGGCGTCGCCGGTGGTGCGGGCGATGGCCGCACGCCTCTGCGCCTGGAAGTGGGCCTGGCGCAGGATGGCCACGAGCTCGCCGGCACCGTGCTCGCGGGCGTGACGCTGGCCCAGCTGCGCCTGGGCGTTCCGGTGACGCTGTTCCCCGACATGGGCGCGGTCGGCCATCCCCTGGCGGAGGTGCGCCTGCACGCGTCCATCCGCCGCGATGACGGCCAGACCCGGACGCGCGAACGCGTGGTGGACACGCCACGACAGCTGCAGGCGCGGCTCGAGGCGTGCGCCGCGCGGCTGCGCGACCACCCGCAGGCCGACGACGCCCTGCCCTGGCTGTGGCTCGAGGAGGCCGCCGAGCGCATGCAGGGCGCACCTTCGCTGGCCACCTGCGGCGAGCTGGCCGGCCTGCAGTCCGCGCTCACCGGCTGGCAGGACGGTGCCCAACCGGCCGTCACCGGGCAGGGCGATGCGGCCGGCGCGCTGCGCGATCCCATCGACGGCAGCGTGCAGCCCTGGCGCCTGCACCTGCCCGCGGCGCCGGACCGCGCGGCGGCGCCGGTGGCGCTGCTGCTGCGCTCCACCCCGCCCGGACCCAAGCACCTCTGGCCGGAACCGCCGGCGGCGTGGCTCGCCGCGGCGCGCGCCGCCGGGCTGGCGGTGGTCGAGGTCTATCCTGCCGGCGACCGCGCCTGGGACGGCATCGCCCTGCAGCGCGCCTGGCCGACCCTGGCTGCGGCCCGGCGCTGCTGGCCGGGAGTCGACGCCGGGCGCGTCATCCTGGTCGGCGTCGGCAGCGGCGCCGCGGGCGCGATCCGCCTGGCCGAGGGCCGGCCGGAGCGCCTGCGCGCGCTCGCCCTGGTCGATGGCAGCATGCCGGTGGCGCGGCCGGCGCTGGAAGGCGCAGGCGGGTCGCGCTGGGACGCGCTCCAGCTCGCCGGGGCCCGACCGGCCCACCTCGCCGGACTCTCCATCATGAGCGGTGGGGGCGGTGACGCCGCACTCCAGGAGTGGGGTGTGCGGGCGGCACGCGCGGGGGCGCGGGTCAACGAGGTGGCGGATGGGCCTGACCAGGAAGCCTGGTGGCGCCGCCTCGCCGCGCTGCCGCCGGTCGACCAGGTGGCCAGCCAGGAGCGCGTGGTCATCGCACCTGGCCCGGTCCCCGGCGCGCAGGTCGAGGAACTCACGGCGTGGGGCACGGCCGGATCGGTGGTGGTCACGCCGGGTGATCCGCCGCGCTACGCGACCGTCGGCATCGCGGCGCTGCGCTGCGCCACCCCGCGCGCCGTGGTGACCGGGCTGGATGGGGCGCCGGCGCCGGGCGCGGGGCCGCGCAAGCGCCTGGGGCAGGCCACCGGGCCGATCCCCGCCTATGCCAGCGGACCCTTCGTCATCGTCGTCGGCACCGCTGAGAGCCTGGCGGCGCGCACCGACAACCGCGCCGTGGCGCTCGCCTTCCGCAAGGCCTGGGCGCAGCACGCGCAGGGCCTGGCGCGCATGGTCGACGACGTGGCCTTCCGCGCCCGCGACTTCCCGCGCGAGCACCTCGTGCTGATCGGCACCCCGCTCTCCAACCAGGTGCTCGCCCAGGTGGGCGCAGCGGCGGGGCTGCCGGTCTCCTGGGATGCGCGCACCATCGCCTACGCCGGCCAGACCTGGCCGCGCGCCGATGGCCGCAGCGTGGTGCTGTGCTGGCCCCACCCCGCCGGCGACGGGCGCCTGCTGGTGGTCATCGCCGGCCAGCCGCCGCTGGGCGACGGTCTGCCGCTCGCCGGCCTGCCGGACCTGGTCATCGGCGGCACGGCGGCGGAGCCGGAGCCGGCGGTGTGGAAGCTGTTCGGGAACGATTGGAAGTAGAGGGTCCGGACCCCCGCTCAGGACTGGCGCCTTCCGGCGCGCCCCCATGATGCCGCGCCATGCCCCGCCCCCGCCTGCTGCCCGCGCTGTCGTTGTCCGCCATGCTGCTCCTGACCGCCTGCGGCGGCCAGCCGCGCGCCGAGGACCAGCCGACCACCGAGGAGCAGGCGGTGATGGCGCGCCTGACGCGCGATCCCTACATCGACATCATCGGCACGGAGCGCCGCGACAACGGCTGGCTGCTGGTCAAGACCAGCCAGGGCTCGACCACGGTGAACTACATCATCCGCCCCGAGAAGACCGGCGAGAAGACGCTCAACGTCTACCACCTGCAGGACACCACCCGGCTCAGCGTCGGCGAATCCGGGCGCAGCGGCATCGACATGGAGCAGACGCGCTTCGGGCGCTGAGCTACCAGACCACCGCCCGGGCGCCGTCCTTCTCGCCCAGCCGGAAGGCCAGTGGCCCCTTGAGCGCCGCCTCGAGGTGGACGCGGGCGTGCTCGCCGATCGCCAGGTCGACGAACGGGTGGACCACGCCGCGCACGTGCACCGCGGCGACCAGGGCGGCTTCGCGGGCGCGCGCCAGGATGCGGTCGTGGGCGGCGATCAGCGCCTCGCAGCTGGCGATGCGCGCGCAGGTCGCGGTCAGCGCGGTGAGTTCGGCGCGCACCTCGTGGGCCAGCTCCTGCTCGTGCGGGTCGCCGCCGTGGCGGTGCTCGTCCTCGAGGTGGCGGCCGAGCACCTTGCAGCGCTGGCGGCGGTGCACCGCCTCCTCGATCAGGCGTTCGCGCTCGGTGACCGCGGCGCGGTGCAGGCTCTCGGCGAAGGGGTCGATGCCGACCTGCACGCGCGTGCGCTGACCGTCGCCGCTGCCCAGCACCTCGCAGGTCACGCTTGCGGCGGCGATGACCTCGCCGCCGACGATCTCCCTGGCCTGCACGGTGGCGGTGGCCAGGACCGTGCAGTGGCGCAGGCTGCCGCTGACGGCGACCGCGCCCGCCTTGAGCTCGCGGCCCTCGGCGTAGCGGGCGCTGATCGCGCCGTGCGCCTTGACGCGCTGCCGCCCGGCGAGGATGCCGCCGCGCACGCTGAGGTCGCCCTGCGCGGTGACGCGCGCGTCCTCGATCGCGCCCAGCACGGTGATGCTGGCGGCGCTCTTCACCGCGAAGCCCCCCTTGACGTCCCCGGTGACCAGCACCGGCAGGGCGGTGTCGATGTTGCCGGTCTTGAGGTTGACGTCGCCGGTGATCGTCAGCAGCGGCAGCACCAGCAGGCGGCCCTGGCGGTCGTGCTGGAAGACGCCGGGCACCGCCGCCTCGATGACGGCGGGGTCGCCCGCCCCCGGCCGCGTGCCCTCGCCGAGCAGGGCGCCGACTTCGATCGCCTTGCCCGCCTTGGCCGGCAGCGTACGCCCGCGCACGCCCAGCCCCGGCGTGCCGGGGGTGGCGGGGTGCACGCGGCCCAGCGCCTGGCCGGGCACGACGTCGTGGAAGAGGTCGAGCTCGTGGAAGTCGGCGTGGTCGTGCTCGTCGATGCGCAGGTGCGGACGCTCGTCGACCAGCACCTCGAGGCGCGCGTCGCACCCATCGACCGGGGGCGTGCCGCGCGCCAGGGGCAGCTTGCGCGCCTCGGCCACGGTCACCTCCGCCGCTGCGATCGCCGCGACGTCGAGACCCACGCGCACGCCCGCCGCGCCCAGCGCAGCGGCCAGGACCGCGCCGCGCACGTACTCGCCGGGCGCCAGGTCCAGCCAGGCGTGGAGTTCGTGGACATCGACCTGCACCAGCGGCGCGAGGCACTCCTGTTCGCGCACGCCGGGGACCGCCACGGTCGGCTGCGGGACCAGCAGCAGCAGCCCGGCGCGCGTCGCCAGCACCGCGCCATCCTCGCGCAGGGCCAATCCGCGGCCGAGCGCGAGCGGCACCGCCGGCGGCGCGGGCACGGGTTGGGCGTCGACGCCGACGCCCGGCGTCCCGGGAGAACCTGCGCGCAGGTGCCCGACCAGGGTCCCGGCCGCGACCGTCCCCGGCACGCCGACGGGTTCCAGCGCGGCGGCCTGCCCGGGTTGCGGCGCCAGGCCGTGGGCCAGCACCAGCCGCCGGTCGGCGGCCATCATCTGGGTGGCGGCGACCACCGCCTCGCAATCGAGGCCGTAGACGATGCCGTGTCTCGCCACCTGGGTCTTGAGGGTGAGCGCATCGACGCAGACCCCGGCCGGCAGGTCGAGGACCGCCGTGAGCCGATCAGGCGCCAGATGGATGGCGACGTCCATGGTCTTCCCGGCAGCTTCTGCCTGCCAGGAGGATACACCGCGCGCGGGGCTGGCGGGGAAGCGCCTGCCAGTCCGGCTAGGGGCGTGTGGGGTCCGCTTCCGGCGGGGCGGCGGGCGGCGGGCTGGACAAGGCGCGCTCAGGCGCGCACAGGCGGTCGGGCCGGCCGTTCCAGGTGTATTCCAGGTCCTACCGCGCGCCGGTCGCTACCAGCGGATTCCGGCAGTTCCCGAACGGATAGCTGCTGACGATGCACGCGATCAGCGTGTCCATCCGGTAGCCGTCCCTGGAGACCGCCTCGACGATCCCATCCAGCGCCAGGTCATCATAGTCCGAGATCGCACGCCCCAGCGCGTACGCGAGCAGCCGCCCTGCGAGCGCCCGCGTGATCTCGTCGCGCCGCGCGAGCAGGATGGCCTTGAGCTGGGCCGGCGTCGCGAAGCGCAGCTTGCCGGGCAGTTCGCCCACCGCATCCACCGGCGATCCGCGGTCGTCCTGGTCGCGCCAGCGCCCCAGCGGATCGTAGTTCTCGAGCCCGAAGCCGATCGCGTCCATGCTGCGGTGGCAGCCGGCGCACTGCGCGTCGGCGCGGTGGCGCTCGGTGCGCTGGCGCAGCGAGAGCTGCGTGTTCACCGCCGTGTCCTGCTTCTCGAGCGCGGCGACGTCCGGCGGCGGCGGTGGCGGCGACGCGCCCAGCAGCCGCTCCAGCACCCACTTGCCGCGCTTCACCGGGCTGGTGCGGCCGGGCATCGAGGTGACCGCGAGCACTCCGGCCATCCCCATGACGCCGCCGCGGTTGCGATCGGTCAGCGCGACCTTCTGCAGCTTGGCCCCGGCGACGCCGCCTAAGCCGTACAGCTTGGCGAGGCCCGCATTCACGAACGCGTAATCGCAATCGATCAACTCCAGCAGGCTGCGGTCGTCGCGGACGAGGTGGTCGAACAGCTGGGTGCCCTCGTCGTACATCGCTTGGCGCAGCTCCCTGGTCAGCTGCGGGAACTTCTTCTCGTCCAGGACCAGCCCGTGCACCTGGTCGAGGCCCAGCCACGGTGCGGCGAAATCATCGGCGAGCGCGCGCGAACGCGGATCCCTGATCATCCGGCGCACCTGCGCCGCGAGGACCGCCGGCTGGTGCAGCGTCCCGTTCCCGGCCGCGGTGGCCAGCTCGTCATCGGGCATGGTGGACCACAGGAAGTACGACAGGCGCGACGCCAGTGTGGCGTCGGCGAGCGGCACGATGGGGTCGCTCGATGCGGGGCCCTCCTCCGGGGTCTGGTAGAGGAACTGCGGCGAGACCAGGATCGCCTTCAGCATCAGCTTGATGGCGCTGGAGAAGACCTCGTGCTGGTGGTCCGCGAGGTCGAAGACCGTGAGCAGCCGTTCCAGCTCCGCGGCGCTGGGCGGGCGGCGGAAGGCGCGCGTGGCGACCTGCACGGCGATGGCGCGCGCGGCCTCGCGCCGGGGCACGTCCTTGCCCAGGCTGGCGCCCAGCAGGCGGCGCTGCGCCGCGGTGGGGGCGCTCGCCGGGGGACCTTTGATCTCGACCAGCTCGATGGTCAGCGCGCGCACGCGCGGTTTCGCTGGCACCGCTGCGGGCGCCGGCTTCGGCGGCGCGGGCGGCGGCTTGGCCCCTGGCGGCTTGGCGACCGGCGCCTGGGCGGGGCTGTCCGTCACGGGCGTCTCGGTGAAGGGGTTGATGAAGGTGATCGCCAGCCGGGTGCGTCCCGCGCGCAGCTTCGCCCGGCACGTCACCGTGGTCGGCTCCTTCACGGTCGCCAGCACCTTGAACTCCTCGACCACCTGCGCGTCGAAGCGCACCGCCAGGCGCGCCGGCTCGCGGCCGGCCTGCTCGGCGGCGGCGCGCACCGTGATGGTGTACGTGCCGTCGACCGGCAGCGTCAGCGCGACCGCGGCTTCGCCGGGCCCGGTGAAGGTGCGCTTCGGCTCATCCGGGCGGGGGCCATCGGGGACGCCGCCGATCAGCGCCTCCATTTCGCCAGCGCGCCAGCGCAGCGCGAGCTGATCGTCGACGACGGCCTGGTCGAGCATGGCGTCGGCCGCCAGCAGGTACTTCTCCATCGCCAGCGGCGAGATCGCGGTGTCGCCGCCGTCGTTGGGCAGGTCCTCGGCGCCGGGGACGTCCAGGCCGAAGAGGTCGCGCATGGTGTTGACGTACTGCGGGCGCGACAGGCGGCGCAGCGCGTACGGACCCGGATCGGGCGGATCGAGGTGCTTGAGCTGGCCGATCCACGCCAGCAGGCGCGTGCGCTCCTCGGTGGACGGCTGCTTCGGCTCCTTCTCGGGCGGCATCTCGAGGCTGACGAGATGCTCGGCCGTGCTGCGCCACAGCGCGCGCTCCCCCAGCGACGAGCGACCGGAGCCGACCGCGGTGAAGTCGACATCGCCCTTGTGCTGCTCGCGGCCGTGGCACGCCACGCAGTAGGTCTGCAGCAGGGGACGCACCTGCGTCTCGTAGCGCTGCGCGAGGGCGGCGGCGTCGACCGGCTGGCCGGGGGGCGGGCGCGCACCCTCCGCGTCCGCGCCCATGGCGCAGCCGGTGCCGAGCGCTGCGGCCAGGGCGAGCGCGCCCCAGCGCATGGCGTGGCGGGCGCGCATGGCCTACAGATCCACCAGTTTGGTGCTGTTGCCGAGCGGCCGCTCCGGCTTGACGCCCATGCGCGCCAGCAGGCTCATGAGCAGGTCCGACTGCGTGGCCTTCGCGTTCACATAGCGGCCGCTGCGCACCGTCCCGCCGCCACGGCCGGCGAGGATGGCGGGCAGGCGGTCGAACGTGTGGAACGCGCCCTCGGCCATGCCCGAGCCCCACAGGACCATGCAGTTGTCGAGCAGCGAGCTGCCACCCTCCTGCAAGCTGCGCATGCGCTGGATGAGGCGCGAGAACTGCTCCAGGTGCATGCGCTCGATGGCGGCGATCTTGGTGATCATCGCCTGGTCCCTGCGGTTGTTGTGCGACAGCTCGTGGTGGCTCTCGTTGAAGCCGAGCTCCGGGTGGTTGCGGCCGTAGCCGCTGCTCGCCATCAGCGTGACCACGCGCGTCAGGTCGGTCTGGAAGGCGAGGATCATCAGGTCGCCCATCACGCCGCTGATCTCGGGGAACGGGAGGCCCGCGCCGTTGCGGGCGCCCTCGCCGTAGTCGCGCTCCGGCACCGTGACGGTGATGGGATCGGAGCGCTTCGCGTTCTTCGTGTTGGCGCCCGCCGCGGCCGGCCTGGCCTGCGCCGCCTCCGCCTGCTGCCGCTCGATGGCGACGATGCGTTTCTCGAGCGAGCGCACGCACTCGAGGTAGCCGTCGAGCGTGCGCCGGTCCTCGACGCTGACGCGGCGCTGCAAATCCTTGGCGCTCTCCATCACCACGTCGAGCATGCTCTGGTCGAGGGTCGCCTCGCCGATGTCGTCGCCCGGCGCCCCGGCCGCGGCGAACCGGCCGACATCGACGCCCGGCCCGCCGCGGCGCGCCGGCGAGGCCTTGCGCGACGAGAACAGCCGGTTGAGCACCGCGCGCGGGTTCATCTCGGGGTAGTTCGGCTGGGTTGGCGACCGCCACGACACCGCGTGCTTGTAGATGTCCGGGTAATTGACCTCGGGCATGCCGCTGAGGGTGGCGTAGGTGCAGTTCAGCTCCAGCGAGGGCAGCGCGGTGTACTGCCCGACCACCTGGGCCGCGAGCTGGTCGGCGGAGGTGCCGACGGACGCCTCCGACGCGGGGCAGGGGCCCTTGCCCTCCACGCCGGTCAGCCAGCCCGCGATCTCCATGCCGTGGCTGGGGCTGGGCCGCTTGGTGAACACGATGGAGTTGTCGATCCCGTCGAGGAACACGCAGTCGTTCAGCACCGGTCGCAGCGGGGCCAGGGTCGGCGGCAGCGCTCCGGCCGGAGCGAACGCGCTGGCGTCCTTCGGCCAGTAGTGTTCGGGCTGCACGCCGAACGGCATGTGCACGAACGCCAGGCGGACCGGCGGCTTCGGCGCGCCACCCTTTGGCGTTTCCGCCCAGCCCATGGTCTCGAGCAGCGGCAGCGCCATGGCGACGCCGAGCCCCTTGAGGGCGGTGCGGCGGGAGATCGACCAGGTGTTGCGCATGGCGTGGCCTTTCGGATCAGCGGGGGCGGGCAGCGGCGGTCGGCGCGGGCGGAAAGATGCGGGGATCGGCGCGGTAGATGCGCACCAGGTCGTAATCGACGCTGGTCCCGGCGCCCTGCGCACCGGTCTCCATGCCGATGCCCCAGCCGTCGCTGCCGACCGGCGCGTCGCCGACGGTCGCGGCGTCGAGCGTGAACGTGGACCGTGCCACGCGGTGCGCAGCGGCGCGGCTGTCGATGGCGACCGCGCCGGGCGCAGCGAACAAGGTGCCGGTGATGGTGCCCTGCGCATCGGTGGCCAGCGTGACGGCGATGTGCCACGTGGTCGGCGCGGCGCTCAGCAGATCGGGTGCCGACGAGATCTGCAGCAGCGCGGTGGCTGGCCCGGTCGGCGTGCCCTGCCCCTCGAGGCGCACCACGTCGGTGATCGATTCCGCGCGCGATTCGCGCTGCACCTTGAAGCAGGCCCTGCCGTCGGCCAGGCCCATCAGGCCGATGCTGATGCCATCGTCGTGGACCGGATTCAGCTCCACGAACGGGAAGAACCACCTCCCGGATCGGCCCGCGCCCGCCCCGCAGTCGCTGGGGTCCTTGGCGTTCAGGCGGACGATGGTGTCGAACGCACCGTTCAGGACCACGAGGCGCCGGCCCCCGCGCAGCACGGTGCCCTGGTTGAAGCAGCCGAACGCGTGCTCCGGCGACGTCGGGTTGAACCCGGCGATGCCGTGGTTCCGCCCGGTCGGCGTCGTGACCACGCAGTGCAGGTAGGCGCCGCCGCCCGGCGCGAGCGGCTCCGCCGTCGCGAAGGTCTTGGTGATGGTGGTGTCCAAATCGAGCCGGCCCACCGCGCCGCTGAGGACCAGGTCGGCCGGCCCGCCCGCGCCCAGGCCCGGTCCATCGAAGCCGGCTTCGAACACCGGCGCGGCGCCCGTGCCGTCCCACGCCTCGACGCTCTCGCCGGCGCGCACCGCGGTGGTGCCGCCGCGCAGGCGGTCGGTGAAGGCGACGCGCCTCGCTGACGGCGAGCCTGGTCGCCGCGTCGGTGACGGCGAGGTGGAAGCGGGTGCCGACCACCGTGACGCGCGCGTGCGGCGTCAGGATGGTGAACGCCTCCCCGGCCGGCTGGTGCGCGACGTCGGCGTCGATGGCGCCGCGCGTAGAGCGCGATCAGCTTGCCGCCACCATCGCCCGGCCGGCGCTGGCCGCTGACGAGCGTCGCCACGACGTCGCCGTCCATGGTGATCCGGGTGCCGTCGTTGAACACCAGCGTGGCGGAGCCGCCCGCGCCTTCCAAGCGGTCGCCGGCGCGCAGCGTCTCGCCGTGGTCGGCGGTGCGGTCGGAGCGCACGACGCGCAGGCCCGCGCCCGGCGAGCGCTGCAGGTGCGCGATGGCATCGGCGTCCGCGTCCCGCGCTGGCAGGCCCAGCACCAGCGCCAGCACCAGGCACGCCGCGGCCAGGATGGCGCCCGCCACGCCCCACGCGGGCGCGCGGCGACGGCGGCCGGCGATCCGCCTGGTCAGCTTGCGCCGGAAATCGCGACCCTTGTCGAGCGCGCGGATGCGCGCTTCCACGGCTTCGCGCATCGCCGCCGCCGGCGCGCGCTGCTGCGCGAACTCGCGCAGGCCGTCGTCGATCGCTGCCGTCGCCTGCAGGTGGGCGCGCGCCTTCGGCGAGGCGTGCAGGTAGGCGACCAGCCGGGCCTCGTCGGCCTCGCTGAGCGTGTCGGCGAGGTAGGCCTCGACCAGCAGCGCGAAGCGGTTCATGGACCGGTCCCGGTCTGGCGCAGCTTCGCCTCGATGCACTGCCGCAGCGCCGCCCGCGCGCGCGACAGCGCCATCCAGATCGCGTCCAGCGTGCTGTCGCGCAGCTTGGCCATCGCTGGCGTGTCGAGCCCGGCGAAATAGCTCTGCTCTATCAGGCTGCGCGCGTCGGGCTTGAGCCGGTCCACGCAGCGCTGCAGCAGCTCGAGGTCGAAGCGCGGATCCGCGCAGCCATGCTCCGGCGCCGCCTCGAGCGCTCCCGCCAGCATGCGCCGCACCTGCGTCCCCCGATAGCGCGCCTCGACCGCCTCGCGATCGATCCAGCGCAGCACCACGTGGCGGGTGATGCCACGCAGCCACGGCAGGAAGGGCTGCGCCGGATCGAACGCCGCGAGGTTGGTGAACGCCTCGACGAAGGCGCGCTGCGCCAGCTCCTCCGCCTCGCTGGCCGGCGCCCCCGCCATGCACGCATAGCCGCGGATGACCCCCTGGAGGTGCTCGACGACCTCGCCGAAGGCCGCCAGGTCGCCCTGGCGCGCTTCGCGGATCCGTGCATCGATCCAGGCGTGGTGGATGGTCATGGTGGCTGACCAACCTTACCTCCAGGCCCCCGGAGACCTAACCGGGTATTTTCAGGCGCGGGCAGGGCCGGCGGGGGACCGCCTCCAAGGGCTGACCAGAGCTGCGTTACCGCTGAGACCGGGCGGAAGGGCCGGGAGACCGACTGCGCCTCATCGCGCCGTCGCGGGAATTGGCCCCGAGATCGATGATCAAGGCGGTCTCCGCGCGCCGCGCCGGGACGGGCAGGGCGCGCTCCGTGGCGACGCCGAGGGGACCGAGGGCCAGCAGGAGCAGGAATGGGCGCATCCGGCCGCGCATACCCAGGCTGGCGCCTTGCATGGTCACGCGCCCCCTGCCGCGGCCGCCAACCTTCGACGTCGGACGCCGGGGTGGCCTCCTAGCCTTCGTCGTGATCCAGCCCGTGCACGGTCTTCTCCCAGTAGTGCGGCTTGACCAGCATCTGCCAGAAGCCCTTCCAGGCGGCGATGCTGATCAGCACCCAGTACAGCGGGCTGAGCAGCACCGCCCACCACAGGCCGCGCTGCCCGGGGCGGCGTCCGGCCAGGCCGTTGATCAGGATGAAGGCGAGGTTGCCGGCCATCAGGCACACCGAGGCGACCGCGAGCACCTGCGAGAGCAGCGCCCACTGCGGGTCCTCGTTGCGACCGTGGAAGACCATCTGCCAGCTCAGCCGCGGGAAGACGTCGCCGCCCGGGCGCGTGGCGATCAGCTCCGCGAGCTGGTGCCCGTGGCTCAGGTCGATGCCGAGCAGCACCGCGTAGACCAGCAGGATCGCCCACAGCGCGAGGTTGAGCACCGCCAGCCCCGAGACGCAGAACACCGACATGACGAAGCCGAAGGCGCCCCACGGGCCGAGCCCGACCACCAGGTGCAGCGGCCGACGGCCCCACACCAGGTGGGTGATCAGGTAGCCCTTCAGCCAGCGGCTGCGCTGGCGGATCCAGTTGCCGACGCGGCTGTTGGCCTCCTCCCAGGTGGTGCTGTCGAGGGTGCGCGTGGCGTAGCCGGCCATGTACAGGCGCACGCCCAGGTCGCAGTCCTCGGTGACGTTGAACGGGTCCCAGCCGCCGATGGTGCGCAGGATGCCGGTGCGGAAGTGGTTGCTGGTGCCGCCCAGCGGGATGGGCACGCCGAGCACGACCAGGCCGGCCAGGTAGCGGCGGAACCACACGTTGTACTCGAGCGCGAACCAGCGCGTCAGCATGTTCTGGCGGTGGTTGTGGTAGGCGAGCTGCGCCTGCAGGCAGGCGACCTGGACGTCGATGTTCTGGAAGGCGATCACCGCCTGCTTGAGCTGGTCGGGTTCCGGGCGGTCCTCGGCGTCGAAGATCACCAGGTAGTCGCCGCGCGCGCGCAGCAGGCCGTGGTTGCAGGCGCGCGGCTTGGTCTTGGGCTGGCCCTGCGGCACGACCAGGACCTCGGCCCACGGCGGCACGCCGGCGGCGACCAGCGCGTGCAGGGTGTCGGGGTCGTCGGCCTCGAGCAGGAACTTCACGTCGAGGCGGTCGCGCGGGTAGTCGAGCCTGGCGAGCGCGACCAGGATGTTGCGCGCGACGTTGCGCTCCTTGTAGAGCGGCACCAGCACGGTGTAGAGCGGCCAGCCGCCGGCGGGCTCGCTCAGCACCTCGCTGCGCAGGCCGCGGTGGCCGCCGGCGGCGAGCGCGAGCAGGCGGAAGGCGATCGCCGCCGCGTAGACCAGGGTGATGACCGCGGCGAGCACGCTCAGGCACAGCACCGCGTCCTTCAGGAACAGGTAGAGCACCGCGACCAGCACCGCGCCGAACAGCGGTTCCTGGCCGTGCGGTTCGCGCTTGCGGTGCAGCAGCACGCCGAGCGTGCTGACCACCAGCGCGCCCGCCGCCATGCCGGCGAGCGACACCGGGCAGTCGCCGACCAGCTGGTTGACCATCAGCGAGAGCGCCTTGCGCGAGCCGACCAGGGCGTCGGGGAAGCGCTGGAAGCGGTGCTGGGCGATCCAGTTCGCGATCAGCGCGCCGGCCAGCGCGCCGAGCGCGCCGAGACCGATCCACAGCCACGCCAGGGTGTGGAAGGCGCAGGTCGGGCGGAAGCGGGTGACGTAGTCCTTCACCAGCGGATCGCCGCCATCGACCGTGGGCAGGTGGGTGACCGTGCCAGCGGTGGGAACGACCTCGGACGGCGGCGCCGGGACGGTCTCAGCGGCGACGGCCGCGGCAACGGGCGCGGAGGCGATCGCCTCGCCGCCGGCAGGCGCGACCGCGGCCGGGGGTGGCGCGGCGACTGGCGGGCCGGCTCCGGCGATCTCGGGCGCAGGCGTCGCCGTGGGTTCCGCCGGCGCGGCAGTCGCGGGAGCGGATGCAGTGGCGGCTGGCAGCGCGGTCCCCTCTTGCGTGGGGGTGCCCGTCGACAGCGCCATCACGTCCGGCGGTCCGGCGGCGTTCGCCGGAGCCTCCGGAACACCGGGGGCCGGGGATGGTTGGGGCGGAGTCCCTTGCGGGTCGGTCATGCGCGCGCTCCGGAGCCGGCGGGTCTGGTGACGTTCAGCCCTCGCCCGGCAGGTGCAACCACTTACCCCGCAAGCGGAGAGGCGTTGCGAGGCGCACCCGGCGGCGGTCGTCGCCGGCGTGCGCCAGGCTGAGCGACCAGCAGGCCTCGGTGGGGAGCGCACCCTGCACCCGCTCGGCCCATTCGATCACCCCCAGGGCCCCCTCGCTCAGCTCGTCGAAGCCCAGCCCGGCGAGGTCGCCAGGTCCGGCCAGGCGGTAGGCGTCGACATGGATGACCGGCAGGCGCGCCGCGTACTGGTGGAGGAGCGTGAAGGTCGGGCTGGCGACCTGGGCGGGATCGCCACCCAGCGCCTCGACCAGGAAGCGCACGAGGGCGGTCTTGCCCGCTCCGAGCGGACCGTCGAGCAGCACCAGGTCACCCGGCTCCACCGCCGCGGCGAGGTCCTGGGCCAGGCGCCGCGTCGCGGCCAGATCGTCGAGGACGAATTCCTGCATCGCGGGCAGGGTCGCGGAGGGCAAGGGCCCGGCAAGGGTGGGGGTGGACCGGTACGCGTTGCGAGTCGTGAGGTGCGAGCATCGAGTCCAAGGAACCTGCATCGTTCGGGAACCGTGCTTCCACGGCCTGAGTTCCGTCGAAGAGGCGAGCGCCGATGGCGCTCGCGAAACGGGGGGACCGGACGGAGACACCCGGGCGACGGTCGCGCCGGGCACCTCTTGACCGGATGGGCGATGCCCGAGAGTCGCAGTGCCGGATGACAGGCGAGGGAGAAGTCCCAGCCGGGCTCGCGCCCGGGACCGGGATGCCGAAGGAGTAACGCTCTCAGGCCGAAGGACCTCGCTTCGACGGCACCCTGGAAAGACCGGTTTGGCCGGCGCCGACGGAGTCACGCTCTCAGGCCGCAGGACAGGGACCATCGCGCCGCCGGAATTCCCGGGGGCGGCGTGACGGTTCCCGATCCCGGTTGGACCAGCCCATGACCTCCGCCCAGAACATCCGCCACGCCAGCGTGGACCTCGCCCACCCTGACCGCTTCGTCGACCGCCACATCGGGCCCGATGGGGTGCAGGTGGCGACCATGCTGAAGGAGCTCGGCTTCGCCGACCTCGACGCCCTGATCGACGCGGCCGTGCCCGCGGGAATCCGCCGCACGGCGCCGCTGCGCCTGCCGCACGCGCGCGACGAGCGCCGCGCGCTCGCCGACCTGCAGGCGCTGGCGGCGCGCAACCGCATCTGCCGCAGCTATCTGGGCATGGGGTACGCCGACTGCATCACGCCGCCGGTCATCCAGCGCAACGTGCTCGAGAACCCGGGCTGGTACACCCAGTACACCCCCTACCAGGCCGAGATCGCGCAGGGCCGCCTCGAGTGCCTGCTCAACTTCCAGACCATGATCACCGACCTCACCGGCATGGAGATCGCCAACGCCTCGGTGCTCGACGAGGCCACCGCCGCGGCCGAGGCCATGACCATGGCGCACAGCCTGAAGGCCACGCCCGAGCGCAACCTCCTGGTCGTCAGCGAGGACGTGCCACCCGCAGACCCTGGACGTCATCGCCACGCGCGCCCGGCCGCTGGGCATCGGCGTGCGCATGTCCCACGTCGACCACGCCATCGGCCCCGAGGTCTTCGCCGTCCTGCTGCAGTACCCGTGCAGCGACGGCGCGATCCGCGACCTGCGCGGCGTGGCCGAGCGCGCGCACGCGGCCGGCGCCCTGGTCATCGTCGCCTGCGACCTGCTCGCCCTGACCCTGCTGGTGCCGCCCGGCGAGTTCGGCGCCGACATCGTGGTCGGCAACAGCCAGCGCTTCGGCGTGCCGCTGGGGTACGGCGGCCCGCACGCCGCCTTCTTCGCCACGCGCGACGAGTTCAAGCGGCAGATGCCCGGCCGCCTGGTGGGCGTCTCCAAGGACGTGCACGGCCACCCGGCGCTGCGCCTGGCGCTGCAGACGCGCGAGCAGCACATCCGCCGCGAGAAGGCGACCAGCAACATCTGCACCGCGCAGGCGCTGCTCGCCAACATGGCCGCGCTCTACGCGGTCTACCACGGTCCGCAGGGCCTGCGCGCCATCGCCGAGCGCGTCCACGCCCTGGCGCGCGCGCTCAGCAACGGCCTGGCGCGCATCGGCATGCCGGTCGGCTCCGCCCCGTTCTTCGACACCGTGTGCGTGGAGCCGGGCGCGGCGATGGCGCAGGTGCTGCGCGCGGCCGCCGCGCACGGCATCAACCTGCGCGTGTGGAAGAGCGTGTACCTGACCATCGCCCTCGACGAGACCACCACCGCCGAGGACGTGCTCGAGCTGCTGCAGGTCTTCAACGGCGACCGCCCGGTCGCGGTCGCCGTCGCCGACCTGGCCGCGCAGCGCGGCGCCCCGGCGATCGCGCAGTCGTCGCTGGCGCGGACCACCACCTACCTGGCCGCGCCGGTGTTCAACCGCCACCACAGCGAGACCGCGATGCTGCGCTACCTGCGCACCCTCGAGGGCCGCGACCTGTCGCTGTGCCACTCGATGATCCCGCTCGGCTCGTGCACCATGAAGCTGAATGCGACCAGCGAGATGATGCCGGTGTCGTGGCCGGCGTTCGCGCGCCTGCACCCCTTCGCGCCGCTCGACCAGACCACCGGCTACCAGGAGGTGTTCCGCCAGCTCGAGGGCTGGCTGGCCGAGATCACCGGCTTCGCGGCGGTGTCGCTGCAGCCCAACGCCGGCTCGCAGGGCGAGTACGCCGGCCTGCTGGTCATCCGCCGCTGGCACGAGAGCCGCGGCCAGGGCAAGCGCCACATCTGCCTGATCCCGACCTCGGCGCACGGCACCAACCCGGCGACCGCGACCATGGCCGGGCTGGACGTGGTGGCGGTGGCCTGCGACGCGCAGGGCAACATCGACCTCGCCGACCTCGCCGCCAAGGCGGAGAGGCACGCCGCCGACCTGGCCTGCCTGATGGTCACCTACCCCTCGACGCACGGCGTCTTCGAGGCCGGCATCGTCGAGATCTGCCGCATCGTGCACGCGCACGGCGGGCAGGTCTACATGGACGGCGCCAACATGAACGCCCAGGTCGGCCTGACCAGCCCGGGCACCATCGGCGCGGACGTCTGCCACCTCAACCTGCACAAGACCTTCTGCATCCCGCACGGCGGCGGCGGGCCGGGCATGGGCCCGATCGGCGTGGCCGCGCACCTCGCGCCCTTCCTGCCGGCGCACGCGGTCGTCGACCTCGGCCGCGAAGCCCTGCTCGGCGCGGTCTCGGCGGCGCCGTGGGGCAGCGCCAGCATCCTGCTGATCTCGTGGGTCTACATCGCGATGATGGGGCCCGACGGGCTGACCGCCGCGACGCGCACCGCCATCCTCAACGCCAACTACGTCGCCAAGCGCCTGGCGCCGTACTACCCGGTGCTGTACAGCGGCTCGGGCGGGCTGGTGGCGCACGAGTGCATCATCGACGTGCGCCCCTTCAAGGCCACGGCCGGGGTGGAGGCCGAGGACGTCGCCAAGCGCCTGATGGACTACGGCTTCCACGCGCCGACCTTGTCCTTCCCGGTGCCCGGCACCCTGATGATCGAGCCCACCGAGAGCGAGTCGCTGCCCGAGCTGGAGCGCTTCTGCGCGGCGATGATCCGCATCCACGGCGAGATCGCCGACATCGCCGCGGGACGCGCCCACCGCACGGACAACCTGCTGAAGAACGCGCCGCACACCGCCGCCGCGGTGATCGCCGACCAGTGGACCCACCCGTATGGCCGCGAAGCGGCGGCCTTCCCCGCTCCGTGGACGCGCGAGCGCAAGTTCTGGCCGACCGTCGGGCGCATCGACAGCGCCTTCGGCGACCGCAACCTGGTGTGCTCGTGCGCGGGGATGGAGGCCTACGCGGACGCGTGATCCGGCAGAGGCGGGCTCCAGCTCGCCTGAGGCGCGTGCGCGCCCCCGCACCTGCAGGTCGGTGGGAGGATCGCGGAGGGACACCGGTGGAAGTGGTACCGGGGCGCAAGGCGAGCGGGAGCCCGCCTTTCCGGCGATCGCCGGTTTGGCCTGATGGCGTCACGATTTCCGACGGCCGCCCGTTCCTGGGCATGATGCCGATCAGGGGACCCCGGTCCGCCCGCCTTCCCCTGCTGCGTGGAGCGCCTGCGGGATCCCGGGCAACACCCTGGTGCGCAAAGGGTATGATCGTACGGGTGCCGACGGCGCCCCGTGCGTCCGGAGTGGGGATCCTGCGGGGACTATGCATGCCAGCCTGGCTCCGCCGCGTCGGCCTCAAGGTCCTGGCCCCCGGCGCTCTCGCCGTGTCGCTGCTGGCCACGAGCGCGGTCCGCGCCGACGGGGCCGACGACGCCACCGGCAAGCGCATCTACCACGACCGCTGCGCCTCCTGCCACGGCGAGCAGGGCCAGGGCGTGCGCGACAAGTACGGCGAGGCGCTGGTGGGCGACCGCTCGCTGCCGTCCCTCGCGCGCTACATCGAGAAGCGCATGCCGGACGAGAAGCCCGGCACCTGCGTGGGCGAGGACGCCCAGCAGGTGGCGAAGTACATCTTCAACGCCTTCTACTCCTCCGAGGCGCAGCTGCGCACCAACGCGCCGCGCGTCGAGCTGGCGCGGCTCACCTCGAGCCAGTACCGCATCTGCATCGCCGACCTGATCGCCGGCTTCCACGGCCAGGTGGCCCCCAGCGACGAGCGCGGCCTGCACGCCGAGTACTTCAACGACGGGCGCGGCTTCAACCACGACAAGCGCGTCCTGGAGCGCACCGAGCCCGTCCTGCAGGCGAGCTTCACCACCCAGAAGCCCTCCGACAAGATCGACAAGGACGAGTACGCCATCCGCTGGAGCGGCTCCCTGGCCGCCACCGAGTCCGGCGAGTACGACATCATCCTCGACACCGCCAACGGCGCGCGCGTGTGGGTCAACGACCGCGACAAGCCGCTGATCGACGCCTGGGTGCGCTCGGGCGAGGACCCGCGCCACGTCGCCACCATCGCGCTGCTGTCCGGGCGCACCTACTGCCTGCGCGTGGAGATCGCCAAGGAGAAGAAGGAGACCGTGGTCAGCGCGGCGCTGAAGTGGAAGCCGCCCCACGGCGGCGAGGAGGTCGTCCCGACGCGCGCGCTGTCGCCGGCCGGCGGTTCGCAGTGGCTGGTGCTGAAGACGCCCTTCCCGCCCGACGACACCAGCCTCGGCTACGAGCGGGGCAACTCGGTGTCGAAGTCCTGGGACGAGGCGACCACCCAGGCCGCCTTCGAGGTCGCCGGCTACGTGGGCGACCACCTGCAGCAGATCGCGGGGGTGCGCGCCGACGCCGGCGACGCCAAGCCGCGCCTGACCGCCTTCCTGCACCGCTTCGCGGAGCGCGCCTTCCGGCGCCCGCTCAGCGACGAGCAGAACACCTACTTCATCGACCGCCACTTCGCCGGCGACGCCAGCGCCGAGACCGCGCTGCTGAAGTCGCTGCTGCTGGTGCTGAAGTCCCCGCGCTTCCTGTTCCCCGGCGCGGACGCGGACGGGCGCGATGCGTACGCGGTCGCCTCGCGGCTGTCCTTCGCGCTGTGGGACTCGCTGCCCGACGCCAAGCTCCTGGAAGCGGCCAAGGGCGGCCGCCTCGCCACCCGGGACGGGCTGGGCAAGGAGGTCGAGCGCATGCTGCAGGACGAGCGCGCCCGCACCAAGCTGCGCCAGTTCTACCACCGCTGGCTCAAGCTCGACAACCTGCGCGGCCTGGCCAAGGAGGCCGGGCGCTTCCCCGGCTTCGACGACGCGCTGGTGTCCGACCTGCGCACCTCGCTCGACCTGTTCCTGGACGAGGTCACCTGGGACGCCGCCTCCGACTACCGCCGCCTGATGGTCTCCGACGCCATCCCGCTCAACGGCCGCCTGGCGAAGTTCTACGGCGTCGACCTGCCGGAGGACGCGCCCTTCCAGATGGTCGCGCTGGCCAAGCAGCCGCGCGCCGGGCTGCTGACCCACCCGCTGATGATGGCCGGCTTCTCGTACAGCGCGACCAGCTCGCCGATCCACCGCGGCGTGTTCATCAGCCGCAGCATGCTCGGCCGCCGCCTGCGCTCCCCGCCGGACTCGATCACCCCGGAGAGCCCCGCGCTGCACCCGGACATGACGACGCGCGAGCGCATCGGCAAGCAGACGCACCCGGCGATGTGCATGACCTGCCACGACATGATCAACCCGCTCGGCTTCACCATGGAGAACTTCGACGCGGTGGGCCGCTACCGCCAGGACGAGCTCGGCAAGCCGCTCGACACCAGCGGATCGTACCGGCGCATGGACGGCGAGCTGGTGGCGTTCAAGGACGCCCGCGACCTCGGCGCCTTCCTCGCCACCAGCGAGGAGGCGCAGGGCGCCTTCGTCGAGCGCCTGTTCAAGGACGTGGTGAAGCAGCCGATCCTCGCCTACGGACCCGATGAGAAGGAGCGCCTGCGCCGCTTCTTCGCCGACCACGCCTTCAGCATCCGCGCGCTGCTCACCGAACTCGCGGTCAGCGCGGCGCTCGTCCCCCCGACCCCCTCCAAGGCGACCAAGCCATGATCCGCCCAGCTCGACACAGCCGCCGCCAGTTCCTGCGCGACCTCGGCGCCCGGGCCGCGCTGCTGCCCTTCATCCTCAACCTGCCCAGCCTGGGCTTCGCTGGCGAGCCGGGCGGCGGCGCGCCACGGCAGCGCAAGCAGCGCCTGGTGGTGATGTTCAGCCCCAACGGCGTGATCCCCGGCACCTTCTGGCCCGATGCGGTGGGCGCGGACTTCGCCTTCAAGGAGAGCCTGCGCCCGCTCGAGGAGTTCCGCGCGCGCACGCTGATGCTGCACGGCGTGTGCAACAAGATCAAAGGCGATGGCGACGGCCACATGCGCGGCATGGGCTGCCTGCTGACCGGCATCGAGCTGTTCCCCGGCAACATCCAGGGCGGCTCCGACACGCCGGCCGGCTGGTCGCGCGGCATCTCCATCGACCAGGAGATCACCAGGTTCCTGCAGGGCGCGCCCGCCACGCGCACGCGCTTCGGGTCGCTGGAGTTCGGCGTGCAGGTCTCGGAGCGCGCCGACACCTGGACGCGCATGTCCTACGCCGGGCCGAACCAGCCGCTGGCGCCGATCAGCAACCCCTACCAGATGTTCGCCAAGCTCTACGGCCAGCAGAAGGACCGCGACGCGCTGATCAGCGTGCTCGACGACCTGCAGGGCGACCTGAAGAAGGTGGGCGGCCAGGTCAGCGCCGAGGACCGCGCGCTGCTCGAGCAGCACGCCACCTTCGTGCGCGCGGCCGAGAAGGAGCTGAAGGACTCCGGCGCCGCGGTGCAGACGGTCAAGCCGCCCGTGCTCGAGGGCGGCGTGCGCGAGGACAACGACCACATGCCCAAGACCAGCCGCATGCAGATCGACCTGCTGGTGGCCAGCCTGCAGGCCGACTTCGCCCGCGTGGCGACCCTGCAGTACACGCAGTCCGTCGGCCAGGCGAAGATGACCTGGCTGGGCATCCACGAGGCGCACCACACCCTGTCGCACGAGCCCGACGACAAGAAGGACGTGCAGGACCAGTTGACCCGGATCAACACCTGGTTCTGCGGCGAACTCGCCTACCTGGTCAAGCGCCTCGCCGAGACTCCCGAGCCGGGCACGAAGCAGAGCCTGCTCGACAACACCCAGGTGGTGTGGACCAACGAGCTGGGCAAGGGCAACTCGCACACCCGCGACGACATCCCGTTCGTGCTGGTCGGCAACGGGCTCGATTTCAAGATGGGTCGCTCGCTGAAATACGAGAAAGTACCGCACAACCGCCTGTTGATGTCGCTGGCCCACGGCTTCGGGCACCGGATCGACAGCTTTGGGAATCCGGACTTTTGCCATGATGGGGTGTTGAAGGACTTGGTTTGACAGCCCGCGGAGCGGGCGGAGAAATGCGCCCAGGGCGTAAGGGCTGGCCATTACCCACATTTCTCACCCGCGATCCGTTCCAACTGTCCAGAGCGCCGGAGGCGCGGCCCAATCCCAGCCCAGGGCAGCGCCCTGGGTACCCGGTAAAATGACAGCCGAGCCCTGCAGGGGCGGCCCAATCGTCGATGGCGGCACGCGGATGGGCCGCCCCCCTGCAGGGCTCGCGAATGTTTTTATGGGGATCCCGTTCCCAGGGCGTTGCCCTGGGCTGGGATTGGGGCGCGCCGTTGGCGCTCTCGATTCCTGTCCGGGGATCGCCTCGTCTTCACGGTCGGCTCTGATGATCTTGGGATTGTGGGTAATGGGCAGGCTGACGCCCTGGGCTGCGATGTGCCGCCCGCTGCGCGGGCTCACCGATGGCGGGGTGCTGTCGTACGGTTGAAATCGGCCGGTGTCCCACCACCAACGTGTCGCGTGACGTTTCTGCGCTCGCTCCGCACGATCGGCGCCGACGACATGGACGATGCGGTCCGTGCGCGCTCCACATCGCCGCGTATGCTGCGCGACAGGCGTCGTGCAAATGCCAACGTCGTCAGCCACGCTCCGGTACCACCAGCGAGCCCATCCATGCCGTCCATCCGCCCTGCGCCCTCCCGCCCCTTCCAGGGATCGCTGCCGCTCATGCTGATCGCCGCCACGCTGATCGCCCGCGCGCCCGCCGTCGAGTCCGCCCTCGCGGTCGCCGTGCCGCGCTGCGAGTACCGCGACCGGCCGCTGGGCATCGACACGCCGGCGCCGCGCCTGAGCTGGGAGCTGACCGCGACGCGGCGCGGCGAGCGGCAGAGCGCCTACCAGGTGCTGGTCGCCAGCACGCCCGCCCTGCTCGATCAGGACCGCGGCGACCTGTGGGATCCGGGCAAGGTCGCCGACCAGCGCACCTGCCAGGTCGAGTACGCCGGCAAGGCGCTGGCCTCGCACCAGCGCTGCTTCTGGAAGGTGCGCGCCTGGGACCGCGACGGCCGGCCCAGCGCGTGGAGCGCGCCGGCGGAGTGGTCGATGGGCCTGCTCACCGCCGCCGAGTGGAAGGCCGCGTGGATCGGGTTCGACGCCGCGTACGACCCACCCGCGAGCGAGGCCGCCGACGACGCGCGCTACGCGCTCTCGGGACTGGACTGGGTGCGCTGCCCTGCTGCCGCGACCAAGCCCGGCGTGTTCACCGCGGCGCTGCGCAAGGCCGTCGCCCTGCCCGAGGGTCGCATCGTGAAATCCGCCGTGCTCGCGCTCTACGCGCACAACTCCTGCGCCGCGGCGGTCAACGGCACCGCCATCGGCGAGGCCGTGCACTGGGACCGCACCGCCCGCCTCGATGCCGCGGCGGCGCTGCACGCCGGTGGGAACGTCATCGCCCTGCGCCTCGACCAGACGGACGGCCTGGCCCCGGCGGTGGTCGGCAAGCTGGTCGTGCGGTTCACCAGTGGCGATGACCTGGTGGTGCCGGTGGACGCCAGCTGGAAGGCCGCCCAGCAGCCCGCGGACGGCTGGGACCGGGCGGGCTTCGCCGACCAGGCCTGGGCCCAGGCCGAGGCCCTCAAGGGCACGCCGTGGAAGGGTCCGCCCGCGCTCGGCGACCTCGCGCGGCTGCCCGCCCCGTTCCTGCGCACCGAGTTCACCCTCGCCCAGCCGGCGCGGCGCGCGACCGCCTACGTCACCGCGCTCGGCACCTACGAACTGCACCTCAACGGCCAGCGCGTCGGCCGCGACGAACTCACGCCGGGCTGGCCGGACTTCCGCAAGCGCGTGCCCTACCAGACATACGACGTCACCGCGCTGGTGAGGACCGGCGCCAACGCGCTCGGTGCGGTCCTCGGTGACGGCTGGTACGCGAGCGACCTGGCCCACCTCGCGCGGCGCAACATCTACGGCGGGCGCCCGCGCCTGCTCGCCCAGCTCGTCATCGAACAGGCCGACGGCAGCGTCCAGACCATCGTCAGCGACGGTGGCTGGAAGGCCGCCTACGGACCGATCCGCCACGCCGACCTGATCCTGGGCGCCGAGCTCGACCAGCGCCTGGCGATGCCCGGCTGGGACACGGCCGGCTTCGCCGACCAGGCCTGGCGCCCGGTCGTCACCGGCGGCAACGCCCCGCCGATCATCCAGGCCGCGGTCACCGAGCCGTCGCGCCGCCACGAGGAGCTGCCGGCGCTGAACGTGAGCGAGCCGCGCCCCGGCTGCTGGACCTTCGACCTCGGGCAGAACATGGTCGGCTGGGTGCGCCTCAAGGTCAGCGGCGCGGCCGGCCAGCGCATCACCGTGCGCCACGCCGAGATGCTCAACGCCGACGGCACCATCTACACCGCCAGCCTGCGCAGCGCCCCGGCCGCCGACTTCTACACCCTCGCCGGCGGCGGCGAAGAGGTGCTCGAACCCCCCTTCACCTTCCATGGTTTCCGCTATGTCGAGGTGCGTGGCCTGACCGGGAAACCGGCGCTGGGCGCGGTGACCGGCATCGTCGTGCACAGCGAGATGCGCCGCACCGGCGATTTCAGCTGCTCCAGCGCGCTGGTCAGCCAGCTCTACCGCAACATCATCTGGGGCCAGAAGGGCAACCACCTCGAGATCCCGACCGACTGCCCGCAGCGCGACGAGCGCATGGGCTGGACGGGCGACACCCAGTTCTTCGCGCCGACCGGCGCCTACAACTTCGACGTCGCGGGCTTCTTCACGCGCTGGCTGACCACCATCTGCGAGGACGACCAGCTGCCGGACGGTTCGTTCCCGCACGTGGTGCCCGACCTCATGGGTTCGGGCGGCGCGACCGCCTGGGGCGATGCCGCGCTGCTGTGCACCTGGAACGTCTACCAGGTCTACAGCGACACCCGCGTGATCGCGGCGCACTGGCCGGCGCTCGACCGCTACATGACCGGCTTCCTGGCCAAGCACAGCAAGGACGGGCTGACCACCGTCGGCGGCTTCGGCGACTGGCTCAACCTCGGCGGAGGCGCGGCCGGGCCCGCCATCGACACCGCCTACCACGCGCACCTGGCGCGCATCATGGCGGAGATGGCGCGCGCCATCGGCCGCACCGCCGACGCCGAGCGCTACGCCGCGCTGCACGAGACGGTCAAGGCCGCCTTCGCGCGCGCCTTCGTCCAGGCGGACGGCAGCCTCAAGGACTGCAGCCAGACGGGCTACGCCCTGGCGTTCACCATGGACCTGCTGCCCGCGGCGCTGCGCGCCCAGGCCGCTGGCCAGTTCGTCGAGCAGATCAAGCGCTTCGACTGGCACCTCGCCACCGGCTTCATCGGCACACCGCGCCTGTTGCCCGGCCTGCACGCCGCCGGGCGCGACGACGTCGCCTACCGCCTCCTGCTGCAGGAGTCCTTCCCCTCGTGGCTCTTCCAGGTGAAGAACGGCGCGACCACGATGTGGGAGCGCTGGGACGGCTGGACGCCGGAGAAGGGCTTCCAGACGATCGAGATGAATTCCTTCAACCACTACGCCTTCGGTGCCGTCGCCGAGTACCTGTACGGCGGGGTCGGTGGCATCCGCGCGGCCAGCCCCGGCTACCGCACCATCGTCATCGCGCCCGCCATCCAGGACGGCCTCGACTGGGCGAAGACCAGCTTCCACTCGATCCAGGGACCGATCAGCACGGCGTGGAAGCGCAGCGGCGGGAAGCTGGACCTGGAGGTCGAGATCCCGCCGGGCACCACGGCGACGGTGCGGATCCCCGGTTCCGCGGGCAAGACGGTGCTGGAAGGCGGGCTGCCCGTGGAGCACGCGGACGGCGTGCGCGTGGTTGGGCCGGATGGCGATGCGGTGGTGTTCGCGGTCGGGTCGGGGCGCTACGCGTTCAGCGTCGGGCGCTGAGCTCCGAGCTCCAAGTCCCAATCTGCGGAATCGGTGGGCGTGGTTCCCAGGGCGCTGACCCGGGCTGAAAATCGGGGCCGCGCCCTTGGCGCTCGTAACCCTGTGAAGAGTCTGGACCCATCTCTCCCCAGGGTGGAAGTCACCGAAAGGACTAGCACGATCGTCGCTTCCATTCGCGAGCACCAGTCGCATTTCCCCAAATCGAACTCGTCAACTTCACACTGGTCGCTATGCATTTCCCCGGCCCGCCTTTCCCGAGCCGAGGAACCCCCATGTCCAGCACGCCACGCCCGCGCACCGCCCGCATCCTGCTCCTGTCTGCCGTGGCCGCCGTCGTGGGCGCGGCCGAGCCGCTCAGCGTCGGCAGCCTGCGCTGCGAGTACCTGGTCGAGCCGCTCGGGGTGCACGAGACCGCGCCGCGCCTCGACTGGACGCTCGTCGGCGACCGTCGCGGCGAGGTCCAGACCGCTTATGAGATCCTCGTCGCCAGCACGCCCGCGCTGCTCGCCAGGGATCAGGGCGACCTGTGGGCGACCGGCAAGGTGGAGTCCGACCGGACCACCCAGATCGCCTATGCCGGCGCGGCGCTCGCGTCGCGCCAGGCCTGCGCCTGGAAGGTGCGCGTGTGGGACAAGGACGGCAGACCCTCGGCGTGGAGCGCGCCGGCGCACTTCGAGGTGGGCCTGCTCGCCGCGGGCGACTGGACGGCGAGCTGGATCTCGGCGCCGGCCGGCGGCGGCAACATGTTCCCCGCCGCCACCGCGTGGGTGTGGTACCCCGAGAACGACCACCTGCTGGACGGCGTGCCGGAGAGCACGCGCTGGTTCCGCCGCACCTTCACCGTGGCGGAGGGCGCCGTCACGCGCGCGCGCCTGGCCTTCTCCGCGGATGACGAGGGCACCGTCTGGCTCGACGGCAAGGAGGTGCTGGGCACCCGGGCCTGGAACCAGCCGCACCAGACCGCGCTGGCCGCGCTCGCTGCGGGCGCGCACGTGCTCGCGGTGCAGGCGCGCAACGCCAGCGCCGGTCCCGCCGGCATCCTCTGCGCGCTCACCTACGACCAGGGCGGCGCCACCCATGAGGTGCTCACCGACGCCTCCTGGCTGAGCTCGGCCGACACGTCCGAGCAGTTCGCGCAGCCCGGCTTCGCCGACCAGGCGTGGAAGCCGGTGGGGATCGAGGCGCCGCGCGGCCAGGGCCCGTGGGGACAGATCGGCGCCCTGCCCTCGCCGGTGCCGCTGCTGCGCAAGGACCTCGTCCTGGCCGACAAGCCGATCGCCAGCGCGCGCCTCTACGCGACCGCGCTGGGCCTCTACGAGCTGCACCTGAACGGGCAGCGCGTCGGCGACCACGTGCTGGCACCGGAGTGGACCGACTACCGCAAGCGCAGCCGCTACCAGGACTACGACGTCACCGCCCAGGTGAAGCGCGGCGCCAACGTGCTCGGCGCGCTGCTCGCCGACGGCTGGTACAGCGGCCACATCGGCAACGGCGGCTACCAGTTCTTCGGCAAGCAGCCGGCGCTGCTCGCGCAGCTCGAGGTCACCTACGCCGACGGCACGAGCGAGCGCGTGGTCAGCGACGCGAGCTGGACGAGCCGCGCCAGCGCCATCGAGGCCAGCGACTTCATGCTCGGCGAGACCTACGATGCGCGCACCGCGCAGGCCCTGGCGGGTTGGGACAGCCGCGGCGTGGCGGGGGCGGAGTGGTCGGGGGCGATCGTCACCACGGTGCCGGTGCGGCCCCTCGAAGGCCAGGTGACCCAGCCGGTGCGCGTGGTCGCGGAGCTGAAGCCCAAGGCGCTCGCCGAGCCGCAGCCCGGCCACTGGACGTACGACCTGGGGCAGAACATGGTCGGTGTGGTGCGCCTGCGCGTCACCGCCCCCGCCGGCACGGTCATCACGCTGCGCCACGCCGAGATGCTCAAGCCCGATGGCACCATCTATACCGACAACCTGCGCGGCGCGCCCTCGGTCGACCACTACACCTGCGCGGGCACCGGCACCGAGACCTGGGCGCCGACCTTCACCTTCCACGGCTTCCGCTACGTCGAGCTCACCGGCTTGCCGGACAAGCCCGGCCTGGACGCGGTGACCGGCCTGGTGATCAGCAGCGACACGCCGCGCGTCGGCACCTTCGCCTGCTCGGACCCGCGGCTCGACCAGCTGCAGTCGAACATCGCCTGGGGCCAGCGCGGCAACTACGTGAGCGTGCCCACCGACTGCCCGCAGCGCGACGAGCGGCTCGGCTGGATGGGCGATGCGCAGGTCTTCGTGCGCACCGCCACCGGCAACGCCGACGTCGCCGCCTTCTTCAGCAAGTGGCTGGTCGACGTCGACGACGGCCAGACGGACGCGGGGTCGTTCCCCGACGTCAGCCCGAACACCATGGGCGCGAACAGCGTGCCGGCCTGGGGCGACGCCGGCGTGATCTGCCCGTGGACCATCTACTTGATGTACGGCGACACGCGCATCCTCGAGCGCCACCTGCCGGCGATGACGAGGTGGGTCGAGTACTGCCGCAGCCACAGCAGCGGGCTGATCCGCGACAAGGACCGCGGCAACGACTACGGCGACTGGCTGTCGATCGGCGCCGACACCCCGAAGGACCTGATCGGCACCGGCTACTTCGCCTACTCGACCGACCTGCTGTCGCGCGCCTACCGCGCGGTGGGCGACCAGGCGCAGGCCGCGAAGTACACCCGGCTGTTCGCGGACGTCGCCACCGCCTTCAACCAGCGCTATGTGGGAGCGGACGGTCGCATCAAGGGGGACACCCAGTGCTGCTACGCCATGGCGCTGAAGTTCGGTCTGCTGCCGGCCGGGCTGCGCGACAAGGCCGCGCAGTACCTGGCCGACGACATCAAGGCCAAGGGCGACCACCTCTCCACCGGCTTCGTGGGCGTCAGCTACCTGCTGCCGGTCCTGACCCAGAACGGCCACGTGGACACCGCCTTCGCGCTGCTCCTCCAGGACAGCTTCCCGTCATGGCTGTTCTCGGTGAAGCACGGCGCCACCACCATCTGGGAGCGCTGGAACGGCTGGACGCCCGACCACGGCTTCGAGAACCCGGGCATGAACTCGTTCAACCACTACTCGCTCGGCTCGTGCGGCGAGTGGATGTACGACAGCCTCGCCGGCATCGGCGTCGACCCCGCGCAGCCCGCCTACAAGCACATCCTCATCCACCCGCACGTCGGCGGCGGGCTGACCCACGCCGAGCGCACGTACCGCTCGATCCGCGGCACCATCGCCAGCGCCTGGAGCATCACCGGCGGCAAGCTCACCCTCGACGTCACCATCCCCGTCAACACCACCGCCACGGTGTCCGTGCCGGCGACCGCGAAGCGCACGGTGACCGAGGGCGGCAAACCTGCCGAGAAGGCCCTCGGCGTGACCGCGGCGCGCCGCGAGGCCTCGGAGGCGATCTACGAGATCGGGGCGGGGTCGTACCACTTCACGGTGGAGTGAGGGAGAAAGTCGCGAGTTACGGTCACGAGCTGCGACTCCTCCGGCTCGCAACTCGCAACTCGCAACTCGCAACTCGCAACTCGCGACTCGCAGTCTGGCGAGCCGCGCCGAACGGCCGGTCACGCTGCGCTTGCCTGACGCCCCCCCGGCTCCAGGGTGCTGGCCCAAGGAGTCCCGCCATGCGCCTGCCCCTCATCGCCGTCCTCGTCCTGTGCGCCGCGCGGCTGTCCGCCGCGATCACCAGCGACACCCTCGAGTACGATGCCGACGGCACCACGTGCTCCGGGACGCTCGCCTTCGACGACTCCTGGACCACCCCGCACCCGGCGATCCTGGTCGCGCACGACTGGATGGGCAACACCGAGAACTCGCAGGGCCACGCCCGCGACCTGGTCAAGCTCGGCTACGTCGCGCTGGCCGTCGACGTCTACGGCAAGGGCGTGCGTCCGGCCGACGCGGGCGAGGCCGGCAAGCTCGCCGGCACGTACAAGGGCGACCGCCGGCTGATGCGCAGCCGCATGGCGGCCGGGCTGAAGGCGCTGCTCGCCACCGGCAAGGCCGACCCGAAGAAGATCGGCGCGACCGGCTACTGCTTCGGCGGCACCTGCGTGCTGGAACTGGCGCGCAGCGGCGCCCCCCTGCTCGGCGTGGTGACCTTCCACGGCGGCCTCGCGACGCCCACCCCCGAGGACGCCAAGAACATCACCGGCAAGGTGCTGGTCCTGCACGGCGCCGACGATCCCTTCGTCAAGCCCGAGGAGGTCGCCGCCTTCGAGGCCGAGATGCGCGCCGCCAAGGTCGACTGGCAGGTCGTGCTCTACAGCAAGGCCGTGCACAGCTTCACCAACACCAAGGTCGGCTCCGACCCCAGCAAGGGCCAGGCCTACAACCCCGAGGCCGACCGCCGTTCGTGGCTGGCGATGACGGACTTCTTCACCGAGGTGTTCGCGGCGCCGTGACCGCTCACCGCCACATCTTCACCAGCGCCGCCGGCGGGTAGAACAGCCGCAGGATGTCGTCAGCGCCGTTGCCGGTCTTGGCGAGCTGATAGGCGCTGACCTGCGACAATCCGACGCCGTGGCCGTAGCCGTGGCCGGCGATGACCAGGGTGCCGCCGTCGTGCGCGGCGACGGTGCAGGACGACCAGTTCGTCGAGCGCACCACGCCGGGCCCCACCGCCAGGCGGAAATCGTTGCCGTCCATCAGTGTTTCCAGCTCCTTCCCGTGCAGGCGGTGGCGGATGGCGACCTTGGCGACGCGGCCCGAGTCCGGGAAGCGCGCGGCGGGTCGCACGGCATCGATGGTGCCGAAGACCAGGTTCTGGCGCGGGTGGGCCTCGGCCCAGTCCTGCAGCGCAGCGCTGACGGTGCGCATCGGCAGGGCCGCGTGCCACTCCCAATGGGTCGTTTCCATGCCCAGGGCGCGCGTGCCCGCCTCCGCGGCGGGATCCGCGATCGACGGCATGACCACGGTCATGTCGGTGAGGCCATCGCCGCCCTTGAGGTCCGGTCGGAAGTGGGCGGCGCTCTCGGTGCGCCCGCCGCTGCACGCGTGGAACAGCGCCGGCACCGGCAGACCGTGCCAGGCGAGCACGTCACCGCGCGTCTGCTCCAGGGCGGTGGCGACGCGCTGGACGAGCGGCCTGGTCCCGCTGTAGGCCATGTCGACGGTGTAGTGCCAGTGCAGCTGCCAGGCATCGCTGCGGTTCTGCAGGAAGCGGTCCAGCGCGTAGCTGCGCGCGACCACCGCCTGCGCCTTGAGCGCCTCCATCGGCCAGTTCGGGTTCATCTCGGTCGGCACCACCCCGGCCAGGTAGGTCTCCATCCCGACGCGCTCGACCAGCAGCGCCTTGCGGCTGGCGGGATCGAAGTGGACCTCGGGCTGCCCAGCGAACTCCAAATGCGGGCGCTTGCCATCGGGCGCCTGCAGGGTGGCGGCGAACACCCGCCTGCCCGCCGCCGCAGCGTGCACCACCAGATGCTGACCGAGGTTGACGTGGCCGAGCGCGGCGATCCGCAGGCCGGCGCCGGAGGCCTGCACCGTCACCGCCCCCGCTGGCAGGCGGTACTGGTGGCCGGCGGCCTCGACCTCGCCGTCCTGGAACAGGGTGAACGTCACCGTGGGTCCCGAAGCCAGGAAGACGCCGAGCTGCGGCTCGCGGTCGATCACCGGCAGCGGCGCGCCCGGGACGGGGGCGGGCGCGAGCGGCAGCGGCTGCGGCTGCTCGGCGACCCCTGGCGCGGGCGCTGCGACCACCGGGTCGGCCGTGACGGCCGTCCGGGCGGGCGCGGGCGCGTCGCGCGCACCGACGCGCGCGCAGGCGACCGCCGCGAACAGCGCGAGGACGAGGCCGGACAGGACTGCGGTGCGGACGGGCATGGGTTCAGGGTTCCACGGGGGGCGGGGATGGGGACGGCGCGGGCGATGGCACGGTGAACGGCAGGCGCAGGCCATCGACCGCCATGGTCACGTCCGCGGGCAGGCGCGCGGCCCACTCGGCGTAGCGCACCTCGTAGCCCATGTGCGTCAGCACCGTGCGGCGGGGGCGCAGGCGGGCGATGATCGCCTGGGCCTCGGGCCAGCACAGGTGCGTGGAGTGCGGTTCCGCGCGCAGCATGTCCAGCACCAGCACGTCGAGCCCGGCGAGCCACGCGTCGGCCTCCGCCGGCAGCACCTTGAGGTCGGTCAGGTAGCCGAGCCCGCCGCAGCGGAAGCCGGTGGTGCGCCCCCCCGGGCCGTGGCTCATCGGGAAGGCCACCACCGGCAATCCCGCGATGGCGGTCGGAACGTAGTCGGCGAGCGCCACCGTGGTCAGGGTCGGCGAGCCGTGCTGGTAGAATTCCAGGGTGCCGCCGAAGCAGTAAGGGAACATCTCGACCACGGCCTCGAGGTGGGTGGCGTGCCCGAGGATGGGGATCGGCGCGCCTCTCATCAGGCGGTTGAGGTGCCGCAGGTCGTTCAGGCCGTGCGCGTGGTCGGCGTGCTCGTGCGTCAACAGGACCGCGTCGCAGCGCACGATCGAGCGCGGCGGGTAGCTGACGCCGTCCCAGGTGCGGTCGGGATCGCGCAGCTGGTGCATGAGGTCGGGACCGACGTCGATCAGCACCACCCGCCCATCCGGCCCGAGCAGCACCGCACCGGAGCGCCGCCGCAGGTCCCGCGGATCCTCCGACCACAGCTCCGGATACCCCCACGGCGGGTTGCCGTGGCTGGTACCGCAGCCGGTGATGATGATCTCCCACTGCTCCATGCCGGCCATTGGATCGCGACTGCGGACGGCGACCAGGGGAGAAGTCCGGACGTCCGGGCGTCCGCAAGTCCGTCATGCGGAGCGCTCAACGTGTTTTTGGCAAACCACCTCCTCCGACTGGGAGACTTCCGGACTTGCGGACCGTCATCCAAACCTGCTCTCTCTTGCGTCCGACCTCCTCCCGTGGCACACCGGAGGGCAGGCGGAGCCTCCACCGACCGCCTGCGAGGCGCTCCATGTCCCGATCCCCAGCGTCCCGCTCCGGTCTGGCCGCCCTGTCCGCCGTCGCGGCCTTGGCGACCTCTCTGGTCGGTGCCTGGGCCGCGGACGCGCCGACCGTGCGCAAGGCCGACTTCAAGGGCTGGAGCGCCTACCTGCTGGGCAATGGTCTGGCGACGCTCGGCCTCGCCCCGGAAACCGGCGGCCGGGCGGTGCGCTTCGACCTCGGCGCGCACGCGCTGCTGTGGCTCGATCCCCAGCAGCTGGGCCGCACCGTCGCACCGGCCGACGACGGCGCCTGGCACGATTTCGGCGGCGACGTGGCCTGGCTGGCGCCGCACAGCCGCTGGCGGCGCGACCTCGGCCTGGGCCCGCCCCAGCCCGAGCTCGACCACGGTGCGTGGACGGCGCAGATCGAGGCCGGCGACGAGAGCAGCGCCATGGTGACCATGCGCAGTCCGGTGGCGGCCCTGCCCGGCTGGACCGCCGCCGGCATGCAGCTGCAGCGCCGCTTCACGCTGTTCCGCAACCAGGCGCACGTGCGCGTCGAGCAGACCATGACCAACACCGCGGCCACGCCGGCGGTGTGGGCGCTGTGGGAGGACGTGCGCGTACCCGGCGCCCACGAGGGCCTCGACGACTGGGAGAAGCACGCGATCTACTTTCCGCTGCGCACCGACAGCGTGTTCGGCCAGCGCGGTTTCCGCGCCTTCCACGAGTACGGCGACGACGAGGGCCAGTGGCGCGCGCTGGCCGACGAGGGCGTCGCCCAGGTGCTCTACCGCCACCGCGCCGCGCGCATCGGCGCGGACAGCGACGGCGGCTGGATCTGCAGCGTCGACGAGCGCGACGGCTACGCCTTCGCGCTGCGCTATGCGCCAGCGCCCGAGCCGGCGACCGCACCCGGACGGCATCACCGTCGCCGTCTCGACCTCCGCCACCAGCGCGTCCCTGACCATGGGCGTGCTCGGTCCGCTGGTCGCGCTCGAACCCCAGGCCAGCGCCAGCCTGGTGGTCGACTGGTACGCGACGCGCTGCGACGGGCCGGTGCTGGCGGTGAGCGAGGCCGGCCTCATCAAGCGCCGGCTCGAGGCGCGCAGCGACGACACGCTGGTGCACCTCACCGGCGCCTACGGCGTGTTCACCGAGGGCACCCTGGCGGTGGCCGGGCTCGGCGACGGCGAGCAGCCCAAGCGCACGGCGCTCGGTTCCTACTTCGTCTCGCCGACGCAGCCGGTCCACCTCGACGCCGACCTCAAGGTCCCCGCCGCGGTGACCAGCGTGGTGCTCGAGGTCCTCGATGGCGACGGCCACCTGATCGGCGTGCTCGACCGCGCTCCGGTGCAGCGGGGGCACTGAGGGGCACTCGGGGGTCATCGCCGCAGAGGCGCAGAGTTGCGGAGAGGGCCGCAGAGCGGAGGAACAGCGGGCTGTGGTGGGTGCTTTGCACGCTTGAGGCGGCACCATCCCAAAGTCAGGACCTCGGCCCCTCTGCGGCCCTCTCTGCGCTCGACCTCTGCGTCTTTGCGGCCAAGTCCGCCGGAGATCGACACCACGTTCCGGGAGCAGAAACGCAGCACGCGCCAGTGGTACTGGCGCGTGCTGCGGAGACCGGAAACGGAAGTCGATTCAGGAATTGCTGGTGATGAATTCGCGCAGCTTGGGCTCGGCCTGGAAGCCGCGGGTGGTGGCGACCACCTTGCCGCCCTTGAAGAGGAGCAGGGTCGGGATGCTGGAGACGTCGTACTCCTGGGCGGTGCCCGGGCTGTCGTCGACGTTGAGCTTGCCGATCTTGACCGTGCCGCCGAGCTCGTTGGAGAGCTTCTCGACGATCGGGCCGATCATCTTGCAGGGGCCGCACCACGGCGCCCAGAAGTCGACCAGGACGGGCTTCTCGGACTTGAGGACCTCGGTGGAGAAATTGGCGTCGGTGAATTCGATGGCCATGACGTGTTCCTTCGCAGTCGGTGACGGGGCACGTGCAACGTACGCACCGGTCCGGTCCTCGCAACCCCACCCCGGCGCCATCCTTCGGCAGCGGGGTGTGCCCCTAGGTCGCCCCCGCGGCACGCTCCCCGTGGGCATCCAGGACCAGGTTGAGGGCCAGCAGGAAGCCGGCCATGGCCACGCAGGGCACGATCACCGGCCACCACGAGGGCGACAGCGGGCTGAGGGTGGCGGTGACCCCGGCGATGATGCGCCCGAAGCTGTGCGGGGCGGCGCTGATGCCGAGGTAGGACAGCAGGCTCTCGAGCAGCACCAGGCGCGGCACCAGCAGGGCGCCGTAGGTCAGCACGGTCGGCAGGACGCCCGGCAGCAGGTGGACGCGCAGACGGTGCCAGGGTCCGGCACCCATCGCCACGCTGGCCTCGACATAGGCCTCGCCGCGCAGGCGCAGCACGCGCGCCCGCACCACCCGGCTGATGGTCTGCCAGTAGAGCAGGCCCATGGCCGCGAACACCACCACCGGACCGAGGCGCTGCAGGGCCGAGACCAGCACCACGATAACCACCACGCCGGGGACGCCGGCGGACGCCTCTGCGCCGCGCATCATCCAGGCGTCCCAGCGCGCCCCGAGCAGGGCCGCCGCCAGCCCCCACGCGGTGCCGATGACGATGGCGATGAACGCCGCCGCGCAGGCCACGGTCAGGCTCCCGCCCAGGGCCACCCCCAGGCGCAACCCGAGACTGCGCCCCAGCTCGTCCGTGCCGAGGGCGCTGCGCACCCCCGCACTGGTCTGGGCCAGGGGCGGCAGCAGGCGGTCCTCGGGATGGGTGCGGTCGGCGTCGCCACCGCTCGCCAGCTCGATCAGGCTCAAGCGGTGGCGCAGCCCCGACGCCTCGTGCACCGGCCACCACCGCCCGCCGAGCAGCCCGCACAGCACGCAGCCCGCCAGCACCACCGCCGCCACGCGCTCCGCCAGTGCCGCCGCGCGCCACCACTGCCTGCATGCGGCGATCATGCCATGGTGATACGTCGGGCCCCCGAATGGGAAGGGCGAGGTGGAGGCGCGAAATGGAGGCACGAGGCGCGAGGCGCGAGGCACGAGGCTGTGGACAAGGGAGTTGACCCCGAATTACGACAGATTCCCTCGGAGCCCCTGCCCTTGATCCCCCATCGCCCACCGGCGCCCCTATTCCTACAAATTCGCGCCCTCGTGTCTCGTGCCTCGTGCCTCGCGCCTCGCGCCTCGCGCCTTCACCATGGTTCAGCGCGTCCCCACCATTGACTCCCCGCTCCCTCGCGCCTACTGCCCTGCATGCCCTCCTTCCTGCGCCCCCGCCTCGACTGGCTGCTGGTGTTCGTCGCCATCGCGCCGCTGCTCGAGCACCTCGCACCGGACCGCCACACCGCGATCTTCGTCTGCGCCTGCCTGGCGGTGATTCCGCTCGCCGGCTGGATGGGCCATGCGACCGAGCACCTCGCCGCGCACACCGGTGAGGGCATCGGCGGCCTGCTCAACGCCACCTTCGGGAACGCGGCCGAGCTCATCCTCGCGCTGATGGCGCTGCACCACGGCCTCGACGACGTGGTCAAGGCGTCGCTCACCGGCTCGATCATCGGCAACATCCTGCTCGTGCTCGGCGCCTCGTTCGTCGCAGGCGGCATCAGGCACAAGGTCCAGCGCTTCAATGCCGGGGCGGCGCGCACCTACGCGACGATGCTCACCCTGGGCGCGATCTCGCTCGTCGTCCCCGCGGCCTTCCACTACCTGGGCGGCAGCGCGGTCGCGGTGCACGAGCAGGACCTGAGCACCGGCATCGCCGTGGTGCTGATCGTGATCTACGCACTCGGGCTGTGGTTCTCGCTGGTCACCCACCGCTTCCTGTTCACCGGTCCGGCCGCGGCGGCGGCGCGCGTCGGCGCGGCCGGCCCCGGTGCGCCGGTCGCGGCGGAGAGCGCCAGCGAGGACGAGGAAAAGGATGGCCACGGCTGCTGGTCCGCGCGCAAGGCGGTCGCGGTGCTGGTGCTGGTCACCGCGCTGGTGGCGTGGATGAGCGAGATCCTGGTCGGTTCGGTCGAGCAGACCGCGCACGCGCTGGGCTGGTCGAACGTCTTCATCGGCATCGTCGTGCTCGCCATCATCGGCAACGCCGCCGAGCACAGCACCGCGATCATGGTCGCGCTCAAGGACCGCATGGACCTCGCGATCGGCGTCGCGGTCGGCTCGAGCATCCAGATCGCGCTATTCGTCTGCCCGGTGCTGGTGCTGGCCAGCTACTTCCTCGCCCCCCACCCGCTCAACCTGGTCTTCACCCCCGCCGAGGTCCTGGCCGTGGTGGTGGCGGTGGTCGCCGCCAACCAGGTCACCAGCGACGGCGAATCCAACTGGCTGGAAGGCGTCCAGCTGCTCTCCGTCTACATCATCCTCGCCGTGGTCTTCTACTACCTCCCCGACCTCGGTGACCCGCTGCTCCAGGTGGATCCGGCAAAATAGGGAAGGATAGAACCGCCAAGGCGTCAAGACGCCAAGGCTCGAGAGAGGTCTGCTCCGCTGTGCGAAGCGACAAGCAGGCGCAGGTGGGTTTTCTCCTGCCTCCCCTTGGCGGCTTGGCGTCTTGGCGGTTCTATCCTATCCTCCCAGACTCACAGCAGCTCGTTCCGCCCCTTGGCCTTCAGGGCCTCGACCACCTGCTTGACCTGCTGGCTGCGGCCCTTGGGGACGATCAGGATGGCGTCCCTGGTCGCGACCACGGTCAGGTCGTGCAGGCCGATGCCGACCACCGCCTGGCCGCTCTCCGAGATCAGCAGGCTGTCGCGGCAGTCGAGGGCCAGCACGTCGCCGCGCGCGATCACGCCCTGGGCGTCGACCGGCAGGTGGTCGTACAGCGAGTCCCAGCTGCCGACGTCGTCCCAGGTGAAGTCGGCGGTGACCACGCAGATGTTGGCGGCCTTCTCCATCAGCGCGTAGTCGATGCTGATCTTCTTGAGCGGCTGGTACACCTCGTTCAGGACGCGGTCGAAGGCCGGCGTGCCCCAGGCCTCGCCGACCGGCTGCAGCGCGTTGGTCAGCCAGGTGCAGTGGGTCTCGAGCTCGCCGAGCACCACGTCCGAGCGCCAGGTGAAGATGCCGGAGTTCCAGCGGTAGCCGCCCTCGGACAGGTAGCGCTTGGCGGTGTTCTCGTCGGGCTTCTCGACGAAGCCGAGCACGCGGTTGACCGCGACCCCGCCGACATCGGGCAGGCGCGCGGCGAGCTTGATGTAGCCGTAGCCGGTGGCCGGGAAGCGCGGGGTGATGCCGAAGGTGACCAGCGCGCCGGTGCGCGCGACATCGATGCCGGCGGCGAGCGCCTTCTGGAAGTGGTCGGCCGGCTTGATGACCTGGTCCGCGGGCAGCAGGATCATGGTCGCCCCGGGCGACAGCTTCTCGACCACCAGCGCGGCCAGGCACACGCAGGCGGCGGTGTCGCGCCCGACCGGCTCGGCGATGACGTGCTCCGGGCGGAGCATCGGCAGCTGGCGCCGCGTCTCGGCCGCCAGCGCCGCGGTGGTGATGACCAGCACGCGTTCAGCCGGGATCAGCGGCTGCAGGCGCGCCACCGTCGCCTGGATCATGGTCGCGTCGCCGACGATCTTCACGAGCTGCTTGGGGAAGGCGTTGCGGCTCAGCGGCCAGAAGCGGGTCCCGGAACCGCCCGCCATGATGACCGCATAGGTGAGCTCATTGGACACGGGGTACCTCCGCCGGTGCGGCGAGAGGATACGAGGATGGAGAGGCTTGCCCAGGGGGGAGGGCTGGGGGCTGGGCACGAGGCGCGAGGCGCGAAACGCGGGGCACCAGGCGCGAGGTCGTGGCCCCGATCGGTTCCCATTGCCCACGGATCCCTTCTTCGGGACTCTTGGAGCCTGGGCCGCATGGCTACGCCCTGGAATACGACCCCGTGCCTCGTGCCTCCCCCCGAACCCTGCCCGTAACACCTTCCCATGACCCCGGTACAAGTCTCGCCAGACCATGCCTGTCCGGAGGGACCATCCATGCCTCGCGCCGCCCTGCTCCTGCTGATCCCTTTTCTGGCCGGCGCGGCCGAGGTCGCGCCCCCTGCCGCCACGCCTCCGGCCGCCACCACCCCGGCGCCGGTGCCCAGCATGGCGGAGGCCGGGCGGCTGGTCGCCGAGGGCAAACGCCTGATGCAGGAATCCAACAACGAGCCCAGCCTGAGCGTGGGCGCAGCGGTCGCGTTCTCGAAGGCCTTGCCCTATTATGAGCAGGCCGGCGAGTCCGACACCATCAGCGAGCTCGAGGCCGACATCTTCTGGTGCAAGAAGCGCATGACCCTCGACGACGTCAAGCGCTTCCGCGCCGCCAAGGACGGCAGCGCCACCGACGCCGCCGCCCTCGATAAGGCCGAGGAGGTCGCGACCCGGCGCGTCGATGCCACCGCCGCCGACGCCTACTTCGCCCGTGCCCAGCGCTTCGCCACCGACCACCCCACCGACCAGCTCGCGGTCGCGGTGCGCTGGTTCGAGGTCGCGCAACGCTTCCCCGGCACGCCGGTGGGCATCAAGGCCCAGGAGCAGAGCCTCGCCGCCCAGGGCAAGGCGATGCAGGCGCAGGCCGACGCCGCCCAGGCCGACCAGGCCAGGCGGCGCACGCTGTTCGCGCGTCCCGCCACCCCGTCCAGCGCAGCGGTGCCGCCACCGGCCGCCGCCGACCAGCGCGCGGCCACCGCGCAGGTGCGCAAGCTGTTCAAGGAGCAGTTCGCGCGCACCAGGCCGGCGCAGAAGCGCCGGCTCGCCGCGCGCCTGCTCAAGGAGGCCAAGCAGACCGCCGACGACGCGGCGCTGCGCTGGGCCCTGCTCGGCGAGAGCCTGCAGCTCGCCGCCGACGGCGGCGACCTCGCGACGGTGCTCGCCGCCGCGGACGCGCGCGCCACGCAGTTCACCGGCGTCGACGCCAAGGCGGTGAAGAAGGAGTGGCTGGCCAGGCTGCACGCGCCGGTCGCCACCGCCGCGCTCAAGCTCCTCGACAACCCCGACGACGTCGACGCCAACAGCACGGTCGGCAAGTGGTTCGCCCAGGACGCGCGCCGCTGGGACGAGGCCGTGCCCATGCTCGCGCACGGCGGCGACGCGCTGTGGAAGAAACCGGCCGAGATGGAACTGGCGGTGCCCGCCGGCCCCAGCCAGCGCCTCGAACTCGCCGACGGCTGGTACGACCTCGGCGCCAAGGCCAAGGACCTGCCCAAGGAGGCGCTGTGGGAGCACGCCCTGGCCTGGTACCGCGAAGCCGTCCCCGGCCTGACCGGCCTCAGCGCCACGCGCGTGACGGCGCGCATCACCGAGATCGAGGACTTCCTGCCCCTGGTCGACGTCGACTGGAACGCGCTCACCGCCCGCCAGTGGGAGCGCCTGCGCGCCACGGCGAAGACGGTCAGCGTCCAGGCCGACCACGTGCCCGCCGGCGTGACCCTGACCGCGGGGCAGAAGGTGCGCGTGGTGCCGCACCCGACCGACACGTGGTCGCTCTCCGGCTTCGGCATCGATGCGACCGTCGGCTGGAAGGGCTACACCCTGGCCGGCAGGCAGGGCGACCACCTGATCGGCGCGCTGGTGGTGTACCTCGGCAACGCCACGTTCGAACCCGGGGTGATCGAAGGGGCGGGTGCGATGTCGTTCGGGGCGTACCACCCTGCTTTCGTCGCGGCCAAGGCCGGGAGAGATCCGGGTCAAGGTGCTGCCGGTGGAGGATGATGAGTGAGGGCGCGTGGGGCTTGGCGCGGTCTCCTTGGCGAGATCTGCTGACGGTGGCGAATGGAACGGGTCTTTGGCGTCGTGAACGGGTCGGACCTGCGTAATGGTCGAGCTGGCGCTCGACCCTCCCGGGGGGCTGGATCCCGCTGGGCGCGCCCCTCCATGCTTGCGGGTACCCGGAAGGGTCGAGCGCCAGCTCGACCATGGCATGGCTTTCCACCGCCACGCGCATGGACGCGCTGCCCACGGAGCTTGTAGGCAACGCGGCGGCGACTCCGTGGTCTGATGACCTACGCCCTCTCCCTCGCCCACCTTCCGGAGCCGCTATGTCCATGTCTCCGCACCCCGCTCCTGACCCTGCTCGCCCTCGCCGCCCCGCTCGCCGCCCGCCTCGGCGCGGTCGAGCACGAGCACGACCGCCCCTTCCTGCACCCGCTGTTCAGCGACCACACCGTGCTGCAGCGCGACGTGCCGGTGCCGGTGTGGGGCTGGGCGGCGCCCGGCAGCATGGTCACGGTGGCGATGAACGGTGCGCAGGGCACGGCCACCGCCGCGGCCGATGGGCGTTGGACGGTGAAGATCGGCCCGTTCCCGGCCGGCGGTCCCTACACCATGACGGTCACCGGTGCGGTCACCGTGACGGTCACCGACATCCTGATGGGCGACGTGTGGATCTGCTCCGGCCAGTCGAACATGGAGATGGGCATCGGCGCCTGCAACTACGATGACGAGATCAAGCAGGCCGAACACCCCGACATCCGCCTGCTGACCGTGCCGCGCAAGGTCGCCAAGGAGCCGACCTACACCGCCGACCTGGCGTGGCTGCCCTGCCACCCCGACACCGTGACCAAGGGCCTGTGGGGCGGCTTCAGCGCCGCGGGCTACTTCTTCGGTCGTGAGCTCAACCGCGAGCTGAAGGTGCCGATCGGCCTGATCCACACCTCGTGGGGCGGCACCATCGCCGAGGCCTGGACCAGCGAGGCGAGGCCTGGCCGGACTGCCCGACTTCAAGGACCGGGTGGCGCAGGTGGTCGCCGCGCGCAGCGTGCCCGAGGACGAGTACGCCAACCAGCTCGCCACCTGGTACAAGGCCAACGATCCCGGCACCGCGGCCAGCTGGGAAAAGCCCGGCACCGACGTCAAGGAGTGGAAGGACATCGCGGTGCCCAAGGCGTGGGAGCAGTCCGGCGTGCCCGGCTTCGAGACCTTCGACGGCGTGGCCTGGTACCGCCGCGACTTCGACGCCCCCGCGGACTGGGTCGGCAAGGACCTGGCGCTGAGCCTCGGCCCGATCGACGACATCGACACCACCTGGGTCAACGGCCAGCTGGTCGGCAGCAGCGATCGCTACGACATCGCGCGCACCTACACCATCCCCGGCAAGCTGGTGCGCAAGGGCCGCAACTCCATCGCCGTGCGCGTGCTCGACACCGGCGGGCTGGGCGGCATCTGGGGCAAGCCCGAGCAGCTCACCGTCGGCCCGGCCGGCGTCGCGCCACTGTCCGCTGGCGGGGACCTGGAAGATCAAGGACAGCAGCACGCTCGCCAAGCTCGGCGCACCGCCGTCGCGCATCGACAGCAGCAACCCCAACGTCGTCACCGTGCTGTCGAACGGCATGCTCGAGCCGATCGTGCCCTACGCGGTCAAGGGCGCGATCTGGTACCAGGGCGAGAGCAACTCCGGCCGCGCCTGGCAGTACCGCACCCTGCTGCCGGCGATGATCACCGACTGGCGCGCGCGCTTCGGCTGCGGCGACTTCGGCTTCCACATCGTCTCGCTGGCCGCCTTCCAGAAGAGCTCTCCGCAGCCCGGCGACAACGACTGGGCGGAGCTGCGCGAGGCCCAGGCGCTGACCGCGAAGCAGCTCAAGAACTGCGGTCTCGCCCTGGCGATCGACATCGGCAACGCCGAGGACATCCACCCCAAGGACAAGCGCGAGGTCGGCCGGCGCCTGGCGCTCAGCGCGCTCGCCAACACCTATGGCCAGGCGGTGGAGTGGTCGGGCCCGTGGTACGCGAAGATGGAGGTCGAGGGCGCGAAGATCCGCCTGCACTTCGACCACCTCGGCGGCGGCCTGGTGGCCGGAAAAGACGGGAAAGCCGACAAGCTCACCGGCTTCGCCATCGCCGGCGCGGACCACGCCTTCACCTGGGCCGACGCGCAGATCGATGGCGACACCGTGGTGGTGAGCGCCGCGTCCGTGGCCGCGCCGGAAGCGGTGCGCTACGCCTGGGACGCGAACCCGGTGTGCGATCTGTACAACAAGGCCGGCCTGCCGGCGGTGCCGTTCCGCACGGATGAGTACCCGGCGAAGACGCGCGACGCGAAGTGAAGGGCCGTGGTCCGGTCCGCTGCGCGGGCCGGACCAGCAGCAGACATCCGCTAGCGGCAGGTGAATCCGCGCCCCGAAACGCGGGTCGGGAACCGGCCTGCGATCCTGCCACGTTGAGCGTTCCCGGCCGGATGCGGCCGGGCGTCCACCGTCGTTGGTCATGCGTCGGTCAGGCTCGCGCGTCCCGCTGAGCCGCCGAAGGGCGCGGGCGCGATACCTGCGTGCGCCAGCAAGTGCTTGTGGATCAGGTGATTGGATTGCGTGAACGGGAACCCTGGCGCACCTGCACAGGCTGGCTTGTGCGCTTGGGAATTCGCGGGTATCCATATGGGCTCAATCCCCATTGGAAGCGCCCATGAAAACGTCCGAGATCGGCTTGGCCTCCTTCGCGATATGCGCTGCAGCGCTGTGCGGCTGCAGTGACCTGGTGAAATCCTCCAGTCATGCGGCTGCTCCCCCTGGAGTCACCGGTTCGGCCGTGGCCCCGACATCCAGCGCCCTGAGTCCGAGCGGCACCTCGGTCGGCACCGCCGGAGCGACCACCATCTCGACGGTCGCTGGCGAGTTTTCGCCGGTCACCTTCGGCACCGCCGGGGCCATCTCGGTGCGCACCGGCTTCTACCCCACGCCGCTGGTGCCGACGCCACCCGTCACCCTGCAGTGACCGGGCGCGGTCGCGGCACTCCACCACCTCCTCATTCTCCTTCCAGGAACCTTCCCATGGCCATCCCCCGCTTCCTCCTCCCGACCCTGCTCTCGCTGATCTGCGGTGGCGCCGCCATGGCGGCCGACCCGCTCACCTTCCCGTGGCAGGGGCGCCTGACGGTGAACGAGATCCCGCTCACCGGCAGCCACTCCATGGTGTTCTCGCTGCTCGATAGCAGCAGCACCGAGCTCTACAATTCCGGGACGATCACCGTGCAGGTGACGGAAGGCCTCGCCGCGGTCCTGGTCGGTGGCGGATCCATGCCGGCGATCCCGGCGTCGGTGGCCAACGCGGACGGCCTGGTGATGCACATCATCCTCGACGGCAACACGCTCAGCACCGACATCCCGCTCGTCCCGGCCTTCCGCGCGCACGCCATCAGCGACGGCGCGGTGAGCGAGGCCAAGCTCGACAGCGCGGCCGCCATCAAGCTCAACGCCCTCGCCACCGCCCTGTCGACGTCGGTCACGCTCGGCAGCGGCGCCGCGAGCGACAGCAAGGTGCCATCGCAACTCGCGGTGAAGACCTACGTGGACAACGCGGTCGCCAACAGCGGCGGCGGAGGTGGTGGCGGTGCGACCATCGACACCTCGACCACCCTCGGCAACAGCAACCTGGTCGTGCCCAGCCAGCTGGCGGTGAAGACCTACGTGGACAACGGGAACGCCGCCCTCGCCACCTCGGTCACGAGCGAGGCGACCACCCGCGCCAGCGCCGACACCGCCTTGAACACGGCGATCACCAACGAGGCGACCACGCGCGCCACCGCGGTCGCGACCAAGCTGGACGCCAGCGCCGCTGGCGACGGCGACCGACCTCGGGCTCGGTGCCGGCGGAGCGAGCAACGCGAAGGTGCCGAGCCAGCTCGCGGTGAAGACCTACGTCGACGCCGCCGTCGCCGGCGGAGGTGTAGCTCCCGACACTTCGACCCTTCTCGGCGGCGGTTCCGCCAGCAACACCGTCATTTCCAGTCAGCTCGCGGTGAAGACCTACGTCGACAACGGCGACGCCGCTCTTTCGACTGCGATCGCCAACGAGGCCACCGCGCGCGGTACCGCCATCCACCAACGAGGCGACCACGCGCGCCACGGCCGACACCACGCTGACCACTGCGGTATCCACAGAGGCGACCACCCGCGCCACCGCCGACACCGCCTTGAACACGGCGATCACCAGCGAGGCAAGCACGCGCGCTACCGCCGTCGCGGCCAAGCTCGACAGCAGCGCGCTCGACACCGCGGCCACCTGGGCACGTCGGGGACGCCGAGCAACGCCAAGGTGCCGAGCCAGCTGGCGGTGAAGACCTATGTCGACGCCGCGGTCGCCGCGGTCTCCGGCGGCACCATCGCCGACGGATCGGGACCACCCTCAAGCTCGCCCATCGGGCGGCGACGCTCGCCAGCAGCAAACCTCGCTCCGCCAGCGCAGCTGGCAACGGAAGACCTGCTCGTCCGCGGCGCAGCACGACCTTGACGCGCGCCGCGACTCGCGGCCATTTCCCGGCAAGCGACCGCGCGTGGACGCTGCGATAGCCAGCTCGGCACGACGCGGACGCGCGGCACAATGCCCGACGCGGCTTCCCGGCGCCCGGCCGCGTGGGGCGTCGACCTGAGCGCGCTCGAGACGCCACGGCACGTGGCACGTTCCGGACCGCGCTGAACCCTACGGCCGCGTCGCTGCGACCTGGCCGCTGCCGGCTCCACCGAACGCGACGGCAGCGGGCACAGCTGCGGATGGCCTGCCGGCGACCGTGTCCGGCTGAACGTCGACGGCACGCAATCTGACCGCGCTGAACGCCACCAATCTCGGCAGTGGCACAGTGCCGGATGCGCGACTTCCCGGCGACCCTGCCGGCTGCGTCCGGTGTCAATTTGACCGCACTGAACGCCACCAATCTCGGCAGTGGCACGGTGCCGGATGCGCGCTTCCCGGCGACCCTGCCGGCTGCGTCCGGTGTCAATCTGACCGCGCTGAACGCCACCAATCTCGGCAGCGGCACGGTGCCGGATGCGCGCTTCCCAGCGACCCTGCCGGCTGCCTCCGGCGTCAATTCGACCGCGCTGAATGCCACCGATCTCGGCAGCGGCACGGTGCCGGACGCGCGTATGCCGGCCCTGACTGGCGATATCGCCACCAGCGCTGGCGCGGTTGCACCGCCATTGCGGCCGTGAGCGGTGACGGCCGCCAAGATGGGATTGGCAACAGAAGGCCGCCTGACCTGGTCACGATCGCCGCTGACCCGCTCCAGCGGCGGCGAACTCGGGTTACGTCGTCACGGCTCACGAGCGATGTCACATCTGCCAGAAGCCGCGCTCGGCGACCGCGTCCGCATCTTCGCGAGCCATCGACGACGGTAACCGTGATGGCCACCCGGGCGGGGACATTCATCGACACCACGGACGGCCAATGGGGATAGATCGACCGTCCTTGCCCGTCCCTCACTTCATCGAATTGCTCTGCGTCGCTCCCACTGCTAGAGTTCGACGTCTGGGCGGTGATCGGATCCAATTAGGGCTTGAGAACCGGCCCCATGAACGATCCAGGACTTGGACGAGCGAAGCCGGATGGTGCATAGGCACCTCCGGCTCCTCATTCCTCGCCGGGAGCTGGTATTCGCGGGTCAGCGCTCTGGCGCCGACCCCAGGCGCAGCCCGTCAGCTGGTTCGCTGTTTCAGGATCCAGGCGTCCGCGCCCGCTCGATCCTCCGCAGCGCCCCCGCCTCATGCACCATCGGCGCCATCACCCACGCCCACGCCGCGCGCAGCGCCAGGAAGCGCCGCGGGCGCGGCGCCAGCCCGATCACCGGACGCAGGATCGGCAGGATGCTCCGTGGCGCGGTCGATGAGGTCATGGCGGACATGGCTTGGCTCCACATGGGTTTCTATGAACCCTTGTAGGCCCTGATCCACGCCGGTGTCAATACCGACCTATTCCAGCAAGCCGTCCCAGGTGCGCGCAGGCCTCTTCGCTGAGGTGCGAGCTGCGGTTGAGCGTCAGCCCGATGCGCAGGCCCTCCTGCACCACCTGCCGCTCGAGGTAGTCGTTGGAGGGCGAGTTCGGCGGCAGCCCGAAGATCGCGAAGCGCAGGTCGCCGCCGGCGAACACCGGCGAGTCGCCGAGCTGGGCGAGGCGGGCGCGCGCGGCGCCGGCCAGGCCCATCGCCAGCACGTCCATCTGCGAGTACTCGCCTTCCATGCCCTGGGCGTTCAGCGCGAACTCCACCGCGACGCGGCTGCGGTAGCCCCCCTGCATCAGGTGCGGCCCCGAGAGCAGCGGCAGGCGCATCTCCTGGAGCTGGCGCAGCAGCAGGAAGTCGTCGTTGTAGGTGGCGATGCTGACCCGCCCGCCGGGGAAGGGCCAGCGCGACAGCAGGGGCGTGCGCCCGTCGCAGTACAGGTAGATGAAGGCCAGGTTGGCGAGCGCGGCGATCGGCTGGACCAGGGTCGCGCCGCCGCGCTCGAGGTGGCCGAGGATGCCGGGCGGCAGCACCAGGCTGATGCGCCGCCAGTGCCGGCGCGCCTCGGCGGCCAGGCTGAAGGCCTGGGTCAGCACCTGCCACGGGTTCGACGAGCCCTCGACGGTGGCGGTGAAGTTGCTGCCGCGGCGCGCGTCGTCGAGGCCGTCGACCCACAGCCGGCCGCGCGCGTAGAGCGCGATCACCTGGCTGGGGTAGCCCTCGGCCATGCTCATCTGCTCGAGCACGCCGCGCCCGCAGCGCATCACCGCCTGGTGGCCGTCGCTGGCGGTGGCGGTGTAGGCGCGCACCTGGTCGCGCTCGAGGCGCAGCGGCGCGCGCTCGGCGGCCAGCGAGTGCATGCCGCAGCGCACCAGCGCGGCGTCGACCAGGCTGAACAGCAGCGGCACGGCGAGCTCGGTCAGCGAGGTGTCGGCGAGGGTCGCCTCGACCTGGAGGATGGCCTCGCTGGCGGCCTTGGGCGGCAGGCCGTGGCGCTCGACCAGCAGGGTCTGGAGCCAGCCGCGCTCCCAGGCGCGGCGGCGGCCCTCGAGGTCGAGCACCACCAGGTTGAGGCGCGCCCGCGCTCTCGCCGCCGGCGCCGCTCAGGCGGCGCGAGCGGCGGAAGCGCTCGCGCGCGTCGCGGTAGCGCGCGTAGGCGATGGCGACCTCGTAGTTGCCGCTCTCGTGCAGCACGTGCACCACCGCGTCCTGGATGTCCTCGATGCCGAGCGCGACCTGGTCGCAGGAGCGCTCGAGGTGCTCGACGACCACGCGCGCCAGCTCGGCGGCCAGGGCCTCGTCGTCGACGCCGACGGCCTGCTGGGCGCGCAGGATGGCGTGGCCGATGCGCGCGTCCTCGAAGGGCACCTGCTGCCCGTCGCGCTTGACCACCGCGGTGGGCCTCACGGCTTGGCCCGCTGGTTCTCGCCGATGACGCGGCGCAGCTCGACCATGAACTCGTCGAGGTCCTTGAACTGGCGGTAGACCGAGGCGAAGCGCACGTAGGCGACCTGGTCGAGCTTGTGCAGCTCGCCCATGACCAGCTGGCCGATCAGGGTCGAGGCGACCTCGCGCACGCCCTCGCTGAGCAGCTGGTGGTGGATGCGGTTGACCGCGGCCTCGAGCTCGGCGCTCGGCACCGGGCGCTTCTCGCAGGCGATGAGCATGCCGTGGAGGATCTTGCGGCGGTCGAAGCTCTGGATGCGCCCGTCCTTCTTGATCACGCGCAGGGCTTCCTCGCCCTCGACGCGCTCGTAGGTGGTGAAGCGCTTGCCGCAGGGGTTGCACGCGCGCCGCCGGCGGATGGCCGTGCCATCGTCGGTGGCGCGGGAGTCGATCACCCGGTCATCGTCCTGGTTGCAGTAAGGGCAGCGCAACGGCCTCTCCGGAATCCGCCGGGCTCGGGCGGGGAGGCTGACTGTAGACGGGACGCGGTCGGTGCAAGGCCGCGGGGAGCGCTGGACGGGGCGGCACCACCTCCACCATTGCAGGCGTGCGCCGCCTGCTCTCACTGATCGCCGCGCTGCTCATCGCCGGCCTGGTGCTGCCCTGGGCGGCGTGGCCGGCGCGCCCGCAGTCCGGACCGGTGGTGGTGCTGGGCCCGATCCGCACGCTCGACCCGGCGCTTGGCCTCCAGGCTCGACGAATACCGCCTGATCGCCGCCCTGGCCACGCCGCTGGTGCGCCTCGATCCCGTCACCCTCGCGCCGCAGCCCGGCCTCGCCCTGAGTTGGGAAGCGGCCCCCGATGGCTTGGCCTGGACCTTCCACCTCGATGCGCGGGCGTGCTGGCGGGATGGCCGGCCGGTGACGGCGGCGGACATGCGCCGCGGCCTCCTCCGTCACCTGCTGCTCGGCTCGCCGAACGCCGCCTACCTCGAGGACGTGATCGCGGGCGCGCGCGTGGCGGCGACCGCCCTGCCGGCACGGCTCGCCGGACTCGAGGCCGCCGGCCTGGACTGCCCGGACGAGCGCACCCTGGTGGTGCGCCTGCGCCACCCGGCGCCGTGGCTGCCGGCGCTGCTCTCGCTGGCGCCGTTCGTGCCGGCGACCCGAGCCCAGCTCGACGCCGATCTCGCCGGCCGGCGCGACGGCTGGAGCGATCCTACGACTCTGGACGGCGACGGGCCGCTGCGCTGCAGCGGGCACCTGCCGCGCCACCACTACGACCTGGTGCCCAATCCCGCCTACCGCGGCGCGCACCCCGCGCGCGGACCGCTGCGCGCCCTGATCGTCGAGGACGGCGCCGCGGCGGCGCGCCTCTACCTCGCGGGGCAGGCCGACGCGCTGCTCTCACTGCCCACCGACCTCAGCGCCGACCTCGCCGCCGCGCGCGTGCCCGGCCTGCAGCTCGCCACCTCGCTGGCCACCGAGTTCCTGCGCGTCCGCCTGGTCGCGCGCACGCGGGCCGAGGACGCGCGCACCACGCGCGCGCTCGCCGATCCGCGCGTGCGCCTGGCGCTGGCGCGCGCCATCGACCGCGTGGCGCTGGCGCGCGACCTGCTCCACGGCCTGGTGGTGCCGGCGCGCAGCTTCGTGCCGGCGGACTTCGCGCGCTTCTCGGCCTACCGGCCGCCGCTCGGCGCCCTCGACTTCGCTCCCATCCAGGCGCGCGCCGACCTCGCCGCCGCGCAGGCGGAGCTCGGCGCGCTGCCGCCGCTGGTGCTGCTCGCGCCCGCCCAGCCGGCCGAGCGCGCCTGGGTGGCGGAATTCATCGCGGATGGTTGGCGGCGCGAACTGGGTCTGGCCATCGAGGTGCGCCTGCTGCTGCCCACCGAACTGCGCACCCGCGAGCGCGCCTTCGCCTTCGACCTGTCGCGGGGCTACTGGCAGGCGGACTTCCCCGATCCGACCAACTTCCTGGAGTGCTTCCGCGCCGGCGCGGGCAGCAACCGCACCGGCTACGCGGACGCGGCGTTCGCGGCGCTGCTCGATCGCGCGGGCGCTGAGGACGGGGAGGCGCGGCTGGCGACCCTGGTGGCGGCGGAGCGGCGGTTGCTGGCGGATCCGCCGCTCATCCCGCTCTACCACCCGCAGTGCGCCTTCGTGGCGCGGCCGGGGCTGGAGGGCGTGCAGGCGAATGATCTGGAGACGGTCCACCTCGATGAGGTCGGGTGGAGCGCGGAGCCACGCTGACCGGCGGGGCCGGTCAGCGGCTGCGGTCTCAGACCGCGGCGGGCTCGACGAGCAGGGTGACGATCACGCGGTTGGCCGACTGCGCCACCGAGGCGATCACGTCGAGGTTGGTACCGAGCTTGGCGCGGAAGCGTTCCGCGACCTGCCGCGCGGCGGCAGGATCCGGTTCACCGGCTGCGTCATGGAGCTCGAACCGATCGATGCCTCCACACGAAGTGAGGTAACCGATCAGGGCTTCGAGTTCCGGGGAGACGGCGGCGGGCATCCTTCACCTCCTGGCTTGATATGAGTGTACTCTGCGATGCGGGGCGTGTTGGGGCAAGAGCTGTGGGATTCAACAAGGGTCAGCGGGTCATCCACACGGTGAAAGCGTGACGGCGCGCATGCAACCTTGCGCCTTGTTTGACTGTGGATAGCGATGGAGCTGACCGACCGCGCCCACCAGGCTTCGGCAAACGTGGCTGCGATTCCCTGGCGGAACCGGTGGCATGGATGATGCGCCCCGTGGCGGGCGGGTGCGACGTGCCGGGTGCCATGCATGCAGGCAAACACGGTCACCCCGGCTGCCGTATCACGGCTGAGAGCACCAGCCATGCACAACCGCACCACTGCCTTTTCCGCCATGGTGGCGACCTTCCTCCTGGCCGGCTGCGGGGATGATGCGGCCGCCCCCTCCGCCGCGGCTGCGGGCGCGGGCCCGGTGGTGCACATCACCAGCACCCGGCAGTTCGACGACCTGGTCGCGGCCAGCACCGTGCCGGTGATCGTCGACTTCAACGCCTCGTGGTGCCCACCCTGCAAGGAGTTCGCTCCCGTGCTGGCGCGCTTCGCGGCCGACCACGGTGGCACCGTCACGGCGCTGTCGATCGACGTCGAGGAGGTGCACGATCTGGCGATGCGCTTCCAGGTGGATGCCCTGCCGACCGTGGTGCGCCTCGCCCACGGCAAGGAGGAGGCCCGCTTCCTGGGTGCCAAGGGGCCGGAAGACCTGGCCGCCTGGTACGCCAGCGGGCGGACCCCGTGACCGGCTGGGCGCCGGCCTGGCCGCTGCGCCCCGGGATGCTCATTGCCGGGATCGCTCCGGCACGGCAGGCTCGGGCCATGCCCGAGCCCTCGCCGCTCCCTGCTCCCGACCTGGCCGGCGCCCAGCTCGCGCGCTTCGCCGCCGGCGACGAGCAGGCCTTCGCCGAACTGGTCGGCGACCACCAGCAGGCCGCCTACGTCACCGCCTGGCGCATCCTCGGCGACGGTGAGGGCGCGCACGACTGCGTGCAGGAGGCCTTCCTGCGCATCCTCCGCCACCGCGGCGACTACCGCGCCGGCCAACCCTTCCGCCCGTGGCTGCTGCACATCGTGCGCAACCTCGCCATCGACGCGCTGCGCCGGCGCCGGCGCTTCGCCCATCCCGACAGCCTGCAGGCCCTGGCCTCGCCCGCGGCCCCCTCCGCGCTCGAGGGCATGGAGCTGCGCGTGCGCGTCGCCGAGGTGCTCGACGAACTGCCGGCGAAGTACCGCGACATCATCGTCATGCGCGAGATGGAGGGCGTCCCCGCCGAGGAGATCGCGGTCCACATCGGCGTCGACTACAGCACCACGCGCTGGCGCCTGCACCAGGCGCGGCGCCTGTTCCGCGAGGCCTGGCTGGCCCGCTTCGGCGCGGAGGGCGCGCCATGACCGGACCCATCGACCTGCGCCACGCCGCCGGCGACCACGCCGCCGGCGACCTGCCCCCGGAGGAGGCCGCGGCGTTCGCCCGGCTGCTCGCCGGTGATCCCGCGCTGCAGGCCGAGGTCGCCGCCTGGGGCGCCTTCCAGTCCCGGCTCGCCATCGGCGCGCCCGATCCCGCGCACGCGCCGGGGCCGGGTTTCGCCCAGGATCTGCTGCGCCGGCGCCACGACCGCCCGCAGCGCGCCATCGCCTACCCCCTGCCGCGCTGGTTCGCGGCGGCGGTCGCGGCGGGCCTGGGCGTGATCATCGGCGCCTTCGCCGTGCCGCGCGCGGCCGCGGCGCCGGGCGCCGAGGTGGTGGCCCTGCAGGACGACGGCACGGGCGTGAGCGAGCCCGCGGCGGCGACGCGTCCGGTGGTCCGCCTGGCCAGCACCGAGCGCATCCACACCAGCGGTGGCGATCCGGCGCGCCTCGCGGCGACCGCAGAGCACCCGTGGATCGGCCTGTGGACGCGCCTGGTCACCCTCGATGAGGGCACCGCCCACGCCCGCCGCGCCCACCTGGTGGTGCGCATGGTCGCCGGCAGTCCGGCGAGCGAAGCGGGCATCCACGCCGGCGACGTGATCCTGAGCGTGGACGGCCACCCCGCCGACCAGGAGCAGTCCCTGGCGCTCGCCCTGGCCGCCCACCGCCCGGGCGAGGCCCTGGCCATCGAGTGCTGGTGCGCGATCAACGAGCAGACCCACCAGCACAGCGTGACGGTCGGCAAGGTCTTCGAGTAGCGCGACGCTGCGCAGCGCCTGCACAGGCGTGGGGAATCCCTCCTTCAAGGGTCGCGTCGCCGTGGTATGCTGAGCGCGGATCACCCGGAGTCCGTATGCCCGACGACCATGCCGGCCTGCTGATCTTCCTGCTCGTCAGCCTGGAAGCCGCCACCGGCTTCGTCTGCGCGGAGATCATCCGCCTCAACCTGCCGCGCCGCTGGGTGCGCACGCGGGCGCAGTGGCGCCTGGCCTGGCTGACCGGGCTGGCGGTCTATGCGATCAATCTGGGGGCCATCCAGCTCGAACGCATGGGCTACCACCTGCAGGGCCCGGCCGAGGGCATCTCCAACCTCGCCGCCGTGTGGCTCTATCCGCTGATCGCCTTCCCGCTGTGGCTGAGCATATTGCAGACGCGGAAGGTGCTGCTGGCGAGCCATGGGCGGGATCCGTATGCGTGAGCGCCCCGGGCTGACGGCTGGTGGCTGACGGTTGACGGCGCGTGGCTTCCTGGTCGGTCCGTGCGATCGGACCAGTTCCACGCCGCATGGACAAAACGCTGAAGCCGGCGCATTGCGCCGGCTTCAGCCGTCAGCCGTCAGCCGTCAGCCGTCGCAATCACAAGATCTTATCGATGATCCCGTACGCCTTCGCCTCGTCCGCGTCCAGCCAGTAGTCGCGGTCGCAGTCCTCCGCGAGCTTCTCGTAGGGGTGGCCAGTGTTGTCGGCGAGGAGCTGGAGCAGCGTGCGCTTCATCTTGAGGATGCGGTTGGCGCTGATCTCGACGTCGGTGGCCTGGCCGCGCGCGCCGCCGAGCGGCTGGTGGAGCAGGACCTCGCCGTGCGGGAGGATGCCGCGCTCGCCCTTGGTGCAGCCGGAGAGGATCACCGCGCCCATGCTCGCGGCCATGCCGGCGACCACCGCGTGCACCGGCGCCTTGCTGCGGCGGATGACGTCGTAGATGGCCATGCCGTCGACGATCGAGCCGCCCGGGCTGTTGATGTACAGGGTGATCGGCTTGCTGGCGTCCTCGAGCTGCAGGTGGAGGAGCTGCTGGACGATGTTGTTGGCGCAGAGGTTGTCGATCTCGGTGCCGAGGTAGACGATGCGGTCCATCAGCAGGCGCGAGGGCAGGTCGACCTCGCGTGCGTCCTTGATCTTCTGGATCAGGACCTTGGGCGCGCCGGCGGTGGTGGGGCTGCTATCGTCGTCATTGTAGGGCATGGCGTGACTCTAGGAACGGATGGGAAGGCCTCAAGCCCGTTGCCGACGACGCACGGCACGGCGCCGGGGACCGGGTGGCGGGCCGATCGGGCGGGACCCGTGGGGCGGCCCCGCGCCCGCGGCAGGTGCGGCAGGCCAGGTGCCCCGGGTTCAGCTCTCGCGGTTGTCCTGGCGACCGCCGCCGAGGAGGCCGGCCTGGGACGCGAAGTAGATCAGGTTCATGACCGCGATGGCGGCCCCGGCGACGTAGGTCATGCCGGCGGCGAGCAGGACACCGCGCACCGCGTGGTCCTCGGCGCCGCGGCGGGTGATGCCGAGCGCGACGAGCCGCTCGCGCGCGCGGGCCGAGGCGTTGAACTCGACCGGCACCGTGACCACCGAGAAGGCAGCGGCGGCGCCGAACAGGACCACGCCGGCGAGCGCAGCGTGTGCCCGAGTCCGCCCGTGCGCCGCCTGCTGGGCGGCGCCCAGCCCCAGCGCCGATGATCACCAGCGAGCGGGCCGATCATGCTGCCGATGTTGGCGACCGGGACGAGGGCGCTGCGCAGCCACATCGGCGCGTAGCCGCGCGCGTGCTGGATGGCGTGGCCGACCTCGTGCGCCGCGATGCCCGCGGAAGCGGCGGTGATGCCGTTGTAGACGTCGGGGCTGAGCGCCAGGGTCTTGGTCATGGGATTGTAGTGGTCGGAGAGGAAGCCCTGGTGCTCGATGATCTCGACGTCGGTGATGTCGGCGTCGTGCAGGACGCGCGCGGCGACTTCGCGGCCGGTGAGGCCGCTGCGATCGGGATCTTCTGCCCGCGGGCGAACTGCGCATTGACCAGCAAGGGCGGCCAGCCCGGACAGCGCCATGCCGACGACCATGATGAGGAGGTAACGGGTTCGAGGGATCCATGAACATGCGAGTGCTCCTGCCAGGCTCGCTGGCTGGCTCAGAATGGCCGGGTTACCGGCGACTGGGACGGAAGGGAAGCAATTCCGGTGCCGACGCAAGATCGCGCCAGAACGGCCCATCCGTGGCTGGGGACGCGTGATGGGGGTGGGGCTGTCGGTCTGGTGGCGGATAGGTCATTGTCCGGGAAGCGCCACCAGCAGGGTCGCGACGGTCCGCTCGTCTTCGGGTCGTCGGACAAGGTCCGCGCCAGCAGCCCTCGACCATGTCCGGACGCATTGCACCGCCATCCACGCCATCTACGCTCACGCCACCACCCCCCGAGGATGATCCCATGCGCGCGTTCCTGCTGTCTCTCGTGCTCGCGATCGCGACGTGGATCCCTGCCCAGGCGGCGAACCTCGATCCGGCGACTCCGGACGGCCTGGTGGCCTCCTGGGTCAAGGCGCTGCGCACCAACGATCTCAAGGGCCTGTTCGCCCTGCTGCCGAAGGAGCAGCAGGCGCAGGCCGAGCGCCAGTACGGCGACAACATCAGCCACGCCGACGCCAACGACGACCTCCAGGTCAACGCCTTCCTCGCGCTGATGCAGCAGCCGGGCGCCGTCGACATGCTGATGAGCCAGGCCCAGCCGGCGCTCGCGCAGATCAAGCCCGATGAACTGGTCGCGGGCCTGCAGCAGATCGCCGGCTACCTCGGCATGGCCGCGCAGCAGCCCGCGCCAGCCGGCGTGCCGGCGATGGATGTCGCGGGTCTGCAGGGTTTCGTGGGCGATCTCGCCGCCTGGATCCCCAAGGCCGGTCTGGACGACCAGGCCAAGCTCCGCGCCGCCCTCGCGCACGTGGTCGCGGCGATCAAGGGCACCGGCTTCACCACCGCTGCGCAGATGCGCTCCCTCGCGCTCAAGGACCTGCTCGGCAAGGTCGGGCCGGCCCTCGCTGAGATCAAGGCGGCGCTCGCCGTCTACGACCTCAAGCTCGACGCGCTGCTCGACTCGTTCGCCGTCACCAAGGTCGACGGCGACGGCGACGCGCGCACCCTGACCCTGGGCTGGACCGCCTTCGGCAAGCCGCACAGCACGGCCGTGAAGATGGTGAAGAAGGACCAGGCCTGGACGGTCGCCGAGGGCAAGGACAGCCCGCTCGCGCCCTACGGCCAGCTGCTCATGATGGGCATGCTGATGGGTGGCGGCTTCGGCGGCGGGGCTCCCGCTCCCGAAGCGCCGCCTGCTGGCGGCCAGGGCACGAAACCTGCGCTGTAAGCCGTCCGCAGTCGCCGGGAGGGGCGAGCGCCGGCTCGATCATCGCACACCGTCGAGGGCGCAGCGGGAGCTGACGTGATCAACGCCGGTCCGTAGCGGGCCGGTGGTTTGCGAGAACGTCCTCGGCCGTCTTGGTCGAGCTGGCGCTCGACCCTCCCCGGGGGTGCATCTCAGCATGGGGGCCTCTCAGCGGAACGCTTCCGGCACCCGGTTGCCGCGCAGGTATTCCGCGGCTTCCATGACGCGCTTGCCGGGGGCCTGCAGGCGCACGATCGCGCAGGCACCATCGCCGCAGCCGACCAGCAGGCGCGCTCCATCCGCGGCGAGACGGCCGGGCGCCAGGCCGGGGTGACCGGGCAGCGGCAGCAGCTCGTGGATGCGCAGGCGGTCGCCCTCGGCCTGCGCCCAGCACCCCGGTGCAGGCGTATACGCGCGCACCCAGCGGTCGAGCTCGGCGCGCGGTGCGCGTGAAGTCGAGCTGGCCATCGGCGCTGGTCAGCTTGCGGCAATGGGTGACCAGCGCCTCGTCCTGCGGGACCGCCACGAGATCCGGGTAGCCGTCGAGGAAGCGCCCGAGCGCCCGCGCAGCGATGTCCGCGAGCTCATCGTGCAGGCTGGCGAGGGTGGCGCGCGGGCCGAGCGGCAGCTCCTCGCGGAGATAGACGGCCCCGGCGTCGAGCGCGCGCACCATGCGCATCACCGACACCCCGGTGCTGGCGTCGCCGGCGCGCAGCGCGGCCTGCAGCGGGCTGGCGCCGCGCCAACGCGGCAGCAGCGAGGCGTGCAGGTTGATGCAGCCGCCGACAGGGCGGTCGAGCAGGTCCTGCCGCAGCAGCTCGCCATACGCCATCACGACGATGAGCTCGGCGCCCGCGAGCTGCGGGGCCAGGGCTTGGCCCTTGAGCGTCTCGGGCTGCCACACCGGCAGGCCGAGCGCGAGCGCGGCCTGCTTGACCGGCGGCGGCTGCAGCTGCTGGCCGCGCCCGGCCGGGCGGTCGGGCTGGGTGACGACGTGCAGGACGCGGGTGCGCGCCGCGAGCAGGCGCAGCGCCGGCACGGCGATCTCCGGCGTGCCCATGAACACCGTCGCCAGGCTCACGCCAGGTGGCCTTCCGGCTTGAGCAGCTCCTCGACCAGCGAGGTGATGCAGGCGTCGGTGGGGAGGTCGCAGCTCAGCACCAGGTCGGCGCCGTCGACGTCGAGCAGGTGCTTGGCCGGCTGGAAGCGGATGGCGCGGCGGTCGCCGTGCAGGCGTTCGACCAGGTCGGCGTCGAGGTCGGCGCCGGCGAGGGTCGCCGCCTCGCGCGTGGCGGCGAGGTCGGCGTTGGCGGCCATGGTCGCGCCGAACAGCGGGCCGAGGGGTGCGATCTCCCAGCTCTCGAGGCGGCGCGCGAAGCGCTCCGGGTCGTCGACCAGCTCGATGGCGCCGCTGCGCGCCTGCACCAGGTCGCCGGGCAGGACGGTGGCGAGCAGGCCGTCGGCGACGCGCTGCGCCAGGTGGCGGTTGAACAGCCACTCCTGGCAGGTGCGCAGGCAGCGGTTCTCGCTGACCCCGGCGCCGAGCACCTGGCGCGGCAGGCGCTTGCCCTGCAGCAGCAGCCGACCCCACTTGGCCAGGCTGCCGTCCTCGCCGAAGCGCGCGGGCGCGAAGTAGTTCGGGCAGCCGACGCCGCGCAGGCGGTCGAGGATGGCCTTGCCGCGGCGGTAGCCGTCCTCCGCCGCGCCGCCGCGCAGGCGCACCGTCCAGCGCAGGCGCTCGACCAGCTCGGGGGTGACCGGCTTGTGCGAGGCGGTCAGCTCCAGCACCTGCATCTTGCCCTGGGTGCCGGCGCGGCGCAGCGCGCCAGGGTTCTCGACCTTGTCCTCGGGGACGCTGAACCACTGGATGCAGCGCCCCGCGCGGTCGCGGTGGCCGGCGCACTCGACCAGGTCCTCGCTGGCGTTGGCGGCGCGCGCCACCGCCGCGCGCGCCTGCTGCGTGCCGAGGTTGATCTTGGCCACCTTCAACCACAGGTACTTGCCGGTGCGCGCGGCCTGCTTGATCAGGACCTCCTCGCAGGAGCGGTCCCGGGCATCGTGGCTGCCCGAGAGTCCGGGCAGGTCGGCGGAGGCGAACGGCAGCATGGCGGGGATCGTGGGAGCAGCGCCAGGGCGCAAAGGGGAAAGGAGGCGAGAGTGGAACTGGAGGCTTTTACCGCCATGACGCCAAGGCGCCACGATCGGGAGGCCGGCCCAGTGGCCGAGATCGTGGGAAGATCAGTGGGACCGCCGGTCGGATCACCGCGTCGCGCCCTCCTGCCCGCTCGGCTGTCCACCTTGGCGCCTTGACGGTGGAGATCACGAGTTCAGTCGAGCAGCTTGTGCGCGTCCATGACCGCCTTCCACGCGAGCAGCGCGGGCCGGGGCAGGCGCACCACTTCGTTGCCGTTCTCGATGCGGCGCACCGTGGGGATGGTGCCCTGCTCCAGGCGCTTGGCGATGAAGGTCGGGCTGCGTTCGAGCAGTGCGGCGGCGGCGGCGGTGTCGAGCAGTTCGCCGGGGTCCGCGGCGGTCACCCGCCACAGCGGCTCGCGCGTCAGGTCCTGGCGCGCCGACTTGCGGTTGGCGCCCATCAGCGCGGTGGCGGCGGCGAGCATGGCCGGTTCCGCCGCGCCGGCGGCGGCGGCGAGCTTGAAGGCGGCGAGGCGCAGTTCATAGCAGGTGCCGAACAGCGTCTCGAAGCGCGGCACGAAGTCCGCCAGCCACAAGCCGCTCGCGGCGCCCTGGCCCTGGCGGATGGCGGCGTCGGCGAGGTGCACGACCAGTTCGGCGAGGTGGTCCGCGTCGGCGTCCTCGGACAGCAGGCCGGCGAGCAGCGCCTGGCCCTGGGCGGCTTCATCGGCGGCCAGGTGGCAGCGGACGGCGACCAGGATCGCGTCCGCCTTCAGGGCCTTGCCGCAGGCTGGAAGCGCGCGCGCGACCCAGTGCGCGAGGTCGCGCAGGCGCTCGAGGCCACCCTGACCCGCCCCCTGGTCGAGACCGTCGACCAGGGCGTCGCCCAGCTCTTCCCAGTACGCGACCAGGTTCGAGCCCGCGCCCGGGCCGGCGATGAGCGCCGGCCACGTCGTGCCGCCCTGGGCCTTGGCGCGCAGGTCGGTCAGCGCGGCGCGCAGCGCGTCCTTGGCCGGGAACTGCTCGCCGCACGCGGCGAGGGCGTGCGCGCAGAAGGTCTCGTCGATGCCACCGAAATGCAGTTGCGGGATGGTCGTGGGGCCGTGGTCGCCGACCTGCACCACCACCAGCATGCCCTGGGCCGCCGCGAACATCGCGCGCGCCTGCTGGCTGGCCTCCGCGGGCGCGGCGCCCTGCTGCTGGAAGGCCTTGCCGATGTCGGCGAGCGGGCCGGTGCCGTCGGCCAGGAAGCGCGCGATGGCGGACTGCAGGCTGGGTGAGAACGGCGCGATGAACACCGAGTGGAAGGCGGTCTGGCCGGCGAGCAGCGCGAACGGGTTGAAGCCGCCGGACTGCGCCAGCTTGTCGATCTCGCCGGCGAAGGCGGAAAGATCAGCGGGGATGGGATCCGGCATGGCGGTTTCCAGGTGCTACTTGGCGAACAGGAAGTGCATGACGTCGCCGTCCTTGACCACGTAGTCCTTGCCCTCGGCGCGCAGCTTGCCGACCTCCTTGCAGCCCTTCTCGCCGTTGTACTTGACGTAGTCGTCGTAGGCGGCGACCTCGGCGCGGATGAAGCCCTTCTCGAAGTCGGTGTGGATGACCCCGGCGGCCTGCGGCGCCTTGAAGCCCGTGGCGATCTGCCAGGCGCGGACCTCCTTCACGCCGGCGGTGAAGTAGGTGGCGAGGCCGAGCAGCTCGTAGCCGGCGCGCACCAGGCGGTCGACGCCGGGCTCGGTCATGCCGAGGTCCTCCATGAAGGACTTCTTGTCCTCGGCCGGCAGCGTGCACAGCTCCTCTTCGATCTTGCCGGAGATCAGGATGGCGCGCGAGCCGACGGTGGCGGCGTGCGCGGCGACCGCGGCGCTGTGCTTGTTGCCGCCGGCGCGGATGTCGCCCTCGAGGATGTTGCACACGAACAGCATCGGCTTGGCGGTGATCAGGTGGCAGTCGGCGATGTGCGCGAGCTCCTCGGGGGTCAGCTCGAGCGCGCGCGCCGGCTTGCCCGCCTCGAAGCCGGCCAGCACCTTCTGCAGGGTCGGCACGCACGCGGCCGCCTCCTTGTCGAGCTGCTTGCGCTTGGTGCAGCGGTCGAGCTTGGCCTTGGCGGTGTCGAGGTCCTTCAGGATCAGCTCGAGGTCGATGACCTCGATGTCGCGCACCGGGTCGACGCTGCCGTCGACGTGGATGACGTTGGGTTCGTCGAAGCAGCGCACCACGTGCAGGATGGCGTCCACGCCCTTGATGGCGGAGAGGAACTCGTTGCCCTTGCCCTCGCCCTTCGAGGCGCCCTTGACCAGGCCGGCGATGTCGACCAGCTCGATCTGGGTGGGGATGACCTTGTCGGTCTTGGCGATGTCCTTCAGCACCCACAGGCGCGGGTCGGGCACCGTGACCATGCCGGTGTTCGGCTCGATGGTGCAGAACGGGTAGTTCGCCGCCTGCGCCGCCTGGGTCTGGGTCAGGGCATTGAAGATGGTGCTCTTGCCGACGTTGGGCAGGCCGACGATGCCGCAGTTGAATCCCATGGGTGCTCCGGAGGGGAGCGGGAGCATATGGCGGGCGGCATGGGGGGAAGAGGCGCCCCGCTACGGTGGCCGGATCTCGCCACAGCGCGCGATGAAGCGCTCCACCGGCTGGCGCGGCAGGCCAGTCAGGCGGTCGCGCAGCGCCACCGCCAGGGGGCGCACCAGGGTCGGGCTGAGCGTGCCGGCGTCGCAGATCGCGGACAGCAGGCGGTGCTCCAGCATCACGTCGGGTTCGGGGGGGACGCGGCCTTCGGCCTGGGCGCGGACGCGGCCGAGCAGCAGGGTGAGCGCGCGCTGCGCCTGCTCGGCGTCGGCCAGCTGTTCGTAGGCGCGCAGCAGCGCGGCCAGGCCGTCGGCGTCCATGCCGCGGGCGATGAAGGCGGCCCAGCGCGACTCGTCGATGAGGCGGGGTCGGGCGAGCTGGCGCAGGGCGAGGTCGCGGGCCACGGGCGTGGGCAGGTCGGCGAGCTCGGTCTGCAGGTCGCTGGTGACCAGCGCGTCGACCGCGGCGAGGCGGCGCAGCAGGCGCATGCTGGCGGGGTCCTGCGGCGCGACCTGCTCCAGGCGCAGGCGGTCGGCGTCGCTCAGCTTGATGGTCGCGAGCTGGGAAAGCGGCAGCCACACGAGGTCGTCGAGCGCCGCCGGCGCGTCCTTCCCGCCGGCCAGCCACACCGGCGCGAGCTTGGCGGCCTCGCCCGCGCCCCAGCCCGTGCCGAGGCGGAGGTCGTCGTCGCGGCGCCAGTCCAGGCGTTGCAGCACCGCGCCCCCCTCCGGAGCGACCAGGGTAGCGGTGAGCGTGTCGGCGCTGGCGGCGAGGCCGACCAGGGCCGGCACCTCGCAGGCGGCCGCGACCTCGTCGGGCAGGCTGGAAAGCCCGTCGCCGGCCGGGGTGGCGGCGATGAAGCGGCAACCGCCGGCGACCACCTGCAGGCGGTTGTGCTCGACGTGCAGCGGCTCGGAGATCCACCCCGCGCCGCTGCCGGTGCCGAGCACCAGCGGCACATCCAGGCGCTGGCACAGCGCGATGAGCGGCACGGCGCCGGCGAGGTCGCCCGCCCCGCGGCGCGCGCGCAGGCCGAGGTCCCAGTCCGCCTGCACCGCCAGCAGCACCGGCCAGCGTCGCGGATCGCGCGCCGCGGCCGCGCTGGCCTGGTCGAGGGTGGCGATGGCCGGCAGGCCGAGCGCCCCCCACGCCGCGCCCCGTGGCCAGCCGTGCGTCGCCGGGCCGAGGCGCTCCAGGTGCGGCTCGGGGACGATGGCGCCAGCGGTGACGGGCCTGCGCGTGCTGATGATCAGCAACGGCACGCTTCCCTCCCAGCCGCCACTGCCGAGGCGATCGCCCAGGTCGGGACCGGTCGCGATCACGACCTGGACCGGTCCGCCGAGCGCCGCGCCGAGCGCCGCCAGGCCGGCGCCGTCGGGATAGGTGCGGCCGGTGATCAGGGCGACGCGCGCGGTTTCATGCGCGGTCGGCGGCGTCGGGACGGACACCGGATAGGACATGTGGCCGATGCGCACGGTGAAGGCCCCGTGCGCCGCCTGGCCGGTGAGGTGGAAGACCGCCACGCGGTCCCCGGCGAGGGCGTCCAACGGCAGGTCGGGCTTGCGCAGGGTCGGCGCGGCCAGCCGCGCACCGGCGGCGTTGGTCAGCGAGATCATGCCCACGGCCTGCTGGTCGGAGAGCGCCTGCACCGCCACCGCGACCTCGCAGGTACCGTCCTCGGCCAGGGTCACCCAGGGACCGGCGACGCGCACGGGGGCGGCTTGGTCGGTGGTGGTCACGACCTCGACCGTGGCCGGCGGAGCAGCCGGGTCGGCCGCCCACCCGGCCGACGTGGCCAGGGCGTACAGGAACGTCGTGGAAATGCACAGCCGCAGCGGAAGGGACGCGCGCATCCGGGACGAGGGGCGCGAGGCGTGCCAAAGATCGGGCTGCGCCCGCCGTCGCAGGTCGGACGGACCGGCGATGAGTTCGTCGACGCACGCGGGCCGGGGTCTTCAGACGGCGCAGGGATCCTGGCGGTCATGGTCGAGCTGGCGCTCGGCCCTCCCGGGGGACCGCACCCGTGCAACGCGGCATCCGTTGAACCCGCGAGCCGTCGCCGGGAGGGTCGAGCGCCAGCTCGACCATCGATGACCCCGAGCGAAACGGTCCATCCCGCGCCGCTCTCCCCGCGAAAGCCCATGCATCACATCACGTGGTCCCCCTTCACCCGGTCAATGGTCCCCGCCGGCCTCCTCGCCATCGCCACCGCGGTCGAACAGCGTCAGGTGCTCCGCCGGTTCGTCGGCCAGCGCCGCGGCGCTCGCGCAGGTCGGCGAAGAAGTCGTCGATCACGCCGATGAACTCGGCGCGGCTGCCGATGCGGCAGAAGCGGTCGCGGAAGCGGCGCACGCCGGGCAGGCCGTTGCAGTAGAAGAAGGTGTACTTGCGCATGATGCGCGTGCCGCGGTCCTCGCCGAACAGCTCGCAGATGAGCTGGAAGTGGCGCTCGAGCAGGGCGCGGCGCTCATCGAGCGTGGGCGTGTAGGGCTCGCCGCCGGTCAGCTCGGCGAGCAGGTTGCGGAACAGCCAGGGATCGCCGCAGGCGGCGCGCCCGATCTGGTAGCCGTCGGCGCCGCCCTCGTCCTTGGCGCGGCGGATGGCCCCGGCGGTGTCCATCGAGCCGTTGGCGATGACCGGGAACCCCGGACCGCGCAGGCGCGTCATCGCCGCCTTGACCTCGGCCAGGCCGCTGAGGTCGACCGCGGTGCCGTGCTTGCTCTCGCCGGTGCGCGCGTGCACGAACACCGCCTGCGCGCCGTTCTCGACCGCCGCCGTGGCGACCTCGATCATGGTGCGGTTCTCGGCGTCGAAGCCGAGGCGCATCTTCACCGTCACCGGCTTGGTCGTCACCTGGCACATGGCGCGGATGATCTGCCCGACGCGCTCGGGCTCCTTCATCAGCGCGACGCCGCAGCCCGACTGCTTGGCCTTCTTCACCGGGCAGCCGCAGTTGAGGTCGATGAGGTCCGCGCCGGCCTGGTCGAGCGCCGCCGCGGTCATCGCGCACAGCTCGGGCTCGCGGCCGTAGACCTGCATGGCGAGCGGCTTCTCCGCCGGCACGTTGCGCGTCAGCACGCGGAAGCGCTCCTCGCCACCGCGCCCCTGCGGACCGATCGCCGCGACCATCTCGGACGCCACCAGCCCGCAGCCGCCGACCTCCTTGGCGATGAGGCGGAAGGCGACGTTGGTGAAGCCGGCCATCGGCGCGAGGCAGAGGTTGTTGGCGAGCTGCAGGGTGCCGATGCGCAGCGGGTGGATGTAGCGGGCCGCAGCACCCGCGAGTGGCCCCGCATCCGGCGAGGCGGCAGGTCCGGAGGCTGGCGTTCGCTGGTCGACTGGGGGTGTGGTCATGGCCGTGCGCGCGGCGGGAGGATGGTGCGGAATCTTCGGATCGCAAGGCGTCCCGAGCGAAGCCTCATGAGCAGTGACGATCCGGCGTACGGCCGGGACGAGCCCCGGATGCCGCTCCAGGCGAATCCCCAGCAGGCCGTCGTCTGCGTCCTCCTGCCTTCGCGCCTGCGCTCCCTGCGGTGCACAGATCGCCCTGGCCGCAGGCGCTAGCGCTGGAAGATCGGCAGGTAGTTGTTCGGAATCTGCAGGATGATCAGCGCCATCGCCGAGTTGTACGCCGGTCCGACGTTGTCCGAGCGCGTCCACAGGCCGTCGGCCTCCTGGTGCTTGGCGAAGATCGGCCAGGCCTGGTTCCAGTAGGCGTCCCAGTCGGCGGTGTCGGGGCTGTGGAACATCGCCTGGGCGGCGTAGTACTCGCCGTACCAGTAGTAGTCGCCCTTGCCCTGCAGGTGCTCGCCGACGTGCTTCTTGAGGAAGCGCAGCGACGGGCCGAGCACCGGGTCGGCGAGGTCGTTGATGCCGCTGCCGATCAGCGCCATGCAGCCGGCGCCGCAGCGCGGCACGCCTTCGGGCCCGTTGGTGCCCCAGCCGCTGCCGCCGCCCTGGTAGCCGAAGCTGCCGTCGCCGTTCGCGCAGTGGCGGACGTAGCCGACCGCCTTGCGCATGACGTCGGTGGTCGCCTGGCCACCGACGCCCACGTTGGCCGCGGCGCGCAGCGCCATGACCTGGCAGATCGTCACCGACAGGTCGGCGTCGACCGGCGCGGGCGCGTAGCGCCAGCCGCCTTCGCTGTTCTGGGCGTGGTAGATGAGGTCGATGCCGGCCTCGAGCGAGCGGCGCAGGTTGCCTTCCGGGCGCCATGCCGTAGCACTCCGCCAGGTAGAGCGTGGCGAAGCCGTGGCTGTACATGTTGCCCATGTCCGCGCCGAGGTAGCCCGTGACCTTGTCCTGGCAGCCGAGCACGTACTTCAGCGCCTTGGCGCTGGCTTCGTGGTAGAGACCGCGCGTCGGGCGTGTGGCCGCCGGCGAGCAGCGCCATGCCCGCCAGCGCGGTGATGCCCGTGGCGTTGTCGAAGCTGCCGTCCGGCTGCTGGAGCTTGACCAGCGCGGCCAGGCCCTTGTCGACGATCCTGTCCGGCGTGACCGCGTCGCCTGCGACGGGCGCGTCCGCCGCCCAGACGCCAGCGTCGCATGCCAGGAAGAGCAGCGTGCCCATGGATCGCGCGCGCCAGTGGGACGGCGCCATCACTTCCCCTTCTCCAACAGCATTTCCAGGTAGCGCTCGAAGATCGGCACCGCGGCCGGCGGCAGCTGCTGCTTGCGCGCCTCGATGAGGCGCTCGCGCACTTCCGGCGGCAGTTCGAGACCGGCCTCCTGCGGGTCGATGCCGACCACCTGGGCACCACCGCCCTTGCCGCCCGAGGTCGCGGACTTGGCGGTGCCCGCGGCGTTGCCGCCGGGCGATCGCGCTCTCGCCGTCGCCTTCGGGCGGGGGCGGCTGACCCTTGTCGCCCTGCGGTTTGTTCTGCTGCTGACGGGTTCGGCTTGCCCTTGCCGCCGCCGCCACTCTCCGCCTCGGCGATCATGCGGCGCAGGGCGGCCTCGGCGGCCGACTGCTCGTTGCGCGTGGTCGCCCCGCGGTCGCCGCCGGCGAGCATGTCCGCCGCGCTGTCCATGGCGCGGCGCGCGCGCGCCAGCAGCAGGCTGGGCCGGCTGCCGGGGCGGCTCGCGCCCTCGAGCGCCTCGACCAGCTTGGCCTCCTTCTTCTGCAGCTGGGCGAGGTCGACGGGGCGGTCGGCGGCGGTCAGCGCGGCGATCTCCTCCTGCATGGCGGCGAGCAGGCCGAGCTCGGCCTCGGGCGGGAATGGCGCCTGGGTGCCCTGCTGGCCGCCTCCGCCGCCCTTCTTCTCGCTCTGCTTGGGCGGCGGCATGCCGTCGACGATGGCGATGAGGCGGGCGAGTTCGTAGAGCGCGATGCGTTCGAGGCGCATGCCGCGCTCGCCGAGCGCCGGCGTCGACAGGTACTTCGCGCTCTTCTCGAGCGCCACGCCGACGCGGCCCAGGGCGGCGGCGGCGATCGGCTGCTTGTCGAGCTCCTTGATGCCCTCCTCGGTCAGGCGCAGGTGCAGGTCGCCCTCGCGCTCGCCGAGCGCCGGCACGTCGCGCTGGGCGGCGAAGTCGAGCGCGCCGTCGCCGACGCGCTGGTGGATGGGCGTGCTGTCGGTCAGCAGCTTGACCTGCTCGCGGTGCAGCTCCTTGAGCAGCTTCATGACGTCCTTGTTCTGCTTCTTCTTGGCCTCCTCGTCCTTGTCCTTGTCCTGGTCCTGGTCGCGCCGGCGGGTCGAGCTGCTTCTGCACCTCGCGCAGCAGGCTGGCGGCGGCGCCGGAGTTGGACTCCGACTGGCCCTGGTCCCCGCCTTCCATCGACTTCTGCGCCTCGGCCTGGGTGCCGAGCGCGGCCTCCACGGTCTTGGCGACGTCGGCGTGCTTCTCGAGGAGCTGCTTCTGGAACTGCTGGGTCTCCTTCCGCAGCTGCTCCTGCTGCTGGGCGAGCGACTTGGGGTTGACGCCCTGCTCGAGCTGGCCGAGCAGGCGCTCCTGGCGCGCCGCGAGGTCGCCGGCCTTGCGCGCCAGGTCCTTGTCGGCGTCGCCGCCGCGCAGCAGGTCCAGGAGCTTGGCCAGGGTCGCGATCGCCTGGTCCTGCTGCTTCACCGCCTGCGAGCGCTGGGTGTCGGAGCCGAGGTTGCCCGCCGCCTGCTGGAGCTGGTCGGCCGGGGCCTCCTGGCGCAGCAGGTCCTGCACCGGCGCGAGCTTCGCGTCGTTGGCGGCGAGCAGGCGGCGCTCGATGTCCTTGAGCGCGTCGGCGAGCTCCTTCTGCCGCCCGGCGAGGTTGGCCTGCCGGGTGCGTGCCGCGGCGTCGAGCGGCTTGGTGAGGTACTCGAGGACGAAGGCCTTGCTCTCGACGTTGAGGTTCTTCTCGCGCTCGAGCAGGCTGGCGAGCAGGCGCGTGAGGTCGCCCTCCTGCAGCAGGCTGGCGAGCAGGCGTCTCGGCCTTGGCCAGGGCGTCGTCGGCGGCGCGCGCCGGCTCCTGCTGGCCCTTGATCGCCTCGATCAGGCCGCTGGCGGCGTCGCCGTTGACCAGGTCGGCGGCGCCGCTGATCGGCGCGAGCGGCTCGGCGGGCAGCTGGTTCTGCCGCCAGCGGCGCACCACCTGGGCGAGCGTCTCGCCGGCCTTGCCCGCGGCCAGCGCGGCGCCGCGGCTGGCGTTGACCAGGCCCTCCGGCTTGGCCAGGCCCTGCGAGATGCTGACGCGCGCCTGGGTGATGCGGTCCTTGGCTTCGGCGAGCAGGCGGTCGAGCTCCTGGATGAGCTCGCTCTCGGTCACCACCTTCAGCTCGATGGGCTGGCTCTCGCCGATGCCCGGGCCGGTGACGTCGTTGCCGTCCTTGGCGCGGCCGATCAGCGTCACCAGGTCGCCATCGGCGGCGATCTCGGCGATGGTCACGGTGGCGTGCGTGGTCGCGGCGCGGCGCCCGGCGACGCCGGAGAAGGACTGCGCCACCTCCTTGGGTGGGGTCGGCTTGGCGGCGGGCTGGCCCTCGGCGGGCGGTGGCTCCGCGGCGGGACGGGTGCGCGCGATGAGCTGCAGCTCGCCCAGGCCGTAGTCGTCGCTGGCCTCGACGGTGATCGCGACCTTGGCGCGCGCGGTGACGGCCTCCTTCAGCAAGGGGCCGCTGAGCGAGACCAGCGGCGCGCGGTCATCGCTCAGGGCGAGGGTGAAGCGCGGTTCCGGGCTGGGACCGATGCCGTCCTGGTCGTGCAGCGAGATGGCCAGCGCACCGCCCGCGCGCACCAGCAGGGAACCCTTCAGGGTGTCACCGTCGCGGGTCACTGGTACGTCCTGGCCGGCCAGGGTCACGGCCGCATCGGTGACGGTGCGCCCCGGTTCGAGCGCGAAGGTCAGGGTGAAGTCGATGCGGCTGCCCGGCAGCGCGGAGCAGCCCAACGTGGCGAGCTGCTGGGGCTCGAGCTTGGCGTACGGCGGTGGCGTCAGGGTGGCGCTGATGGCGCGCAGCAGGGGCCTGGTCACGACCCGGCCGGTCAACGTCAGCGGGCGCGCGTCGCCGGATTCGGCGGTGAGCTCGTAGAGGCCGGGCGGCAGCGCCAGGGCCTGGTGCCAGTGGCCGGTGAGGCCGCCGAGCTGGCGGCTCTCGGCCGGCCCGCGGTGGCCGGACTGCCAGGACAGGCGCAGCGGCGCTTCGGGACCGGCGGTGCGGTCGACGGCCACGACCAGCGGTTCGTCGAGCGGGACCACCGTGCGTTCGAGGTGGCCGGAGATGGTCGTCTTGCGCTGCCACTCGCTGTCGCCCAGGGGCAGGAACAGGCGGTTGACGCCGTCCTTGAAGAAGCCGGGCAGGAACACCCCGGCCGCCGTCACCGCGATGACCGCGAGCAGGGCCAGCCCGAGCCAGCGCGGCACGCTCGCGGCCGGCACCAGGGCGCTCACCGCTTCGCGGGTCAGGCTGCCGGCGAGCTGGCCGTCGGTCATGGCGATGCCGTCGACTTCGCTGAGCAGCCGGCCATCGAGGCCCGGCATGCGGCGCTCGGCGAGCTGGGCGATGACGCGGTCGTCCATGCGCCGGCCGAGCGGGCGCAGCAGGCGGCGGTGGAACAAGGCGACGATGCCGGCGGCGATCGCGACCAGCACGATCAGGCGCGCGACGCCGGCCAGCTGGCAGCAGTAGTCGACCAGCACCGCGAGCGCGCAGGCGGCCAGGGCGACCACCACCAGGCGCGCGAGCCCGTCCAGCACCAGGACCAGGCGCAGCCGGGCGCGCACCGTGCTCAGGAATCCGCGGACATCCATGTGGGCTCCCTCTCCTGGCCGGACGGGCCTGGACGGTGGCGGTGATGCTAGGTCGCCGCGCAGGCCGGTCCAGGACGGGACAGGGCAGGTCGCCGGGCCCGTGTATGGGTCCAACGCGTGGCACCGGGAAAGGTTGGACTTGTCATCACGTCGCTTCCGGCATCCTGGCCACTGCCATGCGCGAACCACGCGCGTGCGACCAGCACGAAGGAGTCCCGATGCCCAGCCTCAGCCGTGAACAGGCCGCCCAGGCCGCCGCCGTCCTGAAGACGGAGCTGGCCAAGGTCATCGTCGGCCAGGGGCAGGTCATCGAGGAGACCCTGATCGCCCTGGCCGCCGGCGGCCACGCCCTGCTCGAAGGCGTGCCCGGCCTGGCCAAGACCCTGCTGATCAGCACCTTGGCGGCGGCGACCAAGCTGTCCTTCAGCCGCATCCAGTTCACCCCCGACCTGATGCCGGCGGACATCACCGGCACCGAGGTCATCCGCGAGGACAAGGCCACCGGCACGCGCGAACTGGTGTTCCTGCCCGGCCCGATCTTCGCGTCGGTGGTCCTCGCCGACGAGATCAACCGCACTCCGCCCAAGACCCAGGCCGCGCTGCTGGAAGCGATGCAGGAGCGCCAGGTCACCGCCGGCGGCACGCGCCGCCCGCTGCCGGTGCCGTTCTTCGTGCTCGCCACCCAGAACCCCATCGAGCAGGAGGGCACCTACCCGCTGCCCGAGGCCCAGCTCGACCGCTTCCTGCTCAAGATCGTGGTCGGCTACCCGAGCGAGGAGGACGAGCTCGAGGTCATCCGCCGCACCACCGGCGCCGCCAAGGCGCAGATCAGCACGGTGCTGGAAGGCGAGACCCTGCTCGGCCTCAACCAGCTCGTGCGCGAGACGCCGATCGCCGAGGGCGTCGCGCGCTACGCGCTCGCCCTGGTGCGCGCCACGCGGCCCCTCAGCGAGGGCGGCCACCCCGACATCGCCCCCCTGCTGCAGTGGGGCTCGGGCCCGCGCGCCGGCCAGTCGCTGGTGCTGTGCGCCAAGGCGCGCGCCACCCTGCGCGGCCGCACCTACGTCGCGCTCGAGGACATCCGCGCGGTCGCCAAGCCGGTGATGCGCCACCGCCTGCACGCCAGCTACGAGGCCGACGCCCAGGGCCTGGGCGCCGACGCCATCGTCGACAAGCTGCTCGCCGCGGTGAAGCTGCCCGCCTCCGAGCTCGAGAAGGACCCGCTGGTCGCGGCGGCGCTCGGCAGGACGGCGTGAAGGTGCACAGCAGGCTGACGGCGGGCGGCTGACGGCTGGCGGCGGTCATCGCCAGCGGGTCGCCTGCGAAATCCATCGTCCGCCTCTGCGATGCGTCCGGTCGCGAATGACGAGCGCGCATGGCGCTCCGTCAGCCACCCCCCGCCTCAATGCATCCTGCAGTGCTCGCGCTGCGCGACGCCGCAGCGACTCTCCCTTGCAAGCCCAGCGGTCGTTCGCAACGTCTGCGACCATGAAGAAAGCGCTCATCACAGGCATCACCGGCCAGGACGGTGCCTATCTCACGGAACTGCTGCTCGCCAAGGGCTACGAGGTGCACGGCATCAAGCGCCGCGCTTCGCTCTTCAACACCGACCGCATCGACCACCTCTACCAGGACCCGCACGAGTCGGGCCGCCGCCTGTTCCTGCACTACGGGGACCTGAGCGACGGCGCGAGCCTGATCAGCATCGTGCAGAAGGTCCAGCCGGACGAGATCTACAACCTCGGCGCGATGAGCCACGTGTCGGTGTCGTTCGAGCAGCCCGAGTACACCGCCGACGTCGACGGCATCGGCACGCTGCGCCTGCTCGAGGCCATCCGCATCCTCGGGCTGACCAAGAAGACGCGCTTCTACCAGGCCTCGACCAGCGAGCTGTTCGGCCTGGTGCAGGAGACCCCGCAGAAGGAGACCACGCCCTTCTACCCGCGCTCGCCCTACGCCGCGGCCAAGCTGTACGCCTACTGGATCACGGTGAACTACCGCGAGGCCTACGGCATGTACGCGTGCAACGGCATCCTCTTCAACCACGAGTCGCCGCTGCGCGGCGAGACCTTCGTGACGCGCAAGATCACCCGCGCCATCGCGCGCATCAAGCTCGGCCTGCTCGACTGCCTGCACCTGGGCAACCTCGACGCGCTGCGCGACTGGGGCCACGCGCGCGACTACGTGCAGATGCAGTGGCTGATGCTCCAGCAGCAGCAGGCCGAGGACTTCGTCATCGCCACCGGCCGCCAGATCTCGGTGCGCGCCTTCGTCGAGCTCTCCGCCAAGGAGGCCGGCATCGACCTGCGCTGGGAGGGCGCCGGCGTGGACAGCAAGGGCATCGACGCCGCGACCGGCAAGACCGTCGTCGCCGTCGATCCGCGCTACTTCCGCCCGACCGAGGTCGAGACCCTGCTCGGCGACCCGACCAAGGCCGCGGTCAAGCTCGGCTGGAAGCCGACCACCACCGTGCAGGAGCTGGCCAAGGAGATGGTCGCCGCCGACCTCGAGCTGGCGCGGCGCGACGCGCTTGGCCAAGGCCCACGGCTTCGAGGTGCACTGCGCACCATGAATGAGAACGACGAGCATCTACATTGCGGGGCACACCGGCCTGGTCGGGTCCGCGCTGATGCGCAACCTCGTCGCCGCACGGCTACCGCAACCTGGTCGTCCGCAGCCACCGCGAACTGGACCTGACGCGCCAGGAGCAGGTCGAGGCGTTCTTCGCGCGCGAGCGGCCGAGCCACGTGATCCTGGCCGCGGCGAAGGTCGGCGGCATCCTCGCCAACAACACCTACCGCGCCGATTTCATCTACCAGAACCTGATGATGGCGGCGAACGTCGTCCACGCCGCCTGGAAGACGGGCGTGGCGCGCCTGCTGTTCCTGGGTTCGAGCTGCATCTACCCGCGCGACGCCCCCCAGCCGCTGACCGAGGACTCGCTGCTGACGTCGCCGCTCGAGGCCACCAACGAGCCGTACGCAATCGCCAAGATCGCCGGAGTGAAGCTTGTCGAGAGCTTACAACCGCCAGTACGGCACAGACTACATCTCGGTGATGCCGACCAACCTCTACGGGCCCCACGACAACTTCGACCTCAACGAGCTCGCACGTGCTGCCGGCGATGATGCGCAAGTTCCACGAGGCGAAGCTCGCCGGCGACGCGCCGGTGACGATGTGGGGCACTGGCTCGCCGCGGCGCGAGTTCCTGCACGTCGACGACCTGGCCGAAGGCTGCGTGTTCGTGTTGAGCAGGTCCATGCTGGCCAGTTCAGCAGCGACCTCGTCAACATCGGCTGCGGGGAGGACCTGTCCATCAAAGAGCTCGCCTTGATGATGCAGTCGATCGTCGACCACCGCGGCGAGATCCTCTGGGACACCAGCAAGCCCGACGGGACGCCGCGCAAGCTCATGGACGTGCAGCGCATCAAGGGGCTGGGTTGGGCGCCGCGCATCACATTGCGCCAGGGCATCGTCGATACCTACCGCTGGTTCCTCGAGAACGCCGACGCCAAGGGCCTGGGCTCCGGTGCGCACTGAACCCGCGGACCAGACCATGCCCTTGCGGCTTGGACGAACCGCGCTTGCGTTGCCTAGGTCTTGGGCATGAAGCTCCCGGCGCTCGCGCTGCTGTTTGCCACGATCCTCGCGGGCTGCGGTCCGCGCGTGCCGCCGATCCCCGCGGTGGCGCGGCAGCAGGTGCCGCGCTCGGCGCCGAACGCGCCGTGGGTCGGCCGCGGGCGTCTCGAGGTGGTCACGCCCACCGGCCGGCGCATCAGCTGCACCGCGATCGTGCGCGCGCTGGGCACCGGCACGGTGCGCGCCGCCTTCCTCAGCGACGAGGGCATCGAGCTGGTCGAGGTCGAGGGCGGCCCCGGCGTCGCGACGGTGACCAAGGCCATTCCCGACCTGGCCACCGCCGCCCCCCACCTCGCGCGGCTGATCGCGCAGGCCTACGGCGGGGCGCCGGTCGAGGTGCGGACCTGGGAGGGCGAGGTGCTGGTCGGGCGGGTGGGCGCGGAGCAGCGCTGGTATGGCGGCGATCCGGTGCTGCTGCGCGCGGTGACCGGCGGCGGTCTCGATCTGGTCCTGGAGGACTGGCGGCAGCTCGGTGGCGAGTTGCTCGCCTACGAGGCGCGCGCCGAGGGTCCGCTCGGGCTGACCATCCGCGTGCACCTCACGAATGTGGAGCTGCGCGAAGCGGCCAATCCCAGACCCTAGACCCTACCCGGTACCCACAAGTCCAAAGCCAGAGACTGCGGTAAAGACGGGGATCCTCGGGACGGAATCGAGAGCGCCAACGGCGCGCCCTGATCCCAGCCCAGGGCAACGCCCTGGGAAGAGATATCCATTAATACAATTGAGAGCCCTGCAGGGGCGCCCCAATCGGCGTCCCGCCAGCAACGATTGGGGCGCCCCTGCAGGGCTCTGCTCCTATTTTACCGGGTACCCAGGGCGTTGCCCTGGGCTGGGACTAAGGCCGCGCCTCCGGCGCTCTGGACAGGTGAACCCGGTCTCAAGCAAAGGATGTGGGTAAAGGGTAGACCCTAGACCCTAGACCCCTAGGCAGGAGACCCATGTGGGATCCAAGACTCAGGACGTAAGCCCCAACTCGTGAACGAGATCGAGGGTCTCGGGTCTGACCTCACGGCGTCTGCTCGAGGCGTACCCGTACCACGCGGGCGTTGCCGGAGCGCGTGCCCTCGACGATCTTGCCGCCCTCCTCGAGGTCGCCGGTGTCGCCGACGATGCTCAGGTAGGTGTTCTTCGGGTAGTCGTACTTCCGGCCATCGTTGATGAAGTACAGCGTCACCGTCGGGACCAGGCCCTGGATCTGGTAGTCGCCGCTGCCCCACTCGGCGGACATGGTGTTCATGGCCTCGTCGCTGATCGCGTCCTTGCCGAGGGCGAGGATCACGGCCGTCAGCCAGGAAGCCGGGGCGTGAGGCCTGGCACATCACCACCCGCCCGCTGACGGCGAGCTGGTGGCGCGGCTCGAAGGTGCGGTCCTCGCCGAGGTTGACCAGGCCAGGAGTGTGCGGCGAGCCACCGATGCGCGCCGAGCGCTCATCGAGGTGCGCCGGGCCGGGGGCAGCCAGGCTCAGATCGGCCCCGCCGGTGAAGATCATCAGCGCGAGCAGGACCGCCACGCCGCCGCCGACGCCGCCCAGGATCCTGGGCTGCTTGAACCACGGGATGATGACCGGGTCGTCGGGGCTCTTGCCGCAGGCGCGGCACTGCTTGCGCCCGGGTTTGTTGCCGGTGTTGCAGTGCGGGCAGGTCCACAGGTCCTTGGCGGCGCGCCCGGGGCGCAGTTCGATCTCCTCTTCGGGTTCCGCGGCCGGCGCCGGCGTGGTCACCGCGCCGCCCCTTGCGTACGAGGCGGTCGCAGGCTTCTTGAAGGACGCGGTCCCCGGTGCGGGGCGGGTCGGCGGTGGGTCCATCGCGACGCCGTTGCCGGTGCCGCCGATCGGCACGGAGACCGGCTTGTCGAACGGGTTGAAGGCCGCGGCCGCGGCTTTGGGCGCAGCGGCAGCTGGTTTCGCCGGGGCGTCGTCTTCGAACTCGAAGGACGGAGCCGTCGTGGGGGCGGCCAGCGGTCTGCTGGCGGCGGCTGGCGTGGCGGCCGCGCCGGCCTTGGCGATGCTCGCCGGGCCGGGTTTCGCGATGCTGGCCGTGGCAGGCTTCAGCGGGGCCGGGCCGGTGGGAGGGGCGGCGGGCTTGGCCGGCTTGGGCTCTTCATCTTCGAAACCCGGGAAGCTCGAATCCATGGTCTTGGTACTCCAGCGGCTGAGATATGCCGCGACCGGTTGCGCGATGTCGGACGATTCAGTGGTTGGCGGCCAGCGTGGCGCCGGCGGCGTGGCGGACGAGTTCGGCGAGGTGCGTGGCTTCCTGCCGGCTCGGCGCCTCGGCGATCACCCGGCTGACCGGTTCGGTGCCCGAGGCGCGCAGGTGCACCCAGCGGTCGGGCCAGCTCAGCTTGAGGCCGTCGCGGGTGTCGACCGTCGCTCCCTGGGCGAGCGCGTGGGCGCGCACCCGCGGGATGGCCGCGGTCACGGCGGCGCGGTCCATGGCGATCTTCTCCTTGTGGATGGCGTAGGACGGTATGGCGGCGATGACCTTGCTGAGAGCGCTTTTCTGTCGTGCGACGTACTCCAGGACCAGCGCCATGCCGATGTGGCTGTCGCGACCCCACACCACCCGTGGATCGATGACCCCGCCGTTGCCTTCGCCGCCGATCAGCGCGCCGTGCTGCTGCATGGCGTCGACGACGTGCGCCTCGCCGACGCGGGAGCGCTCGACGCGCGCGCCGGCACGCGCGGCGACGTCCTCGAGCATGCGGCTGGTCGAGAGGTTGGTGCACGCGATGGCCCCGGCGGGCGCGGCGGCGAGGCGGCCGGCGGCGCACAGCACCAGCGTGTACTCCTCGCCGATGTAGCGGCCGGTCTCGTCGATGATGGCGAGGCGGTCGGCGTCGGGGTCCTGGATGAAGCCGAGGTCGGCGCCGACCGCGCGCACCACCGCGCCGGTCTCGGTGACGTTGGCCGCGGTGGGTTCGGGATCGCGCGGGAAGACCTGATCGGGGCGGGTGTAGAGGGGGATGACCCGGCAACCGAGGCGGCCGAGCAGGTCGGGGGCCAGCTCGCTGCCCGCGCCGTTGACGCTGTCGATGACCACGCTCAGCCGGGCGGCGCGGATGAGGTCGACGTCGACCGCGGCCAGGACCCGGTCGCGGTGGACGGCGAGCGCCCCGTCGAGGTGCCGGTGTCCGCCGACGCCGGCCCAGCGCTGCCAGGCGGGCGCTTCGGCGTAGGCGGCGAGCACGCGGTCGAGCTGCGCCTGGTCGACGTTGCGGCCGGACCCGCTGAACAGCTTGAGCGCGTTCCACTCGACGTGGTTGTGGCTGGCCGAGACCTGGATGCCGCCGGCCGCCGTCGAGCTCGTCGATCATGATCGGCACGGTCGGGGTGGGGACCAGGCCGATGTCGACGACCTGGCAGCCGGCCGCGCGCAGGCCCGCCGCCGCGGCCTGCGCGAACAGCGCCCCGGTGGGCCGGCTGTCGCGACCCAGCACCACCGTGCCGCCGGCGGCGACGGTGCGCCCATAGGCGGACGCCAGTCCGAGCACCTGATCGACGTCGATGGTCTCGCCGACGATGCCGCGGATGCCGGAAACGGAGACCACGCAGGTCAGGGGACGATTGGCCATCCGCGCAGCGGATGGAGGGCCGCGCGGAATGCAAGCCGCCAACCGACTGGCAGAGCAACTAACCTCCCAGGCGCCAAGGGTTAGCCGCCCAAGGTCGAGCGCGCGAAGTCCACGGTCGCCGCCCCTGCCGCGCCCATGGGGCACCGTGGTTCCGGGCGAGGTGAGCCGTGAGCCTTCGACCCTCGCACCGCTGGCCACCGCGCACGATGATGCCAGGGGCCCACCGCACGGTGCCTCCCTCCCTCCATTGCGCCATCCCCATGCGAACCTAGGGTGCCCACCGCGAACACCCATGCCCACCACCGCCCTTCCCGAACTCTCGGCAAAAGCCCTGTCGCGGGTACGCAAACCGCGCACCCGTGGCGCCTTCCAGCCGATCGACGCAGCCCGCCGCGAACTCGGTCTGCTGAGCGTCGGGAATGGCGAGGCGCGCCTCTCGTGGCTGGTCGACCTGGCCACCGCGACCATCGCCGATGCGCGCTTCCTGGCCTATGGCGGTCTGGCCAGCCACGCCATCGCGGACGCATTCACCGAACTGGCGCGCGGCCGCACGGTCGCCGACGCCTGCCGGCTCAGCGCCGAGCAGGTCGAGTCGCTGCTGCGCGACGACCCCCTCACCCCGGCCTGCGGCGACGCCGGGCTGGAGCCGTTCACGTTCCTGGCCGACCTGCAGGCGCAGGCCGAGCGCGCCCTGCCGGCGGTGAGGCTGCTGCCCAAGCCGGCCGAGAAACTGGCGTATGCGCGCCCACGCGAAGCCGACTGGACGCCCGAGGACCGCGCCTGGTTCAC
>CAWFSD010000014.1:0-105600 GCA_963818245.1 uncultured Planctomycetota bacterium
TGGACATCGATACCAGTTTTTCCGGCATGGAGACGTGGTCGCGCGTCGGGTTGGGTTTCCGATTCTGAATGGAAGACCCTAAACACGCGGAATCGAGAGCGCCAACGGCGCGCCCAGACCCCAGCCCAGGGCAACGCCCTGGGAAGAGATCCCCATTGAAATGATCGAGAGCCCTGCAGGGGCGCCCCGATCCGCCTACCGCCAGCGGGGATTGGGCCGCCCCTGCAGGGCTCAGCTCCTTATTTTACCTGACTACCCAGGGCGTTGCCCTGGGCTGGGATCAGGCCGCGCCTCCGGCGCTCTGGACAGCTGTATCCGGCCTCAGGCGAAAGATGTGGGTAATGGGTAGAGCCCAAGGTCCAGGATCTCCTTCACTTATTCAACACGATCCCCTTCCGCGCCGCCTGCGCCGTCGTGCCGGCGACGATCGCGGCGTCGAAGGCCTGGTCGGCCTTGCCGCCCCGCTTCGCGGTCTCGGCGGCGATGTAGGCGCCGCGCTGCTTCTGCAGCCCTGAAATCTGCTCCTGCAGCTGCTGGCGGCGCGCGGCCAGCTCGGCGAGCTTCGCCGTGCGCGCGCCCGCGTCGAGGTCGCGCCACTCCACCGGGAGCTGATCGCTGGCGAGCGCGCCGACCTGCACGGCACCGGCGGCGTCATCGGCGACCAGCTCCTGCCGGCCGGTGAAGTTGGCGGCCCCGGCGGGGCAGGCGTTGTAGGCGGCGCGCGCCGCGACCGCGGAGACCGGCGCGTTCGCGCAGGCCTCCTTGGCGGCGTCGACGCGCGCCTTGGCGACCATCTGCTGGCGCTCGTCGCCATAGTAGACGCGGGTGCCCTCGACCAGCGCCGACAGCCGGGCCATGTCGGCGTCGTAGGGCGTCGCGACGTCGACCGCGCCGCCGTCCTGCTCGACCTGCGCGTAGGTGCCCTCGCTGCGCTGCGCGATGTCCTGCCAGATGGCCTTGGTGTCGCTCGCGCCTCCGCACTGGATGGTGTTGATGACGATCCCGGCCTTGACCGCCGCGGTGCAGGTCTGGGAGTAGGGGACGTCGTTGGCGTAGTCCATGTGGGGCGGGGCGTCGCCGACCAGGAACATGACCTTGTAGACCGCGGGATCCGGGTTCCACGCGAGGCGCGTCACCCCTTCGCTCAACGCCTGGTTGACGCTCTCAGGCGTGTCGCCGCCGCCAGCGGCGGAGAACGCCATCAGCTTGCCGTAGACCGCGTCGAGATCGTCCGTCAGCGGCGTGACCGTGGTGATGTACTCGTCGCCCCGATCGCGGAACCCGACCAGGCCCATGCGGATCAGCGGCGCCGGCCTGGCGCTGGCGAGGTGGTTGGCGATCGACCAGATCTTGGCCTTCGCCCCGGCGATCAGGCCACCCATGCTGCCGGTGGTGTCGAGGACGAAGACCACGTCGATGCGCGGGCGCTGCGCCGGGAACGGCGCCGGCAGCTGCCCGGCACCATCCGGGGCGAGGAACATGGATCGGGCGTCCGCGATCCTCTCCGCCTCCGCGGCGCCGGCGCGTGCCGGGGCCGCGCCGCTGGCGAGTCCCAGGGCGAGTGCGGCGCAGAGCGCCGGGATCGTGCGGTGGATGGTGCTGCGCATGGCTGGCTCCTTGCGCCCGGGTGGTGGTGGGCGGCTGCAGGAAACCTAGCCTGGTGGAGCGGGAATGGGCGTAACCGGTGGGTAACGGGCCCCGAAAACGGCCGGACGGCCGCCGGAGGACCGGCGACCGTCCCAGGCGAAGCGACGGCGTCGTCGGCCTATTTCGCGGCCAACGCCTGCTCGATCGCGGCGACCACCTTGGGATCCTCGGGCTTGGTCTTGGGGTCGAAGCGGTCGACCACCACGCCCTTGCGATCGACCAGGAACTTGGCGAAGTTCCAGCCCACCTCACCGGGCTTCGGGCTCTTGGTGGTCAGCCAGGCGTAGAGCGGGTCGATGTCCGCGCCCTTGACGCTGACCTTGGCCATCATCGGGAAGGCGACCTTGTAGGTCGACGTGCAGAACGCCTTGATCTCCTCGTTGCTGCCCGGCTCCTGGCCGCCGAAATTGTTGGCCGGCACGCCGATGATGACGAAGCCCTTGGCCTTGTACTTGTCGTAGATCGCCTCCAGGCCGGAGTACTGCGGGGTGTTGCCGCAGCGGGAAGCGACGTTGACCAGCATGATCACCTGGCCCTGGTGCTGGGCGAGGGGATAGGGCGAGCCATCGATCGACTTCAGCGTGAAGCCGAGCACGCCATCCTTGCCTTCGGCGGCGGGCACGGCCGCGACCGCGGCGGCGATCAGGAGGGGCACGAGGAGCTGGGGGAGCAGGGACATGGGGTTCTCCGGAAGGTAGTGTCCGGAACCCTAGGAAACCTTGCGCGAAACCCAAGCCCCGTCAGCCCGCGCCGGCGACCGGCGCGCCGCTCAGAACTTCGGGGCGGGACCGGTCGGGTGGTCCTTGACCTCGATCGGGGCCGCGGCCGGCGGGGGACCGCCGGCCGTCGTCCCATCGGGGCGGACGTCGGTCTTGCGGGCGGCGCGCAGGGACTCGCGGGCGGCCTGGACCTCGCTGTGGCTGAGGTGGCCGTCGTGGTCGGTGTCGAAGCGCGCGAACAGCTCCGGGAAGTTGTCCTTGAGCAGCGCTTCGGCGTGGTCGCGGGCGGCTTTCGCCTCGGCCGGGCTGATGGTGCCGTCGCCGTCGGCATCGAGCTTGGCGAACTCGTCGGGGCGCTTCTCCTTGATGCGGGCGGCCCAGGCGGCGAGCGCCTCGTCACCCTCCTTGCCATCGCCGCCGAGACGGTCGAGCCGCTCGATCAGGGCCATCGGCATCATGCCCTTGGGCCGGGCCTTGCCGCCATCCTGGGCGGCGGCGGCGGACAGGGCGGGAACGAGCAGGCAGGCGGCGACAGCGAGCAGAGCGAGGCGGGACATGGGACCTCCGCTGGGTACAGGTGAGGCTACCTGGAATCCACCACGGCGCGATGTTGGAGTTTCCCCCACCCGGCGGCCCCCCGGGGCTTGCCAGGGGCGGCACGGCCATACCGTGCTGCCCTTCCGCAAAATCCGCGAAATCCGCTCCAGGAGCAGCTTTACCATGGCGAACTACACCATCTCGGTCATCCACGGCGACGGCATCGGCCAGGAGGTCGGCGTCGAAGGCGTGCGCGTCATGCAGGCGATCGGCGAGAAGTTCGGCCACACCTTCACCTTTCCCGAGTACCTGGCCGGCGGCGCCGCCCTGGACGCCCACGGGGTCCCCCTGCCCGATGCCACCCTCAAGGGGGTCAAGGACAGCCACGCCCTGCTCTTCGGCGCCATCGGCGGCCCCAAGTGGGAGAAGGTCGCCCACCACCTCAAGCCGGAGGCCGGCCTGCTCAAGCTGCGCAAGGAGCTCGGCGCCTTCGCCAACCTGCGCCCGGCGGTGGTCTTCGACGAGCTGCTCGACGCCAGCACCCTGAAGCCCGAGGTGCTGCGCGGCACCGACATCATGGTGCTGCGCGAGCTGACCGGCGGCATCTACTTCGGCACCCCGCGCGGCATCGACGGCGAGGGCCCCCAGCGCCGCGGCTACAACACCGAGGTCTACCACGTCTACGAGATCGAGCGCATCGCGAAGATGGCCTTCGAGATCGCGCGCGGCCGGCGCAAGAAGGTGTGCTCGGTCGACAAGGCCAACGTGCTGGAATCCAGCCAGCTCTGGCGCGACACGGTGATCGGCGTCGCCAAGGCGTTCCCCGACGTCGCGCTCAGCCACATGTACGTCGACAACGCGGCCATGCAGCTGATCCGCGACCCCAAGCAGTTCGACGTCATCGTCACCGGCAACATCTTCGGGGACATCCTCTCCGACGAGTCGAGCCAGCTCACCGGTTCGATCGGCATGCTCGCCTCGGCCTCGGTCGGCGGCCCGGTCGGCTTCTTCGAGCCCATCCACGGCTCGGCCCCCGACATCGCCGGCCAGCAGAAGGCCAACCCCCTGGCGATGATCGGCAGCGCGGCCCTGCTGCTGCGCTACGGCCTCAAGCTCGAGGCCGAGGCCGTGGCCATCGAGGCGGCCATCCGCGCCGTGCTGAAGGACGGCAAGCGCACCGGGGACATCAAGCAGGCCGGCCTGCCGGTGCTGACCACCCGGCAGATGGCCGACGCCGTCCTTGGGCACCTGCGGGCGAAGTAGCCCCGCGCCCAGGACCTGACCTGCCGTCGCGTCCCCTCCCGGAAGCGGCCGCAGGCCCGACCACCCCTTTCCCTGGACGCAAGGCATTCTCCAACCGGATCTTGCCAAGCGCACCCAACCCCGCTAGAAACCCTGTCCATGAACACCTACCGCCTCCTCTTCGCCTCGGTGGTCGCCGTCGCCTCCCTCAACCTGATCGGCTGCGGCGATGCGCGCACGGTCAACTACCGCGACGTCGAGATCGAGGAGTACCAGCGCCAGATCAAGGATCTGGAGGAGAAGCTGGCGGCGAAGGACGCCGCCACGACCCACGAGATCCTGACCCGCACCGAGGGCAACTCCGGCCAACAGGCCACGGCGCTCCAGGAGCACATGGGTGACGGCGTGAACTGGAAGGAGCGCAACAAGGAGGTCGTCTTCACGATCGAGAACTCGATCCTCTTCAAGCCGGGCTCCTCCGACCTCAGCCTGACCGCCAAGTCGACGCTGAACAAGGTCGTCGCCCTGATCAACGAGAAGTACAAAAACAACTACATCCGCGTCGAGGGCTACACCGACGACCAGCCGATCAAGCGCACCAAGGACAAGTGGGACGACAACTGGGACCTCTCTGGCGGCCGTGCCCAGGTCGTGCTCCACTACCTGCTCGAGCGGCACATCCCAGCCGCCGACCTCGGCTTCGCCGGCTATGGCCAGGAGCGCGCCGTCGCCTCGGGCAGCAGCGAGAGCGCCCGCTCCAAGAACCGCCGCGTCGAGATCGTCGTCATCCCCAAGTGAGCCGAAGGCGCCCGCGAGGGCGACGACGTCATGGCGCTATCAAGCGTGGGCCAGCCAGCGACCTCCAAGTGGTCGTGGGCTGGCTCGCTCTGTTATGGGTGATCTTCATCGTCCAGGTGGCGCTCTGGAACCTGGTGCGGCTACTCGCTGGCCGACACCTTCGGCCTGCGGCCGCGCACGTGGCACGGGCTGATCGGCATCGTCACCGCGCACTTCCTGCACGCGAGCGTCGCGCACATCGCGGCGAACAGCATCGGCCTGCTGATCCTGGGCTGGGCGAGCTGCGGGTACAGCCGCGCGCTGACCGGCGCGGCGATCGGCTACTCCATGCTCTGCGCGGGGGCCTTCACCTGGTGCTTCGGAAGCTGGAACCACCCCGAGGAGGTGCACATCGGCGCCAGCGGCGTGATCTTCGGGCTGATGGGCTTCCTGCTCGCCAACGGGCTGTTCCGGCGCGATCTGTTCTCGATCTTCCTCGGGATCGCCACGCTGGTGCTGTTCGGCTCCGGCCTGACCGCCGCCCTGCCGCCCACCCTGACCCACACGGCCACCCACCAGGTGAGCTGGGAGATGCACTGCGGCGGCTTCCTCGGCGGCATCCTGGCGAGCTGGCAGTACCGGCGCACCAAGAAGGCCTGAGTGCCGGAGCCGGACTCGGACTGAAGGCGCGGAGACGCGCAGGGCAGAGCATGGGAAGGTAAAACAAAAGGCCCGCAGAGACCAACCGTCTCGGCGGCAAGCGAGGCGCGACCAGGAGACGAATCGGACCGCTAACGGACATGCCCGCACGTTCGGCGCCCCTCCTCCGATCTCCGGGTCTCCGCGCTCGATGTCCTGCACCGGCGGACTGCACAGGCCTCAACTTCGGCCTGGAGGCCGAGGATGGCGCGCACCACGCGCTCCGCCTGCGGGTCGCCGGCGTTCTCGCGCAGGTAGCGCATCAGCTGGTGCTGGAGCTTGTTGCCGACGCGCTCGAGGCCGTAGCGCAGGTCGGCGGAGTCGGCGAGGCCGAGCTTCGCGCGCAGGCGCACCTCCTCGGCGGCGACCACGTCGTGGAAGTAGCCGGCGACCTGGGCGAGCAGCGCCGCCTTGTCGTGGCGCACGTCGGTGGCGTAGGACGCGACCATGGTGTCGACCAGGGCGGCGGCGGCGTCGACCTCCTCGACGCGCAGCTGGCGGTTGGACGCGACCACCGCGTCGAGGTGGTCGATGTTGTAGAGGTAGACGTCGTCGAGGCCGGCCACCGCGGGCTCGACGTCGCGCGGCACCGCCAGGTCGATGAGCATCAGCGGGCTGCGCCGGCGCTTGCGCGCGCTGCGCACGTCGCTGGCCAGGATCACCGCGTGCGGCGCGGCGGTCGAGCTGACCACGATGTCGTGCGCGGCGAGGGCCTCGCCGAGCGCCGACCACGGCAGCACCTCGGGCGTGAAGTCGGCGGTGGTCAGCTCGGCGGCGAGCGCCGCGGCGCGCTCCGGGCTGCGGTTGACGATGCTCAGGCGGCGCACGCCGGCGCTGACCAGGTACTTCACCGCCAGCTCGGCGATCTCGCCGGCGCCGACGACCAGCAGCCGCGCCGTGGACAGCTCGCCGTGGATGTGCTTGGCGAGGTCGACCGCGACCGACGCCACCGACAGCTTGTGCTTGCCGATCGCGGTCTGGTTGCGCACGTCCTTGGCCACCGCCAGGGCGCGCTGGAAGAGCGGGTTGAGCAGCGGCCCGGTGGCCTTGGCGGTCTGCGCCTGGTCGTAGGCGGTCTTGATCTGGTGGACGATCTGGTACTCGCCGATGACCAGGCTCTCGAGCCCGCTGACCACGCGGAAGAGGTGGCGCACGCCGTGCCGGCCCTGGTGGTGGTACAGGTGGCGGTCGAGCAGCTCGGTGTCGATGCCCTGCCGCTCGGCGAGCAGGGTCAGCACCTGGCGGCGGTCGGGCGCGCCGCCCAGGTAGCACTCCAGGCGGTTGCAGGTCGACACCACCACCGCCTCGCCGCCGCCGGGCAGCGCGGCGAGGGCGGCGAGCAGGCCGTCGATCGCGCCGGCGTCGACGGCCAGGCGCTCGCGCACCTCGACCGGCGTGCGGTGGTGGTCGACGCCGATCACGGTCAGGGGCAGCTCGCGGGATGGGGCGCCCGCGGCGCGGGCGGGGTCGGCGGGAGCGGGCTCAGCCATGCTTGGCCACGAGCTGGCTGAGCGCCCCGAGCGCGGCGACGAGCATGCACACCACCGCGGTCAGCGCGATGCCGCGCCGGCTGATGCGCGCGGCGGCGCGCAGCGCCAGCACCACGACCAGCAGCACCATGGTGAGCAGGGCGAGGACGATGGTCGGGCTGCCGATGCTGACCGCGCGCGACAGCTGCATGGCCGCGCCGCCAGTGGCCAGACCGCCGAGCAGCAGCGCGGTGGCGGCGACCAGGGTGCGCTCGGTGAAGCGCTCCAGCGACGGCAGCGCGGGCAGGCGCAGGGCGCGCACCGATGGCGACTTCAGCTGCTTGGCGGCGAGCAGGTAGAGCCCGCCGGCGGCGCCGCACACCAGCATGCAGGCGAGGTGCGCGGACATGAACACCACGTGGACCAGGACGATCAGCGGCGTGCCGGCCGGGGCCGGGTCGTGGACCGCGCCGGGCGGCGGGCCGGCGAGCGCGGACATCGCCACGAGGAGGGCCATGCCGCCGACCGGCAGCACCAGCAGGCTGCGGCTCGGCACCGCCAGGTAGCGGTTGAAGAACAGCAGGCTGGCGACCGCCGCCCACACCCCGAGGACGCCGTAGGCGAAGTCGCGCTCGCCGGGCTCGAGCAGGCTCAGGATCATGCTCGCGGTGTGCAGGCCCAGGCCGACCCACACCGGCCACAGGTAGCCGGCGCGCGGATCGTCCGCACGGCCCATCTGCCGCCAGCGCAGCACGGCCGCCGCGCAGTAGCAGAGGCCGGCGCCGGCGATGAGGATGACGGCGATGAGGTGCATCGGGGGTGAGCGTAGGCTGGGAGGGCAGGGCCACAACGGCTGGCGGCTGGCGGCTGACGGCGCGCTTGCCGTGGGGCGATGAGGGCGAGGATGACCGGCGATGACCGGATCCGATACGAGCGCCGGCGCGCGACCGTGCAGGTCGCTGATGGACCGTCTCTGGCCGGTGGAAGCCGCGCTGTTGGCCGCGTGCGCGGTGGCCGCCACGCTGGCCGCCGCACCACCCGCGGTCGCTGGGGCCCTCCTCGCTGGTGGCGGTGCCCTGCAAATCGATCGAGGGAGGCGGCGTGGAGGAGGCGCCGCCGGCATCATGTTCACCGTGTGCGGCCTGGTCGACGCGGCTGGCGGAGGGCTGCTGTGCCTGCGGCTCAGTCCGCGGCCCGCCATCCCCGGCCTCATCCTGGCGTCGTTCCTGATCGGAGGCGGCCTGGTGCGCCTGAACGGCGCGGCGCTGGTGCGCTTCCCCGGCTGGAGGCGCCAGGCGGCGCTGGGGGCGCTCACCGTGCTGGCGGGCGCGGGCTCGCTGCTCGACTGGCCGGGTGGGTTGGAGCGCCCCATCGCGGCCGCGGTCGCCGTCGTGCTCGCCGGGTTGGGGTGGTGCGCTGCTCCGCTACCGGGTCAGCGCACCAGGACGTAGCCGAGGCGCACGCGCGACTGGACGCGCCGATCGTAGTCGAGGATGGTCTCGCCATAGCCGTCGAAGTACTGCAGGCCGAGGAAGCCGGAGATCGCGCCGCCGGTCATGCGGTCGAGCGGGTAGGAGACGTCGAACTGCACGCTGCCCTTGTGCGCGCCGGTGCCCGCGCGGCCGTCGACGGAGAACTGCCAGCCGCGTCCCAGGCTCAGCTTGATCAGCAGGTCGCCATAGCCGCGGTAGTCGGGAATGTCCGGGTTGTCGGACTTCTCGATGTAGTAGACCAGGCGCGGCGCGATGGTGAGCTGCTTCGCGCCGTCCGCGCCCAGGGTCAGGATGGGCGTGGCGAACAGGGTGTTGATGCTGCGCGATTCGCTGCCGGCCTTGCCGTTGGACTCGTGCGCGAAACCGCTCTGCACGGCCAGACCCACGCCCGAGTCCTTGCCGAACAGCCCGAGGTCGTCGAAGTAGAACAGCTCCGGCCGGTAGCTGGAGTCGTAGAAGGGCTTGGAGTCGCCGTGCAGGTCCCACAGCGAGGTCTGGCTGTAGGCGAAGAAGAAGGCGCCCAGCGCCCGCGGGCCGCCCTCGAACAGCCCGGACGGGCTGAACAGCTGCGCCTTGAGGCTGAACTGGAACTTCGCGTCCACGCCGCCGCGCTCGCCGAACAGGAAGTAGATCGGTTCGTAGGCCGAGATCGCCGAGCGCAGGCGGTCGTCCTGGGACTTGGCGTCCCCCTGCGGTTTCGGCGTGGTCGCGACCTCGCCGAGCGGCGCCGGTGCGCCGGGCGCGGGCTGCGCCGGCGGCGAGGTCGCGGGCGGCGGCGCGTCGACCGCGCCGGCGAGCCCGGCCAGGGCCAGCAGCGCGAGCGGACCCGGCAGGTGGCGGTTGGCGGGCATCGATGACCTCAGTGGCCGAGGGCGGTGGCCTGCGTGATGCCGCGCAGGTCGTTGTCGAGCAGTTCGGCGCTGAGCGCCACCCAGCCGCCCGGCTTGACGCCGAGGTCGTTGCCGCCGGCGCTGAGCGTGATGCGGTCCCACAGGCGGTAGCTGAGCGCGGCGCGCAGCATCACGTGGCCGTCCTCGTAGCGGCGGTCGTTCTCGTCGCGCTGGTTGTCCTTGCCGCGCGCCATGAGGTCGAGGCTGAGGCGGTCGGTGAAGTTCCAGCTCGCCGTCACGCCGGGCTGGCTCTCGATGATGCCCGCGGCCAGGCTGAGGTGGTAGATCTGCGCCTCGTCGTCCGGGAAGAAGCGCCAGCCGAGCAGCAGGGTGAAGTCGACGTTGAAGCGGTTGGGGTCGTCGCGCTCGACCACGCGCCCATCAGGGGCGGTGCGGTAGCTGGCGCCGCCCTCGTAGAACTTCCACGGCTTGGGCTCGTAGCGCAGGTAGGCGCCGTACGTGCTGGACTTGGTGGTGGTGTCGATGCCGCCGGCGACGCCGAGCCACAGCTTGGTCTCGCTGAAGCCGCCGGTCAGCGGCTTGACCTCTTCGAGGCGGTCGTTGAGGCTGTCCACGGCCTGCACCGCCTTGTCGTGCAGCGCGTCGTCGAAGACCAGCTTGCCGACGGTGCCCTTGCCCGAGGCGATCTGGGTGGTGATGACCTCGAGGTTGTCGCCGATCTTGTTGAGCTTGGGCGTGAAGCTGGCGATGTCGGCGATCGCCTTGCGGATGTCGGCGCGGTTCTCGTCGACGGTGTTCTGGATCGACTTGGCCGCGTCGCCGACGTTCGCGACCGCGACCGGCAGCTTGTCGGCCGCGGCCTTGACGCTCTCGCGGTTCTCCTTGACCAGGTCGCGGATCTGCTGCGACATCTCGTCGAAGCGCGCGATCGCGTCCTTGACGCCCTGGCGGTTCTCGTCGACGAGCTTGGCGATGCGGTCCGACATCGCCGAGAAGTTGGTGATCGCCGTGCCGATCTCGGCGCGGTTCTCCTTGACCAGGGCCTCGATCTGCTCGGAGGCGCGGCCGAACTTCTCCATGCTCTCGCGCACGGTGGTGATGGCGGCCTTGATCTCGGCGCGGTTCTCGTCGATCACCACCTTGACACTGCCCAGGACCTCGTCGAAGCCGGCCGGGTCCGAGCCCATGCGGCCGCGCACCAGGTCGGGGGCGATGGGCTTGCCGGAGTGCGAGGCCATGTCGAGCGCCGAGCCGCCGAGCACCGCCTGGACGATGCGGAACTGGGTGCGCTCGTCGACCAGCACGAACTTCTGCCGCTCGGCCTGGATCGAGAAGCTGACCTGCACCACCGGCGTTGCCGTCGACCAGTGCCGGGGCGACCTCGGTGATGGTGCCGACGCGCACGCCGTTGAAGGTGACCATGTCGCCCTCCTTCAGCTTGGAGACGCGCGGGAAGTTGACCGCGTAGGTGCCCTTGGTCTGGCCGAGCTGGGTGGTGAACATGGTCAGCCACAGCACCAGGCCCAGGCCCAGGAAGAACAGGATGCCGACCTTGACTTCGCTGTTCACAGGCGGCCCGCGTCGTGCATGGGTGGGGAATATAGGCCGGTTTGCCGAATGGCACCAGAAATGGGGCGGTGGGGTTCGGCGGGCGCCGCCGGTTCGGCGTCCAGCGTGCGGCGTGCGGCGTTGGATGGCCAGCCGCGATCCGGCGCCTGGTTCCGCTCAGCGACCCTCGGGCGACCATGGGGCCGTCCGGGCCAGGGCAACGCCGAGCTCCTAACGCCGCACGCCGGACCCGCCGTCACGACGCGTACCCCTCCGTCAGCGGCCCCTTCGTCGAGCCCGTCAGCATCTGGTGCAGGACGGGGTGCTGGGAGTTCTTGACCTGGTCCTTGTCGCCGACCTCGATCATGCGGCCCTTGTAGAGCATGGCGATGCGGTCGGCGATGGTGAAGGCGGCGTGCAGGTCGTGGGTGATGACGATCGAGGTCACGCCGAGGGACTTCTGCAGCTCGAGGGTCAGCTCGTTGACGCCGTTGACGGTCACCGGGTCGAGGCCGGTGGTGGGCTCGTCGTAGAGGATGATCTCCGGGTTCTGGATGATGGCGCGGGCGATGCCGACGCGCTTGCGCATGCCGCCCGAGAGGCTGGCCGGCTTGAGCTGGAGGATCTCCTCCGCCGGCAGGAACACCTGCTTGAGCGCCTTGATGACGCGCGCGCGCACCTGGTCGGCGGGCAGGCGGTCGACCTCGACCAGGGGCAGGCCGACGTTCTCGAGCACGGTCAGCGAGTTGAGCAGCGCCGCCATCTGGAAGACCACGCCCATGCGCCGGCGGTAGTCCTGCATCTGGGCGGGCGTCGCGGTGTTGAGGTTGAGCTCGCCGATGGTGACCGCGCCGGCGTCGCTGCGCAGCATGCCCATGATGTGGCGGATGAGGGTGGTCTTGCCGGAGCCCGAGCCGCCGAGGATGACCAGGGTCTCGCCCTTGTAGACGTCGATGTCGATGCCGCGCAGGATGTGGCGGTGCGCCGAAGTGCTTGTGCAGGTCGCGGATGCGCATCAGCACCTGCTTGTCCGGCGGCACCGGGGCGAGGCGCGCGGCGCGCTCCAGCTCCTGGCGGGTCCAGCCCGGGCGGGGGGCCTTGGCGCCCGGCGCGACCGGCATGGGGCCGGAGGGTGAGCGCGGCGGCCCGACGGGCGCCGGGGCGGGCTCGGGAGCGGGAGCGTCGGGGACGGGCGCGTCGCTCATGCGATGAGCCGCTTCATGGCGAGCTGGACGAACGAGGTCAGGAACAGGTCCATGAGCAGCACGAAGATGATGCTGAGCACCACCGTCTTGGTGGTCGAGCGGCCGACGCCCTCGGCGCCGTCGGTGGTGTTCATGCCCTGGTCGCAGGCGATGGTGCCGATCAGGCAGGCGAAGACGAAGGACTTGAAGAGCCCGGAGGACACGTCGAGGAAGGCCAGGCTGTTCTTGGCCGACTCGAAGAAGGTCGTGATCAGCGTGCCGAAGGTGGCCTTGGCGATGAGCGCCCCGCCGAGCATGCCGACGAAGTCCGAGACCGCGGCGAGCAGCGGCATGACGATGGCCAGGGCGAGGATGCGCGGCATCACCAGGTAGCGCACCGGGTTGATGCTCATCGCGCGCAGCGCGTCGATCTCGTCGTTGACCGCCATGGTGCCGAGTTCGGCGGCCATGCCGGCGCCGACGCGCGCGAGGATGATCACCGCCGCCCAGATCGGGCCGAGCTCGCGGCAGAAGGTCACGCCGATGATGCCGCCGAGCAGGTTGGTCTGGTCGTAGTCCTGCAGCGCGATGCCGGTCTGCACGGCCATGATCATGCCGGTCAGGCCCGAGATCAGCGCCAGCACCAGCAGCGAGCCGAAGCCGCAGAACTCGATCTGGCGCATCAGCATCGGGATGCTGCGCTTGACCTCGACCACGTGCAGGCCGGCCTCCCACAGCAGCAGCAGGGCGCGCCCGGCGACCTGCGCGCGGTCGAGGATGCCGCGCCCGGTCGACGCCATCACCAGCGCGCTCTTCTCCTTGGCGAACTGCGGGATGGCGTTGGTGGTGGTGCGGTGGTCGCCGTGGGCGTGCGGGTCGTGGTCGGTCATCGGGCCGCCGTCCCGCCGGAGACCGGGAGGGCGCCGGTGACCGGCAGCCCGAGCAGGGCCAGGGCGAGCAGGGTCTTCGCGTCGCAGATCAGGCCTTCGGCGAGCAGCGCCGGGACCCGGCCGAGCGCGACCACCTCGCGCGTGACCAGTTCGCCGTGCTCGGGCGCGGCGGCGATCTCGGCGAGGCCGGTGGCGCGGTAGATGATGAGCTCTTCGTCGGAGACCCCGACCGCGGGCAGGAAGCGCATGAGCTCGTCGAGCGAGGCGGCGCGGAAGCCGGCCTCCTCCTGCAGCTCGCGCGCCGCGGTGGCTTCGGCGGCCTCGCCCGGCACGCGCGTGCCGGCGGGGATCTCGAGGGTCCAGCGCCGCACCGGGTAGCGGTACTGGCGCACCAGCAGCAGGGTGTCCGGGGCCGGCTGGGCGAGGATCGCCACCGCACCGGGGTGGTGGATGACCGGGCGCACCACCTCGCCGTCGGAAGTGGCGAAGGTCTCCTCCATCAACGCGAAACGCGGTGAGGAGAAGATCGTCCGAGCGCTGGTGAATCGTGCCGAGGACACGGGGACGAGACTAAAGGGCGGGGGCAGCGCTGGCAACGGCAGGGTGGCGACGGCATGAGCCGGGTGGATAGCGTCAGGAGGCGCCGTGGGGCAGGGTGGCGCTAGGTGCTCGAACCCCTCACCGTCGCCACTCGTCCTCATCCTCGCAGTCCTGCCCGTTCCCCGGGGCCAACACCCTGCTAGCGACTCCTCGTCGCCTGCGCCTTGCATCCCCGCCCACCGCCCGAACCTGTGCCGCTCCACCCGAGCGGCCGCGCCGCCACCGGAGCCGCCATGCGCGTCAGCCTCAACTGGATCAAGCGACTCCTCGACCTGCCGGCCCTGCCGCTGCCGGTCGCGGAGCTGCAGAAGGCGCTGACCCTGCGCGTCGCCGAGTTCGAGTCCGAGGTCGAGGTCGCCGGTCCCGCGCTGGCCGGCGTGGTGGTGGGCAAGGTGCTGACCTGCGGCCAGCACCCCGGTGCCGACCGCCTGCGCGTCACCACCGTCGACATCGGCCGGGGCGCGCCCGTGCCCATCGTCTGCGGCGCGCCCAACGTCGCGGCCGGGCAGACCGTCGCGGTCGCCACCATCGGCACCACCCTGACCATGCCCGGCAAGGACGGCGCGCCGGCCACCATCACCATCAAGGCCGCCAAGCTGCGCGGCGAGCCCAGCGAGGGCATGATCTGCGCCGCCGACGAGCTCGGCCTGCCGGGCGGGCACGACGGCATCCTGGTCCTCGACGCCGGCCTGCCCGCGGGCACCCCGCTGCGCGAGGCGCTCGGCCTGGGCGACAGCGTCCTGGTCATCGAGAACGCCGCCATCACCCACCGCCCCGACCTGTGGGGCCAGTGGGGCTGGGCGCGCGAGATCGCCGCCATCCTGGGCGTGCCGCCGCCAGCGCCGCTCGACACCGCGTGGGCGGTCGACGCCGGTCCGTGGCGCGCCGACCTGCGCAGCGACGGCTGCACCGCCTACGCCGGCGCGGTCGTCGATGGCGTCGCCAACACGCCGTCGCCGGCGTGGATGCAGGACCTGCTGACCAGCGTCGGCGTGCGCCCGCTCGGGCTGCTGGTCGACCTCACCAACTACGTGATGCTCGAGGTCGGCGAGCCGCTGCACGCCTTCGACCGTCGCGACCTGGACGGCACCACCGTGGTGGTGCGCGACGCCGCCGCCGGCGAGGCCTTCACCACCCTCGACGGGCGCCGCCACACGCTCGCCGGTGACGACGTGGTCATCGCCGATGGCGAGCGCGCCCTCGCCCTGGCCGGGATCATGGGCGGTGCGGGCAGCATGGTGCGCGCGGACACCAGCGGCATCCTGCTCGAGGCGGCGATCTTCAAGGCGGCGCGCATCCGCCGCACCCGCCAGGCCCGCGGCGTGGCCACCGACAGCTCGGCGCGCTTCGAGAAGACGCTCTACCCCGAGGGCGCGCCCGCGGCGCTCAACCGCACCCTGGCCCTGCTGCGCGAGCTGTGCCCGGGCTGCCGGGTGGTGCAGCGCTTCGCCAGCGGCGCGCTGGCCGGCGCGCCGGTGACGCTGACCCTGCCGGCGGACGCGGTGCCGCGCCTCACCGGCTTGGCGGTCGACGCCGCGGCGCGGCAGCGCCTGCTCGGCGCGCTCGGCTTCGCGGTCGCGGGCGACGCGGTGACCGTGCCGTGGTGGCGGCGCAAGGACGTCGGCTGCACCGCCGACCTGGTCGAGGAGGTGGCGCGCAGCCACGGCTACGGGCTGATCCAGCCCGAGACCCCGCGCCTGCCCGCCGCCGCGCCCGCGCTGAACCCGCTGCGCAGCGCCGAGCACCGCGCGCGCCGCGTGCTCTCCGCGCAGGGCTGGAGCGAGGTCGCGACCTATGCCTTCACCTCCGCGGCGTGGGCCGCCGCGCTCGGCTGGGACCCGGCGGCGACCGTCGGCCTCGCGCACCCGCTCTCGAGCGAGCAGACGGTGATGCGCCAGAGCCTGCTGCCGACCCTGGCCGAAGCGGTCGGGCGCAACCGCAAGCACCGTGGCGACGTCGCCATCTACGAGGTCGGCAAGGTGTACGGCGTCCAGGCCGGCGCCGGCGACACCGCGCACGAGCGCGTGGTGGTGGCGGGCATGCGCGCCGCCGCCGGCGAGGAGGCCCCCTTCTACGCCGCGCGCGACGCCGCCCTGGCGCTGCTGCGCGGACTCGGTCACGAGGCCACGTACGCGCCGCGCAGCGCGGCGCACGCGGAACTCGCCCCCGACCGCGCCGTCGACCTGCTGGTGGCGGGTGCGGTGGTCGGCGTCGCCGGAGAGCTGCCGCGCCCGCTGCGCGCGCGCGCCGACTGCCCCGAGCGCGTCGGCTACTTCGGCCTCGAACTCGAACGCCTGGTCGCGGCCCAGGGCGCGCCGAAGCCGGTCGCTCACCATGCGCCGAGCCGCTTCCCGCTGGTCGAGCGCGAGTACACCTGGGTGTGTCCCGAGGCGCTGCCCTACGGCGACCTCGCCACCGCCACCCGCCAGGCCGCGGGCGCGCTGTGCGCGGGCATCGAGCTGATCACCATCTACCGCGGCGAGCAGATCGGCGCCGCGCACAAGGCGGTGAGCCTGCGCGTGCGCCTGCAGGCGGCGGAGCGCACGCTGGAGGAGAAGGACCTGCAGCAGCTGCACGGGCGGATCGTGAAGAGCGTCGAGGCGCGCACGGCGGCGAAATTGCGGGCCTGAGCAGCGACAGGGGCGTCCCTCCGCAAAGAGGCCACGTCACCGAGGTTGGCGACCTACCCATCGACCACAAATCCCCCATCCCCGCCCTGGATGTGGTCGGACGCGGCTGAAATCTGCGAAATCTCCCCCAATCTGCGGATTCTTCTGCGTTTCTCCGAAGGATCCGCAGATTGGGGGAGATATCGCAGCCGAGAGATGGGGCTGCCAGATGCGGGAAGCGGATGGGGTGGGCGGCCTGGAGGTGAGCCAGTGCCGGTCCTTGGCGTCGTGGCGGCAGAAATCCTATCCGGACTCAAGCGATCTCGTCGAACTCCGCCTCGCACTCGCCACCGACCCAATCGATGCACGGCCAGGCATTGAGGCGGCGGCCGTCGGACATGGTCGCGACCGCTTCGCCGATGGTGCCGTCGAGGCTCGCGCCGCCGGGGATGTCGGCGAGGAGCGGGTCGCGCACCAGCGGATCGCCGACGCGCAGGCACACGCGGCGCGCGTCACAGGCGCCGGCGTAGCGCGCGGCCAGGGCGCGCCACTCGCCGCCCATCATGCGCACCAGCGCGGGCAGGGTCGGGTCGAGCGGGATCCACTCGCCGCCCCGCGCCGGCTCGGCCTCGATCCAGAAGTGGGGATTGGCGAGGTGGGTCGCGGCGATGATGCCGCTGCACAGCCGCCATGGCCGGCTGCGCGCGGTCAGGCGCGTCGCCAGGGTCAAGGCGAGGTCGAGGCAGCTGCCGGTGGTCGGCACCAGCGCGGCGTCGAGGAGCGGGGCGCCCGGGATCCAGCCGAGGGCGCCGACGTACTCGCCGACGTCGTGGTGCCGGTACTCGTAGCGGAAGGCGCCGGCGACCTCGGTGACCAGGGCGGCGAGCTCGGCGTGGCCGGGATCGCCGGCGGCGAGCACGGTGCGCGGGGTCAGCGCGACATCGACCGCCCCGGAGACCTGGGTGGTGAAGTCGACCGCGACGGAGCGCAGGTGCAGGAAGGACTCGTGGACGGTGCACGCCAGGCCGTCGCCGGCCAGCCCCTGGGCGCCGTGGACCTGCTGTCCCGGTCGCGACGGCACCCGCGGCAGCCACCAGTCCAGAGCGGCGGCCGGACCGGGCAGGCACAAGCGGTGGTGGCGCGTCCAGCGCAGGCGGCGGGCGCGCTCCTGGCCGGCGGCGAAGGGCGCGAAGAAGGTGAGGTAGTTCCGCCAGCGCCGCGCCAGCGTCGGGCAGTCGTCGAGGTGGCCCCAGGCCAGCCAGTTGGCGGCGGTGAACGGGTCGATGCGCCCGTCGGGCAGGCGCGGCAGACCCTGGTCGAGCCAGCGCCGCGCGGTCAGCGGCGCGACGTGCAGGAAGCGCGCCAGCTCGCCGATGCCCAGCGGCGGGTGCGGGTGCGCGGCGCCCGGGCGCAGCAGCACGGCCTCGTCGATGGCCATCGGTGCCGTGCTCAGCGGCCCGGCGCGGGACCGGTGTCGTGGTGCTTCTCGCCGATGACGCCGGCGTCCTCGGCCTCGTCCTCGTCGGCGTCCTCGATGAGGCTGCGGCCGAGGCGCCACTTGCGCCACATCGCCATGGCCTCGCCGCCCAGGCCGAGCAGCAGGTAGCCGGTGGTGGCGATGACCAGGAAGTAGGGCGGCTTCCAGATCAGCAGGCTGACCAGCAGGATGCCGACGATCATCTGGCGGAAGCCCAGGCGGCCGAGCAGCGTCTGCCCGACGTGCGGGTAGCGCACCGTCGAGACCATCAGCAGCGCCGACGCCATGGTCAGGGCGATGATCACCCAGCGCCACGCGTCCAGGGTCTCGAGGCCGTCGTAGCGGTAGCCGAGCGCCGAGGTCTGCGGCTGCAGCACCTCCTGGTGGAAGATGATCCACGAGCACACCACCGCGGCCGCGCCGGGCGAGGGGATGCCGCGGAAGTAGGGCAGCGGCACGTCGGTGTGCTCGACGTTGTAGCGCGCCAGGCGGATCGCGGCCATCACCGGGTAGAACACCGTCATGAACCACAGCAGGCGCTGGCCGTGGTCGAACACGCCGGGCTCGCCCAGCACCAGGCGGTGGACGAGGATCGCCGGGGCGACGCCGAAGCTGACCACGTCGGAGAGGCTGTCGAGCTCCGCGCCGAACGGGCCGTCGGTCTTGGTCATGCGCGCGACCTTGCCGTCGAGCATGTCGCAGATCATCGCCACGAAGATCATGATGGCGCCCATCTCGAGCATCCACGGATGGGACTGCTTCTCGTAGTGGGCCGCGCACAGGATGGCGGTGATGCCGCTCGCCAGGTTGCCGGCGGTGAGGATGGTCGGCAGCACCGGCAGGGTCTTGAGCCGGCGCATGCGCGAGCGCACGGTGGCGAGCTTCTCGCTCATGGCGCCCTCGCCACGCCGGCCGGGACCCCGTCGGCGGGACCGCGGACGCTCGGGACCACGGTAGCCGCGTGCGCCTCGTGGTTCAGCTCGATGAGCACGGTCTCGCCGCAGCGCACGCGCGCGCCGACCTGCACCTTCACCTGGTGCGGGTAGGCCACGCGGGATCCAGATCTCGGTGCGGCTGCCGAACTTGATCATGCCGAAGAGCTCGCCGCGCGCGAGCCGGTCGCCGACCCCGTGCGTGCAGATGATGCGCCGCGCGATCAGGCCGGAGAGCTGCCGCACCAGGATCTTCAGCCCGGAGGCGGCGCCGTCGGCCGCGCGCAGGCCGATGGCGTTGCACTCGTTGGCGTGGCTGACGTCGGGATGGCGGGCGTCGAGGAAGGCGCCGCGCGTGTAGCGCGCCCACACCACCTCGCCGGCGAGCGGCGCGCGGTTGACGTGCACGTCGAACACCGACAGGAAGATGCCGATGCGCAGGGCGCGGCCGCCGATGAACTCCGGCTCGTCGACCTCGCCGATGTCGGCGACCACGCCGTCGGCGGGCGCGATCAGGCAGTGCTCGCCGCCGGCCGGCGTGCGCCGGGGGTTGCGGAAGAAGGCCAGGGTGAACAGCCAGCAGAAGGCCGCGACCGCGGCGCCAGCCCAGCGCGCAGGCCCGGGCGGCAGCAGCCACAGGCCCCAGGCCAGGACCAGGGTCGCCCAGAACAGGGTCGGGATGCCCCAGCGCGCGAAGGTCATGGCGCGGCTCCCGCAGGGGCGGTCACGGCGGCCGGCGCGTCGGCGCAGAACGGGCACTGCCAGTGCAGTCGATGGCCGCTGAGCAGCACCGCGCACAGCAGCGCTGCCGCGACGATGCTCGAGCGCCACAGCGCGCCGACGATGCGGTACCAGGCGAACAGCCACACCACCACCAGGGCGATGAGCAGGCGCGCGAGGGTCTCCGCGTCATCGTGATGGAGGGCGGCGAAGACGATGGCGACGTAGCCGAGCAGCCGGTAGGCCTTGCCGAGCTCTGGCCGGCGGGCGTAGAATCCACCGACGTCGACATGGGCCGCATCGCGGTAGCGCATGGGGGGATTGTGGGGCTGGTCAGGCGGTCGCAACCTCGCGGGGCTTTTCGCCAGACCCTGGTCCCTACGCATTGCCCACAAGCACCCTCCGCCCGCGCCGTGGATGTGCTCAAACTCTGACCGCGCAGACCGGCGAACCGTCTTCGCCGGTCCCGGGGGTCTTCATCGCGCAATGGTGAGGCGCCAACCGCATCCCGCACCCCGGATGCACGTACCGCGCATCCACCTCGCGCCGGCCCGAGGCCGCGAAGCGCTCCGGCTTGCGGTCGGTGAAGTTGCCGCCGGCGATGATGCGCCAGCTCGGATTGAGGGTCGAGACCCCCGTCGTGAACTCCGAGAGCGAGCCGGCGAGGTCGAAGACCCCCTGCACGGAGCAGTCGGTGGGGAAGGCGCTGCCGGCGGCGAGGGCCTGGGCGCGCTCGCTGGTCAGGGCCGAGGCGCAGAAGCCGAGGTCGGCGCGGTCGCCCCACGGGAAGGTGCGGCCGTCGCCGCCTTCGGCGGCGAGCTGCCACTCGTCCTGGCCGGGCAGGCGCCAGGGCAGGTGGTCGCGCTTGGCGCGCCACTGCGCGTAGGCGACGGCGTCGTCGTAGCTGATGCCGGCCAGGGGCCGCGCTGGCGGGATCGGCTCGCTGCGCTCGCCGCTGCTCTCGAGCAGGAACGCGCCCTGGCCCTTCAGCCACGGCGGCGTGCTGCGCTGTCGCCACAGGCTGCCGTCGGCGCCGAAGGCGGCGCGCGGCGCGTAGACCAGGTTGCCGGCCTGCAGCTCGGCGGCGAAGGCCTTGCGCGTGTCGGGGTCGTTGAGGAACTCGAGGTACTCGCCGCAGGTCACCTCGCGCCGGGCCAGGGCGAACTCGGCGACCGCGAGGGCGCGGCCGTCGCTGCCCTGGATCTCGCCGGCCGGGATGAAGGCGACGCCCTCGGGCAGCGCCGGCGGCACGGGCAGGCGCAGGGCGTAGGTCTTGCCGCGCTGGCAGCGACGCGCCGCCAGGGCGACCTGGCCGGACGGGGCGGCGACCAGCCCGCGCACCTCGTAGCGGCCCTGCGCCACCACCGCCTCGCCGCCCGGCAGCACCGTCACCGCCTCGCCGGTGGCGGCGTCGCGCCGGTCGCTCTGGCCGCTGATCAGGCGCAGGGTGAAGCCGGGGGCATCGGCCGGGCAGGACACGCGCGCGCGCCCGTCGAGCAGGTCGGCGTAGCGGTGCTCCACGTCGTGCAGGCGGCCCTGGGCCTCGGCGGCGGCGGCCTCGTCGAAGCGCCCGGCGGCCTCGGCCTCGAGCAGGCGCGCGACGTCGAAGTCGGCGAGCGCCGCCGTGACCTTGCCGTAGCCGGGCGCCGCGGCCTGCGCCTGGAGGAGCAGCGCGAGCGCGCCGGACAGCGCCTGGGCGCGCTGCAGGGCGATGCCGGTCTGCTCCTGCTCGAGGTCGTGCAGGCGCTCGCGCACCGCGGTCTCGCCGCGCTCGAGCAGGTCGGACTCGAGGCGGCGCACCTCGCGCGCGACGCGCTCCAGCGCCAGGCGCAGGGTGGCGGCGCGGTCGCTGGCGGCGGCCGCGGCGATCAGGCTGGCGGCGGCGCTGCGCTCGCGCTCCTCGCGCTGGGCGGCGGCGGCCAGGGACTCGTAGTAGGCGAGCTCGGGGTGGGCCGGGTCGAGGGCGCGCGCGCGGGTCAGGAACTCGGCGGCGCCGGCCGCCGAGCCGTGCGCCACCGCCTCGTCGAGCAGGCGGAACTGCTGGTCGGCCTCGGCGCGGCGCTGCGCCTTGCGCACGCGCTCGTCCTGCTCCTTCATGCGGTCGAGCAGGGCGCTGCGGAACAGCGAGAACTCGGGGTCGTTGCGCACGCCCAGCGCGGCGTTGATGAAGCCGAGCGCCTCGCCCAGCTCGGCGCCGTCGCTGGCCGCCTGGGCCTTGCGCCGCAGGTCGGCGGCCTGCGCGGCCCGGCCGCGCGCGAGCTCCTCCTGGCCGAGCAGCTCCTCGAGGTGCGCCTTGCGCTGGATGATGGCCTGGTACGCGGCGCGCGCGTCGCCGTCGCCGGGCAGCACGCCCAGCACCTTGAGGTAGCACTCCGCCGCCGCCTGCAGGTCGCCGGGGCCGCCGCGCGTCTCGTAGGCGCGCGCCTCGCTGCGCAGGCGCTCGGCGGCGGCGCGCTGCTGCGCCTCGAGCTGGGCGGCCTCGCGGCGCTGGATGCTGGCGTCCAGGCGCTCGAGCCCCTTGAGCGCGGCGAGGTCGACGGGCCGGTAGGCGAGGATGCGGTCGAGGCTGCCGCGCGCGCCGTCGAAGTCGCCGGCCTCCTCCTGGCGCTGCGCGGCGCCGCGCATGCCCGCGAGCATCGCCTCCTCCTGCCGGCCGACGTACATCCACAGGGCGATGCCGGCGCCGAGCGCGAGCAGGGTGGTGACGGCGATCGCCTCGACCTGCTTGCGGTGGTGGGCGAGCAGGCGCAGGGCCGCTTCGAGGGGCGTCTCGCGGTAGGCGCTGATCGCGTGCCCGGCGAGGAACCGCCGCAGGTCGGCCATCAGCCCATCGACCGCCGCGTAGCGCTCGGCCGGCAGGAAGGCCATCGCCTTGTGCACGATCGCCACCAGCGGCTTGGGCAGGTCGCGGCCCAGGGTGCGCTCGTCGAGGCGCGTCCAGGTGCCGCCGCCGACCTGCTCGAGGGTGCGGCGCACGTGCCCGCGCTGGTAGGGCGAGACCCCGGCGAGGATCTCGTAGAGCACGACGCCGAGCGAGTAGATGTCGCTGCGCGCGTCGACCGCCTCGCCGGCGCCGCGCGCCTGCTCGGGGCTCATGTAGGCGGGCGTGCCCACCGCGGCGCCGTCGAGCGTGCGGTGGTCGTCGCCGTCGCTGACCATGGTCTGCCGCCAGGGCGTGCGCGCGTTCGCCGGCTCGCCCAGGACCTTGGCCAGGCCCCAGTCCATGACCAGCACCTCGCCGTAGGTGCCGACCATGATGTTGCGCGGCTTGAGGTCGCGGTGGATCACCCCGCGGCTGTGCGCGAAGGCGACCGCCTCGCACACGCGCAGCAGGAGCTGGAGCAGGTCGAAGCGGTGCTCGGCCTGGCCGGCGCGCGTCAGCAGGTGGTCGGCGAGCGACTGCCCGGCGACGCGCTTCATGGTGTAGAACACCGTGCCGTTCGGCAGCACGCCGAAATCGTGCACCGGCACGATGCCGGGGTGCTCGAGCTGGGCGGTGATCTGCGCCTCGTGGATGAAGCGGCTGATCTCGTCGAGGTCGCAGCCGGTGTGGTGCAGGGTCTTGAGCGCGACCTCGCGCCGGCAGTCGCGGTCGCGCACCGCGAAGACCACGCCCTGCGAGCCCTGGCCGATGCGCTCCTCGACCGCGAAGCGCGGCTGGTCGCTGGTGACCGCGCGCCGCCACGAGCCGAGCTGGACCTCGAGCTCCTCCTGGTGGGCGACGCCGGTCAGGCGGGCGATGGCCAGGGTCTCGCCATCGGGGTGGTCGGCGGGGGCGTGCAGCACCTCCACGGCGCGCGGTCCGCGCGGCGCTCTGGGCGGGGTCGGCGGCCTGGCGTCCATCGCGCCGGCCTCAGCCGTCTTTCCGCGCCGGGACGGCGGGCTGGTCCCAGCCGGCGGCGATCAGCACGCTGACCGGGTCGAGCGGCACCTGGTCCAGGCCGGCGGCCGGCGCCCACGCCATGTCGGGCGGCGCCAGGTGGTCGGCGGCGACCTGCAGGCGGTAGACCAGGATGAAGCACTCGCGGCACTCGGGCAGGGCGTCGTCGTTGAGGTAGCCGACCAGTTCGACCCGCCCCGGCGCCGCCTCGCCCAGCCCGAGCAGGAAGCCGCCCGCGGCGAGGGCCAGCTTGCGCAGCGCGCGCAGGCCCGGGCCCATCTCGCCGACCTCGGGGGGGATCGGCGTGGCGTGCAGCAGCACGCCACCCTCGTGCACCAGGACCTCGTCACCGCCGCTGGCGGGCCGCGCCACCACCAGGCCGAGGCGGACCTCTTTCGCGTCGAGGTTGCCGATCAGGGTGTCGGGCGCGGCGTACCAGCTCTCGTCGGCGACCGAGGCCAGCACGCCGAAATCGACGCGCTTGGTGAAGCCGGAGACGCGGAACAGCTCGCGCCGCGGCATCGCCAGCACCAGGGGCGCCTCGGTATCCATGGCGGCAGTCTGCCAGCCGGACCCGGCGAAACCAGCCTCTCGCCGTCACCCGCGGTGCATCTCGATACCCGGACTCCCCCAGGGACTCGCGGCGCACGGTACGCCGCCCCGGCGTGGGTCCGTCCGCGGCTGGCCAAGCGTCGGGGGCCCGGTAGGGTCGCCCGGATAGCATGGCCGCTCCCCCCGCCCCCACCGCCCCTGCCGCGACCGAGCCAGCCCCGACCCTGACCTGCGGCAGCTGCGGGGCGCTGATCCTGCCCGAGGAGCTCGCCGAGGGGCTGGCGGTGCGCGTCGACGGCGCGCTGGTCTGCCCCCTGTGCGTCGACAGCCTGCCCGGCAAGGCGCAGGTGCGCATCAATCAGATGCGGGCGGTCCGCGGCCTGGATGCGACCACCTACCGCGTCGAGCTGGCGCGCCGCCCGCGGCTCCAGCTCTTCAGCTTCACCACCGCGATGAACATCAACGGCCACCGCCGCAAGCTGGCGCTCAACGGCTTCTTCGAGGCGCCCGTGCTGCACCTCGGCAAGCCGGCGCCGCCCGCCACGGCCGCGGCCAGCCCCCGGACCAGCCGGCGCCCCGCCTATCTGGCGATCGCCGCCGGCCTGGTGCTGGTCGCCGGGGCGACGGCGGCGGTGGCGCTGTCCGGCCCGCGCGCGCGCCCGGCCACGCAGGCGCCACCCGGACCGCCGACCGCCAGCAGCGAGCCGCCGCGCCCCGCCAAGAGCCGCATCGACTACGCCGTCGACCCCCTGCAGGGCTGGCTGCAGGCCCAGCACGACGCGGATTGCCCGGATTTCGTGCGCCAGGACCTGACCCGGGACGTGCAGCGCCAGCGCCAGGCGCGCCTCGATGACGCCGATGAGGCGCTCGGCGCCGGCCACCTCGACGACGCCGACCAGATGCTGGCGGCGCTGCCCGCCCTGCCCGAGGACGTGGTCTTCGCCGCGCTGCGCGCGCGCGAGACCGAGGTGCGCGCGCACCTGGTCAAAGCGCGGCAGCCGGTCGCGGTGCGCCACGAGCCGCCGCCGCAGCCCGGCCCGGCGCAGGCGTCCGCCACCCCAGCGGCACCGCCGCCCACGCCGGTGCCCGCCCCGGCTCCGGTCCAGCCGCCCATCGCCGTGGTGGTGCCGCCACCCGCGTCCGTTGCGGCCCCCGCGCCCCCGCAGCCACCGCCCGCGCATGCGCCCCCGCAGCTGGTCATCGTCCCCGACAACGACGCCGTGGCGTGGAAGGCGTCCTTCCTGACCGTGCTGCCCACGGATGCGAAACCGCGGCTGCTGCCCCTGGATGGCAGCGAGACCGTCCCGGGCCACTGGCCGGGCGACGCCGAGCCGTTCTACAAGTCGCCGCGCGTCTCCTCGCGCAAGCGCCAGGGCATGTACCTCGACCTCGGCGGGGTCTCGGGCAAGGACGGCGGCGTGGTGGTGCTGCTCCATCCCAACCGCTTCGACCGCAAACAGCTGGTCGCCACGCTCAGCGACCGGTCAGGGCACGTCGCGAAGCTGCCGCCGTTCGCCTTCCCGGCCAACGATTGGACCGCCTTCCCCATTCCCGCCCCGACCCTGGCCGGATTCGACGCCACGCGGCTGAACATCCTGGCGATCGAGGACGACGACGCCCATCTCGACCTGCCCGAGGACGCCGGTTTCGTGGTCGGCAAGGTGGTGACGGTCACCGGCCGCGAGCCGGCGGCGCGCGACCTGGGCCTGCGCCCCGCCGCGCTGGTCGCGGATGACAACCGCATCCGCAACCTGCAGCGCCTCACGGACTCGCTGATGCGCGCCGCCAAGCGCCCGGCCAAGGGCCTCGACCCGGCGCGCATCCGGCTGCTCGCCGCCGGTTGCCTGGGCACGGAGTGGCGCACCGCCGCGAATGGCCGGCTGACGGCGCTGTTCGCCGGCAAGGCCTCGCACATCGCCGATCAGGAACTGATCTTCACCCAGGCCTGGCTGGACACGCTGTTCACCGGGGCCTCGCCGGTGCTGGATCCGGCGCGCGACCACGTCGTGGTGCTGGTCACCACCGGCGCCGAGCTGACCCTGCAGAAGACCGTGCCCCTGACCATCGAGCGCTTCTGGAAGCACCGCCTCGCCGCCTGCATCGCGCGCGGCATCCTGCCGGTGGTGGTGCTGGGCCCGACGCGCGTGACCGAGGAGCAGCGCCCCGACGCCGAAAAGCTGTGGAGCGGCGTCACCGACCTGGTCACCGATACCCTCAACGGCGGCGTGCCGATCATCGACCTGCGCCCCGCCGGCGCGGATGGCGACGGCGACAAGCTCGCGGAGCAGATGCTGGCGGACGGGTACCGGGAACTGGTGTATGCGCTGCGCAGGATCGGGGCGGCTCGCTGAGGCTCGCTAGACCCTAGACCCTAGACCCTACCCAATCTGTCGTTTCCATCTCTCATCTGCGAAATCTCCCCAAATCTGCGGACTCTTTGAAAACCCGCCGAAGAATCCGCAGATTTGGGGAGATTTGGGGAGATTTCAGCTGAGATCGATCACATCCACGGCGGGGATGAGGGGACTTGTTGGTAATGGGTAGACCCTAGACCCTAGACCCTAGACCCGAGTGAAAGCACGTCGCTCGCAGGCCGGAAGGCTCAATTGCGTCCGGACATCACAGAAACACGGCGGAAGCAGTACACAGGGTCTAGGGTCTAGGGTCTAGGGTCTCCCCCTCTTCCAAACGCCCCCATCTCCTGGATTCTCAGCCACTCACCATGCGCACGCTCCGCCTCGCCACCCGCTCCAGTCCCCTCGCCCTGTGGCAGGCGCGCCACGTCGCCGCGGGGTTGCGCCGCGCGCACCGGGGGCTGCGCGTCGAACTGGTGCTGACCACCTCGAGCGGCGATGGCGATCACGCCACGCCGCTCTACCGCATGAACAACGTCGGGGTGTTCTGCAAGGAGGTCCAGGAGGCGGTGCTGGCCGGACGCGCCGATGCGGGCGTGCACAGCTGCAAGGACCTGCCCACCAGCGAGCCGGAGGGGCTGGTCCTGGCGGCGATCCTGGAGCGCGCGGATGCGCGCGACGTCCTGGTCGGCGCCGGCAGCGTGGCCGCGCTCGCACCCGGCGCGCTGGTCGGCACCTCCAGCCTGCGCCGCCAGTGCCAACTCGCGGCGGCGCGGCCCGACCTGCGCTTCACCAGCATCCGCGGCAACGTCGAGACGCGGCTGCGCAAGGTGCAGGCGGGCGAGGTCGCCGCCACGCTCATGGCCATGGCGGGACTGCAGCGCCTGGGTCTGCTGCGCCGTGCCGGCGCGGTGCCGCTCGATCCCGAACGCGAGTGCACCCCGGCGCCCGCGCAGGGCGCCGTGGCCATCGACTGCCGGGCCGGGGACCGCCGCACGCGCTGGCTGGTCGGCGCCCTGCACCACCACCAGACCGCCACCGCCATCGGCATCGAGCGTGCGGTGCTGGCCGGACTCGCGGGCGGCTGTTCGCTTGCCCCTGGGCTGCCACGCGCGGCGCATCGACGGGCGTTGGACCCTGCGCGTGCGCCTTGGCGGCGCGGGCGGTCTGAGCGAGGCGAGCCTGAGCGGCGCCGCGGCCGGGCTCGCGGCGCAGGCGCTGGACGTCCTGCCGCGCGCACGGCTTGCGGGTCCGGCCTGATGCGGGGCGCCGGCCGGCCCGATCCCGCGCGTGCCTGCCGCTGGTCCGGCAACGTCATGCGGCAGGAGCTGTAACCACCTCGGCGCCGCCCCCCGCGAACGGGGCCATGAGGAGCCCAGGATGCCGACCTTCCCCTGCATGCGCGGTCTTGCCCATGTGCTCCTGCTGGTGACCGGGCTGGTCCCGGCGGGGGCCGCCGAGGGCCCCTGGCAGCCGCTCTTCGATGGCACCGACCTGAAGGGTTGGGAGACCTGGCTGGCCAAGCCTCCCGGCGCCAGCGAGCCGCTCGGCCTCAACCACGATCCCGATCAGGTCTTCAGCGTCAGCGACGGGTGCCTGCACATCACCGGCCAGGTGTTCGGGGGGATCAGCACGCTGGCCGAGTACGGGGACTACCACCTGCGCCTGGAGCAGCGCTGGGGCGAAAAGAAGTGGCCCCCCAGGCTCGACGCGGTCCGCGACAGCGGCATCTGCTACCACGGCACCGGGCCGCACGGCGCCGGTTCGGGAAACTGGCTGTCGAGCATCGAATGCCAGGTCCAGGAAGGGGATACCGGAGATTGCTGGCTGGTCGCCGGACCGCGCGTCGAGGTCCAGGCGGTGCCGCGCGAAAAGGCCTGGGAATACCGCGAGGGCGCCCCCCTGGTGGCGGTGGCCAAGGACCGCATCTACAAGTCGGCGACCAACGAGAAGCCGCACGGGGAGTGGAACGTCATCGAGGTCATCTGCCGCGGCGACACCTGCACGCACATCGTCAACGGCACCACCGTCATGGTGCTCAGCCACGCCCGCCAGATCGTCGGCGGACAGGAGGAACCGCTCACGCGCGGGCGCATCCAGCTGCAGAGCGAGGGTGCCGAGGTGTGGTACCGCAAGGTGGAGATCAGCCTGCTCACCCCCTGACCACCGGGCGCACCAGGGGACCATGGACGGCCCTGAAGGGCGCGGCATGGTGGGCGCCCTGAGGCCCGATGGCCTCAGCCCGTTTTGGTATCACTCAGGCGCCGCCCGCAGACGGCCGCCGGCCTTGAGCGAAAGCGCTTCCAAGGCATTCCTTCCCGAACCACCCGCCAGAGAGTCCCGCATGCCCGCCAAGCCCGTCCTCAACATCGCCCTGGTCGGCTACGCCTTCATGGGCCGCGCCCACAGCAACGCCTACCGCCAGGTGAACCACTTCTTCGACCTGCCCTTCCAGGTGGTCCCCAAGGTGCTGGTCGGGCGCAGCGAGGGCCCGCTCAAGGTCGCCGCCGAGCAGCTCGGCTGGGCTGGAGTGGAGCACCGACCTCGGCGCCGTGCTCAAGCGCCCGGACATCCACGTCATCGACGTCGCCACGCCCAACGACAGCCACGCGCCGCTCTCGATCGCCGCGCTGAAGGCCGGCAAGCACGTGCTGTGCGAGAAGCCGCTGGCGCTGAACGTCAAGGAGGCCAAGGCCATGGTCGCCGCCAGCGCCAAGGCGCGCACCGCGGACGGCAAGCCCTGCCGCGTCGGCCTGTGGCACAACTACCGCCGCGCGCCGGCCGCCTCGACCGCCGCCAGCCTGATCGCCGACGGCAAGCTCGGCGAGATCCGCCACGTGCGCGCGGTCTACCTGCAGGACTGGCTGCTCGACGAGACCTGCCCGGCGTCGTGGCGCATGATGGAGAAGACCTGCGGCTCGGGCGCGCACGGCGACCTCAACGCGCACCTCATCGACCTGACCCGCTTCATGACCGGCCTGGAGTTCGACGAGGTCAGCGGCGTGCGCCAGACCTTCATCAAGAAGCGCAGGAACGCGGACGGCAAGGGCAGCATCGACGTCGACGTCGACGACGCGCTGCTGTTCATCGCCAAGCTCTCGAACGGCGCCCTCGCCAGCTTCGAGGCGACGCGCGCCGCCGCCGGGCGCAAGAACTACAACCGCCTCGAGATCAACGGCACCAAGGGCTCGATCGTGTGGAACTTCGAGCGCATGAACGAGCTCGAGGTCTACACCGTCGAGGACGAGCCCCGCCACAAGGGCTTCCGCACGGTGATGTGCATGGACGGCGCCGCCCACCCCTACGCCGGCAACTACTGGCCCGACGGCCACATCATCGGCTACGAGCACTGCTTCACCAACATGCTCGCCGACTTCGTGAAGGCCCTGGCCAGCGGCGCGGAGTTCCGCCCCGACTTCGCCGACGGCCTCGCCAACCAGGAGGTCCTCGACGCCTCGCTGAAGTCCGCCAAGACCCGCAAGTGGGTCACCGTCGAGCGCAGCCAGACGCGCAAGCCGGCCAAGGCGCTCAAGGCCGGCGCCGGCAAGTCGCTGCTCTGATCCCGTCCCCGCTGACCGCACCCACGCCCAACCGCAGGAGGTCCCGATGAAAGGCCCCGCCATCTTCCTCGCCCAGTTCATGGGCGACGCCGCTCCCTTCAACTCCTGGCCCACCGATCACGCGCGTGGGCCGGCAAGCTCGGCTACAAGGGCGTGCAGGTCCCCGCGTGGGACGGCCGCTGCCTGGACCTGAGGAAGGCCGCGGAGTCCAAGACCTACTGCGACGAGCTCGCCGGCACCGCCAGGAAGAACGGCGTCGAGATCACCGAGCTGTCGACCCACCTGCAGGGCCAGCTGGTCGCGGTCCACCCGGCCTACGACGAGCAGTTCGACGCCTTCGCTCCGCCGGAGGTGCGCGGCAACCCCGCCGCGCGCACCGCCTGGGCGGTCGAGCAGGTCAAGCTGGCGCTGACCGCCAGCAAGAACCTCGGCCTCACCGTCGCATGCCGTCGTTCACCGGCGCGCTGCTGTGGCACACCTTCTACCCCTGGCCGCAGCGCCCCGCCGGCCTGGTCGAGGAGGGCTTCGCCGAGCTCGCCCGCCGCTGGAAGCCCATCCTCGACCACGCCGACTGCGTGCGGCGTCGACGTGGCGTGGGAAGTGCACCCCGGCGAGGACGTGCACGACGGCGCGACCTTCGAGCTGTTCCTCAAGCACCTGAACGACCACAAGCGCGCGAACATCCTCTACGACCCGTCGCACCTGATCCTGCAGGGCATGGACTACAGCGCCTACATCGACCACTACCACACGCGCATCAAGAGCTTCCACGTCAAGGACGCGGAGTTCCGCCCCGAATGGCCGCACCGGCGCGTACGGCGGCTACCTCGGCTGGAAGGAGCGCGCCGGCCGCTTCCGCTCGCTCGGCGACGGGCAGATCGACTTCAGCCGCATCTTCAGCCAGCTCACCCAGTACGGCTACAAGGGCTGGGCGGTGCTGGAGTGGGAGTGCGCGCTGAAGGACCCCGAGCAGGGCGCCGCCGAGGGCGCGCCCTTCATCGCCCGCCACCTGATCAAGCAGGCGGCCAAGGCGTTCGACGACTTCGCCGGCACCAAGCCCGACAAGGAGCAGCTCCACCGCATCCTCGGGATCGGCGGCGCGCAAGGCGGCGAAGAAGTAACCGGCGCCGGAACGTGGTTTCACGGACACCCGGGGCGTGACGCTCCGGGTGTCCGCGTTTCCAGCGACCGGCGTCAGGCCGTGTCGCGGTAGCGGATGACCTCGACCGGGCAGCCTTCGGCGGCCTCCTGGATGGGGGGACTCTCCAGCGCAGCCACCTCCGCGCGCAGCGGGCTGCGCTCGTCCCGGTTCACGCCGGTCAGGCCGTCCTGCCGCGCGGTGCCGAGCACGACCGCGTCGGTGACCTCGTCCAGCGCGAAGACCGCCGGCGCGGTGAGCGGACACGCGCCGCAGCCGATGCAGCCTTCCTCGATCCAGACGTGCGTGATCATCGGATCCTCCTGCGCGCAGCATGGCGCGCCGTGGTGTGGTGGCGCCATCGGCAGCCCGCCATGGGGACATGCCGTGGGCGCATGCGTATACGCGGTACGTGAGCAGGATATGCGCGCAGCGGTGCCCCGTGGCGCAGCCGGGAAGGCCGCGCAGTCGTGCATGTTGCATGACCGTTCCGTCAATCCGCGCAGCCGACGTTCACGGAATCCCGTGATCGGTATTGAACGTCGAGCTGCTTCCATTCAGGTGGGACCAGGAAGGGCGCCTACCGGGTGGTCCGGCCGATCCGTGGCAGCGCGCCGCGGACCTCCTGCACCACGCCACGAAGACCACTTCGCATGAACGCTCCCGAAAACGCGCCCATCTCGACCTGGCTGGTCTCGAACCGCCTGCCCTACCGCCTCGACGACCAGAGCCGCAGCCTCGAGCGCACCGACGGCGGACTGGTCACCGCGTTGCTGCCGGTCCACCAGGGCGGCAGCAGCTGGTGGGTCGGCCAGGGCGGCTTCCCCGATTCCCCGGAGCTGGCCAGCCGCCTCGAGACCGAGCGCGTGGTCGACGTCGCCATCCCCGCGGCGCTCGCCAAGGACCACTACAGCGGCGCGTCCAACGGCGGCATCTGGCCGCTGTTCCACTACTTCCCCGAGATCGCGGTGTTCCTGCCGGCGGAGTGGGCGGCCTACCGCGCGGTCAACCAGGCCTTCGCCGACGCCATCCTGGCGCGGGCCAAGCCGGGCGACCGGGTGTGGATCCACGATTACCAGCTGATGCTGCTGCCGGCGATGCTGCGCGCGCGCGAGGCGCGCCTGGTGATCGGCTACTTCCACCACATCCCCTTCCCCGCGTCGGAAGTGCTGAAGATCCACCCGGCGCGCGACGAGCTGATCAACGGCCTGCTCGGCGCCGATCTGGTCGGGTTCCACACGCTCGAGTACGCGCGCCACTTCGCCGGCTCGGCGGCGCGCCTGCTCGGCGTCGAGGCGGTGGCGGAGGAACTGCACGTCGAGGACCGGCTGGTGCGCGTCGGCGCCTTCCCGCTCGGCATCGATGCGGAGGGCCTGCTCGCGGCGATGGACACCGCCGAGCACGCCCTGGCCAAGGAGCGCATCCTCTCCCAGCTCGGCGGCCGCCGCCTGATCCTGGGGGTCGACCGCCTGGATTACACCAAGGGCATCCTCGAGCGCCTCGCCGCCTTCGAGCGCTTCCTGCGCACCCACCCGGAGTGGCGCGACCGCGTGACCTTCGTGCAGCTGTGCGTGCCGTCGCGCATCGAGGTCGAGCGCTACGAGCGCCTGCGCCAGGCGGTCGAGCGCGAGGTCGGGCGCATCAACGGCGAACTCGGCTCGACCGGCCACGCGCCCGTGCACTACCTGTTCCAGCGCCGCGGCCTGGACGACCTGACCGCGCTCTACCGCGTCGCCGACGTGTGCCTGGTCACGCCGCTGCGCGACGGCCTCAACCTGGTGTGCAAGGAGTACGCGGCGGCCAGCGAGGACCTCGACGCGGTGCTGGTGCTGTCCGAGTTCGCCGGCGCCGCCGAGGAGATGGGCGAGGCCCTGGTGGTCAACCCCTACGACACCGAGGCGGTGGCCGCGGCCATCGCGCGCGCCCTGGAGATGCCCCTGGCCGAGCGCCGCCGGCGCATGGGCGCGCTGCGCCAGCGCGTGCTGGAGGCCGACAACCGCGACTGGGCGCGCGGCTTCCTGCAGGCCCTGGACGAGATCGACCGCCGCAACCGCGCCAACGCCAGCCGCGCCCTGGAAGGCGCGGAGCTGGAGCGCCAGCGCGCGCAGCTGCGCGGCCGCCTCGCCCTGGCCGCCTTCGACGCCGACATCCTCGATGGCGGCGATGACCGCAGCCTGCGCCAGGCGGTCGCGTGCGCGCTGCGCGCGGGGGCGCAGCCGGTGGTGATCAGCTCGCTGCCGCGCGCGGCGATCGACGCGCGCTGGAGCGGCCTGCCAGCGTGGATGGCCGCCGAGCGCGGCGCCTTCGTGCGCGATCCGGCCGGGGCGTGGCTGACCATGCCGCCGGGGGAACCGTTCGACGCCTGGCGCACCGAGGTCCGGCGCTACCTCGACCAGCGCGTGCGCGTGGTGCCGCGCTCGTACATCGCCGAGAACGAGGCCTCGCTGCACTGGCACGTCGGCCGCCGTCCATCGGCGCTGGTCGACGCCATGCTGCGCGAGACGGCGCACATGCTGGACGGGATGCTCGCGCGCGGCTCGTGGCAGGCGACGCGCGCGGTCGGCGGGCTGGTGGTGCGCAGCGCCAACCACAACGCCGGCACCGCGCTCGATGCCGTGGCGCAGCGGCTCGGCCTGCCGGCGGACGCCCAGGTGCTGACCGTGGGCGACCGCTTCAGCGACGACGCCCTGTTCCGCTGGCGCGCCGACGCCAACTGCTCGATCGCGGTCGGCACCCCGGTCAGCGCGGCGAGCTTCCTGGTCGCGAACCGCGGCGAGCTGGGGCACGCCCTCGGGCGCATGCTGGGCGACGAGCATGCCTGACGTCCCCTCCCCCGCCACCGCGGCGGCCCCCGCAGAGGACCTCGCCGGACTGTGCGGCCGGGCGATCGCCGAGCGCTGGCTGCTGGCCCTGGACTTCGACGGCACGCTCGCGCCCCTCGCCACCGCGCCCGGCCTGGTCGCGCTCGACCCCGCCTCGGGGCCGCTGCTCGCGCGCCTGGCCGCCGCGCGCCCGGTGGTGGTGATCTCCGGCCGGGCCGTCGCCGACGTGCGCGGCCGCGTGCCGCCCGGTCTGCGCATCCTCGGCAACCACGGCAGCGAGGGCCTGCCCGGCATGGACGCCGACCTGCAGGGAGCGCGCGCCCTGACGGCGCGCTGGCGCGAAGAACTCGCGCGCATCCCGGCCGTCCCCGGGTGCTGGCTCGAGGACAAGGGCGTGTCGCTGACCTTCCACTGGCGCCTCGCCCTCGACCACGCCGCCGCCGAGGCCACCGCCCTCGATCTCGCGAAATCCCTCATCCCGCACCCGCGCCTGATCCGCGGCCACGCCGTGCTCAACTGCCTGCCGCCGCAGCTGCTCGACAAGGGTCAGGCGCTCCAACGCCTGCTCACCACCCAGCCCGTCCAGCGCGCGCTGTTCGTCGGCGACGACTGGACCGACGCCGCGGTGTTCCACCTGCGCGATCCGCGCATCGCCGGCATCCAGGTCGGCGACCTCGACCTCGGCGCGGAGTGGCGCCTGCCGGGGCAGCCGAGCGTCGCGGGGTTGCTGGAGACGCTCGTGGCGGCGTTGGGGTCAGAGCCTAGAGCCTAGAGCCTAGACCCTAGACCCTAGACCCTAGGGAAGGCAGGTCGCTCGCGAGTACATGGGGGAAACGATACCGGACTCGGAGAAAGCGGCGGAAGCAGGGTCTAGGGTCTAGGGTCTAGGGTCTAGGGTCTAGGGTCTAGGGTCTAGGGTCTAGGGTCTAGGGACTAGGGTCTAGGGTCTAGGGTCTAGGGTCTGAAAAGATCAGTCGATCGCCGCCTGCTCCCCGGTCCTGATGACTTCGAGCATCTCCGCCGGCGTCGCCACCTTGTGCAGGCGCTCCTCGACGTAGTCGCTGTTCTCGAGCAGCTCGGCGATGCGCGCCTGCAGGCGCTGGTGGACGCGCGGCTGGCCGGCGGGGGTGAGCAGGATGAAGAACAGGCGCGCCTTGTCGGAGTTGCCTTCGATGCGCACGCCCTGGTCGGAGCGCACCACCACCACCAGCGGCCGCTCCAGGCCGGGCAGGCGCGCGTGCGGCATGGCCAGGCCGCGGCCGAGGTAGGTGCTGGCCAGGCGCTCGCGCTCGAGCACCGCGCGCGCCACCTGCTCGGCGGGCAGCGGCAGGTCGGCCGGCGGCACGCGCGCCAGGCTGGCGCGGATCGCCTCGGGGATCGAGACCGCCTCGACGCCCAGGACGATGCGTCCCAGGGTCAGGGTCTCGGCGAGCGAGATCGGGGTTTCGGCCTCGAACTCGTCGCGCACCGTGCCGATGATCTCCTCGATGATGTCCTCCATGGTCAGGTAGCCCACCCAGCGCCCGCCCTGGCTGAAGACCAGCGCGACGTGGATGCGCCGGCGCTGCATCTCCGACAGCAGGCTCTCGAGCGGCGCGGTGTCCTGCGCGGTCAGGTAGGGCCGCGCCAGCGCCTTGAGGTCGGGCTCCGCGCCGGCCGGGCGGCGGTCCAGGAGCAGGTCCTTGACGTGGATGATGCCCGCCGGGCGCTCGGGGTCGTCGGTGACCAGCGGGTAGCGGCTGAAGCGCCAGGTGCGGATGAACTGCTCGGTGTCGATCCAGTGCAGGCCGGTGGTGAGCATGCGCACCTCGCTGCGCGGGCGCATCGCGTCGCGCACCTTGAGGTCGCCCAGGTCGAAGATGTTCTCCATGAACAGCAGGCGGCGGAAGGACAGCAGCCCGCCGCTCTGCGAGCGCGCCAGGATGATGCGCAGCTCGTCCTCGGAGTGCTGCTCGTGGCGGGGCATGGCGCCGAAGCCGAGCAGGCGCAGGATCGCCGTCGAGCAGGTATTGAGCACCCACAGCGGGGGGTAGAAGACCAGGCGCGACCACACCAGCGGCCGCGCCGTCCACAGCGCCGCGCCGTCGCTGGCGCGGATGGCCATCAGCTTCGGCACCTGCTCGCCGAGCAGGATGTGCAGGAAGGACACCAGCACGACCGCCACGCCCGTGGCGATGCTGTGCGCCACCACCGGGGTGAGGTTGCCGGCCACCTGGCCGAGCACCGGGATGAGCACGTCAGCCGCCACGCGCTCGCCCACCGAGCCCAGGGCGATGCTGGCGAACGTGATGCCCACCTGGCACATCGACAGGTATTCGTCGAGGTGGTGGTGGACGTGCTGGACGACCTTGGCGCCGCGCCGGCCCTGGTCGACCAGCTCCTCGATGCGCGAGCCGCGGATGCTGACGGCCGCGAATTCGGCGAGCACGAAGAACGCGTTGAGCAGGATCAGGACGAGGGTGGCCAGGATGTAAGCGGTTACCAGCATTGCCTGAGCAGTATCCAGGCGATTCCCAGGGCGCAACCTGCTTACTTTGTATGGATTTGTGTACGGGACGACCGTGCAGACTGCAGGGCGGGGAGTGGAGGGTGCGGAGTGCGGAGCGCCAGTCGCCCTCAAGCTGACACCGGGGTTCCATGCGATGCGCAGGGAGTCTTCAAGCATGACCCACCAACCATGGATCACCATGCGGGTCCACCCTCTCCACACCGCACCCCGCACCCCGCACCTTTCCGTTACCCCAAACCCACCTATCCCCCATCAACAGGGCATCTTATCCATGGTAGACACTCCCCGGTGAAGATCAGCGCCCTCCTCCCCTGCCTGCTCGCCCTTCCGCTGCTGGCCGCAGGCGCCGCGGAGCAGGACGGCGTCGAGTTCTTCGAGGCGAAGATCCGCCCGCTGCTGGTCGACAGCTGCTACCCGTGCCACAGCGCCAAGGCCAACAAGCGCAAGGGCGGGCTGCTGGTCGATTCCGCACCGGCCCTGCTCGCGGGCGGCGACTCGGGTCCGGCGCTGGTGCCCGGGCACCCCGAGCAGAGCCGGCTGGTCACCGCCATCCACTACGGCGATCCCGATCTGCAAATGCCGCCCAAGGACAAGGGCGGGAAGCTCAAGGACGAAGCCATCGCCGCGCTCGAGGCGTGGATCCGCATGGGTGCGCCCGATCCGCGCACCACGCTGGCGGCGGGGGGGCCCCCGTCCTCCAAGGACCACTGGTCCTTCCAGCCGCTGAAGCCGCAGGCACCGCCAACCCCCGCCAACGCCGCGTGGGCGCGCACCGACCTCGACCGCTTCATCCTCGCCAAGCTCGAAGCGAACGGCCTGGTCCCGGCGCCGGCCGCAGACCGCCGCGCGCTGCTGCGCCGCGCCACCTACGACCTGACCGGCCTGCAGCCCAGCGCCGAAGAGGTCGACGCCTTCCTCGCCGACCGGTCGCCGGACGCCTTCCAGAAGGTCGTCGACCGCCTGCTCGCCTCGCCGCACTACGGCGAGCGCTGGGGCCGCCACTGGCTGGACGTCGCGCGCTACGCCGACAGCAAGGGCTACGTCTTCCAGGAGGAGCGCCGCTACCCCTACGCCTACACCTACCGCGACTGGGTGGTGAAGTCGCTGAACGATGACCTGCCCTACGACCGCTTCATCACGCTGCAGATCGCCGGCGACCAGGCCCCCGGGCACGCCCAGGGCGACCTCGCGGCCCTCGGCTTCCTGACCGTCGGCCGGCGCTTCATCAACATCCGCGAGGACATCATCGACGACCGCATCGACGTCGTCTGCCGCGGCACCATGGGCCTGACCGTGGCCTGCGCGCGCTGCCACGACCACAAGTTCGACCCGGTCTCGACCAAGGACTACTACGCGCTCTACGGCGTCTTCGATTCCTGCGACGAGCCCAAGGACCTGCCGGAACTCGGGATCGCCGGCGACCCGAAGGAGACCGCCGCGTTCGCCGCCGAGCTGGCCAAGCGCGAGCAGGCGGTGGCCGACCTGCGCGCGAAGCGCCACGGCGAGCGCGTCGTCGAGGCGCGCACCGCGCCCAGGATCGCGCAGTACCTGCTCGCCGTGCACGAGGCCAAGGACCGTCCCGACCACGAACTGCACGAGATCTCCGAGAAGCACGCGCTGCTCGCCGTGCTGGTGCGCCGGTGGCGCGCCGTCATCGTCAAGGCCGGCGACGCCGATCCGGTGTTCAGCACCTGGCGCGCGTACGCCGGCGTCGCCGACGCCGACCTCGGCAAGCACGCGGACGACGTCGCCAAGGCCCTGGCCGGCAAGCCGGTCGCGGCGCCCATCGCCGCCGCGTTCGCCGGCAAGCACCCCGCGAAGCTCGAGGACGTCGCCGAGCTCTACGGCAAGGCCCTCGCCGAGTGCGACGGCGACCAGCCCGCCGACGGCGAGCGCGAGCGCCTGCGCCTGGTCCTGCGCGGCCCGGAATCGCCCACCGCCGTGCCCTTGGCCGACGCCGACCAGCTCTTCGACGTCGCCGACCAGAACAAGATCCGCGAGCTGAAGAACCAGGTCGACGCCCTGCCCAGCACCCACCCCGGCGCGCCGGCGCGGGCGATGGTCGTCACCGACCGTGAGCACCCCGTCACCCCGCACGTGCACGTGCGCGGCAACCCCGGGGTGATGGGCGACGAGGTGCCGCGGCGCTTCATCAGCGTGCTCTCCGGCGGCCACCCCGCGCCCTTCGCGCACGGCAGCGGCCGCCTCGACCTGGCCGCGGCCATCGCCGACCGCGCCAACCCCCTCACCGCGCGCGTGCTGGTCAACCGCGTGTGGGCCTGGCACTTCGGCACCGGTCTGGTGCGCACCGCGAGCGACTTCGGCATGCGCTGCGATCCGCCCACCCACCCCGAGCTGCTCGACTGGCTGGCGGCGCGCTTCATCGACGAGGGCTGGTCGCTGAAGAAGCTGCACCGCCTGATCCTGGCCTCGGCCACGTACCAGCAGTCGGCCGATGCGCGCCCGGACCAGGGCAACAAGGACCCCGACAACCTGCTGCTCGCGCACTTCCCGCGCCAGCGCCTCGACGCCGAGGGCCTGCGCGACGGCCTGCTCGCCGTCGCCGGCCACCTCGATCCCGCGGTGGGCGGCCGCGCCATCGACATCTTCGCGCAGCCGTTCAGCACCAGGCGCACGCTCTACGGCTTCATCGACCGCCAGAACCTGCCGGGCTTCTTCCGCACCTTCGACCTCGCCAGCCCGGACGCGCACAGCCCGCGGCGCTTCCAGACCAGCGTGCCGCAGCAGGCGCTGTTCCTGCTCAACAGCCCGTTCGCGGAGGAGCAGGCGCGCCTGCTCGCCGCGCGCGCCGGCGGCGGCAGCGACGGCGAGCGCATCCAGCGCCTCTACCGCCTGGTGTTCGCGCGCGCGCCCAGCGCCGCCGAGACCGCCATCGGGCTCGACTACCTGCGCGCCGCCGCGAGCGCGCCGCACGTCGCTGCCGACGCCGACCGCACCGCGCTGGGAGTACGGCTACGGCCGCTACGACGAGGCCAGCAGGCGCCTGACCAGCTTCACCCCGTTCGCGCACTTCACCGGCAACACCTGGCAGGCCGGGCAGGCATTCCGGATCCCACGCTGCACTACCTCGATGCTGAACGCCCAGGGCGGCCATCCCGGGACCGACCGCGACCACGTGGTGATCCGGCGCTTCCTGGCGCCGGTGGACGGGGTCTACGCGCTCAGCGGGTCGCTCGCCCGGCACAACGCGCAGGGCAACGGCGTGCGCGGCCTGGCGGTGTCCAGCGCAGCCGGCACGGTCGGCGAGTGGAAGGTCCAGGACGGCGCCATCGACACCGCGGTCGCGCGCATCGCGCTGCGCGCCGGCGAGCACCTCGACCTGGCCGTCGACTCGCTCGAGAACGACGCCTTCGACAGCTTCGCGTGGGAACCGGTGCTGCGCCTGGTCGAACCGGCCGGCGACGGACCGCGCGAGTGGAAGGCGGCCGATGGCTTCTCCGGCCCGCCCGCCGCCCCGCCGGTGCCGCCCAGCCCGTGGGAGCGCTACGCGCTTGCCCTGCTGATGACCAACGAGTTCACCTTCATCGACTGACCCTGGACCGCTCCACGAGAGCCGAGACGACCATGCTCCACCTGCCCCGGCACCTGCTCTCGCGCCGCCACCTGCTGCAGCGCTGCGGCATGGGCTTCGGCGCCCTGGCCCTGGCCCAGATGGGCCTGCCGCTCGGCGCCGACGAAGGCTCGGTCCACCCCTTCCAGACGCTGGCGCCCCGGCCCCCGCAGTTCCCGGCCAAGGCCAAGCACGTCATCCACCTGTTCATGAACGGCGGCCCGTCGCAGGTCGACACCTTCGACCCCAAGCCCGAGCTGACCCGCCAGGGCGGCAAGCCGGTCGACCTGCATCTGCCCACCGAGCGCCCGACCGGCGCCGCCCTGGCCTCGCCCTTCGCATTCAAGAAGTACGGCAAGTGCGGGCTGGAGGTCAGCGACCTGTTCAGCCACGTGGCGGGGAGCGCCGACGAGCTGTGCGTGATCCGCTCGATGCAGGCGCGACGTGCCCAACCACGAACCGTCGCTGATGCTGATGAACTGCGGCGAGGCGCGCCAGATCCGCCCCAGCCTGGGCTCGTGGCTGACCTACGGCCTGGGCACCATGAACCAGAACCTGCCCGGCTTCGTGGTGCTGTGCCCGGGCGGCTACCCCATCCAGGAATCGCAGAACTGGCAGGCCGGCTTCCTGCCCGGCATCTTCCAGGGCACCTCGATCGACACCCAGCACACCGAGATCGACAAGCTGATCGAGCACATCCGCAACCGCAGCCTGACCGCGCCCGAGCAGCGCGCGCAGCTCGACGTGGCGCAGAAGCTCAACCGCCTGCACGCCGACGCGCCGCCACCAGGACCCCGCGCTCGAAGCGCGCATCGCCAACGCCGAGCTCGCCTACCGCATGCAGATGGACGCCAGCGACGCCTTCGACATCACCAAGGAGCCGCAAGCCATCCGCGACCTCTACGGACCCGGCGTGCAGGGCCGCCAGATGCTGATCACGCGCCGCCTGATCGAGCGCGGCGTGCGCATGGTGCAGGTGTGGCACGGCGCCGGCCAGCCGTGGGACAGCCACGACGACCTGGAAGCCAACCACAAGCGCCTCGCCGGCGAGTGCGACCAGGCGATCGGCGCGCTGCTCACCGACCTCAAGCAGCGCGGCCTGCTCGACGAGACCCTGGTGATCTGGGGCGGCGAGTTCGGGCGCACCCCGACCGTCGAGCTGCCCAAGCCCGGCTCCAACGAGGGCAAGGTCAACGGCCGCGACCACAACCACTACGGCTTCACCATGTGGCTGGCCGGCGGTGGTGCCAAGGGCGGGCACGTGCACGGCGCCACCGACGAGTTCGGCTTCAAGGCCGTCACCGACCCGGTGCACGTCCACGACCTGCACGCCACGGTGCTGAAGCTGATGGGCTTCGACCATGAGAAGTTCACCTTCCGGTCGGCGGGGCGCGATTTCAGGCTGACCGATGTGCATGGCAAGGTGGTCGACGGGCTGATTGCGTGAGTGGGGACCGGCTGGCCTATGGCTGATGGCTGATGGCTCATGGCTGATGGCTGATGGCTCATGGCTGATGGCTCATGGCTGATGGCTCATGGCCCCATGCGCAGCGCGATCCGGGCGGAAAAAACCTTGGGACGGGATCGCGAGCGCCAACGGCGCGGCCCCAATCGGGCATTGCGATGTGCGGATTGGGGCCGCCCCTACAAGGCTCGATGCAGAAATCCGTGCATCGACCCAGGGCGTTGCCCTGGACTGGAATTGGGGCCGCGCCGTTGGCGCTCGCGACCTCAGGGAAGAGGTTGCGGCCGATACCCAGGGGGAATGGACCGACCTCGGGCCTGACCAGCGGACCCCCGGCCAGCTCCATCAGCCATCAGCCATCCGCTCTCAGCCGGCCTCTCCCTTGCCCCCGGCCGCCCCTCGCTCATGGTTGGTCCTCGATAGCACCCCCGACCAGCGCAAGGCCACCCATGTTCCGACGCATCGCCAATCTTTTCAAGGGCTTCCTCGGCCTCTTCATCTCGGATGTCGAGCGCCGCAACCCCGAGGCCCTGCTCGACGTCGAGAAGGAGAACCTGCGCAAGCAGATCGGCCAGTACAACCAGGGCCTGGCCTCCCACGCCGGGCTCTGCGAGCGGCTGATGAGCCAGGTCAAGAAGCTCGAGGCTGAAGACCGCGACCTGCGCGCCAAGACCACCGCCCACCTGCGCGCCGGCAATCGCGACGCCGCCGGGCAGTACGCGCTGCGTCTGCAGACCGTGACCCGCGAACTGGAGGAGAACCGCACCCAGCTCAGCCAGGCCGACGACACCTACAAGAACCTGCTGAAGTCCCGCGACGTCGCGATCTCCGCGGCCAAGGCCAAGCTCGACGCGCTGAAGAGCGGCATCGAGGACATGAAGATGAAGAAGGCCATGGCCGAGATGACCGAGATGGCGTCGGGCATGATCACCAGCATCGGCGGCTCCGGCGACACCCTCGACCGCCTCTCGACCATGGTCGCCGAGGAGCGCGACAAGGCCGCCGGCCGCGCGCGCGTCGCCAAGGACTCGCTCGACATGTCGCAGGTCAACGTGAAGGAGGCCGAGCAGCGCGCGCTCGCCGACATGGCGCTCGCCGACTTCGCCGCCAAGGAGGGCATCGCCCTCGAGGCGGGCGCGCCGCACGGGCCCGCCGCCGCCCCGGCCGCCAAGAGCATGGGCCCCGGCCAGGGCGCCGCGAGCTGAGGGTCTCCACCCCGGAGGGTCTCGCATGCACCGCATCCTCGCCCTGATCCTGATCTGCGCCGTGGCGGCCTGGGCCGAGGACGCGGGTCCGAAGACCGCTCTCGAACCCCTGGCCAAGGAAGTGGCCGCGGTGCGCGCGCACGCCGCCAAGGCCCTGGCCAGCAAGGACGCCGCCGACCTCAACGCGGCCTACGCCGAGATCGATGCCCTGGTCCCGAAGTTCGAGACCTGGGAAGCCGCCGCCTACAAGGCCGGCTGGAACGACATCCAGATCGAGACCGAAGAGAAGAAGGCCGGCTGGACGGCGGCCACCGAGGCCGCTAAGAAGCTCAAAGAGGCGGGAGCCACCGGGAAATGACCCGCCGCGCGACTCGGGGTCGTGGCCGCAGAGACGCAGAGATCCAGAGAAGGCCGCAGAGGACGGCCGCGAAGGAGGCTCTCGCCCAAGAGGTCGTCGATCTGAATCACCCTCCGCGCGCGCGAGGCCGGCCCGGCCCTTCCCTTTTTCTCTGCGGCCCTCTCCGGATCTCTGCGTCTCTGCGGCAAAAAACTCCAGTCTCCAAGAGCACCCGATTCGAATGAACGAAACCGCGCCTCCCGCCCTGCCCGCCTGGGCCAGCGAGCTGATCACCGGCTACGAGAGCGGCGCGGCCAGCCAGTTCATCCTCAGCGGCAACGTCCACGACCGGCTGGTGCTGCCGATCGCGGGCGGCGGGCTGGGCAGCCTGGGCGACTTCCTGGCGAAGGTGCTGCTGCCGCGCTTCGACGTCATCCTCAGCTACGACCTGGGCAACGGGCTGCGCGTCGAGAAGGGCGGCGAGACCTTCACGAAGTGGCCGCGCTTCAAGGAGCAGCCGCAGCTGCCGCGCCAGCCGCGCGAGGCCATCGAGGCGATCACCCATTACCTGCGCTACGTCGCCAACCTCGCGCGCCTCGGCCAGGGCCGCGTGCAGGTCGGCGTGGTGGTGCGCTCCGCCGACCTGATCGTGCCGGCCGCCGCCTACGGCGCGGTCGAGCCCAGCGCCATGGCGAGCCTGATCCGCGACTGGGCCAGCGACGGCCTGCTCGCGGAGCAGGCCGTCGCGTCGTTCCTGATCGCCGACAACCTCGCGCGACCTCCACCCGCTGGTCGCAGCCAATCCGCGCGCCGCGCAGGTGCGCGTGCCACTGCCCGATGCCGGCGAACTGGCGCAGGCGCTGACCCTGCTCCAGCCGCGCGTGCCGCGCGCGCTGCGCGCCCTGGCCGGGGACCAGACCGGTGGCTTGGCGAAAGCGGCGGCGCTGCTCACCGGCACCAGCCTGAGCGCGGTCGAGTCGCTGCTGCGCACGCGCGAGCACCTCGACCAGCCGCTCGCCGATGGCGACCTGCTCGGCATCAAGAAGGCACTGGTCGAGCGCGACTGCGGCGGCCTGATCGAGTTCATCGAATCGCGCCGCTCGCTCGACGACTACGAGGCCGGCGAACCCATCAAGCGCTGGCTGCGCCAGGACCTGGCGCTGTGGGCGGCCGGCGACCTCGCCGCGATGCCGATGGGCTACCTGCTGTGCGGCCCGGTCGGCACCGGCAAGACCTTCCTGGTGGAGTGCCTGGCCGGCGAAGCGCGCGTGCCGGTGGTGCGGCTCAAGAACTTCCGCGACAAGTGGGTCGGCTCGACCGAGGGCAACCTCGAGAAGATCTTCCGCCTCATCCACGCGCTGGGCCGCTGCCTGGTGTTCATCGACGAGGCCGACCAGGCGCTGGGCAAGCGCGACCAGGGCGGCAACGACGCGGGCGGCATCAACGGCCGCATCTACGCGATGATCGCCGAGGAGATGTCGCGCGGCGCCAACCGCGGGCGCATCGTGTGGATCCTCGCCAGCAGCCGGCCCGACCTGATCGAGGTCGACCTCAAGCGCCCCGGGCGCATCGACGTGCGCATCCCGATCTTCCCGACCACCACCACCGCCGAGGGCCTGCGCCTGCTGCGCGCGCTGGCGAAGCGGCGCGGCGTGGCGATCGACGACGCCGAGGCGGCGGCGCTCGAACCGCTGGTGCCGCTGCTGCTGACCCCCGGCGCCGCGGAGGCCATCGCGGTCAAGGCCTACCGCCTGGCGCGCACCGCGGACCTGGGCGCCGCGGCGGCCCTGCGCGCCTGCCTCGATGGCTACCGCAGCCCGATCCCGGCGGCGATCATGGAATTCCAGATCGGGCTGGCGATCGCGGAGGCGAGCGATCCGGAGTTCGTGCCGGCGGCGCTGCGCGGCCCCGGGCCGCTGAGCATCCGAGGCCGCGACGTGCAGATGAACCAGCCGCTACCATCGCGGCGGAGCTGACTCTCAATCACTCGGCGCCTCGAGCAGGAAAGCGGCACCGACGAGGCCAATCCGACGACGATGCACCGCAGGTTCACAAGCCGCTTGCGATCCTGGTCCGGTATATTGGCAGGAAGCTGGTAAGTCGACGGTCTCGATGAACGGCTGGCCTCATCGTGGATCGTGCCCCCCAGGGCTCAAGGATGGATGTGGTCGAGGGCGTGCGCTTCACCGCAAGGCGAACTGCCCTGGGTTCGAGAGGAGGCCGCGCCGATGGCCGCACGTCATCGAGACCGAGGGAACGAACCACGGCCTGCGAACGTCGATGGGAAGTTCCAGCCAGCACCGCTCGAATACACCTGTGAAGGCAGTCACCGGAGATTTGGAGTTCCGGAGAGGCGTCGCCAGATCCGAAGAGGCGCTCCTGCGCGTGCCGGCGCCACGGCGAGAAAGTCCAACTCCCACAGCAAGCCCGTGCAATTACCCGATTTTATCCGGAAAACGCCGAATCGTCGGCATCGTACCTCACCATAGGTCTGCGCTGCCGTCCGGCCAACCGGCCACAGGCAGCATGATCTTCTCCGCCTTCCTCCCGGCATCCCCCACGAGAAGCCCGCCATGCCCACCCGCCTGTTCGCCCTCGCCCTCGTCCTGGTGGGAGCGGTCGCCGCCGCCAGCGCGGCCGACGCCACTCCGCACTGGATCTGGAGCGCGGCCAACGCCTCGGCGAACCAGGAGGTGCTGTTCCGCAAGACCTTCACCGTCGAGGGCCAGGCGACCGCCGCCAAGCTGCAGGTGAGCTGCGACAACCACGTCACGGTGTGGGTCAACGGCGAGCAGGTCGCTCAGAGCGATGAGTGGCAGGCGCCAGCGAGCGCCGACGTCACCAGGCACCTCAAGCCCGGCGCGAATGTCATCGCGGCGATGGGGCGCAACGACGACGGCGCCGCCGCGCTGCTGGCGCGCCTGCGCTTCAAGGACGGCGCCGGCCACGCCCAGGAAGTGGTCAGCGACGCGAGCTGGCGCCAGCTCGAGGGCAAGCCCGAAGGCTGGCAGAAGCCCGCCTTCGACGACGCGGCGTGGAAGCCGAGCTTCGACATCGGCGCGCTGGGCAAGGAGCCGTGGGGCGACGTGCTCGGCGGCGGTAAGAAGGCCGGCGGCGTGACCGCGCCGGAGTCCCTCGCCCTGCTGCCGGGCTTCAAGGCCGAACTGGTCTACGTCGTGCCCAAGGGCGAGCAGGGCTCGTGGGTCAGCCTCACCTGCGACGACAAGGGCCGCCTGATCGCCGCCGACCAGGGCGGCGCCGGCATCTTCCGCATCACCCCGTCGGCCATCGGCGCCGACCCCGAGACCACCACCGTCGAGAAGATCGACCTGCCGATCAGCTCGGCGCACGGCCTGCTCTACGCCTTCAACAGCCTCTACGTGATGATCAACGGCAAGGTCGGCGACAAGAGCAGCGGCCTCTACCGCCTGCAGGACACCGACGGCGACGACAAGTTCGACAAGATCACCAAGCTGCGCAACTTCGAGGGCGAGGGCGAGCACGGCCCGCACGCGGTGGTGCTGTCTCCGGACAAGAAGTCGATCTACATCTGCTGCGGCAACCACACGAAGACTCCGGACCACTTCGACACCTACCTGGTGCCGAAGAACTGGGCCGAGGACATCCTGCTGCCGCGCCATTGGGACCCCAACGGCCATGCCCGCGGCATCTTGGCCCCTGGCGGCTTCATCGCCCGCACCGACCCCGACGGCAAGGCGTGGGAGCTGGTCAGCAGCGGCTACCGCAACGAATACGACTTCGCCTTCGACGGCAACGGCGAGATGTTCGTCTACGACGCCGACATGGAGTGGGACATGGGCTCGCCCTGGTACCGGCCGACGCGCATCAGCCACAGCCCCAGCGGCAGCGAGTTCGGCTGGCGCAGCGGCTCGGGCAAGTGGGCGACCTGGTACCCGGACAGCCTGCCCCCGGTGGTCGAGATCGGCCCCGGCAGCCCCACCGGCGTGCTGTTCGGCACCGGCGCCAAGTTCCCGGCGAAGTACCAGCGCGCGCTGTTCGGCGCGGACTTCACCTTCGGCACCATGTACGCCATCACCCTCGAGCCGCAGGGCGCCTCGTTCAAGGCCACCAAGGAGGAGTTCCTGTCGGGCCGCGCCATGCCGCTGACCGACCTGGTGGTCGGCAAGGACGGCGCGCTGTACTTCACCACCGGCGGCCGCGGGTCGCAGTCGGCGCTCTACCGCGTGGTCTACACCGGCAGCGAAGCGACCGCCCCGGTCGCGGCCCTGCCGCCCACCGAGCTGGCGCTGCAGCGCCGCAAGCTCGAGGCCTTCCACGGCCACGTCGACCCCGCGGCGGTCGCCGCCGCCTGGCCGCAGCTCGGCAACGCCGACCGCTACATCCGCTTCGCCGCGCGCATCGCCGTCGAGCACCAGCCGGTCGCCGAGTGGCAGGACAAGGTCTTCGCCGAGAGCAACCCGGCCGCGCGCATCACCGCGCTGGTCGCGCTCGCGCGCTGCGGGGACAAGGCGCTCCAGCCCAAGGCGCTCGCCGCCTGGCTCGGCCTCGACCTCGCCAAGCTCGGCACCGACGCGCAGCTCGAGGCCCTGCGCGCCTGCGAACTGCTGATCACGCGCATGGGCCAGCCCGACGCGGCGCTCGCCGCCCAGCTCATCGCCAGGATCGATCCGCTCTTCCCCAGCCTCGACCTGCGCCTGAACCGCGACTGCGCGTCGCTGCTGAGCACGCTGCAGTCGCCCACCGCGCCGGCGAAGATCGTCGAGCAGATGGCGCAAGAGCGAGCTGATCCCGGTCAACCACGACCTCGACGCGCTGATCGCGCGCAACGGCGGCTACGGCGGCCCGATCGCGGCGATGCTCGCGGCCAAGCCGCAGCAGCAGCGCATCTGGTACGCCTACGCGCTGAGCGTGGCCAAGGCCGGCTGGACCGCCCGACCTGCGCCTGCGCTACTTCACCTGGTTCGAAGCCGCGGAGAGCGAGAGCAAGGGCGGCAACAGCTACAAGGGCTTCATCAACGCGATCCGCAAGATGGCCTGGGAGAACGTCCCCGAGGCGGAGCGCGCCGCGCTGGCCACCGACAAGCTGCGCGTCGGCCTCGCCGCCCGGCCCGCGCCGGCGACCTTCGCCCAGCCCAAGGGGCCCGGGCAAGCACTGGACCACCGACGAGCTCGCGGCGCTGGGCAAGGGCGCCCTGAAGGGCCGCAACTTCGAGGACGGCCGCAACATGTTCGGCGCCCTCGGCTGCACCGTCTGCCACCGCTTCGCCAACGAGGGCGGCGCGGTCGGCCCCGACCTGTCCAGCGCGGGCGCGAAGTTCAGCCTGCACGACCTGGTCGAATCGATCGTCGAGCCGTCGAAGGTCATCTCCGACCAGTACGCGAACTACGAGGTCCGCACCAAGGAGGGCAACACCGTCGGCCGGATGATGGGCGACGACGGCAAGGACATCTTCATCGCGACCAACCTCTTCGACCCCACGCAGCTCACGGCGATCCACAAGGCCGACGTGACCAACGTCGCGCATGATGAAGATCTCGCCCATGCCGCCCGGCCTGCTCGACCGCCTGAACCAGGACGAGGTCTTCGACCTGGTCGCTTACCTGCTGTCGGCGGCCAATCCGCAGGACGCGATGTTCAAGCCCTGAGGCGCTCCGCGAGCTCCGATCCCACGTCCATAACGCCGGTCCCAGGGCATACGCGGTATCCATTTCCCACCAGGATTGGAGCCGCCCTTACAGTCGTTCCCGCTCTGGATGTCAGCGATTTCGGCTGAAATCTGCGAAATTTCCCAATCTCCCCAAATCTGCGGATTCTTCTGCGGGTCTTCCGAAGAAGAATCCGCAGATTTGGGGAGATTTGGGGAGATTCAACCGGGTTTGATCACATCCACGGCAGTGACTTGTGGGTAGTGAGCAGGGCGTTGCCCTGGGCTGGAGATAGGGGTCGCGCCGTTGGCGCTCAAGCTCCCGTTTTTCAATGCGTTTTCACAGCCAACATGCGATCTTCGCGCGAAATATGGTCAGAGGCTCCTGCCTCCCTCCTAGCGCCTAGCGCCTAGCGCCCCTCCCCACCCTCCCCCCTCACCACGCTCCCGCCCTCGACCTTGCCGCCCTCCATCCGCCGTTTATATCCGATGAGCTGAGACAGCGCGCGGGCGAATGACCGACCGCAGCATCTCCGGAGCGCGGCATCCATGGATGATCTCATGACGTTCGCCTGCCCCGCGTGCGGGGCGCAGATGCGCGCCCCGTGGGCGGTGGCCGGCCGGCCAGGTCGCTGCGCCAAGTGCCAGAAGGAATTCATCGTCCCGGCCCAGTTCGCCATGGACGACGTTGCCCCGGCCAAGTCCGCGGGGCCCGCCGCCGCACCCGGGGCCGGACCGGGCCCGGCGATCAATCCCTTCCTGCGCACCCCGCCACCGCCGAAGCCCAAGCCGGGGCCGATGGAGCTCATCCGCCCGTGGCTGCCGATGGCGATCGGCGCGGTCGTGCTCGGCGTCGGCGGCTGGTTCGCCTATGGGTACTTCTTCGCCCCGGAGAAACCCGCTGCGCCGCTCGCCGCCACGCAGAACGGGACGGCGGACGGCCAGGCGGGAGCGGAGGGCAAGCCGAGCGCGGCCAGCGGTGGCGCGACCACGGCCACGCCGGCCGCGCCACCGGTGGCGTCGGGCGCTGGCGCCGCGCCGGCCGCCCAGCTCGACCCCGCGCAGGAGCTCGACCGCCAGAAGGCGGCGCTCGAGAAGGCCAAGGGCGGCGCGCCGGCCGCCGCACCGGCGCCGGCCGCCCTGGTGCCGGCGGCCGTGCTCGCCGCCGCACCGGCCCCCGCGACCAGCACCGCGGCGCCCGGCAGCCCGCGCAGCGCCGCCGACCTGCTCGTCCAGCTCGGCCCAGGGGTGGTGTCGGTGACCACCGACAACGGCACCGGTCCCGGCGGCGCCGGCGTGGTCCTGTTCGGGCCCCAGTACGTCGTCACCGCCTACCACCTGGTCAAGGGCAGCAAGCAGGTGCTGGTCGATTACTTCCGCAACAGCACCAGCGGCGAGCACTCGCACCAGTCCGCCTACGTGGTCGCGGTCGATCGCGAGCACGACCTCGCCCTGCTCTCCTCGACCAACCCCTACCACGCCAAGCCGCTCGCGCTGGGCGACGGCAGCGTGGCGAAGGCCGGGACCGAGGTCATCGCCATCGTCAACCCCAAGCTCACCGCCGCCGCCGGGCCGCAGGCCACGCTGGGGGGCACCGTGGGCGCCCCCGACGACAAGTCCGGAGCCCTGCTGTCGACCAGCCTGACGGTCGCCGCGACCGCCCACGGCACCCCGGTCATCGCCATGGACGGCACGCTCGTCGGCCTCATCGCGGGCCGCCGCGGCGCCACCGAGCCCAGCGGCGCGGCCGTGCCGGCGCTGTTCGTCGACCGCCTCTTCCAGGGCCGCGACGACAAGTTCGCGGTCGGCGCCGACTTCCAGCACTGGGAGATGGAACTGCCCTTCACCGACCTCAAGAACGCCAGCGGAGCGGTCGCGATCAGCGGCCTGGCCAGCAACATGGTCTACGACGCCGAGCACGGCCAGCTGGTGATGCTGGTCCCGGCGCGCAACAAGGTGCTGTTCATCACCACCAAGGACAACCTGGTGGCCAAGGAGCTCTTCACCGGCACCGACCCCGTCGACCTCAAGATGAGCCTGACCAGCAAGAACCTCGCCTGGGTCGCCAACAACTCCTCCAAGAACATCGTGTCGGTCAACCTCACCACGCGCGCGGTCGAGAAGACCCTCACCCTGACCAACGCCCCCATCGCCATGACCCTGGTCCGCGACAGCATCTGGTTCATGAACGGCACCGGCACGCCCTGCGTGGTCAAGTACAGCGGCGGCGAGGACCAGGAGGCGCCGCTGTCGATCCGCTCGCTCGCCTACAACGGGCTGCGCAACAACATCCTGATGGGCTCGCGCAACTCGTGGCTGTGCGAGGTCGACGGCGACCACATCCAGTCGCTGATCCAGCGCCAGCGCACCCTGCAGGCCGCGATCGACGACTACAACAAGAACGCCAAGTTCGCGAGCAAGACCAGCGCCGACGCGCGCTACGAGGAGCTCACCGGCGAGATGCGCACGCTCGAGGCGGCGATCGCCAAGTGCTACAAGGTCTACAACCAGCCGGCCGGCGTCGCGACCGACTTCACCAGCACCCAGCAGAGCCTGTTCATCGACCAGCCGCGCGGCCGCGTCTACTTCAACCGCGCGGTGATGGACAGCAAGGCGCCCGACAAGATCATCGGCGTGTTCAAGAGCCCGGAGCACTCGCTGCGCAATTCCGAGCACCTGCGCGACCTCTTCGCCAAGTACACCTACATCAACCAGATCATCGCGGTCAGCCCGGACGGCGGCGTGGCCGCGTCCGGCACCCACCTCTTCAACACCGAGGACTTCACCGTGCTGCGCGAGCTGCCGGTGCCGACCACGGCCATCGCCTTCGCCCCCGACATGCGCACGCTCTAGTTCTGCGACGTGGTCAACAACCAGATCGTCAGCATGCGCTACCGCGACGATAGCTGGACGCCGCCGGTGGTGGACCCGAAGAAGGCGAAGTAGCGCGCGACCCCAGAGCCACCGGCTGGCGGCGGGCGCCTCAGCGCTCGGGCTTCTGGCGGCGGCGGCGCGGCGCGTCCACGGGCGGCGATGACCTCGACGGCGACGCCCTCGACGAGGCGGCCGGCGGGGTTGAGCACCACCCGGTCGTCGGCGGCGAGCCCATCGCTGATCGCGACGTCGCCGCCGTAGTCGACGGCGATGGCGACGTCGTGGAGGTGGACCTTGCCGCCCGCGTCGACCACGGCCAGCTGGGTGCCCTTGCCGGACTGCAGCAGGGCGTCGGCGTTCACCAGCAGCAGCGGCCGGCCGGCCGGCACCGCCATGGTCGTCTGCACGTACATGCCGGGCAGCAGGCCGGGCGTCGGCGTTGGGCACCTCGATCTCGACGCGCATGGTCCGGCTCTGCTGATCGAGGGCGTGGGCGATGTGCGCGACCTTGCCCGCGAAGGCCTCGTGCCGGCCGCGCGGCCTCACCTTCGCGGCGAAGCCGACGGCGATGGCCTGGGCGCTGGCCTGCGGCACGTCGACCAGGACCCGGACCGGGTCGGTCTGGGCGAGGCGGAACAGCGGCTGGGCGCTGCCGCCGCCGGCGTTGACCAGGTTGCCCAGCTCGATGGAGCGCTGGGTGATCGTGCCGGCGAAGGGCGCGGTCACGCGCGTGAACGAGACCAGCTGCTCGAGCCGCCCGATGCTGGCGCGGTCGGCGGCCGTCCTTGGCCTCGGCCGCGCCGAGGTTGGCGCGCGCGCCGTCGCGGTCGGCCTGGCGCGTGTCGATGTCCTGCTGGGTCGCGACCTCGGGGCCGAGGCTCTTGAAGCGCTTGAGGTTCAGCTCCGCCAGGGTGAGCGCGGCCTTCGCCTGCTCCACGCCGGCCAGGGACTGGCCGAGCGCCGCCTTCGCCTGGGCGAGCTCCTGGACGACCTCGGGCGCGTCGACCTCGGCGAGCAGGTCGCCCTTCGCGACGCGGTCGCCGAGGTCGGCCTTCCAGCTGCGCACGAAGCCGCCGGTGCGCGCGTAGATCCCGGTCTCGCGCTCGGCCACCACCGAACCGGGCAGGGCGAGCACGGTGCTCGGCGGCGCGACGCGCGGCTTGGCGACGCGCACGCGCGGCGGGCCGAGCGCGGTCTGCTCGGTGAGCGCCGCCAGGGACCGCTGCTGCAGCACGCGCGGCACCCAGCCGACCAGGAACAGCGCGGCGACCACCACGATCGCCACCAGCAGCAGGCCGAGCGGGAAGCGGCGCCGGCCGGCGGGCTCCGGGGCTGGCGCGGCGGGCAGGTCGTCGGTGGCGCTGGAGGTCCGGGTCATGCGGGCTGTCCTTCGTGGAGCTGGTCGGCCGGTTCGGGAGCGGGCTGCCGGCGGCGCAGCGCGCTGTAGACCACCGGCACGAAGAACAGCGTCGAGAGCGTCGCCAGACGCAGGCCGCCGATGACCGCGCGCCCGAGCGGCGCGTTCTGCTCGCCGCCCTCGCCCAGCCCGAGCGACATCGGCAGCATGCCGATGATCATCGCCAGCGCGGTCATCAGCACCGGGCGCAGGCGCGTCATGCCGGCGGCGAGCGCGGCGGCGTGCGGCGTCGCAGGCCCAGCTTGCGCTGGTCGTTGGCGAAGCGTGACCACCAGGATGCTGTTCGCGGTCGCCACGCCGATGCACATGATCGCGCCCATCAGCGCGGGCACGCTGAGCGTGGTCTGCGGTGAGGAACAGCATCCAGACGATGCCGGCGAGCGCGCCCGGGAGCGCCATGAGGATGATGAGCGGGTCGAGCCAGGACTGGAAGTTGACGACCATGAGCAGGTAGACCAGCACGACCGCGAAGATCAGGCCCGAAGCCGAGGCCGCGGAACGAGACTGTTCATGCTCTCGACCTGCCCGCGCACGATGACGGTGGTGCCGCGCGGCAGCGTCGGCCTGCGGATGCTCGGCGACGATGCGGTCGACCGCGCGCGGCCACCGAGCCGAGGTCGGTGCCGTCGACGTTGGCCAGCACGTCGAAGGTGCGGCGCGACGTTGTAGTGCGTGATGTTGGCCGGGCCCGTCGCCGCGCGTGACCGTCGCCAGGTTGGCGAGGAGCTGCGGGCTGCGCCAGCGCCGCGTCGGCGATCGGCGTGTTGCCGAGCGCGTCGAGCGAGTCGATCTGCGTACTGCGGCGTCTGCACCGCGACCGGGTACTGCACGCCGCGCTGCGGATCGAGCCAGAAGTTCGGCGCCGTCTGCGCGCTCGAGCGACAGCGAGACGAGCAGGTCGCTGGCGACGTCGCGCTGGGTGAGCCCGACCTGGCCGGCCATGCGTGCGGTCGACGTCGACGCGCAGCTCGGGCGCGCTCGCGCACCTGGGCAGGTGGACGTCGACCGCGCCGGGGATCTGCGCGATGCGGTCGCGCGATCTGCTCGCGCGATGCGCGAGGTTCTCGCTCGTCGTTGCCGCGCGGGCCCGACGACCTGCACGTCGATCGGCGCGGGGAGGCCGAAGTTCAGCACCTGGGTCGAGATGTCCGGCGCGAGGAAGAAGAAGGTCGAGCTCGGGGAAGGCCGCGGCGAGCTGCGCGCGCAGCTTGCGCACGTACGCGGCGCGTCGGCGCGTGGTGCTCCTCGTCAGCGCGACCAGGATCTCGCCGTCGGCGGGCGAGATCAGCGACGCCGTCGCTGAGCGAGAGGTTGATGCCGCTGTTCGGGATGCCGATGTTGTCGAGCATCGTGCTCGAGCTCGGCCGCGCGGGATGATCGCCGCGGATGGCGTCCTCGATGCGCGCGAACCAGCGCTCGCGTCTCCTCGATGCGCGTGCCCGGCGGGCAGCGCACGTGCAGCCTGATCTGCCCGGCGTCGACGCTGGGGAAGAAGTCGCGGCCGACGAGCGGGAAGAGCGCCAGCGACGAGCGCGACGAAGGCGACGAAGCCGACGCGCGACCAGGCCGCGGTGGCCGAGCGCGCAGCGCGAGCAGCGCGCCGTAGGCGCGCGCGCAGCCGCTCGAAGCCGCGGTCGAAGGCGGCGTAGAAGCGCGCGCGCGAGCCGCGCCGCGCGGCCGCTGGCGCGCCGTCGCCTGCGTGCGCGCGGCCTCGCCGCGCAGGAGGTACTGCACCAGCGTCGGCACCAGCGTGCGCGACAGGAAGTACGAGGTCAGCATCGCGAAGACGACCGCCATCGCCAGCGGCACGAAGAGCGACTTGGCCGCGCCGGTGATGAACACCACCGGCACGAAGACGATGCAGATGCACAGCGTCGAGACGAAGGCCGGCACCGCGATCTGCTGCGCGCCGTCGAGGATCGCGCGCGGCACGCAGCGGCTTCTTCTGCGCCGAGGTTGCGGTGGATGTTCTCGATGTCGACGGTGGCGTCGTCGACCAGGATGCCGACCGCCAGCGCCATGCCGCCCAGGGTCATCACGTTGAGCGTCTGCCCCAGCCACGCCAGGACGATGATCGAGACCAGGATCGAGAGCGGGATCGAGACCACGACGATCAGCGTGCTGCGCCAGCTGCCGAGGAAGAGCAGGATCATCAGCGCCGGTGAGCGCCGCGGCGATGACGCGCCTCCTTGACGACGCCGTCGACCGCGGCGCGCACGAAGAGCGACTGGTCGAAGAGCAGGCGTGACGTTCAGCTCCTTGGGCAGGCGTCGCCAGGATGCCGCGGCAGCGTCTGCGCTTGACGCGCGCGACGATGTCGAGCGTCGAGGCGCCGCCGGCCTTCAGGATCGGCATGCAGCGCGCCCTTCTTGCCGTCGACGTGGACGATGTTGGTCTGCGGCGCGTAGCCGTCGCGCACGTGCGCCACGTCGCGCACGTAGACCGTCGCGCCGTTGCACGCGTCTTGATCGGCAGGTCGTTGAACTCCTCGACCAGCGTCGGGGCTGCTGTTGAGGCGGACGGTGTACTCGCGGTCGCCGATCTTGGCCGTGCCGGAGGGCAGGATCAGGTTCTGCGCGGTCGATCGCGTCGCTGACGTCGCGCGGCGAGAGGCCGAACGCGTAGAGCTTCTGCGGGTCGAGGTCGACCATGATCTGGCGCTGCTTGCCGCCGTACGGGCCAGGGGATCTGCGCGCCCTGCACCGTCGCCAGGCCGGCGCGCAGGAAGTTGTTGCCGAGGTCGAAGAGCTGCTGCTCGCGAAGCGAGTCGCGACCCGAGCGACGGCCTGCAGGATGGGCACGTTCGAGGCGCTGTAGCGGATGATGAGCGGCGGCGTGCATGCCGGGCGGCATCTGGCGCAGCATGGTCTGCGAGATCGCGGTGACCTGGGCGGTGGCGGCCTCGATCTTGGCGCCGGGCTGGAAGAAGACCTTGACCACGCTGATCGCCGTAGAGCGACTGGCTCTCGATGTGCTCGATGTCGTTGACCGTGGTGGTCAGCGCGCGCTCGTAGTTGCTGATGATGCGCTTCTCCATCTCCTCCGGCGAGATGCCGGCGTAGTTCCAGATCACCGAGATCACCGGGATGTCGATCTCCGGCAAGATGTCGGTGGGCATGCGCTTGATGGTGACGAAGGCCAGGAGCACGATGAGCATCGCCATCACCACGAAGGTGTAGGGGCGGCGCAGGGCGAGGTAGACCAGCCACATGGCGTCAGCCTCCGCTGCGGGGTCGGTGCGCGGCGGCGAAGCGCTCCGCCTCGCCGCCCTCGAGCTTCGCGAGCAGCCGCTGCAGGGTGGCCTGCTCGGCGGCGCTGAGCACGGCGAGGCGCTTGGCGGTGGCGCCGTAGACCAGGGCGCGCAGCGCGTCGTGGCGCGCGCGGCCCGCGTCGGTGAGCTCGACGAACATGCGCCGGCGGTCGGCGGGGTCGCGGTGGCGGCGCACCAGCCCCTGCGCCTCGAGGTCGGCGAGCTGGCGGGACAGCGCCGCGGGGTGCTGGACGGTCGCGGTGGCGAGCTCGATCTGGGTCGAGGCCTCGCCGCGCGCCAGGTAGGTCAGGACCTGCCACGTCCACATGGTCTCGCCGTGCCCCTCGAGCTCGCGGTGGCCGCTCGACCACAGCACGCGCCGGCAGCGCGCGACCAGGATGCAGAGCTGGCTGCTGTCGGCGCCGGCCGCCGCCGCCGGCGGTCGCCGGATCGTTGATTTGGCAATCATTGCAGAATCAATAATCGCCGGGCGGCAGAGTTCCACCGGCTACGTCGGTCAGGGTTGCGCCAGGATCGGCCTGTCGCAGGCAGGCGACAGGCCGGGCGCGGAGCGCGGCCACTTGCTACGCTTCGCCCAGGCGGTTGTTGCGCGGGGCCTTGCGCCCACCCGCCCGGGTGGACCGGTCCCGGCGGCCTGGACGGCTCAGCCTGCCCCGCCTGGCGATGGGCCAGCGCCAGGAGATCCCCACGCGGAGCGCTGGTCCCGTGCCGGGTCAGGGCTCGACGCCGGCCCCGACGATGTGGCGGCGCGACGCCATGGTCTGGAGCAGCGCCAGCGCATCGATCCGGCGATCGGGGATCACGTTCATGAAGAGCAGCGCCATCTCGTTCTCGGTCTGCTCGCCGAAGGTCACGCGCTGCGGCGGGGTGTGGGGGTTGCGCGGGTTGTCGGAGGAGTTGTCGTAGTGGTAGACCATCGATACCCGGGTGCCCTTGGGCAGGGCGATGGGCTTCACGTAGCGGTACTGCTCCTGCCAGTTGAAGTCCCAGTCCTTGATCCAGATCAGGTCGATGCTGGTCCCGTCGGGCAGGTGCGCGACGGCCTTCATCTCCTTGGCGATGAGGTGCGCGTGCGGCGTCACTCCGACCAGGCTGACGTCGGCGGGAACGACGACCTCGTCCTTGATCACGAAGTCGTGGTCGCCGGGCGCGATGTCGATGGCGCGCGACCCCAGCGTCAGCGGCATCATGACCTTCGTCGGCTTCTCCTTGGTGAAGTAGAGGGCGAGCGAGGACTGGTCGTGCTCGGCCTTGCCGCTGGCGTGGTAGTGGATCTGCATGACCACATCGACGCCCTTGCGCAGCGTCTTCGCCGCGCCTTCCGGCAGCGGACGCGCGCCCGCGCCCGGCGCCCAGCCGCCGAGGCCGCCGCTGGGCAGGAAGCCGGGCCCGCCGAAGTGGGTGTAGCCCGGACCCGGGTCCTGCTCGTCGAGGCGCCGCGCGGCGCCGCCGCCGTCGAGGTAGAGGATGGCGTGGTGGACGATCTTGGGGTTGCCCGGCTTGAACTCGACCGCCCGCACATAGGTGTCCGCGGGGAGGTCCGTGCGCAGCACGAAGCAGCGGTAGAGGTCGCGGCCCTCGGCGCGCAGCTCGTAGGGCTCGGGCATGGTCAGCACCAGGTCGGGCTTGCCCAGCCGCCAGCCCTCGGGGAATTTCGGCGGTTCCGGCAGGTCGGCCGCCGCGCCCTCGGGCATCCCGCCCGCGACCCAGGCCTTGAGCGTCGCGATCTGGGCGTCCTCGAGGCGGCGCGCGTCGAGGAAGTCGCCGTGGCCGGGCTCGGCCTTCCACGGCGGCATCTGGCGTTCCCCGGTGACGCGGGCGATCATCTCGCCTTTGCGCCGCGCCTCGGCGTAGCTGGTCAGGGAGAAGGGCGCGACCTCGCCGGGCCGGTGGCAGATCGTGCAGTTGGCGAAGAGGATCGGTGCCACGTCGCGGGTGAAGGTCGGCGCGCCGGCGGGCGTGACCGCCACGGCGTCGGCGGCCAGCGCTGGCGAGGGCAAGGAGCAGGCGCAGGCAGCCGCGAGGACGGCGACGGCGGACGGCTTCATGGCGAGGTTCCAGGCGCGGATGGCTTCTTGGCGGTGATGACGCAGCCGATGGCCGCGGTCTGGGCCGTGGCGGGCGCCCGCCCGGCGAGCAGCGCATCGAGGGCGTCGCGCAGGTCGTGGCTGGTGGGCTGGTCGCGGCGGCGGCCGAGGCCGGCCCAGCCGTCGTCGATGCGGCCGCGGTAGGCGATCGCGCCAGTCGCGGCGAAGACCGCCACCTCCGGCGTGCTGCGCGCCTGCGCGCCGCGCGCCAGGCGGCGGTCGTCGTCGAGCACCACCGGGCAGCGCAGCGCGAAGTCGCGCGCCCAGCCTGTGGCCGCGGCTGCAGCGAAGCCGTCCTCCTCGAGCACCACGTAGACGTGCACCGGGTGGTCGGCGTAGGCGTCGGCGATGCGCTGGATCTCAGGCGCGTAGCTCTGGCAGATCGGGCAGTCGTGGCAGGCGAAGACCAGCACGTCGATGCCACCGGAATGGCCGGGCGCCGGGTGGGCCACCCCGGCGAGGTCCACCATGCCGCCGTCCTCGGCGGCGGCGAGGGCGCCGGCCAGGAAAGTCATGGAAACGAGAACACAGAGGACGGCAGACCGGCCGCAAACGACGCTGCTCATTGGTCATCATACCCGATAGTCGCCAGATCGTTACGCCATCAGGCCACGAATTTGTCGGGGCGGTCAGCCCGCGGAGTGGACGGCACATCGCAGCCCAGGGCGCAAGCCCCAGGACCATTTCGAAATGGATGGATTCGGAGCCATGGAATGGGCGGCACCGGCGCAGTTTTGGCGATCCCGATGAGCCTACGCGCAACCTGTGTCGCCCACTCCGTGGGCTTGATCGCACTGTTTACCCGGATTCCCAGGGCTGACGCCCAGGGCTACGAGGTGCCGCCCGCTCCGCGGGCTCTCGACACGTTCGACCGGTTCTAGGGTCTAGGGTCTAGGGTCTAGGGTCTCGCGCGCTCCGCGCGCCCCCCTCAGTTCTCCATCACCTTCAACGTCCCCTGCCACGCCTCCTTGAGGCTGGCCAGGTCCGACTCCAGGCGTGGACCCCAGCCCGCTGATCGCCAGTACCGGCTCGGCGGTCACCGTGCCGACCACCGCGTGCGGCACCGCCGCGAGCAGCGCCGTGGCCTCGGCGACGCGCGCCGCCGGGACGGTGATGACGATGCGGCTCTGGCTCTCGCTGAAGAGCAGGCGGTCGAGGGCGGTGATGCCCTCGCGCGGCACCAGCCCGGCGTCGATGGTCATGCCCAGGCCGCCGGCGAAGGCCATCTCGGCCAGGGTGGTGGCCAGGCCGCCGTCCGAGACGTCGTGCGCGGCGTTGACCAGCCCGGCGGCGGTGCACGCGGCGACCGCGTGCAGCACCGGCCGCGACAGCGCGCGGTCGACCTTCGGGACGATGCCGCCGGTGGCCTTGGGCAGCCCCAGGTCGGCGCTGAGCAGCGCCAGGTACTCGCTGCCGCCGAGCTCGTTGCGCGTCAGGCCGACGACGATCACCGCGTCGCCCGCCTGCTTCGCGTCCATGGTGATCGAGCGGCGCACGTCCTCGACCACGGTCATCGCGGTGATCAGCAGGGTGTGCGGGATGCGGATGGTCCGTCCGTGGTAGGTGAACTCGTTCGACAGGCTGTCCTTGCCCGAGATGAAGGGCGTGCCGTAGTACATCGCGAAGTCGTAGCAGGCCTGGCAGGCGCGCACCAGGGCGCCGAACACTTCCGGGTCGGTGCACTTCGCCCAGCTGAAGTTGTCGAGGATGGCGACGCGCCCGAGCTGGGCGCCGACGCACACCAGGTTGCGCAGCGCCTCCTCGATGCCGGCGGCGGCCGCGTGGTACGCGTCCCAGTCGCTGAAGTTGGTGTTCAGGCCGCACGCCACCGCCACGCCGCGGTCGCGGCCGGGCTCGGGGGCGATCACCGCCGCGTCGCTCGGGCCGTCGTGCGCCACGCCGACCAGCGGCTTGACGATCGAGCCGGCCTGGACCTCGTGGTCGTACTGGCGGATCACCCACTCCTTGCTCGCCACGTTGGGCCGCGCCAGGACGCGGCGCAGCGCCTCGGCGAGGTCGCCGGGCGCGGTGTACACCGCGTCGTGCTCGGTCTTCGGGGTGAACTCCGCCGGGCGCTTGAGGCGCGGCACGCCGTCGTGCAGGAAGTGCATGTCGAGGTCGGCGACCGGCTCGCCGTGGTAGCGCAGCTCCAGGCGGTTGGTGCCGGTGATCTCGCCGATGTCGGTGGCCTCGACGCCCTCGGCGGCGAACACCTGCAGGCACTCGGCGACGCGCGCGGCGGGCACCGTCGCGACCATGCGCTCCTGCGACTCGCTGATCCAGATCTCGGTGTAGCTGAGGCCGTCGTACTTGAGCGGCACGCGCTCGAGGTGGATGCGGCAGCCGTGCTCGGCCGAGATCTCGCCGCACGCCGAGGACAGGCCGCCGGCGCCGCAATCGGTCAGCGCGGTGAACAGGCCGCGGTCGCGCGCCTGCAGGGTGGTGTCGAGGACCTTCTTCTCCTCGATGGCGTTGCCGATCTGCACGGCGCCGCTGGACACCACCTCGGACTTGTCGTGCAGCTCGGCCGAGCTGAAGGTCGCGCCGTGGATGCCGTCGCGGCCGGTGCGCCCGCCGATGACGATGAGGTGGTCGCCGACGCGCGCGGCCTTGTCGACCGCGCCGAGCGGGATCAGGCCGCCGGTGCCGCAGAACACCAGCGGGTTGCCGACGTAGCGCGGGTCGAAGCGGATGGCGCCGTTGACCGTCGGGATGCCCATGCGGTTGCCGTAGTCGCGCACGCCGTTCACCACGCCGCGCATCAGGCGGCGCGGGTGGATGGTGCCGGGCGGCAGGTGCGCCGGGTCGGCGTCGAGCTCGCCGAAGCAGAACACGTCGGTGTTGAAGATCGGCTTGGCGCCCAGGCCGGTGCCGATGACGTCGCGCACCACGCCGCCCAGGCCGGTGTTGGCGCCGCCGTAGGGCTCGATCGCCGAGGGGCGGTTGTGGGTCTCGACCTTGATGCACACGCCGAAGCGCTCGTCGTAGGCGATGACGCCGGAGTTGTCCTTGAACACCGACAGGCACCACGGCGCCGCCAGGTCGCGGGTCGCCTTGGCGATGGTCTGCTTGAGCAGGTTGTCGATCAGCACGGTCGCCTGCGGGCCGTCGACGCCGGTCGGGCCGGTGTACTCGACCAGGCCCTTGAGGGTCTTGTGCACGCAGTGCTCGGACCAGGTCTGGGCGAGGCTCTCGAGCTCGACGTCGGTGGGGCGGCGGCCGAGCGCGCGGAAGTGGTCCTGGATCGCGCGCATCTCGTCCAGGGTCAGGCTGAGCGTGCCGTTCTTCGAGAGCTCCATCAGCCCGGCGGCGTCGAGGCCGGCGAGGTCGACCTCGCTGCGCGGGTGGCGGAGCCCGCCGCCCGGGGCGCGCAGGCGGATGGGCTCGGCCGGGTCGATGACGGCCTCTTCGATGGCCTGGTTGGCGAGCGCCTTCCACGCCAGGGTCTCGAGCTCGTGCGTGCCGGCGCCGGCGATCTCGACGCGCGTGCCGACGCGCACCAGGGTGAGGGTGATGCCCAGGTCGGCCGCGCCCTTGACGATCGACGCCTCGATCGGGTCCATGACGCCGGTCTTGCGCTGCACCTCGATGACGTGCCGCCCGCCCGCGCCCGGCACGGCCAGGGTGGCGGTCTCGAGCACCGGATCGCTCAGCAGGGTGTCGCCCAGGCGCTGCGCCGCGGCCTGGTCGAGGTCGCCCTGGACCAGGTAGTAGCGGCTGCGCCGCACGTCGCTCACGTGGGCCAGGCCGAGCAGCTTGGCCTCGTGGGCGAGGTGGTGGTCGGTGGCCGGCGCGCTGGCCTGGACGTCGATGCGGAAGGTCGCGGTCATGGTGGCGGGGAGGGTAGGACCGTCCCCACGGGTGGCTAGTGGCAAGGGCCTCCCCCTCACTCCGGGCTGAACTTGACCACGACGTTCGCAACCGGCTTCAGGCTGCGCAGGTAGCCATAAGCCGCCTCCAGGTCCTGGTCGGTCATGCCGCCATAGTCCGACCACGGCATCGGCGAGGTGAAATCGTTGGATTTCGCCGGGATCTTCGCGTTCTCGACGCCGGCGCGGAAGCGCGCGACGAAGATCCCCTTCGTCCACTTGCCCAGGCCGGTCAGTTCGTCCGGGGTGAGGTTGGCGGAGCGCACCGTACCGACGTAGGGCAGGGGAAAGGCCACGCCGCCGGTGAACTCGCGGCCGGGCTCGATCGCCCCGTGGCGGCTCGGCGAGTGGCAGTGCAGGCAGCCGGCGGCATTGACCACGTAAGCGCCGTAGGCCGGGTCGTCGGTCTTCGGCACGGCCGCGGGCGGGACGGCCGGGTGCGGGATGGTGCGCACGATCAGGTTCATCGGGAAGGCGAGCTTGCGCTCCGGCACCGCATGCGCGATTGCCGGCAGGCTGCGCAGGTAGACGACCAGGGCGTCGATGTCGGTCTGGGCGAGCCGCTCGTAGTGCTGGTAGGGCATCAGCGGGAACAGCGCGGTGCCGTCCTTGGCGATGCCGGAGTGGATGGCGCGCGCGATCTCGCCGTCGCTCCAGTCCTTGAGACCCGCCGGGGTGATGTTGCGCGCGTAGATGGTGCCGGGGACGCCGTGCTCGGCGCCGAAGGCGTCGCCCCCCTGGCCGCTGGTGCCGGGCTTCACCGGGCCGTCGCGCAGGCTCCAGTCCCGCTGCGAGTGGCAGGCGACGCACGCGCAGCCGTGGTTGTACAGGTAGTCGCCGCGCGCCAGCAGCTCCGGGGTCGCGGTGACGGTCGCTGTCGCCGGCGGCGCGCTCTTCGGGAAGAACGCGAACAGCACTCCGACACCGATCGCGATCAGCAGCACCAGGGCGGCGACGAGGCCGCCAACGATCTTGAGGATGGTCTTCACGCGGGGTTTCATGGCGGTTCCAATGGGCCGGAATGGTGGAGGTCGCGCCGGCCGGGTCAAATGCGGGGCGTGGCCGGCCCCTTGGCGCGCCGCCGGCTCCCCCTAGCCTGCCGTCACTACCCGCTCCGACCGCCCAGCCACCCACACCCGCGACCCACCATGCCCGACCCGTTCAAAGCCTACGACATCCGCGGCCTCTACCCCCAGGAGCTCAACGAGGCCCTGGCCTACCAGACCGGCAACGCCACCGCCCAGGTGCTGAAGCTGACCGGCAAGCGCTTCACCGTCGGCCGCGACATGCGCGTCTCCGGCCCGGCGCTGAAGCAGGCCTACATCAAGGGCCTGGTCGACGCGGGCGTGCAGGTGGTCGACGTCGGCATGCTGTCGACGCCGGCCGTGACCTTCGCCATGCACCACCTCGACACCGAGGGCGGCGCGATGATCACCGCCAGCCACAACCCCGCGCCCTATGGCGGCATCAAGATCACCGGCCCGGGCTTCAAGCCGATCGGCGGCGGCACCGGCATGGAGGAGATCGAGGCCATCGCGCGCAGCGCGAAGATCGTCAAGGCCCCCGGCGGCCGCATCGACGAGGCGCGTGACCATCGACGCCTACGCCGCCTACCTGGCCAAGCTGTTCGCGCCCAAGCGGCCGCTCAAGGTCGTGGTCGACGGCGGCAACGGCATCATCGGCACGCTCTTCCAGTTCCTGCTGCCCAAGCTCACCGGCATCACCGTCATCCCGCTCAACTTCGACCCCGACGGCCGCTTCCCGGTGCACGAGGCCAACCCGCTGAAGGCGGAGAACCTCAAGGACCTGCAGGCGCGGGTGAAGGCCGAGAAGGCGGACTTCGGCGCCGGCTTCGACGGCGACGGCGACCGCTGCGCGCTGGTCGACGAGAACGGCGCCATCGTCACCTGCGACCTGACCACCGCGCTGCTGGCCAAGTACTACCTGGCGAAGGAGCCGGGCGCGACGGTCGCCTACGACCTGCGCAGCTCGAAGGTGGTGCCGGAATTCATCACCGGCCTGGGCGGCAAGGCCGTCGAGACCCGCGTCGGCCACAGCTTCATCAAGGCCACGATGAAGGAGCACCACGCCGCCTTCGCCGGCGAGCTGTCCGGGCACTACTACTTCCGCGACTTCTGGGGCGCCGACTCCGGGCTCTACGCCTTCCTGCTGCTCGCCAACATCATCTCCGAAGCGCCCAACCTGAGCTCGCTGATCACGCCGCTGGAGAAGTACTTCCACACCGGCGAGATCAACTTCAAGGTCGCCGACGCCGACGCGGTGATGGCCAAGGTGCGCGCCTTCGGCAAGCAGGACGGCGGCAAGGTCGAGGAGCTCGACGGGGTGACCGTGCGCTTCAAGGACTGGTGGTTCAACCTGCGCTCGTCCAACACCGAGCCGGTGGTGCGCCTCAACCTCGAGGGCGACAGCGCCGCGCTGCGCGACGCCAAGCTCGCCGAGGTCAAGAAGCTGCTGGCCTGAGGCCCCTGTGGGCGGTGGGCGCATCAGCGGCGTGCAGCGGTCCGGCGGCGGCGTGCCCAAGCTGGGCGTGCCGGAGGCGCTGATCACCGTCGCCGGGCTGGCCGGCGACGTGCAGGGGAACCTGAAGCACCACGGCGGGCCGGATCGGGCGCTGTGCCTGTACTCCGCCGAACTGATCGCGGCGCTGCAGGCGCGAAGGACATCCCATCGCCAGCCGGAGCCACGGGCGAGAACCTGACCATCGCCGGCCTGGACTGGAGCGCGCTGCAGCCGGGAGCGACGCTGCGGCTGGGCGCGCAGGCGCTCATCCAGATCACGTCGTATACGAAGCCGTGCAGCAAGATCGCCGGCTGCTTCCACGACCGCGACCACGGCCGCATCGCGCAGGAGCGGCACCCGGGATGGAGCAGGCTGTATGCGCGCGTGCTCACCGGCGGGCGGGTGGCCATCGGCGATGCGGTGACCGTGGTCGCCACATGAACCACGCCGACGCGCGGTGGTCCCCCGGGGAGGGGCGAGCTCCAGCTCGCCTCGCCCTCACGCACCAGCGATCTCGGAGCTTGCGACAGGCAGCGCGATCAGCGCTTCCCAGGCGAGCTGGAGCCCGCCTCTCCCAGCGTATGGCAGACGCGGGTCAGACGCCGGTGACCTCGACGGTGATGATCTTCGCGGCGGTCGTGCCGGTGATGACCACTTCCTTCTCGCCGGAGATGCGCGCCTGGTCGTGGACGGCCAGGGGCTTGCCATTCACCGTCAGCGTGCCGCCCATCACGTAGATGAACAGGCCGCGACCGGGCGCGAGCGGCACGGTGATGCTCTTGCCCGGGCTCGAGGTCGGCGAGCGACATGGCGGCGTCGCTGTTGATGGTCATGGCCTCCGGGTGGCCGAAGCCCGAGACCACCGGCAGCAGCCGGTTGATGCGCGGCACGGCGCTGTAATCGCGCTGCTCGTAGTCCGGCTTCATGCCGGTCTTCCGCGGCGGGAACCACACCTGGTAGAGGTGCAGCGGGCCAGTGCCGCGGTTGTGCTCGGAGTGCATGACGCCGGTGCCGGCGGACATGCGCTGGACCTCGCCAGCCTTGATGGTGGTCTTGTTGCCCATGCTGTCCTGGTGCGTGACGGCGCCGTCGAGGACCACCGTGACGATCTCCATGTCGCGGTGGCCGTGCATGCCGAAGCCGGTGCCGGCGGCGATGACATCGTCGTTGAAGACGCGCAGGGTGCCGAACTGCAGGTTGTCCTCGTCGTAGTAGTCGGCGAAGGAGAACAGCCACGTGGGCTTGAGCCAGCCGTGGTCGGCGGAGTGCCGCTCGGCGGCGGGGATGGTATGGATCATGGGATGGCCCTTTCACTGCTATTTTACAGGGTTTCCTGCAAAGGCAAGAGGGCGGGCGCCCGACATGGGGCATGGAACGATTGCGGCTTCGAGGTCGAGGTGGCTCGGGACCGTCGAGGACGTGGTTCCGCTTCGCTGGTGGAGATGCCTCTGCCAGGGCATTCCTGCTGAGTGGTCGAGCGGGTGCTCGACCCTCCCGGCGACTCCTGCTGAGTGGTCGAGCGGGTGCTCGACCCTCCCGGCGACGGCCAGCGAGTCACGGACATCGCAGTGCGGCGTGCCGGACCGCCGGGAGGGTCGAGCGCCAGCTCGACCAGGAGCACCGGCGGCCGCGGCAGGGAGCGGCGATGACCAAGCGGCCAGCGGTTTGTATTCGAAAAATCCGAATATCTCCGGAGTCCTGCTCGCTTGGTCCGCTTTCCCGCTATCGTGCCCGGATGGCTCGTCCGCGGATCCGTCCGAAAACCCCGTTGTCCGAATTCCTGGACGCGGCCCTGGCGCGGGCCGGCCTCAACCACTCCCAATTCAGCCGCAAAGTCGGAATGAGCCCGTCGAGCCTGAGCGACCTGAAGCTGCGGCGCGAGGCCACCGCACCCGACCGCGCCATGGCCAGGCAGTGGGCGCAGGCGCTGGGCCTGACCCGGAGCGAAGAGGATGACCTCTTCGAGCTTCTCCAACTCGCGTACTCCCCCGCGTACGTGCAGGAGCTGATCGCGGAGCTGCGGCCAGCGAAGACCCTGCGGCGCGTCGCCGAACGGCCGGACCGCCAGCGCTGAGGAACGCTCACCAGCGCTCTTCCTTTCCGGGCTCATAGGTGGCGATGAAGGTCTCCAGATTGGCGATATCGCGCTCGTCTTCGACCACGCGGCACCAGGCTCCCAGCAGGGCGCCATCCGCACAGCGGCGGGCTCGGTAGTAGAGGGTGGTGCGGGTCAGCTCCACCTTGATCTGGGCGTTGCGGACATGCCACGTCCAGCGCGAGATGCGCCGGTCCTCACGACGGCCCGGGAAGAGCAGCCACTCCAGCAGGGTGCGGGGAACCGCCTCCGGCACGCGTTCTTCATGACATACCGGGCTGCACGCCAGCCGCATGGCGATGCGTTCGCGCAATCGGTCATAGGTGACGGTGGCCGCGGTCGAAGGCATGGTGGACGGATCCCGCGCTGTCCGCGCTCGGCAGCTGCATATTCCTGATCGGGAGTATTGGACAAGCATGGCACTGGCCGCCGAAGCCGCAACTACTCCAATAGCGGAATAAACGTTCGCCGCCTTCCCAGCCACACCCCGGCTCACTAGGCTTCCCCGGTGGAATTCGGCCAGCTGTTGAAACAGGAACTCGCGCGCAAGGGCATATCGGCCCTGGCCTACGCCCAGCGCCTCGGGTACCGGCGCAACGGCTTCGTCTCGAACGTCATCAGCGGCAAGCGCACGCCCCCCTTGGACAAGCTCGACGCCTGGATGGACGCCCTGGACGTGCCTGCGGCGGAGCGCGCTGAATGGTGGCTGAAGGCGAACCTCGCCCACGCCCCGGAAGCGGTCCGCGAGAACCACCGCCACCTGCTGGCGCGCATCGCCACTCTCGAGGGGCAGTTACGCAAGCGCACGCAGCGGCGCCGCCGCAGCGCCGAACGCCCGGACTGAGCGCTTTCACCCTGGCGAGCCGACCTGCCTTCCCCGCCCACGGGGTGTTGGCAGCATCACGAGGGCTTCCCGGGTTTCGCGGAAGTCCTCATCCCTGAGCTGGGCGGGCCCGTCCTCACGGCAGGCCAGTTCCAGGCGATCCAGGCGCGCGTGCAGTCCGTCGAGCGCGGCGATGACCACCGCGACCCAGGGAGGCGGCTGGGACCGGCGGCGGTGACAAGCCCCCTGCGATTGGCCGAGCGACTGCTTCATATGGGTTCGAAACTACCCATGTCGAGCAGGCGTCAAGGTTGGCCATCCGGCCGTCCATCATCGACCTGCAGGCTCACGCGAAGCGGGCAGAGCCTGCCGTCAGAGGGTCCTCAGAACTCCCCGTCCCAATCCGCCAGCACCTTCGCCTTGTCCGCGTCCACCATCGCCTGCCACAGCGCATCGCAGTCGCCGGCGATGTAGCGGTCCAGGCTGTAGCCGGTGACGTTGACGCGGTGGTCGGTGATGCGGTTCTGCGGGAAGTTGTACGTGCGGATGCGGTCGCTGCGGTCGCCGGAACCGACCTGCTCCTTGCGCAGCGCGGCGCGCTCGCGCGCCAGGCGCTCGCGCTCGGCGGCGTAGAGCTTGGCGCGCAGCCACTTCATCGCCTTGTCCTTGTTGGCGAGCTGGCTGCGCTCGTCCTGGCAGGCGACCACCACGCCGGTCGGGGTGTGCACGATGCGCACCGCGGACTCGGTCTTGTTGACGTTCTGCCCCCCGGCCCCCCCCGCGCGGAAGGTGGTGATCTCGAGGTCGTCGCTGCGGATGGTGACGTCGGCCTCCTCCGCCTCGGGCATCACCGCGACGGTCGCCGCCGAGGTGTGCACGCGCCCCTGCGACTCCGTGGCCGGGACGCGCTGCACGCGGTGCCCGCCGGACTCGTAGCGCAGCAGCGCGTAGGCGCCGCCGGCCTGCGCAGAGGTCCCGCGCACGTTGAAGATCGCCTCCTTGAAGCCGCCCTTCTCGCCCTCGCTCAGCGACAGCACGTCCAGGCGCAGCCCGTGGGCCTGGCACCACATGGTGTACATGCGCGCGAGGTCGCCGACGAACAGCGCGGCCTCGTCGCCACCGGTCCCGGCGCGGATCTCGAGGATGGAGTCGCGGCTGCCGGTGGCGTCGCCGGAGACCAGCAGGCCCTTGATGTCCTCGAGCAGCGCCGGCACGCGCGCCTCGCTGACCGCCAGCTCCTCCTTGGCCAGTTCGCGCAGCTCGGGATCGCCGAGCATGGCGCGCGCGCCCGCCGCCGCGTCCTGGGCCGCGCGCAGCTCTTCATAGGGCCGCATCAACCGCCCCAGCCGCGCGTGGTCCTTCATCACCTGCTGGTACTTCGGCGTGCCCATGATCCCCGCGTCCCCGAGCTGCTCCGTGAGCCGCCGGTAGCGGTCGTGCAGGGACGCGAGGCTGGTCAGCAGATCAGGCATGGCTTCGGGATTCGAGGGGTTTTGCCGCAGAGTCGCAGAGTCGCAGAATCGCAGAGTCGCAGATAGCGCCGCAGAGGATGGCATGAGACCTGTGCCGCAGAGCCGCAGAGGTGCGGTGAGGGCCGCAGAGGACAGCCACCGGCGAGCTTGAGACGGCCTTCTTCCCGATGCCGGTCATCCTGCCCGTGTGATGGGCGAGTCTCCCTGCTCCGCCGCTCTGCTCTGCGGCCCTCTCTGGAACTCTGCGTCTCTGCGGCGACGACCATAGGTTCAACGTTACCGCGAAAATCAGCAGAGGCACCATGGAACGAAACGCAGGAACCCGCCGGGTGGTCCGGCGGGTCCTGCGCGCGCTGGGCTGGCGACTGCTACTTCTTCTTGGTCAGGATCGCCTGGATGGCGCTGACCTTGTTGCCGTAGCGGTTGCCGAACTTCTCGACGCGACCGGCGATGTCGAGGATGCGCTGGTTGCCGGTGTAGAACGGGTGGCTCGACGCCGAGACGTCGATCTTCACCAGCGGGTACTCCGTGCCGTCGAGGGTCACGGTGTGCTCCGCCTTCACCGCGCTGAGCGCGACGTAGCGGCTGCCGGTGATGGTGTCCTGGAAGACCACCTTGCGGATCTGGGGATGGATGCCTTCTTTCATGGTCTGTTCCTAAATGCTTTTTGGTGGAGCTCAGACCTTCTGGGTCTTGGCGCCCTTCTTCTCGGACTTGGCGGCCGCCTCGTCCTTCTTGGCGCCCTTGTCGGCCTTGTCGGCCTTCTCAGACTTCTCGGCCTTCTCCGCCTTGTCAGCCTTCTCCGCCTTGGGCGCGGACGCGGCGGCGAGCGCCTCGGACAGCGCGGGGGCGTTGGGATCGCTGTTGACGATCTCGAGCGTCACGTTGACCGCGACGTTCTTGTGCAGGCGCACCTCGATCTGGTACTTGCCGAGCTTCTTCAGCTTGTCGTGCAGGTGGAGCTGCTTGCCATCGATCTCGAAGCCGCTCTTGGCGAGGGCCGCCACCAGCTCCTTCGTGCCGATCGAACCGAACAGCTCGTCGGCGTGCGAGACGCGCGCCGCGATCTGGATGGACAGGCCTTCCATGGTCTTCTTCTGCGTGTTGGCCTTGGCCTCGCGCTCGACCTCGGACTTGGCCGCCTTCTCGCGCAGCACGTCGATCTGGCGCTTGGCGGCGCCGTCGGCGGCGATCGCCAGGCCGTAGGGGAACAGGTAGTTGCGCGCGTAGCCGGGGGAGACGCGGACGACATCGCCCATGTTGCCCAGCTTGAGCACGTCCTTCACCAGCAGGATCTCTTTGCGTCGTGCCATGTGGGGTCCTTACTCGCCCACGTAGGGCAGGAGGGCGAGGAAGCGCGCGCGCTTGACCGCCAGGTTGAGCTGGCGCTGGTAGAACGCGGTGCAGCCGTTGCGCTTGCGCGAGGTGATCTTGCCCTGCGCCGACACGTAGCGACCGAGGGTGTTGGTGTCGCGGTAGTCGACCTCGAAGATGCCGTCTTTTTCAAAGCGGCAGAACTTGGGGGCCTCGGTGCGCTTGGCGCGCGCCTTCTTCTTCTTCTTGTCGCCGAACTTGCCCTTGGGGCCGGACATTCTCATGGTGCTATCTCGATGTGGATTGGTTTATGGAGTTGTAGGTGAAGACTTCAGAACGGCGGCTCGTCGTCGCCACCGGCCGGCGCGGACGGCGCTGGCGCGGCGGCGGACGGACGGCTGCCGCTGCTCGCGGCCTCGTCGCCGGCGGCGTCGCCGGCCGGAGGGCCGGTGCGGTCGCCGCTGGGCTTGCTGTCGAGGAACTGGACGGAGTCCGCGACGACCTTCAGCTTGGAGCGCTTCTGGCCGTCCTTGTCTTCCCAGTTGTCGAGCTTCAGACGCCCTTCGACGTAGGCGGCGCGGCCCTTGGTCAGGTACTGCCCCACCAGTTCGGCGGTGCGGCCCCAGGCCTCGACGTCGACGAAGGTGACCTCTTCCTTGAGCTGGCCATCGCTGCCCTTGAACCGGCGGTTGATGGCCAGACCGAAGTTGGCCACCGCCTGCTCATTGGCGAGGAAACGGACCTGGGGATCCCGGGTGAGGTTCCCGGCCAGCGTCACGCGGTTGAGGGCGAAGGCCACGTCAGGCCTCGTTGGCGGCGGCGATGGCGGCGGCGGCGGCGGCCTCGGCCTGCTTGGCGCGCTGGGCCTTGATGCGCTCCAGGGCCTTGCCCGGACGGGCGACGATCAACTGGCGCAGGACGACGCCGCCGAGCAGGGCGCGACGCTCGATCTTCTCGATCGAGAGGCTGTCGGCGCTGAAGTAGCCGTTGAAGTAGAGCGCGCTGGTCTCGCCGGCGATGGGGTAGGCGAGCTTGCGCTCCTCGACCTTCTCCAGTTCGCTGAAGGTCGCGCCTTCGACTTCGTAGGTGGCGCGGACGGCTGCGAGGGTTCCCTCGTAGTCGGTCCTGGCGGCGGCGGCGCGCACCAGGATGGTGGTCTCATAGGTCGTGACGGGCATGGTCACTCCTTTCTTGTTCGTGGACCGTCAGCCGGTTGGCGTGACGGGGGGCCGGGAGCGTGGCCCCGAACGCGATGGCGCCCTCCAGGTGGAGAGCGCCACTGGGATGTAAGGTCGCCTACTTCGCGGCGGGCTTGGTCGCGGCCTTCGCGGACGGCTTCGCGCCAGCGGGCTTGTCCGCGTTGCGGACCGGCTTGGCCTTGACGACCGCGGCGGCGCCGATCTTGGAGAGCTGGATGGCCAGGCGCGACTTGACGCGCGCGGCGCTGTTCTTGTGCACGGTGTTGACGCTGGCGGCCTGGTCGAGGCGCTTGGTCAGGTCCTTGTAGAGGCCCTCGGCCTCGACCTTGGCGCCGTCGTGCAGGGCACGCGCGAGCTTCTTGCGGATGGTCTTGAGCTCGGTGAGGCGGGCCTTGTTGCGCAGGCGACGCGACTCGTTCTTGCGCAGACGCTTGGCGGCACTGAGATTATGAGGCATTGACGGCGATCCGATCAGGGTGGGAAAGAGGCTTACGGCTTACGCGCCACGCAGTTTGCCGAGACGGTCGGCGACATCCTTGTATCCCAGGTCGATTTCGACCAGGCGGGAGTACTCGGCCATCGCATCGTCTCGTTTGCCGAGGTCTTCGAGCTGCCGCCCCAGAAGGTAGCGGACCTCTTTGGCCTCGTCGGACAGGTGGTCATCAACCAGTGAGAGGAAGCGTTTATACTCTTGAACCGCAAGATCAAGCAGATTCTTCTTCGAAAAACAATATCCCAGGTAGCGGTGCGAGTTGCGGCGATAGCGCGGATCGCCCACGGTACGCTGGAATTCCGCAGCGGCGGTGTCGATGTTGCCGCTCTGGAGCAGGCGCACGCCCAGGTTGTACTTGTGGGTCATCTCGGTGGGCTGTCGCTCGGCGCGCTTGCGGTACTCGGCGATCTCGATGGCGAGCAGGGCCTTCTTGGCCTCGACCTCGGCCTCGCCCTGTCCGGCGGCGGCGGCGACCTTGGCCTTGGCGTCCTCGATGGTGATGTCGCCCAGCTTCATGGTGATGCCGAAGTCGTACTGGTCGAGCTCCTGCGCCTTCACGAAGGCGGCGCGCGCCTCGGCCAGCTGGTTGATGCGGCGGTGGGTCTCGCCCTTCTTCACCCACAGGGCCTTGTCGGTGGCGTTGGCCTTGAGGTCCTCGTCGACGTACTTCAGCACCTCGAGGGCGTCCTCGACGGTGCGGATGATGCGGCCCATGACCTCCTGGCGGTGCGCCTTGTCGCCGCTGGTCAGTTGCGAGCGGTAGTCGCCGGTGCTGCCGGCGACGTTGCGCTTCTCCATCGAGCGCCGCGCCTCCCAGTTCTTGATGGTGCGGCCGGCCTCGGCGTGGTTGGGCATGGCGCGCTCGAGCTCGCCCATGGTCTTGATCGCCTTGTCGAGGAAGGCCGGGTCCTTGGCGGCGTTGAACTTGTCGAAGTAGAGGTTGGAGAGGTTCCACAGCACCTCGGCGTTGAACAGGCCGGAGGCCTTCATCTCTTCGTAGAGGAAGATCGCGACGTCGAGCATGGTCTTGACGCCGGACTTGTAGACCTTCTGGGCGGCGTCGCCGGCGGCGGCGATGGTCTTCGCGTCGGGATTGCCGGCGACGCGCTTCATCGCGCCGGTGAGCTGCTTGTGCGGGTCCTTCGACATCACCGGCATGCTCATCGAGCCGAGCATGCTCTTCTTGTCGCTCTCCTTGGCCTTGCGCTTGGCGGCATCGAGGTGGAGCTTGTAGACCTCGAGATTGGCGGGGTCGACATCCAGGCACTGCTCGCAGGTCTCGAGCGCCAGCGCCCAGTTGCGCCGCTCGATGGCCTGTTTCGCACGTAGCAGGTGCTTGCTCAAATCGACCATGGTGAAGGTTCCGGAAAAGGAGGTTGGATCAGCGACATTTGCCGCGAAACCGCGTCGAAAAGACTCGAAGGCTATTGCGGCTGGGTCGGGCCAGCTTAGAGTGGCCTTCAGCTTCTCAAGCCCGTACCACGCCCCTGACCACCAGTATGACGAGCAGCGCATCACCAACCTATCCGACCAGCCCCGTGCTGGTGAAGTACCCGCACCCCGTGCTGCGCAAGCGCGCCGAGGAGGTCACGGTATTCGATGACGCGCTGCGGCGCTTCTGCGCGGCCATGTTCCAGGTGATGGAGGACAGCAAGGGCGTCGGCCTGGCCGCGCCGCAGGTGGCGGTCTCCAGGCGCATCTTCATCACCGACCACGCGCGCCGCGAAGAGGGCCAGAGCGACCGCCGGGTGTGGATCAACCCGCGCATCGAGAAGGCGACCGGCACCACCACCTACGAGGAGGGCTGCCTGAGCTTCCCGGCGATCTACGCGAAGGTCGAGCGCCACAACCGCTTCGACTTCGTGTGGGCCGACGAGTGGGGCGTGGAGCACCGCATCAGCCTGGACGTCGAGGGCGGCGACTTCCTGGGGATCGTCGTCCAGCACGAGCTCGACCACCTCGACGGCAAGGTCTTCGTCGACCACCTCACGGACGCGCAGCTGGGCCTGATCCGCAAGCGGCTCAAGGAACTGGAGACGGCGTACAGGAAGGCCACCGGGAAGTCGGGGGCGGTGTTGCGGCGATGATTCCGCGTCGGTCCCTCCCATGAGCGGCGAAGCGGACGCCCCGACGCGCGCGCCCGTGCCGGCGGATCGCGATCGCCTGGCCGAGCTGGGCCAGCTGGCCGGGGGGCTGGTGCACGAGCTGAAGAACCCCATCGGCGTGGTGCTGCTGAACGCCGAACTGCTGCTCGGCCAACTGCCCGCGGGTCTCGACCCGGCCGCGCAGGAGCGGCTCGAGAAGCGCCTGCACCGCATCCAGGACAGCGCGCGCAGCCTGCAGTCGATCGTCTCGTCGTTCCTGAGCTTCGCGCGGCCGGGCCGGCCGGACCCGGACGCGGTCGACGTGAACCGCCTGCTCGGCGCGCTGCTGGACGAGCAGTCGGACATGCTCGAGATGGCCGGCATCGCGGTGAGCTTCCACCCCGACGAATCGCTCGCGCTGCTGCCGGCCGACCTCCACCACCTGCGCTCGATCTTCCTCAACGTCATCACCAACGCGCGCGAGGCGCTGCTGGCGCGCACGGGCGAGCGCCGCCTGCTGGTGATCACGCGCAGCGCCAGCGGCCTGGTGCGCGTGGTCATCGCCAACAACGGCCCGCCGCTGGCCGAGCGCGTCGCCGCCCACCTCTTCGAACCCTTCACCAGCGACAAGGAGGACGGCACCGGCCTGGGCCTGGCGATCGTGCGCCGCCTGGTCGAGCTGCACCACGGCACCGTCACCGCCAGCTCCGACCCCGACCAGGGCGTGAGCTTCAGCTTCGAGTTCCCCACGCCGCTCGGCCCGGCGCAGGCGCGCACGGAGCTGCCGATGCCGGCGGTCGAAGCGGAGGTGCGGGAGGAGACCTGGGCGGTCCCGAGCGAGGGTGCGGAGTTCGGCGCGCCGCGTCCGGCGGTGGACAGCCACGCGCCACGAGACGATGCGGAGACCTCCCCATCCACGCCCGCGCCGAAGAAACCGAGGCGCGCCAAGTCCACGACCGCGCCGAACGCCGAACGCCGAACGCCGAACCCCGATTAGAACAGCGCATGCCAAACATCTTGATAATCGACGACAACGCCGGCAACCGCGACACCTACGCCGACGTCATGCAGGGCGACGGTCACACCGTGCTGACCGCGAGCAGCGGCGAGGAAGGGCTGGCCAAGCTGTCGGCGGCCGCGGTCGATGCGGTGCTGTGCGACCTCAAGCTGCCCAGCCTCGACGGGCTGGCGACCATGGAGCTGGCGCACGAGAAGTACGGCCCGGTCCCCTGGGTGCTGATCACCGGGCACGGCAACGAGGAGACCGCGGTGGCGGCGATCAAGCAGGGCGCCTTCAACTACCTGACCAAGCCGGTCGACCTGGCGCGCCTCAAGGCGACCATCGCCAGCGCGGTGCGCATGTCGGCGGCCAACCGCGAGAACAAGGCGCTGCGCCGCGAACTGGGCTACGACGAGGCGCTCGACCGCATCGTCGGCAGCTCGCTGGCGATCCGCCAGGTCAAGGCGCTGATCAAGCAGGTCGCGGGCAGCGACGCCTCGGTGCTGGTCGAGGGCGAGAGCGGCACCGGCAAGGAGCTGGTCGCCGACGCGCTGCACGCGCTCTCCAACCGCAGCGGCCGCCCCTACGTGAAGATCAACACCGCGGCCATCCCCAAGGAGCTGCTCGAGAGCGAGCTGTTCGGCCACGAGCGCGGCGCCTTCACCGGCGCGGTGCAGCAGAAGAAGGGCCGCTTCGAGGTCGCGGACACCGGCACGCTGTTCCTGGACGAGATCGGCGAGATGCCGCTCGACAGCCAGGTCAAGCTGCTGCGCGTGCTGCAGGACGGCACCTTCCACCGCGTCGGCGGCAACCAGCCGCTGCAGGCGGACGTGCGCCTGGTCTGCGCGACCAACCGCAACCTCAAGAACGAGGTGCTCGCCGGCCGCTTCCGCATGGACCTCTACTTCCGGCTGAACGTGGTGAACATCCACGTGCCGCCGCTGCGCGAGCGCCGCGAGGACGTCCCGCTGCTCGCCAAGTCGTTCCTCGACCGCCTCAACCGCCGCCACCACCAGGCCAAGGAGCTGTCCGACGGGCGTGCTGCAGTACCTGCGCCGCCAGGACTGGCCGGGCAACGTGCGCGAGCTCGAGAACACCATCGAGAAGCTCTACGTGCTGGCGAACGGCCGCGTGATCGAGGCCGAGGGCATCCCCGCCGCCGAGCCGGCCGGCCAGGCCAGCGCCTACGCCGCCAGCGGCGGCGGCGCCGCGACCTCCTACTCCGCGCCGCCGCCCACCGCCGACGACGCCATCCGCCTGCTCATCGGGCTGCCCGTCGACGAGGTCGAGAAGCGCCTGATCCTCGCCACCCTCGCCCACTGCGGCGGCAACAAGTCGAAGGCGGCGCGCCAGCTGCAGATCGGGCTGAAGACGCTGTACCGCAAGCTGGAGAGCTACGGGGTGAAGGTCGGGGACGAGGAATGATCACTGGGGATTTTCACCGCCAGGCCGCCAAGGCGCCAAGGTGGAGGCCGCTGATGCACAGCACGACCCAGGCTGGATCCCGGCGCGAGGGCGCCTGCGCGAGGCGGCCGCCGATCGCATCCTCCCTCGCGCCCTGGAGTCTCGGCGTCTTGGCGGTAAAGATCCCCGCTGAGCGGCTCGAACTGTGATTTTGCTGGTGAACGACGACGGCATCGCCGCGCCGGGGCTGCGCGCGCTGTACCGGGCGTTGCGGCGGGTGACCGGGGCGCCGGTGCTGGCGGTGGCGCCGCTGAGCGAGCGCAGCGGGCAGGGGCACGCGATCACGCTCGACCGCGGGCTGGCGGTGGCGCACCGCCTGGAGGAGGGCTTCTTCGGCTTCTCGGTCGACGGCACGCCGGTCGACTGCGCCAAGCTCGCGCTGGTGGCGCTGTGCCCGGAGCCGCCCGACCTGGTGGTGAGCGGCATCAACGACGGGCCGAACGTCGGGCGCAGCCTGTTCTACAGCGGCACGGTCGGCGCCGCGATGGAGGCGGCGGTGCTCGGCCTGCCGGCGCTGGCGGTGTCGCGCGCGAAGGGCGGCGAGAGCTTCGACGACGCCGCGGAGTTCGCCGCGCAGTGGGCCAAGCGCCTGCTCGGCAAGGCCGACCTGCGCGGCCAGGTGGTCAACCTCAACGTCCCCGCCGGTCCGCTGATCACCTGGAAGGAGCCACGCGTCACCCACCACGGGCAGGCCGGCTTCACCGAGACCTACCAGCCGCAGCGCGACGCCAAGGACCGCGTGGTGTGGCGCCTGCACGGCGAGTGGACGGCCACCGACGGCGGCGCCTGCGACGCGCACACCCTGCACGCCGGCCACCCGGTGGTGACGGTGCTGTCGCCCGACCTCAACGGCACGCACCAGGGGCTGGAGCGGCTGGTCAAGAAGATGGCGGGGAAGTGAAGGCCCGCCCGGCGCCCGCACATCGCGCATGACTTCCCTCCCACCTCCCTACGCTAGGCGCCAGCGTGAAAGACCCCGTCATCGTCGTCGACCAGGTCGAGAAGCGCTTCGGCGAGCAGCGCGTGCTGAACGGCGTGAGCCTGACCGTGGCCGCCGGCGAGACGGTGGCGGTGCTGGGGCGCTCCGGCACCGGCAAGAGCGTGCTGCTGAAGACCATCATCGCGCTGATGGACCCCGACCGCGGCGCGGTGCGGGTCTTCGGGCGGGACCTGCACGCGCTCAGCGAGCACGCGCGGCTCGAGGCGCGCGCCGGCATCGGCTACGTCTTCCAGGGCGCGGCGCTGTTCGACTCGCTGAACGTGCTCGAGAACGTCGGCTTCCCGCTCTACCAGCGCCGCCTGCCCGAGGAGGAGATCCGCGCCCAGGTGCGCGACCGCCTCGAGATGGTCGGCCTCGCCGACGCCATCGACAAGGTGCCCTCGGAGCTGTCCGGCGGCATGCAGAAGCGCGTCGGCCTGGCGCGCGCGATCATCGGCGAGCCGCGCCTGATCCTCTACGACGAGCCGACCACCGGCCTGGACCCCCTCACCACCGACGTCATCAACCAGATCATCCTGCGCCTGCGCCGCAAGCTGGGCGTGACCTCGATCGTGGTCACCCACGACATCCGCAGCGCCTTCACCATCGCCGACCGCATCATCATGCTCGACCAGGGCCGCATCGTGGCGCAGGGCGCCCCCGAGCAGATCGAGCGCAGCGACAACCGCTGGGTGCAGCAGTTCGTGCACGGCAAGACCCTGGACGTCGACAGCAGCGGGTCGTCGCGCCAGCGCATCGTCGTGCCGGGGCCGGTGCGGCCGCTGCCGCCGGACACGGACCGGCACGCGCCGTCGTGACCGCGGCCGGCGCCGGAGCCCCGCTGGCGCGTCACTTCGTCAGGCAGACCTCGAGGTACTCGTGGAAGAACGCGCGGTGCACAGCGCTGGCCAGCGCGTGGAGCCGGCGCTCGTAGCGCCCGTCTCCGTTCAGTCGCCACTTGAGCGCCTTGAGCACGTTCCGGCGCTTGAAGGCCTGGAGCGCGGAGATCCGCCGCTCGCGGCCGACCGGGATGCCCGCCAGCAGGAACTCGTGGTGGCTCGCCCCGCGCCCGGCCCGGGCGAGGTCCAGCTCGCTGCCCTGGCCGGCGCCGAGGAGGCGCCGCGCCAAGGCGTCGGGAAGCCAGTGGAAGAAGGGCTCGAGGCTGGTGTGGGTGTCCCGGTACCACAGCCGGTTCGGGCACTCGAGGACCATCAAGCGCGCCCCCGCTTCCATCCCCGCCCAGGCGGCGCCAAGCGAAGCCAGCCGCTCCTCGAGAGTCATGTGCTCGAGCGAGGCCCAGAAGATCACCGCGTCGTAGGCGCCGAGGTCGAGCGTCGGCAGCCGCTCGGCTGCGTTCGCGAGGAAGAGCCGGCCGAAGCCGCGGCCGGACGCGGCCAGGCGCGCGCTCGCGATCTGCGCGTGGCCCGCGTCGAGTTCCAGCCCGTCGACGGCGAAGCCGCACTCCGCGAGCACGAGCGAGGCGCAGCCCGTGCCGACGCCGATCTCCAGCACCCGCCCGGCGCTGCCCGCGAGGCAGGAGCGCAACCAGTCCGCGTAGAGCGCGCGGTACTTGGCCGAACGGGCGTAGAGGTGGTTCGCGAGGTCGGCCTTTCCCGCGCTGGTCGCGAGGTAGACCGCGTCGCCGCGGAAGAAGCGCTCGACCAGGAGCTGCTCCAGCGGCGCGGCGCCCGGCGCGCGCTCGCCGCCCTGGACCACGTCGTGGCCGGGGTTCAACCCGGACCCAGGCGCTTCTCCAGCGCTTCCAGGCGCAGGTCCTGGGCCTTGCGCTGCTTGTCCAACTCGTCGACGCGCTTGGCCAGCTCGGCGGTGGCGGTGATGACGGCGCGCGCCTTGCCGAGCTGGTCGAGGACCTCGCGCAGCACGCGGCGCACGTTGCCGAAGACCTCGCGGCCGTCCTGGGCGGCGACCGCGCCGGCGGCGGCGGGGTCGCCGAGCCCGCCGAGCGCGCGCGCGGCGGCGACGCGCAGGTGCAGGGCCGGGGCGTCGAGGCGCGCTTCCAGGGCGCGCCGCACGCGGTCGCGCGCGGGCAGCAGGCGGGCGCCGAGCTGGCCGGCGGCGGCGGCGGCGGCGCAGCGCACGGCGTCGACCTGCGCGGGATCGGCGAGCAGCGCGAGGGCCTCGTCGAGGGCGGCCGGCTCGCCGCTGTCGCCGAGGCCGCGCAGCGCGGCGGCGCGCAGGCGGTCGTTCCAGCTGGGCTGGGCGAGGCGGGCGCGCAGCAGCGGGGTCGCGCCGGGGTGTTCGAGGGCGCCGCGCGCGGCGAGCAGTTCGCCGGCGGTGAGGCGGCTGGGCTCGGCGTCGGCGAGCGCGACGAGGCGCTCGGCGAGCGCGCCGACCGCGGCGGTGCCGCGGAACTGGGCGAGGGCCTTGGCCAGCGCGCGGCGCAGGCGCGGTTCGGGCGTCGCCGGCCAGGCGGAGAGCAGCGCGTCCTGGGCGGCCGGCGAGCGCAGGCGGCCGAGCGCGGCGATGGCCTCGATGCGCACGACCTCCGGGGCGCCGGGCACGGCGAGCGCGGCGAGGCCGGCGACCAGCGGGCTCCCCGGCGGCTTGCTGCCGACCGCGACCAGGGCACGGGCGCGCGCCTGGGCGCCGAGCGCGGCGTCGCCGGCGCGGGCGAGGACCTGCGCGCTGTCGCCGTCCTCGTCCCACTCGCCGGGGATGGTGCCGTCGGGATCGAGCGCGACCCAGCGCGGGGCGCTGGCCAGCGCGACGACCAGCGTTTCCTTCGCCTTGGTGAGGTCGACGGCGATGCGCGCCGCACCGCCCCCCTCCGCGCCCCAGGCGAGCGCGGTGGGCAGGCGGAAGACCTGGTCGGGCGCGGCGGCCTGGGTCTGCTCGACCTCGACGATGAGCTGGCCGCGCGCCGGGTCGTGGCGCCAGCGCACCTTCAGGCGCGGGTGGCCGGCGCGGTGCACCCACTGGTCGAAGAACCAGTCGAGCGGCTCGCCGGTGGCGTCCTCCAGCGCCTGGCGCCAGTCGGCGGTCTCGACCAGGTCGTGGGCGTGGCGGCGGGTGTAGAGCGCGAGGGCGGCGCGGAAGCGCTCCTCGCCCAGGTAGGCAGCACAGGTGGTGGAGGACCAGGCTGCCCTTCTCGTAGGCGACGCGGTCGAAGAGCTCGTAGGCGTCGACGAAGCGGTTGGTGACCAGCGCCCGGCGGTAGCGGCCGGAGTCCTCTTCGAGGTACGCGGCGCGGTTGCCCCACAGCTCGAGGGCGAGGTGGTCAGCCTCGTCGTAGCCCGGCGCTGTGCGCCTTCCAGGCCGCGGTGCCGCGCGCCTCGAGGTAGGTGGCGAAGCTCTCGTTCAGCCAGATGTCCGCCCAGCCCTTCATGGTCAGCAGGTCGCCGAACCACTGGTGGACGAGTTCGTGCACCACCAGGCTGTCGGCGTCGACGTCCTCGCGCGCCTGCACCGCCGCGTCCATCAGCACGCGGTCGGTGATGGTGGTCAGCGTGGTGTTCTCCATGCCGCCCCACATGAAGCCGTGCACCACCACGTGGCCGTAGCGCGACCACGCGAAGGGCACGCCGATGTAGTCGCCGAGCCAGCGGATGGCGAAGGCGGTGGCGCGGAACATCGCCGCAGCGGCGTCCTCCTTCCCGCGCGGCAGCCAGTGCGCGATCGGCACCGGTCCCCGAGCCGTCGGCGACCGCGACGAGGTCGCCGACCACGACGTTGACCAGGTACAGCACGTGCGCCTCGGCCTGGTCGTAGACGGTGGTCGCCCAGCCGTCGCCGTGGTCGGTGGTCCCGCCGGGCTCGCCGTTGGCGACCGCGGCCAGCGCGCGGCGGTGGCGGATGGCGAAGTGGTAGGTCGAGAGGTTGTTGGGGCTGTCGAAGCAGGGGAACCAGTGCGAGTGGTCCTCCATCGCGCCCTGCGTCCAGCACATCGCGACCTGGCCGCGCGCCGGGTCGGCGGGGATGAAGAACAGGCCCTTGGCCGGCTGCCGCGGCGCGGAAGGCGAGGCGCAGCGCGAAGGCGGCCCCGGCGCCGGCGGGCACGGCGACGGCCACGCGCCCGGGCGCGACGCTGAACGGCACCTGCGCGCGCCGTCGATCCAGGCGCCCAGGATCTCGAGGCCGTGCTGGTCGAGTTCGATCAGCCGCTGCCCATCGCCATGCGGCAGCATCGCGACCGCGTGGGTGACGTCGCCCTCGACGCTGCGCGCGTCGAGGTCGATGGCCACCGCCAGGTCGACGTGGTCGATGCGGAAGCGCCGCGGCCGCACCCACTGCGGCGGGGTGTCGGGGCTGCAGAACGGGCGGGCGTCGGCGTCGAGCATGCCGCGCCATCGTGGGTGGGCGCAGCCCGCGTCCAGGGCCGGGACCGGGGCGCGCTGAGCGTGGAGGCTGGACGACGGGAGAGGGAGACGAGGGGACAGCCGTGCGTGACCGGAGTCACCCGGGCGTTCCCCGCGTCTCGCGTCTCGCGTCCCGCGTCCGCCCGAGGCGTCGCATCAGTGCGGGTCGGCGGCTGGGCGCCCCGGCGGTGATGGTCTGCGCCTTGCCCGCGACGACCTTCGTCAGGAACACCTGGTTGGACGCCTGGTGGTTGGTCTTGCCGAAGGACACCTGCAGGCCGCCGAGGTCGGCGCTGGTGAGGCCCTCGAGGGCCTCGACCAGGCGCTCGCGGCGCAGGTCGCGGCCGGCGCGCTCCAGGGCCAGGGCCAGGACGCGGCCGTAGACGTAGCCTTCGAGGCTGACGTAGGTCGGGCTGGCGTCGGGGAAGCTCGAGCGCAGCGCGGCCTGGAAATCGCGCACCAGCGGCACCCCGGCTTCCGTCGGCGGCGGCACCACCTGCGAGATGACGATGCCGTCGGCCGCGGCACCGAGCTCCTTGATGAGGTTCTCGGTGCCGACGAAGGAGATGGTGCCGAGGGTCGCGGTCAGGCCGGCGGCGCGCGCCTGGGTGGTGAAGGCGGCGACGGGGCGGTACGGACCGACCATGACCACCGCGTCGGGCTTGGCTTCGGTGATCCTGGCCAGGCCGTCGGCGACCTCGAGGGTGTTGCGCTCGAACGAGCCCTTGGCGACCACCTGCATGCCGCGCTTCTGCAGCGCCTTCTCGGTGCCGGACAGGCCGGAGCGGCCGAAGGCGTCGTTCTGGTAGAACACCGCCACGCGCGCCGCGTGCTGGACCTTGGTGAGGTGCTCGATGAGGGCGTCGGTCTCGTCGTTGTACGAGGCGCGGATGTTGAACACCTGGCGCTGCACCGGCTGGCGCAGGAACATCGCGCCGGTGAACAGGCCGACCACCGGCACCTGGGTCTCCTCCAGCAGCGGCGCCACCTTCTTGGCGGTCGGCGTGCCGACGTAGCCGGCGAGGGCGAAGACCTTGTCGTCCTCGATCAGGCGCAGGGTGCCGTCCAGGCAGCGCTGCGGGTCGTAGCCGTCGTCGACCGCGACCAGGCGCAGGCGGCGGCCGGCCACGCCGCCCTTGGCGTTGAGCTCGTCGAAGCTGGCGCGCAGGCCCCTGTTCACGCCGGTGCCGAGGCCGGCGGCGGGGCCATCGAGGGCGGCGCACTGGCCGATCGCGACCTCCGTGTCGGTGACGCCGTCCTCGGCCGGCAGCGGCGGCGGCGAGAGCCAGCAGCAGGACCGCGCCCCAGTGGCGCAGCCGGCGGGCGCGGGCGGGAGCGGGGCGGGTGAGGGTGGCTCATGGGCGTTCCTTGGGCGGGAGTTGTGCGGAAGTGGGGGCAGGGCGCTGGTCGCGGGGCAGCGCGCTGAACAGGCCGCGGATGCGCTCCATCAGGCCGCCGCGCGTCGGGCGGTTGCCGTCGCTGGACTCGAGCGCCAGCACCTGGTCGGTCTCGCGCAGCGCCTCGAGCAGCTGCGCGTAGCTGGCGGGGCGCGCGCCGATGTCCTTGGCGAGCATGCTCATCAGCATGCGCTCGAGCTCGGCGGGGAAGCCCTTGACGTGCAGCCGCGGCGAGGGCACCGGCTGGTTGAGGTGCATCGAGATGGTCTGGATGGAGTCGTCGCCGCGGAAGGGCAGGTGGCCGGTGGCGGCGTGGTACAGGGTCACGCCCAGCGAGTAGATGTCGGAGCGGAAGTCGACGCGCTCGGGGTTGAGCGCCTGCTCCGGCGCCATGTAGCTGGGCGTGCCCACCACCTCGGCGGGGGCCGCGCTGATGCGCCGCGCGTCGCTGCTGCTGCTCTGCGCCAGGCCGAGGTCGACGATCTTGGCCAGGCCCTTGCGCGTGAGCAGGATGTTGGCGGGCTTGATGTCGCGGTGGATCATGCCCTGCGCGAACGCCGCGGCGAGGCCCTCGGCGACGTCGATGCCGATGCGCAGCACCTCGCGCGGCGGCAGCGGCTGCCCGGGCGAGATCGCGTCGTGCAGCGGCACGCCGTCGATGTACTCCATGACGATGTAGGTGATGCGCTCGCTGTGCGTGACGTCGTAGACGCGCGCCACGTTGGGGTGGTTGATCTGCGCGGCGAAGCGCGCCTCCTCGCACAGGCGCTCGGCCTGGCCGGGGTGCTTGGCCATGACCTCGGGCTTGAGCAGCTTGATCGCCACCGGGATGCGCAGCAGCAGGTGGGTGGCGCGGTAGACCGCGGCGAAGCCGCCGGTGCCGAGCAGTTCGTCGATGTGGTACTTGTCGATCACCGAGCCGATCTGCGGCAGGCGTGGGCGGTGGTCGATGGGCAGCGCGCCGCCGCGCGCGTAGGGCTGGGTGGCGCGGCCCGGCGGGCGCGGCGTGACCGGCTTGCCGGGCGCGGCGGCGAACGCCTCGGCGGGCAGCGCGCGCTCAAGCGCCGGCCAGCCGCCGGCGTGCTGGTCGGTGCGGATCAGCGGGTCGCTGGCGAAGCAGCCGATCAGGCTCAGCGGCCGGCCGCCGCGGCCGGCGCGCTGGCCGTGCAGGCGGGTGGGGATGTGCTCAGTGCCCATGGTCGTGGTTCCCAGGAGGGGCTTTCGCGCCGGGTGCGCCCGGGACGCCTGACAGGCCGCCGGCGGCCGCGCCCCACAGCGCGATGGCGAGCTGCAGCAGCGCGCGCAGGTCGCAGCCGGGTTCGCCGAGCACGCCGGGCAGGCAGCGCAGCGCCCCGGCGCCGGGCGCGCTGCGGGCCAGGGCGAACTCGTCGGCGAGCGCCGCGTTGCCGCAGGCGATGAGCGCGGCGCCGGCGCAGCGCGCCAGCAGCGCGTCGAGCGCGACCCGCGCCGGCACGCCGAAGTCGAGCAGGTCGCCCGCGGGCGGGGCGACGATCACCGCGGCGGGGCGGCCGCGCAGCGCGGCCTGGACCTCGGCGATGCGGTCGTGCGGGACCAGCACCACGTCGACCAGGCGCCCATCGCGCAGCCGGAAGGCGAGGGCCAGGGCGAGCGGCGGCTGGGCGAGGGCGACCTGCAGCTCGTGCTCGCTGACCGGCCCGGCCAGGGCGGTGAGCGCGGGGATGCCGCTCTCGGGCGCGGCCACCAGCAGCGCCTGCACGCGGTCGCCGTGCGCGCCGGGCGCGGTCCAGCGGCCGAGCGCGGCGGCGTCGAGGATGAGCAGTTCGCCGAGCGCGAACGGGTCGGCGATGGCCGCGGCGAGCTCCTCGGCGGCCGCGGGCGAGGACGGCGGGTCGCTCAGCGCGCGGCGCACCGTGGGCGCCTTGGCGATGACGTCGGTCTTGCCGCCCGCGCCCGCGGCCGCCTCGTCGTCGAGGCGGCGCGCCCCCTCCATCAGCAGCGCGGTGATCGAGGCGGCGACGGTGCGCTCGAGGTCGGCGGGCGGCGCGCCCGGCGCGAACTCGAAGCGCCCGTCGCGGTCGCGCATCAGGCGGTAGACCGCGTCGGCGCCGACCAGGTTGCCGTAGGCGGCGTGCAGCAGCTGGCCGCCCGCGAAGAACAGCTCGGCGCCGGCGCGCGCGGTGGCGATGGCGAGCGTGCCCGAGCGCCGGCCCTGGCCGATGAGCGCCAGCAGGTCGGGGAAGGGCATGCCGGTGAAGTCGCCGGCGAGGGTGTAGCGGCGCGCGCGGTTGGCCTGGCGCGCGGCTTCCGCGCGGCGCAGGGTCGCGTCGATGCGCGCCTTCAGCTCGGCGAGGTCCACCGGCTTGGTCAGGTAGTCGTCGATGCCCATCGCCAGGCCGCCGACCTTGGTCGCCACGCGCGCGTCGCCGGACAGCACGATGAACGGCAGCGCGCGGAAGCGCTGGTCGCGGCGCATGCGCCGGAAGAACTGGAAGCCGTCCTGCCCGGGCATGGCGACGTCGGAGATGATCAGGTCGACCAGGGTGCTGGCGAGGATGTCGAGCGCGCTGGCGACGTCGTTGGCGATCTCGACGGCGTAGGCCCCGCTCCGCCCCAGCGCCAGGTCCAGGTAGCGGCAGATGACGCGGTCGTCGTCGACCACCAGGATGGTGGGGCGGTGGTGGCGCCCCGCGCCGATGCGCTGGGTCCCGGCGCGGGCGGCCGGGTCGGCGCGCTGCTGGGCGAGCGCGCTCACGCCGCGCCCCCGCCGCGCTGCGCGCCGGCGGCGTGCTCGTCGGCGATCAGGGCCGACAGGCGCAGCTCCGCGGGCGTCCACAGCGCGCCGAGGTCGAGGACCAGCCCGAGGGCCGCCACCGCGCGCAGCCGCGCCGGCAGGGCGCCGGTGGCGAAGGCGGCGGTGACCGCGAGCGGCCGCTCCGGCAGCAGGCAGCCGGGCAGCCAGCCGAGCGGCGCGGCGGGCAGGGCGCCGACGCTCAGGCAGGCGTCGACGCCGAGCGCGAGCGGCAGCGCGCGGTCGCCCGCGGTGAAGCGCAGCAGCACCCAGGCGCGCGCGCTGGGCGGCGCGCCGAGCAGCGCGCCCAGGTCCCACCCCGCGCAGGTGCGCCCGTCCTGGCTGAGCTTGACCACCGCGCCCGGGCGCAGGCGCGCGATCGGCAGCACCGCGACCTCGGCCTCGCCGTGCGCCAGCGCGCGCTCGACCAGGGCCGCGTCCAGCGCCAGCAGCTGCCCGGCCGCCGCCACGAACAGCCGCAGGCCGGGCGGCGCCGGGCCCGCGCGCGGCGCTGCGGCCGGGCCGCTGCCGTGGGCGGTCGAGGCGGTCATGGCGCGCGCAGCGCCGGGGCGTGGAGCGCCAGCATCTGCTGCAGCGCGTCCTGGGTGAAGGGCTTGGTCAGGTAGCCGTTGGCGCCGAGCGCCTCGGCCTGGGCGCGGTGCTTCTGCCCGGAGCGGCTGGTCACCACGATCAGCGGCAGGTCCTTGAAGGCGGGGATGAAGCGCACCTCGCGCAGCAGCTCATAGCCGTGCATGCGCGGCATCTCGAGGTCGGTGAAGACCACGTCGAAGCCGCCCTGGCGCAGCTTGGCGAGCGCGTCGACGCCGTCGTTCGCGAGGGTCACCTGGGCGCCGAGCGCGCCGAGGAACTTCTCCGCGACCTTGCGCACCGACAGCGAGTCGTCCACGAACAGCACGCGCGGGCCGGCCTGGGCGACGGCGGGGTCGGCGCTGCGCGCGGGGGTGGCGGCGGCCCCGGGCGCGCGGGCAGCGCCTCGCCGCGCCCGCCGCCGTGCCCGACCAGGCCCGGCGCGTCGAGGATCAGCACCGGGGCGCCGTCGGCGTCGATGGTCATGCCCGAGAACAGCGGGTGGCCGGCGAGGACGTGCTCGAGGCGCTTGACCACGATCTCCTCCTGGCCGAGCACGGCGTCGACGGTGAGCGCGGCGCGGCTCTCGCCCACGCGCAGCACGATCACCACCTGGGCGGCGCCGGTGGGCGGCAGGCGCAGCACCTCCGCCAGGCTGCGCAGCGGCACCCACGCGCCGTCGACGAGCACGCGGCGGTGGCCGGCCGAGGCGGACTCGGGCAGCTCGCCCGGTTCGGCGATGCGCTCGGTGAAGGCGAGCGGGATGGCGTAGCCGGAAGCCGCCGACGCGCACCAGCAGCGCGCGCGCGATGGCCAGGGTGAGCGGCAGGACGATGGTGAAGGTGGTGCCGTGGCCGGGCGCGCTGGCCACGGCGACGTGCCCGCCCAGGCGCTCGACCTCGCGCCGCACCGCGTCGCAGCCCACGCCGCGCCCGGCCACCGGGCCGACCTCGGCGCGCGTGCTGAGGCCCGCGGCGAAGACCAGCTCGCGCACGGCGGGGTCGTCGAGGGCGGTCTCGGCGGCGATCAGGCCGCGCTCGACGCCGCGGCGGTGCAGGGCCGCGAGGTCGAGGCCGGCGCCGTCGTCGGCGACCGTCACCACCACCTGGCCCGCGTCCTGGCGCGCGCCGAGGGTGATCACGCCGCCGCGCTCCTTGCCGGCGGCGGCGCGCCGCGCCGGGGACTCGACGCCGTGCGACACGGCGTTGCGCACCAGGTGCATGAGGGCCCCGCCGAGGCCGTCGACGATGGTCTTGTCGAGGGCGACCTCGCCGCCGGCGACCTCGAGGCGGACCTCCTTGGCCTCGCGCGCGGCGGCGTCGTGCATGGGCAGGCGCATGCGCGCGAACAGCACGTCGATGGCGACCATGCGCGTGCGCGTGATCTCGGCCTGCAGGCTGCCGATGCTGCCGCCGAAGGCGGTGACGTCCTCGGCGATGCCGCGGCAGGCGCCGGCGAACTGGCCGTGGAGCATGGCGATGTCGTCGCCGATCTCGGCGAGGCTGCGCGAGAGGATGTTGATGTCCTCGTAGCGGTCGAGCTCGATGTCGCTGAAGTTCGCGGTGAGCGCGCCGCCGCGCAGCCGCGCGCCGGGGCACCGGCGCCGGGGGGTTGGCCGCGGCCTTGCCCGCCGCCCGCCCCGCGGGCGGACGGGCGAGCGGGCGCGGCTGGACGCGCGCGCGCGAGAACTCGTAGCGCTCGCGGAACGTGCCGATGGTCTCCAGCAGCCGGTCCTTGCGCTCGAGCAGGTCGCGCTGCATGTGGCGCAGGCCGTCGATGCGCTTGCCGATGCGCGAGCGGCTGACCACCAGCTCGCCGGTGAGGTTCATCAGCCCGTCGAGGCGCTCGGCCGGCACGCGCACGAAGCGCCGCTCGGCCTGGTCGCCGGCGACGTCCCCGGCGGACGCCGCGGCGCCGCTGCCCTGGCGCGACGAGTGGGCGGCGGCGGTCAGGGACGAAGGCGCGGAACCCGCGGCGACCGGCGCCGCGGGCGCTGCGAGCAGGGCGTGGATCGCGCCTTCGAGGCGCGCGTGGTCGATCTCGACCCAGCCGCGCGGGATGAGCTCGAGGTTGGCGCGCACCGTGCCGAGGACCTCGGCAGCGAGCGCGGCGATGCCGCGCAGCGGCGGCAGGATGGTGGCGTCCTGGAGCGCGGCGAGCAGGTCCTCGACGCGGTGCAGGTAGCGGCCGAGCGGGGCCACGCCGACGGTGGTGAGCGCGCCCTTGAGGGTGTGCACGGCGCGGAACAGCTCCTCCAGCTCGCGCTGCGGGCGCTGGCTGTCGACCAGCGCGACGGCGGCGCGGTCGATGCCCTGGAGGAGCTCCGCCGCCTCGAGGGTCAGCGCTTCCCAGAGCTGGGGGTCGCCGATGGCGCTGACCTGCTCGCGCACCGGTGGGGCGGCCGGCGCTGGCACCGCCGGCGCCGGCGGCGCGCCCACCGCGCCAGCCGGCGCCTTGGCGTGGACCGCCCCGGTGCCCGGCGGCGTGGTGGCGCCGAGGCCGGCGGCCGCCATCGCCAGGTCGATGCAGGTCGACAGCCCGGTGATGCCCTCGGCGAGCCGCGCCGCGAGGTCGAGGGCGACCGCGCGCCGCCGGCACAGCGCCTGCAGGGCCGCGGCGCGGTTGGCGACGTCGCCCTGGTTGGCGACCACCGCGGAACCCTTGAGCAGGTGGAAGAGCCGCGCCAGCTCCTGGCGCTGCGCGTCCCACGCGGCGCTGCCCGGATCGGCCTGGCGCAGCCCGCGCTGGGTGTGGCGCACCGCGCCGAGGGTCAGCGCGCTCTCCAGGCAGAAGACGTTGAGCAGCTGCGCGCTCGGGTCGCCGGCGTTGCGCAGGTAGAAGATGCTGGAGGCGCTCTCGCTCGGGTGCTCGCCGCGGTCGACCACCACCACCGCGATCTCGGCCAGGCCGCTGGCCTTGAGCAGGTCGTTGGTGTGGGCGAGCAGCCGCTGGACCTGCGCGGCGGCGCTGCCGTCGCGGCCGGCGAGGACCTGCTCGACGGCGTCCTCGAGGGTGCGCGCCAGGTCGCTGACCGCGGGCAGGCCGGCGGTGGCCGAGGCGCCCTTGAGGGTGTGGTAGATGCGCTGCAGCTCGCGCGCCGCGCGGCGGTCGCCGCAGTCGGTGGCGAGCGCCTCGAGGTGGCGGCGCAGCTCCGGCAGGAACTCGGCGGCCTCCTGGCGGAAGATGCCGCACAGCTCGGCCGCGAAGTCGGCGGGCGGCGCGCCGGCGGGCGCGAAGTCGAAGCCGGCCCCCTCGTCGCCCGCGTCGGGCTCGTCGGGCGCCAGCCCGGCGAGCAGCGTCGCCGGCGGCGCGGCGGGCCCGGCCGGGGCGGGCGCGGTGAAGTCGAACTCGCCGGGCGCGGCGGGTGCGCCGCCGGCGGGCGCGGCCGGCGGGCTGGTGTAGCGCTCGGTGTCGGTGACCACCACCAGCAGGGACTCGTCGTCCGCCTCGTGGCGCCCGGTCGGCGGCGCGGGCGCCGCGCCCGCCGGCGCGAGCGCGCGGCGCACCGTGGCCGCGAAGCCGGCGAGCGCGACCTCGCTGGCGTTGCGGCGCTTGTCGAGCTCCAGCGCGAGGATCTCGCGCATGGCGTCGCCGCCGGCGAGCAGGGCGGTGTGGATGGCGCGCAGGCGCGCGCCGTCGCCGGCCAGGCGCGCGAGCGCGGCCGCCGCCTCGCGCGCCAGCTCGGCGATCAGCCCGGCGCCGCTGGCGACCGGCGCCACGGACAGCAGGGACGCGGTGCCGCGCATGGCGTGGCAGGCGTCCGCGATGGCGCCGAGCTGCCCGGACCCGGCGCCCGCGGCCAGCGGCGCGGCGAGCGGCGGCAGCGCGCCCAGGCCGCGCGCGGCCGCGGCCACGGCCCCCAGCGCCGCGCCGATGTCGGCCGCGAAGGTCTCGCGCGCATCATCGAGGGAGAACTGGTCCATGTGGCCGCCGTGCGGGGGGTGGTTCAGAGCTTGAAGCGGCCGAGCGTGCCGAGCAGCGCCTTGGACAGGCACGGTGAGCTCGTCGGTGACGCCGAGCGAGCGCTGCGCGCCGCTCATGGTGCGGCGCGCGATCTCGCCGACCTGCTCGACGGTGCGCACCGCCTGGTTGGCGGACTCGACCTGCTGGCGCGCGACCTGGCTGATGTCGGTGACCAGCTCGGCGGACTGGGTCGAGACCTCCTGGATCTGCACCAGGGCGTCGCCGGCGCGCGCCACCACCCCGGCCTCGTCCTCCACCACCTGGGTCTGCTGCTCGATGGCCTGCACCGACTCGTTGGTCTCGACCTGGATGGTCTTGACCAGCTTCTCGATCTCCTGCGTGGCGGCGGCGGCGCGCTCCGCGAGCAGGCGCACCTGCTCGGCGACCACGCTGAAGCCGCGCCCGTGCTCGCCCGCGCGGGCGGCCTCGATGGCGGCGTTGAGCGCGAGCATGTTGGTCTGCTCGGCGATCTTGGCGATGGTGCCGACGATCGCGGTGATCTCCATGCTGCGGTCGCCGAGCACCTTCACCTTCTTGGCGCCGGCCTGCACGTTGGCGCGCAGCACGTCCATGCCCGCGACCACGTTCTGCACCGAGTCCGAGCCGGAGTGCGCCGACTCCTGGGTGCGCTTGGCGGCCGAGGCGGCGATGGTCGCGTCCTCGGAGACCTTGGCGATGCTCAGGTTGATCGCCTTGAGCAGCTGGCTGGTGTCGCCGAGGCGGTCGGCCTGCTCGGTGGCGCCCGACACCATCTCGCGCGAGTGGTCGGAGATCACCGCCATCGAGCTGCTGACGCGGCCGGCCAGGCCGCTGATCTCCTTCACCAGCTCGCCGATCGACTCCATCATCTGGTTGAAGGCGTCGGCGATGTTGCCGAGGGCGCCGTCGGTGACCGGCGCGCGCACCGTGAAGTCGCCGTCGGCGGCGCGCGCCACCGCGTCGAGGATGCGCACGATGCCGGCCTGCAGCTCGGCGTTGTCGGACTCGATGCGGCGCTTGAGCGCCAGGGCGTTGCCCAGGGCGTTGCCGATGGTGCGCGCCAGCCCGCCGACCAGGCCGGCGAGGATGAGGTTGATGGCCAGGGCGGCGGCGACCAGCGCGATCATGCGCGTGGTGTCGGCGCCGGCCTCGGCGTTGAGCTGCTGGACCACGCGGTTGCCGGCGTCGAGCAGCTCGTCGCTCTGCGAGCGCAGGTACTGCACCGCGATCAGGTACTCCGGCGAGGTCGCCTTGGGGCTGGCGATGGCCACCTCGATGGCGTCGTGGAACGGCTGCCACAGCTCGCGCAGCTGGGCGAGGCGCGCGCGCACCTCGGCCGAGCCCGCCTTGCGCACGCCCAGCTCGGCGCTGCCCGCGTCGAGCGCGTCGAGCCCGGCCTGGAAGTCCACGACGCTGCGGCGCAGGTCGGCGCTGACCTCGCTGGTCTCGGCGCCGTGCACGCGCGACAGCGCCAGGGCCTGCAGCGTCATGCTCTGCGACAGCGTGCTCTCGCGCCCGGCCACGTCGATGGTGCGCGCGTTGAAGCGCTGGTCGTAGACCGTGTAGAAGACCACCCCCACCGCGGCGATGTTGAACACCGCGTTGAGCGCGAGGGTGGTGAACAGCCGGCGCCGGCTGTGGTCGTAGTCGGTGTCCTGGGCGCGCGGGCTGGCGGCGGGGCTGGGCATCGGGGGGCTCCGGGGGGCGGTGATGACGGCGGCGGGCTCAGTAGACGGTGCCGGTGATCTGGCGCTGGAAGCGGTAGCTCTCGAGCCGGTACAGGGTGTCCGAGAGCGGCACCACGCCCTGGCCGGCCGCGGCCTGCTTGCCGTTGGCCAGGTAGAAGTCCACGAAGGCGGTGACCTCGGGGCGCTCGGTCGCGCCCTTGGCCACGTAGAGGATGAGCGGGCGCGACAGCGGCGCGTAGTCGCCGGAGCGCACGGTGTCGGCGGTGGGCGCGACCGCGCCGGCGCCGTTGTCGACCGGCAGCGCGCGCAGGCGCTCGCTCGAGGGCCGGGTGCTGAACACCTCGAGGTCGACGTAGCTGAGCGCGTAGGGGCTGGCGGCCACGCTGTCGATGAGCGCGTCGGTGTCGGCCTCGCCGGCGACGTCGCGGCGGCCGCGCCGGCCCTTGCCGAGGATGGTCTCGTGGAAGAAGGCGTAGCTGTCGGAGTCGAGGTCCTGGCCGATCAGCACGATCGGCTCGGCCGGCCAGTTGCCGCGCAGGTCGCTCCACAGCCGGATGCGGCTGCGGTCCTCCCAGATCAGCCGCAGCTCCTCGGTGGTGATGTCCTGGGCGAACTCGTTGCTCTTCGCCACCACCACCGCCAGCCCCGAGAAGGCCACGGTCAGCTCGACCACGCCGATGCCGCCGCGCTGCGCGGTGGCGAGTTCCGCGTCGCGGATCGGGCGCGAGGCGCTGGCCAGGGCCGCCTTGCCGGCGACCAGGCGCTGCACGCCGTGCTCGGTGTGGCTGGTCACCGTGGCGATCCTGACCTTGGGGTGCTGCTCGCTGAACTTCTTGCCGATCAGGCGGGTGATCTGGGTCAGCGACGGCGACCCTTCGACGGTGATGGTGCCGGACAGCTCCTGGCCGGCGGCCGCGGCGGCCTGCGCTTCGGCGGCCTTGGCCGGAGCGCGCGCGAGCAGGGCGGCGGCGGCGACGGCGGCGACCGCGGCGACGCTGGCGAGGATGATGGCGTTGCGCTTCATGGCGGACTCCTGGGGACGGGGACGGGGAACGTGGGCGCGGGCGGGCGGATCACGGCGCCGCCTCGGCGCGGCGCATGCGCAGGGAGCCGATGCGCTCGGCCAGCGCCGCGCCGTCGAGCACGGTGACCAGGCCGCCGGCGTGCTCGAGGATGCCGGCGACCAGCGGGTGGTCGCCGCCGCGCGCGGCCAGCGCCGTGGCGGGGCGGTCGTCGCCCAGGACGGCCTCGATGCGCCCGGTCAGGAGACCGACGCGCAGGCCGCCGCCGCTGAACACCACCACCGCGCCGTGCGCGGCGGCCGGCGGCGCGCCCGGCACGGCGAGCAGCGCCCCGGCGTCGAGGACCTCGAGCGGGACCCCGCGCAGGTTGGCGAGGCCGACCAGCGCCGCCGGCGCGAGCGGCACCGGCACGGTGCGCAGCGCGGCCACCACCTCGGCGACGAAGGCGACGTGCAGCGCGTAGCGCTCGCCGCCGACCGTGAACACGCACAGGCCGGTCACGCCCACCGGCAGCGGCGCCGCGGGGGCGGTCACGATGGCCACGGGACCGCCGACCACGTCGGGCGCGCCGCGCGCGCCCAGGTCGCCGATGATGGAGGTCGCCACGACCGGTCCTCAGATGAACGAGCCGAAGGCGCTCTTGAGCGACTCCGGGGTGAAGGGCTTGGTGACGTAGCCGCTCGCGCCCTGGCGCTGCGCCCACACGCGGTCGGAGTCGCCGCCCTTGGACGAGACCATCAGCACCGGGATGGCGGCGGTCTCGGGGTCCTTCTTGAGCTTGCGGCAGGTGGCGAAGCCGTCGCTGCGCGGCATCACCACGTCGAGCAGGATCAGCGCGGGTTTCAGCGCCTTGGCCTTGGTGAAGCCCTCCTCGCCGTCGCTGGCGTACTCGACCTGGTGGCCCGAGGCGGACACCACCTGGCCCATCAGGTTGCGGTCGGTCAGGATGTCATCGATGATCAGGACGCGGCTCATGCTGGCTCCAAAAAGCGGGTTCACGCCGTGGCGGCGGCGAGCGGGGGTGGGGCGTGCGCGGGCGGCGCGTCGAGCAGGCGCTCGAGGTCCTGCCAGGCGACCGGCTTGGCGAGACCGACGTCGAAGCCGGCCGGCACCGCCTGGTCGGGCGCGTCGAGCAGCGCCACCAGCATCAGGTCCGAGGTCTCGACGTGCGCGCGCGCCTGCTTCGCCAGGGCGGCCAGGTCGCCGCCGGCGGCCGGGTTGGCGATGACCATCTGCGGGCGCTCGCGCAGCATGCGCTCGCCGAGGCGCGCCGCGGACTCGACCGCGACCAGCGGCGTGCCGCGCGCTTTCAGCAAGCCGGTCAGCGGCGCGACCACGCCCTCGGCGTCACGCTCGAGGATCAGCACCGGGCGGCCGCGCTCGACCGCCGGCCGGGACGCGGAGGCCTCGCCCCCCGCCGGCTCGATCAGGCCGACCTGGGCGAGGCGGAACAGCACGTGGAAGACCTCGAAGGTCGGCGCGCGCGAGCGGTCGATGATCTGCTTCACCGAGTTGCGCTGGTTGACCAGGGTCAGGATGCGCCGCTCGACGTCCTCGAGGGTGAAGCGCTCCAGCCGCTTGGTGAAGCTGGCGGCGCGGCGGAAGACCAGGTCGTGCGAGCCCACCGCGAGCTCGACCTGCGACCAGTCGTCGACCCCGCGCATGCGCTCGAGGCGCAGCTGCTCGACCGGGATGGCCTGGCCGTGGGTGCGCACGAAGTCGGGCAGCTCCGCCTGGTCGTTCCAGGCGAACGCGCACGGCCCGGCGTCGACCGCCTCGAGCAGCGCGCGCCGCCCGGCGGCGCGCAGCATCGCCGGCAGCTCCTCGGCGGAGATGCGCCCCGCCTCGGCGAGGGCGATCAGCGCCGGGCGCCCGCTGCGCTCCTGCTCGGCCTGGGCCGCCGACAGCAGCTGGCGGCTGGCGCCGACCGCCGCGCGCAGCGCGGAATCGTCGCGGCCGCTGGCGGTGGCGAGCACGATCTCGCCGCGCTGCATGTAGACCAGGGTCTGGGCGTCCTCGCGGGTCAGGGTCAGCACCCCGGTGCGCTGCTGGTCGGCGAGCTCGCCCAGCAGCCGCTCGAGCGGCAGCAGGGCGGTGCTGCCGTGGAGCTGGCCGACGGGCGCCGGCGCCGGGGCGGGCCCGCGCGCGATGAGCGGCGCGAGGGCGCCGAGCAGGCCGTCGAGGCAGTCCGGGGTGAGGATGCGGCGGGCGAAGAACAGGTCGGGGGCCTCGCCGCCGAGCTCGGGCAACCAGGACGGGATGCGCGCGAAGCGCTCGCGCAGGCGCGCGAACAGCGAGCGGGCCGCGGCCTCCTGCTCGGCGAAGGTGAAGCCGCTGGCGGACGCGCCGGCGGCCTGGGCGCGCGCCGGCGCACCGCCGAGGACGCCGCGCACCAGCGAGACGATCGCCGGCGGGGTGAACGGCTTGGCGATGAAGCCGACCACGGACTCCAGGCCCTTGAACTGGGCGCGCACGTCGTCGCACTTCGCGGACATCACGATCACCGGCACGCCGCGCGTGCGTTCATCGCGCGCCAGCGCGGTGCACACGTCGATGCCCTTCATGTCGGGCAGCACGTAGTCGAGCAGGATCAGCCGGGGCGGCGCCCGCAGCGCCTGGGCCAGGCCGGTGGCGCCGGTGCTGGCCAGTTCGAGCGCGTGCTCGCCGCCGGCGAAGGACAGCTCGAGCAGCTTGCGGATGGTCAGGCTGTCGTCGATCCCGAGGATGCGCGGCGCGTCGCTCATGGGCGCGCCTCGACGATCAGGGCGGCCTCGCAGGCGGGGTCGCGCTGCAGGCGCTCCTCGAGGCGGTCGAGCACGGTCGGGCCGCCCGCGAGGGGCAGGTCGGCGAGCTCGTCGCGGCCGGGGCGGCGCGCCGGACCGGTCGCGGCCGAGACCGCGACGATCACGTCGTCGCCGACCGCGGGCAGCGTGCGGATCACCGTGCCGGACCCGGCGCGCCCCCCGTCGCCGCGCAGGCGCCAGCGCTGCGGCAGGCGCGTCGGCGACAGCAGGCGCAGGTCGGGCCCGTTCGCCGGCATCGCCAGCGACCAGGTGCGCCGCCGCGGGTGCAGCCACACCACCGCGGCCTGCCCGTCGAGGCGCTGCACCACGCTGGCGAAGGTCCGCTCGGCGTCGGCGTCGTCGGCCTGGGCGAAGGCCTCGAGCAGGCCCTCGCCGAAGATCGCCCCGGCGGTGGTCGGGAACAGGCCGACGAACCCGGCGCCCTCGCGGCGCCCGACGAAGGGGCGCAGCTCCTGGCGCGCTCCGGGCGCCGGCAGCGCGCGCCGCCACAGGCACGCCGACCACCAGCCGGGGCCGCGGTACTCGCGCGCGCGCACCGGCGGCATGACCTCGGTGTCGCCGCCCGCCGCCGGCCGCGCGCTGAGCTGGGCGGAGAGCTTGGCGCTGGTCAGCGGCGCGCCGATCAGGGTGATGCGGCCGTGCTGCAGGCTGACCGTCGGCCGCACCAGCGGCTCGGCGCACAGCATCACCAGCGGCACCGCGGGGAAGCGCTCGTCGAGGCGGCGCGCGATGCTCGCGGGCACGGCGCGCTCGCCGGCGGGGATCGCGCCGATGGCGTAGAGCGGGCGCTGCGCGGTGGTGGCCCCGTCGGCGCCGCACTCGTGCGGGGTGAGCTTGGCCTGCGCGCACGCTTCGAGCACCAGGGCGTGGACCTCGGGCGCCATGCTGTCGGCGAAGAGGATGACCGCCTCGTCAACCATCGCCGCCCCGCTGCGCGCCGCCCGCATCGAGGTGCGCCTGGACGAGTCCAGGATCGAGCAGGGCCTCGCCGCCGGTGGTCGCGCGCAGCCAGCCCGCGGGCAGGTCCCAGCCGTCCGCCGGCTGGCCGGCATCGGTTCGCGGGCCCACGGCCTAGACCGCGTCGATGGCGAGCGCCCAGCGCACGCGACCGCCGCAGCGCACCAGCACCGCGCGCCCCTGACCGGCGCGCCAGGCGCCGCGCGGGCGCAGCACCAGCACGGATCCGGCTGCGGCATCGGAGGCCAGGCCGGCGATCCACGCGGGGCAGGCAGGAAAGAGCGGCTGCACCTCGAGGTCGGCGACGCGCTCCACCGCCGCCGCGGGCACGGCGATGACGCGCCCGTCAACGCGGCAGGCCAGGCAGCTCGTCGACGCCGCCGCCGCCGCAGGAACCGCGGTGATGGTGGCGGCGACGCCGGGCCGGAGCTGCGCAGAGGGATCGGTGGTCAGCATGGAGGTCCGTCGTCACCTAGTCGCGGGGGCCGCAAAAGAGGAAGCCGCTGGCGGAGCCGCGGTTCGCAGGGGCGTACGAGCTGGAGGCCGGGCACGATGCGCCGCAGGGAGCTATCCGCGCGTTGGCGAAAAGAGGAAGTTGCCCGAACGCTGGTGACTGGTGCAGCGGCAGCGGGGACCCGCCATCAGCGCCAGCGCGGACGCTTCATGCGGTGCACATGGAACGGTTGCACGCTTCCCGGATGCACCAGGCGCTTCGCGTCGGCCCCGGATGGCGGCACCACGTGATCGCCCTTCACCAGCGCAGGGATAATGAGGATGACGTCGCGCATCGCACGCCCACGCTAGGCCGGAGTCGGCCTAATCCTAATAATACTATAGTATTGATAGTGTTTAACGCCGCTTGACGCACGCCCCGGGTGTTGGCGGAGCGGCACCGCAACGAAGGGGCTGGTCGCTGAGCGCTTTGACACTCACCGCTTCCGTAGGGTACAGTCAGCGGTCTGGACGCCTCGCACCTGCGCCGTAGAACCCGCCCGGGAGCCCGATCCGCCCATGCCGCCACCGGGTGAACACGAGAGCTCGACCTCGCTGCTGGCCGGCGCCGCCGCCGAGCGCATCCCCAGCGAGGTGCTGCGCCTGATGCAGCGCACCGGCCCGCAGCGCATGGACGACGCCGTCACCGATCGCGACATGCTGCGCGGCGGCGACCTGCCGCTGCCGTCGCGCGTGCGCTGGATCTACTACGAGAAGCCGGTGCGCCACTACCTGGGCGGCCTGGGTTGCGCGGCGCAGGACCTGGACGACCTCACCCACGAGATCCTCATCCGCCTGCAGAGCGTGATCGTCGACAAGTACGATCCCACGCGGCCGTTCCGGCCGTATTTCAAGGCGGCGATCCGCAACTGCTACTTCAAGCACCTGCGCCGCCGCAACCGCGACGCGGCGCGGCTGGACGCCGAGCCCGAGGCGCCGGCCGCGGACCAGCCCGGCGAGGCCCTCCTCCAGGTGCTGCCCGAGTACGCGCGCGACGTCTACGAGCGCTTCACCGAGAGCGCCGAGCCGCACCTGCTGCCCGGCGTGCGCATGCTGCACGGCTGGATCATCCTCGGCGCCAAGCAGGAGAGCCTGGCGCACGCCTGGGGCCTGACCACGCGCCAGGTGCGCACGCACATCGCGCGCGCCGCCGACGCCCTCGCCAACTGGATGCAGGAGCGCATCAACGGCGACGACCTCGACGACCTGGTGCGCCTCGCGCACCTCCAGGGGGTGAGCGTCGACCTGGGACTGGCCAACGTGCGCGGGCTGTTCTCGCACCTCTCCAAGCGCAAGCGCATCCGCGTGCTGCTGATCCTGGCGATCATCTACAAGAAGATGAACGCGGGGATGGAGAGCGGGGCGGACGGCTGATCGCGGTTGGTTGCGGCGGCCGCGCGACCGAGGGGTGTCGCCGCAGGGACGCAGAGATGCGGAGAGGGCCGCAGAGGGGAAGCTCAGGGCCGGTGACCACGGCGCTGCTGGGAGTTCCCCCGCATGGATGCAGGGATTTCGAGCCGGGCGTCCCCTGCTGTCCGCACTCCTCTTCGGCCCTCTCTGCACCTCTGCCTCTCTGCGGCCATACCTGCCGATCAACGGAATGGCACCGGAACCGGCGTCCCGTGCTGTTCGCTCTCCTCTGCGGCTCTCTCTGCAGCTCTGCGTCTCTGCGGCTATGCCCGCCGATCAACGGAATGACGCCGGAAGCGGACCTCACCCGATCCGCCGCTCCCGGAAGGCGCTCGGCGTCACCCCGACCTTCTTCTTGAACACCACGCTCAGGTACTCGGCGTGGATGAAGCCGCTGCGCTCGGCGATGGCGGTCAGCGGCAGGTCGGTGTCGCGCAGCAGCTCCTTCACGCGCGCGAGCTTGACGCGCAGGATCTGCTCGTGCGGAGTGTGGCCGAACAGCGCCTTGAAGCGGTTCTCGAGCACGCGCCGGGTCAGCTTCGTGCGCAGCAGCAGCGTGCCGACGTCGATGCCGTCGCAGGCGTTGTCGCGGATGAAGCGCACCAGGGCGGAGATCTCGGCGTCGTCGATGGCCAGCACCTCGCTGGAGCGGCGCGTGGCCACGCCGCGGGGCGGGACGCGCACCGTGCGCTCGCGGGGGTCGCTGCCGGACATCAGGCCGTCGAGCAGGCGCGCCGCCTCGTAGCCGGTGCGCACCGCCTCGGGCTGGACGCTGGACAGGGGCGGGTCGCAGAGCTCGCAGAATCAGTTCATCGTCGTCCACGCCGACCACCGCCACCTCGTCGGGCACGGCGATCTCCGCCTCGCGGCAGGCGTCGAGGACCTGACGGCCGCGCAGGTCGTAGCAGGCCATCACCCCGACCGGCTTGGGCAGGGCGGCGATCCACTGCCCGAGGCGGGCCAGTTCGCGGTCGGGCTCCTCCTTGCGGCGGGTGGGGAAGACGGCGCAGTCGTGGCCGAGTTCGCGCAGGCCGGCGATGAAGGCCTCCTGCCGCCAGATCGACCACTGGAAGCGCGCATCGCCGCAGAAGGCGAAGCGCCGGAAGCCACGCTCGCGCAGGTGGTCGCGGGCCAGGCGCGCGATGGCGACGTCGTCGGTCTCGACCCACGGCAGGTCGGGCACCAGGCGCGCCGAGCTGACGTCGACCGCCGGCACGCGCGCCGCCTGCACCGCCTTGGCGATGTCCTGGTTCTCGATGCGCGCGATGATGCCGTCGCCCTGCCAGCGCCCCAGCCAGGCCGGCGGAGCCTCGCCACGGCCGTGCTCGGAGAGGAAGATCGACCACGGGCGGTGCTCGCGCATGTAGCCGATCACGCCGCGCAGCAGATTGCGCGCGTAGCCGTTGCTGGTCTCGACGAGCAGGGCGACACGCAGACGGCGACGCATGCGCACCAGCGTCGGCACCGGGGCGGGCGGGACAAGCGGGTCCACCTGTGAAAATCTCACGGATGCGCTCAGCGCGCGCCCACGCGGACACCCCTTGCGGAGGCATCACCGAGGCCTGTCGGCCAGGTGTCTATACTGTTTCTTGCTTAATAAATAATATTATCTACAGGAATTTTCCGTTCGGACTGGAGTCGCGATCGTGGGAGAGCCAACTCCGTCGTCTGGCCCGCGATCGGTAAAAAACCTCATCATGGAGGACAAAGACCTCATAGACGCCACCTGCGTCTGCCTAAGATGAGGTATCCTTCCCCATCCTGGAGTGCACCTCATGTGGAACCCCCTGCGCCCATCGTCGGTGCGACCATGCCCGCCCGCTCGGCGCCGCCCTGATCATCCTGGCACTGGCCCTGGTGCCGGGAGCGCCCGCAGCGCAGGCCGCCGACGGCCTGCCCATCCTCTTCCTGGGCGACAAGGGCCACCACGAGCCGGCCAAGCGCTTCGGCTGGATCCAGAACCACCTGCTCGCGGCCGGCTTCGCGCCGACCTACACCGAGAAGGTCGACGACCTGCTCGGCGGCAAGCTCGACCGCTACGACGCGCTGCTGGTCTACGCCAACATCGACAACGCCTCGCCCGCGCTCGAGAAGGCGATCATCGACTACGTCGAGTCCGGCCACGCCTTCGTCCCGATCCACTGCGCCTCGGCCTGCTTCGGCAACACCAAGGCGCTGGTCGACCTGATGGGCGCGCGCTTCAAGAGCCACGCGACCGCGGTGTTCGCGCCCGAGATCACCGCCCACGACCACCCCATCATGATGGGCTTCGCCGGCTACAGCACCTGGGACGAGACCTACGTGCACGCCGACCACAACACCGCCGGCCGCACCGTGCTGGCGGTGCGCAAGGACCCGGCCGGCGACGAGCCGTGGACCTGGGTGCGCACGCAGGGCAAGGGCCGGGTGTTCTACACCGCTTCGGGGCACGACGAGCGCACCTGGTGCGACCCCGCCTTCCAGGACCTGATCGTGCGCGGCACCGCCTGGGCGATCGGCGACAAGGCCAAGCCGATCCTGGATGCCGACCGTCGCCGACGCCCGCGCCGCGCCAAGCGCGCGCCGCTGGTCATGGAGCCGCGCCCGACGGTGCAGAACTACGAGAAGCGCACGCCGTACCCGCAGTACCAGCTGCCGCTCGCGGCCAAGGACTCGATGGACTACATCCACACCGAGCCCGGCTTCGACCTGCAGCTGTTCGCCGGCGAGCCCGACATCGTCAAGCCGATCGCCTTCACCTGGGACCACCGCGGCCGCCTGTGGGTGGTCGAGACCACCGACTACCCCTCGGTGTTCACCGACCGCGACCAGGGCCACGACCGCATCGTCATCTGCGAGGACACCGACGGCGACGGCAAGGCCGACAAGTTCACGGTCTTCGCCGACCACCTGAACATCCCCACCGGCATCGTGCTGGTGAACGGCGGCGTGCTGGTCTCCCAGGCGCCGGACTTCATCTTCCTCAAGGACACCGACGGCGACGACAAGGCCGACGTGCGCGAGCGCGTGTTCACCGACATGTGGAGCAAGGGCGACACCCACGCCGGACCGTCGAACCTGCACTACGGCTTCGACAACCGCGTCTACGGGTCGGTCGGCTACGCCGGCTTCAAGGGCAAGGTCGATGGCGACGCCCTCGAGTTCCGGCAGGGCATCTACCGCTTCTCGCGCACCTAGGGCGGCGATGCAGTTCCTCGGCCAGTACAACAACAACACCTGGGGCATGGGCTTCAACGAGGCGGGCGAGCTGTTCGGCTCGACCGCCAACAACGCCCACCACTTCTACACGCCCATCCCGCAGCCCTACGCGCGCGGCGTGGTGGGCATGGACGACCCGGCGGTGCTCAACTCGGTGAAGATGGACTCGCACTTCGCGGCGCACCCGCTGACCGACAAGATCCGCCAGGTCGACGTGATGGGCGGCTTCACCGCCGCGGCGGGCCACAACCTGTACACCGCGCGCGCCTTCCCGCAGCGCTACTGGAACCGCGCGCGCCTTCGTCAACGAGCCGACCATGCACCTCGTCCACCAGGGCTTCCTCGAGCGCGACGGCTCGGGCTGGACCGAGGGCCCCGACGGCATCAACCTGCTCGCCAGCGAGGAGCAGTGGGTCGCGCCGGTGTTCAGCGAGGTCGGCCCGGACGGCGCGCTGTGGGTCGGCGACTGGTACAACTTCATCATCCAGCACAACCCCACGCCCAGCCCCGACCACGGCGGCTTCGCCACCACCACCGGCGCCGGCGGCGCGCACGTCAACCCGCTGCGCGACAACCAGCACGGCCGCATCTACCGCGTGGTGTGGCGCGGCGCCAAGCCGGCGCCCGCGCTGAAGCTGGACCCGGCCGACGGCGCGCAGCTCGCCGCGACGCTGGCCAACGACAACCTGTTCTGGCGCCTGACCGCGCAGCGCCTGCTGGTCGAGCGCGGCAAGACCGACGTGGTGCCGGCGCTGATCGCGCTGGCCAAGGACCAGGGCATGGACGCGATCGGCATCAACGGCGGCGCGATCCACGCGCTGTGGACGCTGCACGGGCTGAAGGCGCTGAGCGGCGACGCGCTGGCGGCCGCGGTCGCCGACCTCAACCACCCCTCCGCCGCGGTGCGCCGCAACGCGGTGCAGGTGCTGCCGCCGGGCGCGGCCAGCGCCGCCGCGATCGTGGCGTCGGGCATCCTCGCCGACGCCGACCTCAACGTGCGCCTGGCCGCCTTCCTGGCCGCCGCCGACCAGCCGGCCGATGCGGCCCTGGGCGCCGCGCTGGCTGCGCAGGCGCGCCGGCCCGAGGTGCTGGGCGACAAGTACCTGCCGAACGCCCTGGCGATCGCCGCCGCCCACCACGCCGCCGGCTTCCTGGCCGCGGAGCTGAAGAGCGGCGTGACCCTGCCGCTCGCCGACGACGACGGCACCGGCGGCACCAACCTGGCGCCGAGCCGCGGCTTCGAGGACCTCGCCGACGGCAAGCCGCTCGGCTGGGCGCCGTGCACCTACGGCGGCAAGGCGGAGTTCGCCGTCGACCAGGGCCGCCACGGCCACGCGGTGCGCATCACCTCGCAGGAGGGCGCGGACGCGAGCTGGATCACCACCATCCCGGTCAAGCCGCACACCGCGTACCGGCTGACCGGCTGGATCAGGACCAAGGGCGTGGCCAAGGCGACGGGCGCGCTCTTCAACCTCAACCTCAACCCGGCCAAGTCCGCGGCCGTCACCGGCACCAGCGACTGGAAGCGGGTGACCATGGACTTCGACTCCGGGCAGGCGACCTCGCTGGAGGTCAACTGCCTGTTCGGCGGCTGGGGCAGGTCGACCGGCACCGCCTGGTACGACGACGTCACCATCACCGAGCGCGCCGGCGGGCGCCACCGGCGCGCTCGAGCGCATGGTGGCGCGCAACTTCGCGCACCAGGCCGCGCCTGCGGAGCAGGCCGCGCTGATCGGCGGCCTGGCCGGCGTCGACCGCGGCCTGGCCAAGGCCATCCTCGACGGCCTGGTCGAAGGCTGGAACGAGCGCGACCTGCCCGCCGACCTCGGCGCCAAGGAGCAGGCGCGCGCTCGCCGCTGGCCGCGGGCCGGCTGCCGACCGCGCTGCAGGCGCCGCTCGGCGCGCTGACCACGCGCTGGGCGGGCGGCGCGGCGGTGAAGCCGGCGGCGGCGACCGCCGCGCCCCTGCCCGAGGCCGAGCAGAAGCGCTTCGAGTCCGGCAAGGCGCGCTACAGCCTGCTGTGCATCGCCTGCCACCAGCCGAACGGCATGGGCCTGGCCGCGGTCGCGCCGCCGCTGGCCAAGTCGGAGTGGGTGAACGGCCCGGAAAGCCGCCTGGCGCGCTTCGTGCTGCACGGCGTGAAGGGCCCGATCACCGCCGCGGGCGTGACCTTCGCCCTCGAGATGCCGCCCTGGAAGGACGCCCTCGATGACACCGCCGTCGCCGAGATCCTGACCTACGTGCGCCACGAGTGGGGCAACGACGCCCCCCCGGTGCAGGTCGACACCGTCAAGGCCATCCGCGCCGCCGAGCAGGCGCGCAAGGCGCCGTGGACGGTGGAGGAGGTGAAGAAGGTGCAGTGAGCGGGCGCGGCTCCGCACCTCGCATCGCGCCGCACGACCTTCGTCCCTCGCTTCCAGCCTCATCCCAGTACCTCGCGTCTCGCGTCTCGTGTCTCGCAACTCGCAATCGCCACTCGCAACTCGCGCCTAACGCCTCCCAAGGAACCCCATGCCCCGCAAACCCCGCGTCGCCATCATCGGTCTCGGCTTCGGCGCCGAATTCATCCCCATCTACCAGCGCCACCCGGACGCCGAGATGTACGCGATCTGCCAGCGCGACCCGGCCAAGCTCAAGGCCGTCGGCGACGCCTTCGGCATCGCCAAGCGCTACACCGAGTACGCCGACGTGCTGAAGGACCCCGACGTCGACTTCGTCCACATCAACACGCCCATCCCCGACCACGGCCGGCAGACCATCGCCGCGCTGAAGGCCGGCAAGCACGTGATGTGCACGGTGCCGATGGCGACCACCGTCGAGGAGTGCCGGCAGATCGTCGAGCTGAGCGAGAAGACCGGCAAGCGCTACATGATGGCCGAGACCGTGGTCTACGCCCGCGAGTACCTGTTCGCCAAGGAGCTGTACGACAAGGGCGAACTCGGCCGCGTGCAGTTCCTGCAGGCCAGCCACCAGCAGGACATGGACGGCTGGCCCAACTACTGGCCCGGCCTGCCGCCGATGCACTACGCCACGCACTGCGTCGGGCCGGTGCTGGCGCTGACCAATGCGCGAGGCGGAGACGGTGTCGTGCTTCGGCTCCGGGCGCATCCGCGAGGACCTGATCCCGAAGTACAACTCGCCCTTCGCGGTCGAGACCTGCCACATCAAGCTGCGCAACAGCGACGTGGTCGGGCGCATCCACCGCTCGCTGTTCGACACCGCGCGCCAGTACCGCGAGAGCTTCGACGTCTACGGCTCGAAGAAGTCCTTCGAGTGGCCGCTCATCGAGGGCGAGGACCCGGTGATCCACACCGCCAAGAAGCCGGAGCACGAGATCGCCCAGCGCGTGAAGGTGCCCGACTACGCGCACCGCCTGCCGGAGGCGATCCGCGGCTTCACCACCAAGGGCGTCTACGACGGCGACGGCAAGAAGCACCTGTCCTTCATCCAGGGTGCGGGCCACGGCGGGTCGCACCCGCACCTGGTGCACGAGTTCGTCTCCGCGTTGAACGAGGGTCGCGATCCCTACCCCAACGCCCGCCAGTCGGCGAACTGGACCTGCGTCGGCATCCTCGCGCACGAATCGGCGCTCAAGGGCGGCGAACTGATCCGGCTGCCGGAGTTCACCCTGGCGAAGCGGG